>WHTZ01000071.1 GCA_009377495.1 Luteitalea sp.
CGTTCGCAGCCCATAATGCTGCGTGTCTTGCCGGTGCAAGTCCGGTCGCGGGAACTGGCTGTATGCCCGCGTAGTAATACTCGACGCCTCACGGAGGTGACTCGGCGAGGCGAAAGCTCGAACGTAAACGTCCTGGCCGGTGCAGGGCTAGCAATCCCATCGGGCCGTAGCGAATGCGAACTCGATAGCCTCGTGACACGCCGCGCTGGAACCGGAACGCGCGGGACTGCGGACGCCGAGCCGGTGCGAAGACGGCGAAGGCCAGAGCGAGCGATGACGGGCGACAGCCCGATGCCATCGCTCGGTCCGTCGGGGTCCAAGAGATGGCCCGGCGGGAATAGACACGCAGAGTAAATTGGGGAACCTCTCGCGACCGGCGACCAGCAAAGACCTGTCGTCTAAGCCATAAATCGACAGGAGGACGCGAGAGGCTCGGATGAGGCCATTAGTAACCGTCGACAAAGAACTTCGCGCCGCGCGTTGGCTTCGCCTGGGATGTCGGCGGGAAGGGAACGACGTCCGTCCGCGGCGGCGCCGGGCTGTTCTACGACCTGATTACCGCGAACACGAACTTCGTGCAGAACACCGCGGCTCGTGTGCCTCCGTTCTTCGAACGGTCCCGGATCACGGGCACGACCTCGGCGCCGATCAATTTCCCAGAGGCCTATTTCACGCAGGCCGAGCGCCTGGCGGGCAATGCGCAGCTCGAAGGCATTCAGTACGAGCCCGAGCAGCCGACGATGGTGAAGTGGAACATGAACGTGCAGCGGGAGATCCTGGAGCGAACGTCGATTGAAATCGGCTACACAGGTACCCGCGGGGACAACCTCTTCCGGCAGATCTACACCAACGGCCGCGAGGCGATCGAGGTGGACGGTCGTCTGTTCGTGCCGCCCGGCGCGCCGTTTCTGCAGCCGAACTTCGGACGCATGCGGCTGCGCGTGAGCGACGCGGACTCTTGGTACAACGGCCTGACCGTTGGGCTCACGCGCCGCGCCGCGACCCTGCAGACGCAGGTGTCCTACACACTGAGCAAGTCGGAAGATACCGGCGCGTCGACGATCGGCGGCAACGACTACAGCAACGAGAGCGGCGGCTCGCGGTATCCCTTCGTCAAAGAGAAAGGGCTGTCGCCGTTCGACGTGCGGCACGCGCTCGTGGCGAGCCTGAACTGGAGCGCGCCATTCGGCCGTGACGGCGAGGGCGTGTCGGCGGCGCTGATCCGCGACTGGAGCATCGGAACGCTGATCCGCCTGAAGTCGGGCTCGCCGTTCTCCGTCGACACCGGTGGGCTCGAGCGCGGTGGCCAGCCGGACGCGCCGGATTATCCGGATGTCTGCCCGGGCGCCGACCCGAATCCTGTACTGGGCGGCCCAGAGCAGTACTTCGATCCGACCGCTTTCTGCCTGCAGCCGGCCGGCTTCATCGGGAACGCGCCGCGTAACTCGGTCATCGGGCCGGGAAGCGCGACCGTGGACGTGATGCTGTCGCGCGCCCTCCAGCTCGGCGGCTCGCGGAGCCTCCAGGTCCGCTTGGAAGTGTTCAACGTCCTGAACCGCGCGAACTTTGACTTCCCCACGGCGTCCATCTTCAATCCCGACGGGACCTACCGCTCGGATGCGGGACGCATCACGAGCACGATCGGTACGCCGCGGCAGGTGCAGCTCGGCCTGAAGTTCGTCTGGTAGACACCGCCACAGAAAGAACTACGTCCGTCTCTTGCTCAGATGAAGGGAGACAGCAGCAGGTGGATCGTGGCGGCGATCCCAGCTAAGACCGCCGTCGCGATGATCCCAATCCTGATCATGCGCCCCATGTCGATTTCACCGACCGAGAACGTCGTGGCGGCCGCCGCGCCGGCCCAGGGGAAGACCAAACCGAGCGCGACGTTCGCGATGAGGATCGCCATCGATGCGGGATTGAACCCGGCCTCAACCGAGGCCGGAATGAAGATGCTGCAGTAGAGCGCCGCCGCCGCCGTCCCCGAGATGAAGTTCGTCGTCGCGGCGGCCAGGAAGCCTGCGGCGTACGGCAGCGCCGTCTTGCCGAGACCGAGGCCGCCTACCACCCCGCCCATGAACTCGACGAACCCAAACATCGTCAGGGCCTCGGTCATGGCGACCGCGCCCAACACCAGGATCATGATGTTCCAGGGCGTTCGCTGTTCCGCTTCCTTCCACCCGAGCAGGGCGCTGCCGCCCCCCTCCGCGGTCGGGATGGTGAAGAGCAGAACGAGGATGGCAGGCGGAACGACCCAGATCGGCAGCGCCCGTTCGACCCGAGCGGTGACGCCGTGCGTGTCACCCAGCGCCAGCCTCACGATCGTCGGCAGGACGAAGAGCGTCACCATCATGGCGAACACGAACAGCACCCGCCGCTCGTTGGCGGTCATCGTTCCCAGCTTTGCGCGCTCGGCGCGCAGGAACGCTTCGCCGCTCGGCACGTGCGTGAACTCGGGGCGTACGACGAGCCACAACAGAATGTAGAAGCAGGCCAGCAGCGCGAGAAATACCGGCACGCCCGCCGCCATCCACTCGAACCAGCCGAGCGAGCGCCCGGTGAACTCCTCGAGCAGCGACACCGTGATCGCGTTGTGGGGAATGCCGACGACCGTCGCCGTGCCGCCGGCGAGCGCGGCATAGAACGTTCCCAACGTCATGAAGGCGCCGAAGTTCGTTTTCTCTTCCGGCGCCACGCCCACCAGTGTGCCGATGTGCCGTACGAGCGACATGCCGATCGGGATCACCATCGCGATCGTCGCGGTGTCGGACACGAACATCGAGATGACCCCGGTGACCAGCATGTACGCCAGCGTCAGACGCCGGGTCCGGCCGGCAATGCCGGGAAGCGCCAGAAACCCCAGGGCGAAGCGGCGCGCGATCCCATGTTTCTCGATCGCGTAGCCGACCAGCACGGTGCCCATGATCCAGAAGAAGATTGGGTGGCCGTACAGCTCGGCGGTTGCACCAATCGTCATCACACCCGCGGCGGGGAAGACGAGCATCGGCAGCAGCGCCGCGATGGCCCAAGGCATCGGTCGGGTCATCCACCAGACGACCGCGCAGGTGAACGTCGCCAGGCTGACGCGGCCCTCGTATGAGAGGCCGATCGGTAGCAGCAGGACGAGAACGAGCGCGAGCGGACCGCTCGCCAGCTTGAGGAGGTAACGGGCCGACTCGGCCTGCGACGAGCCCGGCCCGCTGGTCTCGGTGTTCATTGTGGAGTCGTTGGAATCGGCGCCGTGCCACGCGCCGGGAAGTAGTGCTCGTACGTGCCGGCGTTGGCCTTCTTCAGCACCTCCAGCGAGTACTCCCCAGGGTTCGCCGCGTAGTCTTTCAGATAATCGCCGGGGGCATTGATTCCGGGCACCTCGGGGATCCAGTCTTCGGCGAGAATGTAATCTGGATCGCCATACCGGGACGCCAGCGCGCGCACCTCCGGATCATCGAGGGTCGTCATCCGTCCCTTGTCGAGCAGGCTGACCCATTTGTCTGCGTTGCGCAGGCGGACTTTGTACGTGGTGAAATACGTGTGGGTATGCCAGCCGTGATCGAACGGCGTGTTGTGCTTCTTCGAAAAGTCGGCCCAGACTTTCGACTCGGTCGGTGCATCGGGATCGTGCCACATTCGGATCCCCAGCCCCCAGTGAATGACGCCGCTGCGCGCCCGCTCCGGGCTCGTGTTGCCAGACTCCAGCAGTGGCCCCGGCGCACGGAAGGCTTTCGGGTGTGAGCCGAACGCGATCTCGTAGAGGTACCAGAACCCGGGGCCCTTGTGGTACGGGAATACCCGGTCACTCAGCCCTGGATACTGGAGGAACTCCTTCAGCGCCGCGCCCTGGGCGCCGCCCCCCTTGACGTCCGAAATGAAGCCGTCGGTGAACGTGATCTCCCACCGCGGGAAGAAGCCGCCGTGCCCCTGCGTGCCCGCCAGCGTGCCGTTGATCCGCGCGATCGGCTCGCGCGGCAGCCACTTCTGCTGGAACCCCGGGTAGTTCACGAACGAGTAGCCGAACCGGCCGGTCGCCTGGTTCGGGAACATGTACAGGTGACCGCGCTGGTAGGCGCCCTGCGACCACTTTTCGGACTGTTCGGGTGTCAGATCGGCCCAGAGATTCGACCCTTCCGGATCCGTGATTTCGACCCGGTCCGTGTAGGCGAGCGGCTCGAGCAACTGTTCCTCGGCCAGTTGCCACACGTCGCCCGGATACGTCGACATTTGGCTCTGGAGCGTGTAGACGTTGTCGGTGATAAAGGTGCCGAGATACTTGTCCTGCATGGGATAGAGCGCCCGCCGCAGGCCGGTCGTGCCGCCGCTGCCCCAGAACACTCCGCGCACCTCCGGGTGCGACGTCAAATACGCCTGGATGCCCTTGCCCACAATCTCACGATCGCTGCTGTTCCCGGTGCGAGGCTGGCCGGTCTCGGGGTCGATGTCTGGCTTGGCCTCCGCAGGCGCAGTGCCGCCCGCGGACTCGGCAGGAAACAGCTCGGCATAGAGATCCGGCCGTCGCTCCTTCAGCCACTTCTTCGGTACCTCGGGATCGGGGAACTGACCCGTGATCCAGGACGAGGCCTGATAGATGCCCGCGTGCTCAATGTTGCGCCCCTCGCGCTGGGCGGCCTCCCGGCGCTCAACCTCCTCGGGGGTCCGCCCCAGAAACTCGTGGGTGTACTTGATGTGTGGGGTGATCTTGCGTTCCTCGAGCGCCGTCTGGATGGCCTCGACGACCATCGGGTCGGCTCCCGCGGTCGCCACGATGAGCACGCCCTCCCCGCTCTGCAGGATGCCCATGCCCCTGCCTTGGAAGCCGGAGGTGTTGCGGACCAGCGACCGTGCCGCGGGCATCAAATCCTCGATCGACGTGGGCGGCTGAAAGTACGACGGCCAGCGGGGCGCGGGATAGTCGTTCATCCCGGCGGCCTGCGGGGCTTGACCGTTGTCGGTCTCTGGCGTTGTTTGGCCGGCATCGTTCTGGCAGGCGGTGCCGACCGCCAGCACCGAGCCAACGAGGACGAGTCGCGCGTATCGAGAACACATACCCGGCTCCTTGTGGAAGGTGGTTGCCCGAAGAACGCCGCCCGTCGGGCAGGAGTGCCGGCGGTCGGGCGATTCGATATGGTCCTACCATTGCGTGCACATAGCCTGCTACGGGTCAGGTGGCGGAGTCAAGCCAGCATCGGTCCACGCGCTCCCTGCGGTCCTTCATCCAAGGCGGGGACCGGCGGCAGCGACGGCTGGAGAAACGGACGAGGCGAACGCGGAGAAATTCTCGGCGAACATCCGCGCAAGCGTGGTCGCCTGCGTGTCGTAGGCGGCCTGGTCCGGCCAGGTGTCGCGGGGCTTCAGGATGTGGCCAGGCACGCCTGGCACCTGGGTCGGCACCGCGAGGTTGAAGATGCCATCCGTCTCATAGCTCACCTCGTCCAGAGCGCCGGTGAGCACGGCGCGCAGCATCGCGCGCGTGTGTCCGATGGACATGCGTGTGCCCACCCCATACGATCCGCCGATCCAACCCGTGTTGACCAGCCAGACGCGGACGCTGTGCCGCGCAATGCGCTCCCCGAGCGCGCGTGCGTAGACCTCGGGCCGCAGTGGTAGAAAGGGGGCGCCAAAGCAGGTGCTGAACGTTGCGCGTGGCTCGGTCACGCCGCGCTCGGTGCCGGCGACCTTGGCCGTATAGCCGGAGAGGAAATGATACAGGGCTCCCTCCGGTGTCAGGCGTGCGACGGGCGGCAGCACGCCGAACGCGTCCGCCGCGAGCATGATGATGTTCCGAGGGTGGCCCGCGGTGCCGCCCGAGCGGGCATTGTCGATGTAGTCGAGCGGATACGCGCCGCGCGTGTTCTCCGTCGTGGAATCATCGTCGAGATCGAGCGTGCGCGTCACCAGGTCGATGGTGACGTTCTCGAGCAGCGTGCCAAAGCGGTGTGTCGCGCGGTGGATCTGCGGCTCCGCTTCCGCTGACAAGCGGATCATCTTCGCGTAGCAACCGCCTTCGATGTTGAAGATGCCTTCATCGCTCCACGCGTGCTCATCGTCGCCAATCAGATGTCGGTCCGCATCGCTCGAAAGGGTCGTCTTTCCCGTTCCTGACAAGCCGAAGAAGATCGCCACGTCGTCGTGCTCGCCGACATTGGCCGAGCAGTGCATCGGGAGCACACCTTGCTTCGGCAACAGATAGTTCATCACCGTGAAGACCGCCTTCTTGATCTCGCCGGCATAGTTCGTGCCTCCAATCAGCACCAGTCGCTCGTCGAAGCTCAGCAGGATGCAGACGCCGGAGCGCGTGCGATGCAGCGTGGGATCCGCCTCAAAGCCCGGCGCCGCCATGATGGTGAGCTCTGGCAGGAACGCCGCGAGCTCGTCCTGGCTCAGGACGGGCAAGAAGAGGTGGCGGGCAAACAGACAGTGCCACGCGCGCTCGGCGATGACCCGTACGCGCAGTCGATACCGCGGGTCGGCTCCAGCGTAGCAGTCTTGCACGAAAAGATCCTTGCCTTCGAGCGCCGTCGCGAGGGCGTGCCGGACAGCGGCAAAGCAATCGCGCTCGATCGGCCGGTTGACCTCACCCCACCAGATCTCCTCTTCTGACGAGGGCTCGCGCACGATGAACTTGTCGTGAGGCGAACGCCCCGTGTGCGGTGCGGTGCGGCAGACCAACTGACCGGTGTCAGAGATGAGACCTTCGCCGCGGCACACGGCACGCTCGTACACAGCGGGCCGTGAGAGGTTCCAGTGTACGCGTGCCTGACGGATGCCGTACGCGTGGAGGCTGCGCGCGTGTTCGACGTCGCTGCTCATGGATGCTCACGCTCCCATTGACATGACATCACCGCGTGGATGTCATGGACGCACCAAGTCTCTGAGGTACAATAAAGGTCCGACCTTTATGCATGTCGGCGTAGTATAGACTCAGCAGGCTGGCTGGTCAAAACGGCGCGTGATGAAGCATGCAAGAGTTGGCCTGAATCTGCATGTGGCGTTCTGCATGTAGCATTGAGAGGGGCCTCAACGCATCCTTCTAAAGGTCTGACCATCAAAGCTCTTGACAATGCCGACAGCACCGCGCTAGCGTCTCGTGTCTACCAGTGTCTGAACCATGAGGGACATCACCATGCGAGAGCGTTGGAAGGGCAGGGCCGCGACCTCGGTCCTGCTCGCCGTGTTGGCCGTCGGCTGTGGAGGATCCGAATCGCCGGACGCGGCGTCCGAGACCGAATCCGCCGAGGCCACTCCCGCGGGTGAGTATCCGGCGCCGCGGTTTCCATCCTATCTCGAGCCGCCGTCGTCAATCGAGGACGTCATGCCGTACGTACGGCCGCTCGTGCGGGCGAGGCACGGCCTTCAGGGTGCCGGGCTCGGGATCATCGAGAAGGGGGAATCTGTCCTCTTCGTCGCCTCCAGCACCGCCGAGGACATGGTCGTGGACGCCGTCACGAAAGCGATGGAGGAACGCGGCGTCACGGTCGTCGTGAAGCGTGACTACGAGATGGTGGGGATCCCGCGCGACCAGGCGGTTGCGTACCAAGAGGCGCGGCGCACCTACACCTCCGAACAGGGGTACATGGAGGCGGCCAACTGGGTCGAGCGCAACTTTCCGGACCCCGCAGAAGCCAAGGCCTGGCTGAAAGAGCGGCGCCCGGATCTCTATGACGAGCTATTCCCTGCGAGCCGCGAGATGACGCCCGAGCAGCGCGTGATCTACGAGCAGATGCGAGGGGAGAACGTCGGGCGCGCCATTCGCGAGTATCTCGAGCAGCACCCAACGATCCGCGGCGTCTACTGGGGAAAGGGAGGCAGCACGAGCCTGCGACGATATCTGCGGCCCGCTGAAGCCAAGTTTCTCGGCCTATTTCTGATCGACAATCGTTGGGACGTCATGGGCAAGCTCGGCACGTATCCCGGCGACGTCTGGCAGCTCGCCGAAGCCCAGTCGATGGAACCGCTCGTCCACACCGACCGGATCGAGATCACCGACCCCGAGGGCACGAACCTGACCGCGGACATCTCGCCCGAGATGGCGAACAACTGGGCCCGCGGCGTGTATCAGCGCGGCCACCTGTATATGTTCCCGAACCAGGCGACCGGTCGCTTCGGGTACTCCGCGATCGATTACCCGGCCTTCCAGAACGAATGGCTCCCGCGAGAGCCGATGGCGCTGGCAAACGGCACGATTGCCGGGACGACGAACCACACCGGGTACTATCCGAAGTGGGAAGTCGTGTTGAAGGACGGCTACGTTCGCGACGTCAAGGGCGGCGGGCTGTTTGGCGAAACGCTCAAGGAGTTCCTGCAGTACCCGAACATCAACGACAAGGTGCTGCCGTTCCATAACGAGAACCATCCGGGCTACTGGTGGCTCTACGAGATCGCGCTGGGCACGCACCCGAAAGCGTTCCGCAATCCGGCCGGCCTCGAGAACGGCACCGCAACCCCTGAACGCAATCGTTCAGGCGTCTTTCACTGGGGTCTCGGCGTGACGCTGCATCACGACCCCGGCTCACGGGAGAAGTCCCAGAAGCTCCTCGACTTCACCGAGCAGTACAACCTTCCGCGCGACCACGGATTCCACACCCACACGTATTTCACGACGTACCGCGTGCGCCTGCGAAACGCCAACCAGTGGGTGACGATCACGGACAAGGGGCGCATGACGAGTCTCGACAACCCCGAGGTCCGCGCGTTGGCGTCGCGGTACGGCGATCCGGACGAGCTGCTCCAGGAGGACTGGCGGCCCGGCATGCCCGGCGTGAACATGCCGGGAGACTACAGCAGCTACGCCGCCGATCCCTGGCGCTACATCTGGGGCGATATCGAGAAGGTCATGGCCGGTACGTACGAATCCTTCTATCCGGAGGCGCGGCCCCAGACGACAGACGCAGGCCGTGGGACCAGATGACCTCGAAGCCAGACGTGACGAGCGAGCAGCGATCATGTCCATAAGCCGGCGCCTTCTGCGCATCCTCGGGCCGCGTGCGTTCATCACGTTCGGCCTCGTCACGTTTCTGGTCAGTGCGCTGCTGGCGACGGTCAACCTCACGTCGCGCTATGCCCTGAAGGTGTACGTCGAGGATCAGCTGTCGCGCATTCCCTGGGACCTCGCGATTTACCAACAAGGCGGCATCAACGGCCGGGACGAGGTGCCGGCCGCCGTCGCACGCGTTCACGGGATCACGAGGGTAGAGAGCCTCGTGTTCCTCCGCGCCCGATTTCCCGAGGGTGGCGAGGTGCAGACCGAGGTGGACGGCAAGCCGCTGACGGCGCCGTGGATGTCGCTGCTGGCGGCCAGCGACACGTCCATCCTTCCACCGCAGCTCTCGTTTGCGCTGGAGCGCGGCGCTGGTGGGGAGCAACAGAAGGGGGCCGTGCTCGCGCTCGTCGGCCCGGAGCGCGCGATGGGCGGCGCCTTCCTGGCACTGCAGGGCTCGCAGGAATTCTCGGTGCGCGTCCAATCGGAAGGGCAGTCGCGTCTGCTGTTTCGCACGCCGCTGCGCGGCGTCATTCGCCTCGATCGTGATGAGCTCAATCGCTGGCTCATGGACCAGACCGGCTCGGTGAGCTACGTGCCTTACATCGGCATCATCCTGCTGATGCCGCACGAGCCCGACATCATCGAGCGCTTTGACGCGGTGGCGACCGGGATCATTCCGCTCGAAGTCATGGGTGGGGGCGCCGTCGACCGCGGGCACCTGCAGCTCGCCGAGTACGAGCCGGAGATGGTCTACGTCGGACGACTCCGCCGCGAGGAGCTCATCTCGGGTTGGGACATCGGTGGCTCGCTCGAGCGCGTCGCCGCGCTGAACCACGCGGTCGGCGACGCCGCGCTCGGGATCACCGAACAGGCCGCCTTCAACGACGCGACACCGCGCATCGTGCTTGTACACGACCCGGGCGAGCCCACCGGCAAGGAAAAGGCGCCAGGCTCGTTCGGGCAGTTCGTCGTCGACAGCACCACGCAAGTGCTCCTCGGCCGGATGGAGCATATCGCGCGACTCGTCGGCATCCTGTCGCTCCTCGTGGCGCTCCCGCTACTGTGGATGGCGTGGGTCCTGGGCGCCAACCTCGCGGGTCTGCTGATGCTCAACGAGCGGCGGCGGCTCGGGCTGATGCGGCTCCGCGGCATCTCGGGCCGCGCCATGGGTCGCGCGCTGCTGATTGCCATCGTCAGTGGGGGAGCGCTTGGTGGCGCGCTCGGCCTCGCGATCGGATCCGCGCTGCCACTCTACATCTACGAAGGCGGCCGTCTCCCGCTGGACGTGCTGACCCAGCCCTCGCAGCTGCTGCTCTTCGGCGGGTTTCTCGCCATTTCGATCCTCCTCGCGCTTGTCGTCAGCCGCCGGCTGGTCGCCTATGCGATGAACATCTCGCCGCTCGAAGCGTCGGTTCGCGTCTCGACCTCTGAGGCCAGCCAGGCGTCGCTCTCGTTCGGCGTGTTGCAAGCCGTCTCGCTCGTCCTCGGCTGCTATGTGTTGTTCGGCTGGACGTTCGATTTCACGCTATCCGGCTTCACCGACAGCGCGGTTGTCCGCGTGATCGATCGCGGCCTGGACTTCCTGGGGCTGCCGCTCTTCCTCTACGGTGTGGCGACGCTGATCGCGTCCAAGCGCGCGCGGATTCAGCGGGCGATGACGCCGATCGTCGTCCCGATCGGCGGCCGCCTCGGCCGGTTCGCCATCCGGCATATTTCGGTGAAGCCGCACCGCGCGATGGCGTTCCTCCTGATCGTGGCGCTGATGACTGGCGTGAGCCTGTATCCGACGATCACGAGCCCGTCGTTCGCCGACAAGGCGGTGCGCGGCGCGCGCGTGCAGCTCGGGACCGACTGGCAACTGCTGTACAACGCTCCAGACCTGGCCGACGTCAACCGCCTCAGGGGAGACGCGGCCTCGCAGCTCCGCGCGCTGCAGCCGGAAGTCGATCGACTCACGGCTGCGCTCAACAACGTCGAGGGCGTACGGTCCGTGACGTACCTCGTCGAGACACTGCTTCCAAGCTTCTATCTACCCGGGCATGGTCTGAAAGGCGTGCCACTGTATCTGCTGGGAAGCAACGACGCGTATGTGCAGAGCGTCTACCACGAGCCGCAGGTCGGCGTCGACGCCGATTTCGCGCACATCATGGGCCGCGTGAGCCAGGGAGCGACGGCGAGCTCACCGCCAGTCTCGGACTTCTGGCGGCTCTCGGCGGGTACGGACGTGCTGCTCGGCATGGACAGCGAGCGCCGCGCGCTCTCGGTACCGGCCGCCGGCACGGTGGCGTTCCTTCCGGGAATTCCGCCGCGCTCGGTGACCGACCGCCAGGGGTACGTGCAGGCGCGCGTCGATTACCTGAACCATCTGTTCAGCAGTAATGCGTACCTGGTTGGCGGCGCGGCGAACCCGGAGATCGGCAGGCTGGAGCTGCTGATTCCACGGATCATCATGCTCGTCTCCACGGACGGGCAACAGGACGCCGACGCCTTCGGGGAGGCGCTCGCCCGGGCGTCGCCCTATCCGCCGCTCGAGATCCACAATCTCGAGGATGAAGTCGGCAAGGTTGGCACCGACATGTTCATCGCGCTCGCGCTCGCCAACATGCGGATCTACCTGGTTGGAGGCCTCCTGCTGGCGCTGATCGCCATCTTGGCCATCGCCATGGCCAACCACGCGGAGGATCGGCGCACGCTCGCCCTGCTCCGGATTCGGGGAGCCTCGCCCCGGCATCTGTGGCGGTTCGTGGTCGCGACGCTGCTGTCGCCGGCGCTCCTGGGACTGATCATCGGGGCCCTGGCGGCTGTGCTCGCCGGCTTCGGTCTGGCCAACTACGTTTGGAAGCTTCGGGAGATCAGAACCGTCGTGCAGCTGCTGCCCACGCACCTTGTCGCATCACCGCTGACGGGCAGTGTCCTGCTGCTGCTCATCGTCCTGCTGATCGGCGTCGCGTCCGCCTTCAGCTGGTATGTGTATCGACGCACCGCGCACGAGATCGTCCGAAGGGCCTGATCGCGCCATCTTGGGGAGACATGGACTCATGACCACGGTTCCCGCGTCCTTCTTCAAGCACCGAGGCGTCCGCGTCGAGGTAAAAGATCTCAGCAAGCGGTATCGCATCGGTCCCGAGGAGGTGCACGCCCTACGCGACACCGACTGGGCCATCGAGACCGGCACGGCCGCCGCCATCATGGGGCCGAGCGGGTGCGGCAAGACGACGCTCTTGAACCTGCTCGGCGGCGTCGACCGGCCCTCGAGCGGGCAGATCAAGATCGACAACGACGATCTGACGTCGATGAGCGAGCGGATGCTCGAAAAGCATCGGCTGGTGAACGTCGGTTTCGTCTTCCAGTTCTTCAACCTCATCCCGAGCATCACGGCGATCGAGAACCTCGAGCTACCGATGGTCATGGCGGGGGTATCCGACACGGAGTGCCGGGAGCGTGCGCAGACGCTCCTCAGCCTCGTCGGCCTCGCTGCCAAGGGAGAGAAGCGTCCGGAGGAACTGTCAGGCGGCGAGCAGCAGCGCGTCGCCGTTGCGCTGGCCCTCGCGAACGATCCGGCACTGATCCTGGCGGACGAGCCGACCGGCAACCTCGATAGCACCAACGCGGCTGCGATTTCGACATTGCTTCGCGGTCTCGCGGAGGATTACGGCAAGACCGTGATTCTCGTGAGCCACGATCCCAAGACGGTCGAACACTTCCCGAAAGTCTATTCGATGCGCGACGGGCAGTTCGTCGCCGCGGCGTAGCGCCGTGGCAGCGTACGGAGCGTGGCCCGTGGAACCCACGCGCTTGCACCGCTCGCATGGCGAGTCGTCATGCGGTCGGTGGGTCTAGAGCCCTACCCACTCGGGGCCTAAAGGCCCCGCGCTACGTACGATGAATTTCGTTGCGGGTTTGTAGCGCGCGGCCTTTTAGGCCGCGCGGGCAGATGAATCAGCGTTGACAGAACGGGCTCGATGGAGTAAAGGTAAGACCTTTCAGGAGTCCAGGACGATGAGACGAGCTTGCTTCGGGGTGCTGTTCTGCCTCGGGTCGATGCTGGCCGCGGTTGCAACCGCGCAGACGACCGGAGGAACGATTTCAGGAACGGTCGTCGATGAGACCGCTGCGGCCCTCCCCGGCGTGACGGTGACGATTCGACAGGTCGAAACCGGCACCGAACGCGTTCTCGTGACCGACGTCGAAGGCCGTTACCAGGCGGAGTCGCTGCAGCCCGGCACCTACACGATCACCGCGGAGCTTGCCGGGTTCAAGACGAACGTACGTGAAGGTGTGACCCTCAGCCTCGGCCAGCGCGCCGTCGTCAATTCTTCGCTCACGGTTGGCCAGGTCGAGGAACGGATTAACGTCACCGGGATGGTGCCGCTGGTGAATACAACGCAGGGAGGCGTCACCGGGCTCGTCGAGCAGCAGCAGATTCGCGATCTGCCGCTCAACGGGCGCGACTTCTCGCAGCTCACACTGCTGCAGCCCGGGGTGCTCTCGACGCCGACGACCGCGAGGGCCGTCGATCGGGGTATGGGCACGCAGGTCGCGGTCGCGGGCGCCCGGCCGAACCAGATCAGCTTCCTGCTCGACGGCACGGACGTGAACTCGCAGGGTAACCAATCGCCGGGCAGCGCCGCGGGCGGTATGCTGGGCGTTGAGTCCGTCCGCGAGTTCCAAGTCCTGATCAACAGCTACGGCGCCGAGCACGGCCGCAGCGCCGGCGGCATCGTGAGCGCCGTCACCCGCTCCGGGACGAACGCGCTCCACGGCGCGGCCTTCGAGTTCCATCGCAACGATTCGCTCGACGCCAAGACCTATTTCGACCCGCCCGACGAGCCGAAGCCGCCGTTCACGCGGAATCAGTTCGGTGGATATCTCGGCGGACCGATCAAGCGAGACCGGACGTTCTTCTTCGGCAGCTACGAGGGGTTACGCCAGGGTCTGACCCAGACGCAGATCGTCAGGGTGCCGAGCCGCGCGACACGGGCGCGCGCCGACATCAGCCCGCTGATCCAGCCGTACCTCGACTTCTATCCGCTGCCGAACGGCGAGGAAGCCGGCGAGACGGGTTTGTTCACTCACACGCTCGACGAAGAGATCAGGGAAACGTACGTCGTCGCCAAGGTCGATCACTCGTTCTCGGATAGCGATTCGATGTCGTTCCGGTACGTCTATGACGACGCAACCCAGACGACACCTGGCGGCCTCGGGTTGTGGGCGAATCAGCTGCACACCAATAGTCAGTTCGTTACCGGGGAGTATCAGCGCATCTTTTCGTCGAGGCTACTCAACGAGCTCCGCGTGGCGTTCAACCGCCCGTTCGAGGAGACGATCAGCCTGATGCACATCCAGGACGATCCCTCGCTGTACTTCATCCCGGGCACGCGGATCGGCGCCATCTCGGTGTCGGGCATCACAGCGCTGGGGCCAGACAGTGAGACGCCGAGCTTCTTCGACTACCGGAGCTGGCAGGTGATCGACACGCTCACCTACACGAGGGGGGCGCACACCTTCAAGGCGGGCGTAAACTGGACGACGTGGCTCAACGACCAGGATGCGTCGTTCCAGTACGGTGGCAGTTACGACTTCGATTCGCTCGAAGACTTCCTCCAGAACCAGCCGGGCACCTTCGAAGGGGCGACCCCCGGGAGCACGACCGACCGCCGGTGGCGGCAGAGCCTCATCGGTCTCTTCGTGCAGGACGACTTCGCTGCTACGGGGCGCTTGACGCTGAACCTCGGGGTCCGGTACGAGTTCATCACCGAACCGACGGAGGCCCAGGACCGCGTGGCGCACATGACGACCCCCCTGGATCCGACGACGACGCTGGGCTATCCGCTGTTCAATAACCCGTCGCTGAAAAACGTCGCGCCGCGCGTCGGTTTCGCGTGGGATGTTTTCGGGGACGGCCGAACGTCGGTGCGCGGTGGCGGGGGCTACTTTTACGAGCCGATTCTCGGCAATTACTACCGCACGTACGGCAACCGGACGCCGCCGTACATGGAGCAGGCCAACATCGCGAACCCGCCGGGCCCCGATCCGCTCGGCGGCGACTTCGTTGTCCGGAACCGGCTCGATCTGTTCCAATTCGATCCGAAGAATCCGCTTCGCTTGCAGTACAACGTGACGCTGCAGCGTGAAGTGTTCCCTCAGATGGTGGTGACGGTGGGATACATCGGTTCGCGTGGCTACCATCAGATCCGCAACGTCGAGGCGAATCATTCAATTCCGGAGATCCTACCGGACGGCCGCTACTTCTTCCCGCTCGTGAACGGAGAAGACCCTCCGCGGCGGAACCCGAGCTTCGAGAGCATCCGGATCCGGGTGACCGATGGGAATTCCTGGTACAACGGCCTGACTGCCGGCGTGAGCAAGCGTTTCAGCAATGGTCTCCAGTTTCAGGGCGCCTACACGTTCGGGAAGTCGACCGACGAGGGTTCGCAGGCAATCGGGAGCTCCGATTTTTCGAACAGCTTCCAGCCGCGGTATGCCTATGACCGCTCCGACAACTACGGCCGGTCGGATTTCGACATCCGGCACAACTTCGTCTTCAACTACAGCTACGATTTGCCGACGGCCGATGGTCTGGGCGGGCTGGCCGCCGCGCTGGTCAATGGCTGGCAGGTGTCGGGCATCTTCTCCGCGCGGTCTGGTGTGCCGTTCACGCCGGAGCTCGCATTCGACCGCGCCCGCGCGCGTCCTCGTTCGGGCGGCGCGGGCCAGCGCCCGAGCTGGGTACCCGGATCTGACCAGGACAGCGTCATTCAGGGTGGCACGACGCAGTACTTCAATCCCGACGCGTTCATCCTCCCGGAGGCCGGCTTCTTTGGCGACGTGGAGCGCAACGTTCTCGAAGGCGCGGGCTTCGCGACGTGGGACGTGTCGATGATCAAGAATCTCACTCTTGGCGCCAAGTACCGTGCGCAGCTCCGCGTCGAGGTGTTCAACGTGCTGAACCGCGCAAATTTCGGGCTCCCGGACAGCACCGTGTTCAACTCGCAGGGTCGGGTCGAGAGCGCCGGGGAGATCACGAGCATCGTTGGCACGGCTAGGCAGATGCAAATCGGCATCAAGTTCGAATTCTAGCTGGCGTCACACGGCAGGAGAAGAGAGGCATGGCTCGAGCACACAGAGTTGGGCGTACATGGCTTCGCCTGATGGTGGCGGGCGGGGTGACGGCAGGCGTGATGCTCTCGGCGGGGCATTCGCCGTACTACGCCGCCGCGCCGTACACGCACGGGCGTCTCGTCAAGGTTGAGCCGCTTCCGAATCTGGACGAGAACATGGTCTGTCTTCTGCCGGCCGCCGTCCAGAGGGCCGAACGCGCCGCCGCGGTGCAGCAGGACCGAGCCGGATTGCCGCTCGGGGACGAGACGGAGGTCTTCGCCGGCAGTCCGGACCGGAAAGTCCAGGACAAATATCCAGGCTTCGCTGCGATCGCCGTGGATCCGGCGCGCAACGAGGTGGTCGTGACCGACGAGAATCTGTTCCAGATCCTCACCTACGACAGGCTGGAGAACACGCCGGAGCATGCCGAAGCGAGCACGCCGAAGCGGACGATCGCGGGTGACAACACACTCATCGAGTTCCAGTCGGGGCTCTACATCGACCAGAAGAGCGGCGACGTGTACGCGCCGAACAACGACACGGTCGACACGCTCGTGGTCTTCTCGCCCGGCAGCGACGGCGACGTCAAGCCGAAGCGTGCGCTGCACACACCCCACGGGACGTTCGGCATCGCCGTCGACGAGAAGCGTGGCGAGATGTTCCTGACGACGCAGCACGACTCCACCGTGGTGGTCTTCCGCAAGGATGCCGACAAGGATGATGCGCCGATCCGTCTGCTGCAGGGGGATGACACGGGGCTAGCGGATCCCCACGGGATCGCGATCGATCCGAAAGACGAAGTGTTCTTCGTCGCCAACTACGGCTCGCGCGCCCTGCGCCGAGCCGACCGCGAGATCCGCACGGGTGTCCCCGGCTCCGGCAAGGGACGTGACAAGGCCAACTGGCCGCTCGGCCGCGAATACGCCGTGCCCGGCAGTGGGACGCATGCGGAGCCGTCCATCACCGTCCATGCCCTGTCGGCCAGCGACAACGACAAGCCCCTGCGCGCGATCCGGGGGCCGAAGACCGAGCTCAACTGGCCGACCGGAATCGCGTTCGATCCGGAGAAACGGGAGCTGTTCGTGGCCAACGACATGGGGCCGTCGATCCTCGTGTTCGATGCGAGCGCGAGCGGCGACGTTGCTCCAAAACGCGTCCTGAAGGGCCCGAACACGAAGCTGGCGAATCCCACGGCCGTGGCGCTGGATTTCAAGAACGCCGAGCTCTGGGTGGCGAACTTCGGCGGCCACACCGCGACGGTCTACCCGATCACCGCAGAGGGAGACACCGCCCCGCTTCGGATCATCCGCAGCGCTCCGGAATCGGCGCCCTCGCTGATGATCGGCAACCCCGGTGCGCTGACCTACGACGAGAAGCGAGAAGAGATCCTCGTCCCCAATTGAGTGGCGCATCCGCAAATTGCGGTGTTCGCCAGGCTGGCGGACGGAAATGCAGCACGGAACGGGGCGATCGAAGGACAGCAGACGATGCTCGGCCGGACGATGCATGGCATCGACTACGACGCCATCCACGATGAGATCGTGGTGCCGCAGCAGTTCGGGCAGGCGATCCTGATCTTCAAGGGGTCCGCGCGAGGCGAAGCGCCGCCCATCCGCGTCATCCAGGGATCGCGCACGCAGTTGACCGCGATGGACCGCCTGGCCGTCGATCCCTACAACAACGAGATCTACGTGCCCGAAGGGGACAACGTACTCGTGTTCGACCGGGCCGCCAACGGCAACGTGGCGCCGAAACGGGTGCTGGGAGGGCCGAACACCGGGTTCACCGCCGCAGGAACCGTCGCGATCGATCATGTCCGGAACCTGCTGGTGGTGGGCGCGCGCCTGCCGGGCGAGGGCGGCGGCTCGCAGCTGGCAATCTTCGACCGGACGGCCACGGGCAACGTGAAGCCAAAGCGGGTGATCAGCGGACCGAAGGCCCGGCTCGGCAACCCCGGGAACATGAGGATATGGCCCGAGGGCGGCCTCATTTTCGTCGTGCAACAGGCCGGCTATGTCGGCGTCTGGAGCATCGATGATCATGGAGAGGCGCCGCCGCGCTACACGGTTGGCGGCCCGAACGGGATGCTGCAGAAGCCGCGTGGGCTGGACCTCGATCCGACCCACGACGCGGTAATCGTGTCGGACAAGGGGCTGAACGCCGTCTTGACGTACGAGATGCCCCAGATCTTCACGGCGAGGCTGTCAGAAGCGCGCCCGCTTCGACGATCGCGTTAGTTAGAGTTCAGTACGTAGTGTGGGTCTACGTGTGTGGTCGTCGTTTGAACCACGAAGCTCACGCTTGGGGATTCACGTTACTGATTCCCTGCGGGTTCGACCGGCTTCACATACAGGTAATACTTGATCTTCTCGAAGGCGGACGCGTCGAGTCCAAGCGCCGTGCGGACCTGCTCAACCGACGTCAGCGGCCCGGCGCTGCGCGCGGCAATCAGGCGGCCCGCCGCTTGCGGCGTCACACCCGGGAGCCTGGTCAGGTCGGCATTGGTTGCCGCGTTGGCGTCGGTGAAAGGCGGCGCGTTAGGCCCGAATGCCGTGCTCAGATACTTCACGAGTGGGTCGACATCGTCGAGCATAATGGGTGCGCCGCGAGCGCCCATGTCGAGCACGAGCGTTTCCCATTCCGCAGCGACGGCACGCAGCCTGACCACCCCTTGCAGGTCATGGCAGCTAGTACACTGCTGGGTCACGAGCGCCTTGCCGTCGCCAGGTGGAAGATATGCCGTGAAGTCGTCACCCGGCTGGCCTTGCAGTGCCGCTACCTGCGCGACCGCGACCACGGCCGTCGCCGCTGCCCCGACCAGCCCCGCGCAGCCAACTCGTCTGAGCGCATCCCCGGTCACGCCGTGCGCTCCCGCGTCTGGGCGAGCGAAAACTTCGGATACCACGTCACCTTTGCGCCGGCGCCGGTGTTGAGCGTACGCACGTCCAGCATGAATGGCCGTCCGTTGCGCATGATCTTGATGCCCCGCTCGATCGCCGGACCGAGGTCGTCGCTATGTTCCACAACCGCCCCGTCGATGTTGTAGGCTGCCGCCAGTTTGGTGAAGTCCACGTCCGGATCACCGAGGTACGAGATGTAGTCGCGGCCGGCTTCACCCGACGCGCCGTCCCTCCCCATGATGTTCCAGCGCACTTCTTCGTAGCTCTGGTTGTTGAAAATCACCGTCATGATCGGCAGGTCGTATCGGGAGTGCGTCCACAGCGAGTCGGTCTGCCCGAACAGGAAGCCGCCGTCCCCCTGAAGGTTGACGACCTGGCGATTCGGCAGGGCGAGCTGCACGCCGGCGGCCGCCCCCGTGCCCCAACCAAGGGACCGACCCTCGGTGCGCCCGATCTTCAGCTTGGCGTCATCGGCGAAGTCGAAGAAGTTGAGCACCTTCGCTTCGGTGCCGACTTCCTCGACGATGACGGCGTCTCGGTCTAGTTGATCATTGAGCTCGACGACGAGCCGCTGCCAGGGCACGGGACTGCCCGAGGATCGGCGTGCCATCCCGACGCGAGACTCCCGCATTTTCGTCGTGTACGCGGTCGCGAGCGCCAGCCGCTGCGCGGCGACCGCTCGAAGCTTGCCGGCAGGCGCCAGGCTTTTGATCGCCTCCACGAGGTCGCGCGCGATCTGTCCGAGGTCTCCGAGCAACCCGACGCTCAGCGGCGTGTTACGGCCAATCGCAAGCGGTTCGATGCTCGCATGGATGTATGACGTCCCCGACGGCGCACGCCCCGGGCGCGCACCGAAGTTGATGAGGCAGTCGTACTTCTCCGGAAAGAGCCGTCCACCCCCGAGCTCGCCGACATGTAGTGGATGCGAGGTCGGGAAATCGGCGTAGTAGCTCCGGTGCTGCACGGCTGGAATCCCCAGCAGCTCGGCCAGCCTGACGACGTCGGCGCGGCCGTGACATTGGCTGACCTCCGGCCCGACCAACAGCAAGGGGCTCGAAGATTCCCAGATGACGCGCGCCGCTTGTTCGATCGCGTCGACATCAGGCCGGACTTCCATCGGGATGCGGAACGCTTCTCCTTTGAAGATCGTTGCCGTCACGTTGTCTCGGTACATCAGATCGCGAGGGATGCGGACATAGCACGGGCCGCCGGGCATGACCGTCGACACCTTGCACGCCTGGCGCACCCATTCCGGGATGCGCTCCGACTGGTGCGCGATCCACCGCCACTTCGTGTACTGCTTCACCGGCTCGAGCCAGTCATCGATGTCTTCATGCCCGTCGCGCCCCTCGCTGTTCGTGTCCGCGTGGTCGCTCAGGAGCACGACCGACGTGCGGTCCTTCATCGAGTTGTACATGTTCGCGGAGGAGTGCGGTAGTCCGACGCGGCTGTACATGCCGAAGCCGATCGTGCCGGACGCCTTGGCGTAGCCGTCGGCAATGGCCACCACCTGGCCTTCGTGCGTTGCCTGAATGAGCTGGATCTGGGGCCGTGTCACCAAGGCGTCGCACAGGGGGCCCATGCCGGAGGCATTGGAGACGAAAAAGTACCTCGCTCCCGTTTCGATGAGCTGCTCGGCGAGCAGCTCCCCGCCTGTTCCGGTCATCGACCGTGTGAGTGATTCACCCGGCGGGCTGTCCTGGACAAACGGTGAGACGGACGCGAGCGCTGAACGAGCGGCGGCGGCACTGTAGCCCGCCGCGAGCATCCCGCTGAGGAACCCGCGGCGGGACAGGTTGCGCTGCACGAGATCTCTTACCAGTTCCTGCATAAGCGCCTCCTGAGTGGAAACAGTAGAGAAATAGGGACAGCCCTCGTTTTCGGCTGCGTCACTGCTTTTAGAACACGAACCGCAGCCCCAGTTGAATCTGCCGGGCCGTTGTGCGCGTGGTATCGATCTGTCCGACCGTGGCGTTCGGCCGCCCATCAGACAAAATGATGCTCGTGTCGGGACTGCCGAAGTTCGCGCGGTTGAACAGGTTGAAGATCTCCGCGCGGACCTGCAGGGCGCGTCCCGCTCCAAACATCGAGAACGCCTTGGAGAGCCCGAGGTCGAAGGTGGCCAGGCCCGCCGTAATCAGGGTGTTCCGCCCTGCCGTGCCGAAGTAGCCGGGTGTGGTCGGGGCGAACTGGCTCGGGTCGAAATACTGATCGACGCCACCCAGCACCGGGTTGTTGTCGCCGCCCGGGACCAAGTCGGCACGTAGTCCGTCGCCATCGCCGACGCGGTCTTCCGCCTCGCTCGTGGCGCCAAACACCGACAGAGGAAAGCCGTCCGACAGCATCAGGATGCCGTTGACCCGCCAACCCTTTCCCAAGACGCCCGCCATGCCTGTCAGATTCTCCCCGAACGGCAACTCGTAGGTGAAGTTGGCCGTGAAGTTGTTGCGAATGTCGAAGGCCGCCAGGCCACGGTCCAGGGGCAGGTCCCAGAATCCCTGGACCGTGCGCTGGCCCTGGAAGAAGTTATCGCCGCCGCTTGTGACGCCCGACCCCTGGTCCATGGCCTTGGAGTAGCTGTAGCTGAACTGCGCGTCGAACCCCCGGCTGAGGCGCTTCTGCACGCCCAGCGTCAGGCCGTGATAGTCGGCGGTCGCGCTCGGATGCTGGAGGCGCATGTCGGCCCACGCCGGGTTGATGCGCTCAGCATCTTCCGGAAAGAACTTCGGGCCTTCGGGCTGCTCCGGATACCCCTCCCACCTATTCAAATGGCCGATTGACTGAATCAACAGGTTCCGGTATGTCGATCCGGTGTACCCGACCGACAGAACCCACTGGGCGGGCAGCTCCCGCTGCAGCATCAGGCTCCACCGGTATCCGTGCATGTTCTTCATGTCGTACTGCATGCTCCGCACGTTGACTTCCGCGCTGAGCAGATCCAGCTGCGTGGTGTAGGCGTCCGGAAAGCGCAGCGGCACACGCATATCCCGTTGCCTGACCGATCCCACCTGCGTAAACGGCGGCAGCTCCTGCAGCGTCGTCCGGGCGTGATAGAGGCTCGGGTGCTCGTAGTAGATGCCGAATCCGCCGCGCACGGACGTCTTGCGCGAGCCAGGCGCCCACGCGAATCCGACGCGCGGGCTGAAGCTCTTCACAGTGGCATTCCCGAACAGGGGGCCTACTGTGACTTCCGTATCCGTGTAATGCCGCAGGCTCGCCGTCCTGCCATCCTTCTCCTTCGGCACGGTGACGAACTCATAGCGCAGTCCCAGGTTCAGCGTCAGGTCCGGACGCACGCTCCAGTTGTCCTGGGCGTACGCGCCGAAGAACAGCTGGCTGAGATTGCGCGTCGGCGTGTCTCCCTCGGGCAGCATCGCCTGGAAGCGCGACGGCGCGGCCTGAAGGAAATCCTCGAGGCTGTCGAACGTGTAGATCCCATTACAGCCCCGAGCGCAGCCCTGCTGCAGCAGGCGCATCGGGTTGACCTCCGCGCCTATACGGAGGGAGTGATCCCCGCGGGTCCACGAGAGCCCGTTCTGGATGGTAAAGATCTTCTGTCCAGACGCGTCCAAGATCGTGCGGAAACCGAGCGAACTGACTCCACTTACAGAGAGCTCGCCCATGAGCTCTCTGTGCGGCAGGAAGACAAGACCGCTGAAATCCAGCGGGTTGAGAGGGATTTGCCCCTCGGGCTTGGTGCTGCTGTACCCGAGACTCAGCTCATTCACGAGAGTCGGTGACCAGACGCTGGTGTGTTTGATGGAGACGACGTGCTTCGTGCTGGCGTCGCCTTCGCCGTCGCCTGTACCGGAGCTGGCCGTGCCGGTGCGCTGCAGGAGGCCGAGGTGCTGTCGCCTCGCCGCGTCGTAGTTGTATGTGGCCGCCAGCCGGCTGCCCCCACTCAGCGAGTGATCGACCTTGCCGAGGAAGTACTCGCCATCGATCGGCCGATTCTCCGGACCGGCAACCTGCACCGTCCCGTCTCCTAGATCATCTACAATCGTGTTGCCGTCGCCCGGCACGGGATAGAA
Source organism: Luteitalea sp. (assembly GCA_009377495.1). Taxonomy (GTDB): domain Bacteria; phylum Acidobacteriota; class Vicinamibacteria; order Vicinamibacterales; family Vicinamibacteraceae; genus WHTT01. The sequence continues at coordinate 23,007 of WHTZ01000071.1, forward strand.
GTCCAGATACGGCCGGACCGCCGGAGCCACGGGCACAACCACCCCACCTGGCAAGATGCCTTGGCGCGCTTCCATGGTCGGTACCCGGATCGTACTGGACAGGCCACGGCGCTCTCGCAGGCCCTCGAAGCTCGCGAAGAAGAACGTCCGGTCTCGGACAATCGGACCTCCCAGCGAGCCGCCGTACTGATTACGGGTGAAGTCAGGCTGTTCGACGTCGAACCGGTCGTCGAAGTAGTTGGGCGAGTCCAGCTCTTTGCCGCGGTGGGACCAGAACGCCGACCCGTGGACGGTATTGGTCCCGGACTTGGTCACGGCACTGATGATGCCGCCTGGCTGGCTACGGTACTCGGCCGAGTAATTGTTCGTGATGATCTGAAATTCTTGAATCGTCTCAGCGCCCACATAGGCGCCCATCGCGCCCTGGGGGTTGCCGGAGAGATCGGAGTTGGCTACGCCGTCGAGCATGAACAGATTTGTCGTGCCTCGTGCGCCCGCCACGGTAATCGTGTCTCCCATGCCCCTGGCGGCCGAGCCGCCTGACCGCGGGACCTTCATGACGCCGGGTTGTAGATAGACGAGCTGCGTCAGGTCGCGGTTGTTGAGCGGCAACTCCTCGACGCGTTGCGAATCGATCAAGTTCGAGACCGTCGCGCTCGTGGTCTCGATCAGCGCGGCTTCGCGGACCACCGTCACGACTTCGTCCAGCGCCCCGATCGCCAGCACGAAGTCCACCACCGCGTGGCGACCCACCGTCAAGCGGATCCCGCTGCGCACCATCGGCCGGAACCCCGACAGCTCGGCGCGCACGTCATAGGCGCCCAGCGCTAGGCTGGGCACTTCGTACCGCCCGTGCGCTTCCGTCACCAGCGTCCGCGAGACACCCGTCTCCACGTGCCGTAGTGTCACCGTCACCCCGGGGAGCACACCCCCGCTGTCGTCCTTGACGGTTCCCGAAATCGTTCCCGTCGTCAACTGGGCCAGAGCGCCTGGCGGGGCGACGAGCAGAAAGCCGATCAGCACGAACAGCGCCCTACGCATAACAGACCTCCAGCGGTTCCTGCCTGACACTGTCAGGGCGACGTGCCTCGCGCACGTGAGCATCGCCGTTCGACAGGCTCACGGCGCTAGAACCCTTGAGAACCCGAAACTTGACTCATCGTGTCAAGTTTCAGGGTTCTCAAGTGAGCGTCGGGGAGCGCGGCCCTGGCCGCGGTCCGCTAGAACACGAATCGCAGCCCCAGTTGGATCTGCCGGGCGGTCGTGCGCGTGTTGTTAATCTGTCCGACCGTCGCGTTTGGCTGCCCGTTGGCATTGATGATGCTCGTATTGGGGGTGCCGAAGTTCGCCCGGTTGAACAGGTTGAAGATCTCCGCTCGGAACTGCAGGGATCGCCCGTTTCCGAACGTCGAGAAGGCCTTGGAGAGCCCCAGGTCGAAGGTGGCCAGGCCGGGCGTAATCAGGGTGTTCCGCCCCGCCGTGCCGAAGTAGCCGGGTGTGGTCGGCGCGAACTGGCTCGGGTCGAAATACTGATCGACGCCGCCCAGCACCGGGTTGTTGTCGCCGCCCGGCACCAAATCCGCGCGCAGTCCGTCGCCATCGCCGATGCGGTCTATCGCCTCGCGGGTGGAGCCGGACACCGACAGAGGAAAGCCGTCCGACAGCATCAGGATCCCGTTGACCCGCCAACCCTTCCCCACGACGCCCGTCAGCCCGGTCAGGTTCTGGCCGAACGGCAGCTCGTAGGTGAAGTTGGCAGAAAAGTTATGGCGGATGTCGAACGCCGACAAGCTGCGGTCTAGGTGGATATCCCAGAACCCCTGGACCGTGCGCTGCCCCTGGCTGAAGTTGTCGCCGCCGCTCGAGACGCCGGAACCCTGGTCCAAGGCCTTCGCGTAGCTGTAGCTGAACTGCGCGTCGAGCCCTCCGCTGAGACGCTTCTGCACGCCCAGCGTCAGGCCGTGGTAGTCGGCGTTTCCGCTCGTATGCTGGAGGCGCATGTCAGCCCACGCTGGGTTGATGCGATCAGCCCCTTCCGGAAAGAACTTCGGGTCCGCGGCCTGCTCAGGGTATCCCTCCCACTGCCTCAGATGGCCGATCGACTGAATCAGGAGATTCCGGTGTGTCGACCCGGTGTACCCGACTGCCACGACCCATCGGGCGGGCAGCTCCCGCTGCACCATCAGGCTCCACCGATAACCGTGCATCGTGTCGAGGTCGTACGCAATGCTGCGGATGTTGACCGCCGCGCTGAGCAGATCGAGCTGCGTCGAGTACGCATCCGGGAACCGTAGCGGTACATCGACGTTGCTCTGATCGACCGTCCCGACCAGCGTGAACGGCGGCAGTTCCTGCATGGTGGTGCGTGCGTGATAGAGGCTTGGGTGCTCGTAGTAGATCCCGAAGCCACCGCGCACGGACGTCTTGCGGTCGCCTGGAGCCCAGGCAAAGCCAACCCGGGGACTGAAGCTCTTCAGGGTCGGATTCTTGAATAGGGGGCCCACCGTGACTTCCGTGTCGGTGTAATGCCGCAGGCTCCCCGTGTTGCCCTCGCGCTCCTTCGGCACGGTCATGAACTCGTAACGCAGTCCCAGGTTCAACGTCAGATCTGAACGAACGGCCCAGTTGTCCTGAAAGTAGGCGCCGAACAGGAGCTGGCTCAGCGTGCGAACGGGCGTGTCGCCCTGCGGCAGCGTCGCCTCGAATTCCGCCGGCTGCCCCCGAAGGAGCTCCTCCAGGCCATCGAAGCTGTACACGCCATTGCAGCCGCGGGCGCAGCTGTCCTGCGTGAGGCGCATCGGATTGACCTCTGCCCCAAGCCGCAGGGAATGGTCCCCCAGATTCCACGAGAGCCCGTTTTGAATCGTGAAGACGTACTGGCCGTACGCGTCCAGGATCGTGCGGAAGCCGAGGCTACTGACCCCACTGACCCCCAGCTGGCCCATGAGATCCCGCTGGGGCAGAAACACGAGACTGCCGAAGTCTTGCGGGTTGAAGGGAATCGACCCCTCCGGCTTGGTGCTGCTGTACCCGAAGCTCAGCTCGTTGACGATCGACGGCGACCAGATGCTCGTGTGCTTGACCGATGCGACGTGCTTCGTGCTGGCGTCGCCCAGGCCATCCCCGGCGCCCGAGGTGGCCGCTCCGACGCGTTCGAGCATGCCGGCGATCTGGCGGTCCGCGGCGTCGTAGTTGTAGGTTGCCGCCAGTCGGCCGGCGCGCCCGAGATCGTGATCCACCTTGCCGAGGACATACTGGCCATCAGTTGGTCGATTCTCGGGGCCGGCAATCTGTACCGTTCCGTCTCCCAGGTCCTCCACGATCGTGTTTCCGTCGCCCGGCACGGGCCAAAGATCCAAATATGGTCTGACCGCCGGATCGACTGGCACAACGCCGGTCGGCAGAATGCCCTGGCGCGCGTCCATCGTGGGCACGCGGATCGTGTCGGTCCGCCCAAGACGCTCCCGCAGGCCCTCGAAGCTCGCGAAGAAGAACGTCCGGTCGCGCATGATTGGGCCGCCCACGGATCCGCCGTACTGGTGGCGTGTGAACTCGGGCTGCTCGACGTCGAACAGGTCGTCGAAGTAGTTGGGGGAGTCCAGCGAATCGTTGCGATGCGTCCAGAACGCCGACCCGTGCAGCGTGTTGGTCCCCGACTTGGTCACCGCGCTAATGATGCCACCCGGCTGGCTGCGGTACTCGGCCGAGTAGTTGTTCGTGATGATCTGGAACTCTTGGACGGTCTCGGCGCCCACATAGGAGCCCATCGCGCTCTGGGGGTTGCCGGAGAGATCGGTAGCGGCCACGCCGTCGAGCAAGTACAGATTCTGGTTGCCCCGGGCGCCCGCCACGCTGATCGTATCCCCCATGCCGCTGAAGACGCCGCCACCCGTCCGCGGCATCTTGATGATGCCTGGCTGCAAGTAGGTGAGCTGCGTCAGGTCGCGGTTGTTGAGAGGCAGCTCCTCGACGCGCTGCGAATCGATCAAGTTCGACACCGTCGCGCTCGTGGTTTCGATCAGCGCCGCTTCGCGGACCACCGTCACGACTTCCTCCATGGCGCCGATCTCCAGCTCGAGATCCACGACCGCGTGCCGCCCGACCGTCAAGCCGATCCCGCTGCGTAGGATCGGCCGGAAACCGGACAGCTCCGCGCGTACCTCCCAGGCGCCCAGCGGCAGGCTGGGCGCCTCGTACCGTCCCTCCGCGTCGGTCACAAGCGTCCGCGAGACGCTCGTATCCACGTGCCGCACCGTCACCGTCACCCCAGGCAACACACCACCGCCGCCGTCCTTGACCGTCCCCGAGATCGTTCCCGTGGTCAATTGGGCCAGAGCGCCTGGTGGGGCGACGAGCAGAAAGCCGATCAGCACGAACGGCACCCTACTCATAACAGACCTCCAGAGTTTGTATGTCGCACTGTAAGGGGCGGGCCTTCGCATGTCAAGAACTAAAGGTCCGACCAAGACATGGTCTGACCAATCAGTGTGGAGGCGGGCGTCACGCAGGCAGAAAGCCGCCTGCCGAAGGGGGGAATGGGCCGCGCGTGCACTACCTCTGCCGCGCGTCTGCCGCAACGATTTCGAAGGCTGCTTGGCGCCTGGCGACTCGATCCTCGCCGTTGCCCGGGCGCGCCTCTATGCGGAGTGTGTACTGGCCAGGCGGCAATCCCGCCAAGGAGATCGGCACGGCTCCGGCGAAGTCCCCCCCGGCGCCGGCAGAGGACTGCTCTTCCGACCTGAATCGAACACGGCCGTCGGCGCTGTGTACGGTCGTCAAGACCTCTATGGCCCCCGTGCCGGCCGTCGCTCCGCGGTAGACCTCGAAGAACGCCGTCAGCGTCTGGTCGGGATGAAAGCTGCGTGCGCCGGTCGGCGGAGACGGAAGCACGCCGTGGAGTTGGGCGTCCGGCCGCGCGGTTGGCATCTGGCCAGCGCTTGGCCCGGTCAGGACCAGGCCGCTCATCGCCAGCGCCGCGGTGCTGAAGTCAGGAATGTCGAGATCGTAGAAGACGCTGCCCGCCGCGCGTGACCCGAGCTCGTGTGCAGCGGCGCGCAGCTGAAACCGACCGGGTGGCAGGTTGAGGCGAAACAGCATCCTCAGACCGTGAGCCTGCATGGCCGCATAGGTCGACGGCTTCAGTCGCAGGTTGATCGTGTGCCGGTCGCCGGCCTTGAACGTCGCCTGCTCGTCGAGCGCCACGATGGCCACGTCCAGCCTGTCGATGTACAAGCCGTCCTTTTGCTCGAAGCGGAAGCTCCGCGCATCGACCTCGACGCCGACCAGAACGGATGCCTCGTCCACGCCTTTGAACGGAGCTGCGAAGGCGCGCACCGGTAGCGCCGCCACGGGGAGCGGGCTATTGAGGGCCTCGCGCAGCGCCGCAGATGGCTCGAGGGCTTCCGTCAAGGGCCCCGATTCCACGTTCTTCGGTCGTGCGGCCGTATAACCTGAGCGCGCCCGAACGCGCACGCCTGGCCTGGTGACGCGTACGTCGATCTTGCGGAAGCTCCCGTCTTGCTTCGGGTCGGTCGAATGGTACCCAAGCAGGTAGTACGCGCTGTTGTCGGCGACGATGCGGTCGAAGGCCGCATCGAAATCGTTCGAGCTGACCGATGCGAAACCGCCAGTGTGGTCCGACAGCGCTCGAAGGCTGTCCTGTGCCCGCCTGACCTCGTTCTCGAACGCTGTCGTGGTGAGGCCAAGGAGCGGATTCTGGGGCAGCGACGTCACCTCGATCAGCTCGTCGCCCGTCCCGGCGAGGCCTCGCGGATCGACGGCGTAGACGCTGAGGTTCGCACGCGCGGACGCGCGGATCGTCTGCTGGAGCTCGCGGAGTAGCGCGGGGGCATCGGTATTCGTGAAGGTCGTCAGTCCGCTCGAGGTCTGGGCGGCGCCCATCTGAAGGTCGTAGTCGAGGCCTTCGCTGAACAGCACGACGGCCTTGCGGCGCCCCTGTGAGCGGGCGAGCAAGTCTCCCAGGTTGGTCAGTGTGGCGAGCATGCTCCGCGCCTGGTCGGCCCGCGTGCCAGCAAGCGGGTCGGTGATGCGCCGCATCCGCATGTCCGCGTTGGTCGGCTCGTCCGGACGCCTGTCGTATGCGTCCAGCTGTTCCAGCACGCTCGACCGCAACTTGCGGCCCATGAACTTGTCGACCGCCCTGATCAGGAGTTGCGAACTGGTCGTGAGCTCCTGGTTGGCGTCACCACGGCCGCTCGTGTGGAGGACAGCCGCGACGTCGTTCGGTCCAAGGTGCTGCTCGATGAACTGCCGCGCCGCCGCTTTCACCTGTACAGACCGCTGGGCGGCCACGTGAAGATCGTCGAGCACGATCACGTACACGCGCCCGCTCGCCGCCAGGTCGTTCGAGCGCACATCAGGCTCGACGCGCGTCGGACCGACCGCGCTCGCGGTCGTCGACGGATCTCCGCTGACGACGGGGATCTCCACGAGCGAAACGCTCGACACGTGCTGCCGCTCGCCGTCCTCGTACACTTCGAGCTCTTCGACGCGAAGATCGCGGACGAATCGCCCCTGCCCGTCGGTCACCGTCACGTCCACGTTGACGTAGTCGATGTCCACCCGGAACGAGGCGCCCGGTTGCTGCCGTGCTTCGCGGACAGGGCCCTTGCGGGCGGCGAACGATACCTGCGAAGGGGCTACGAGGAACGAGCACACGACTGCGAGCAGGGAGAGCCGCACGCCGACCCTGACACGCGTGCTCACCATGACGCTCTGAGACTCAGCTGGATCTCGCGCGGTCCGGTCGTCGTCGTGGTGATACGCCCGGCGCTGCTGATCGGCGCTTCGTCCTGCCTCACGCCCGCAAAGGCAATGCGCTGTGGCACACCGAGATTGGTGTGATTGAGCGCATTGAAGATGTCGAGGCGAAGCTCCAGCCGTCGCGCGCCTCCCACCGAGCCGGACGCGAGCGCTTTCGCAAATGCCAGATCGAGCGTCGCAAGCCCCGGTCCGGTGAGACTGTTGCGGCCCACGTTGCCGAAGGTGCCGGGCGCCTGCAGCTCGAAGGCCGAGGGATCGAAGTAGCGCTCGGCGCCTCCGAGGATGATTCGATCGGGGTCGACCCCCGGTCTGAGATTCGGCCGGTGCACCGAGACACGCGCCAGCGTGTGCGAGTAATCTCCCTTGATGCCGACCGTGAACGGATTGCCCGATCGCAGGGCTAGGATGCCACTGATCGTCCAGTCACCGGCCACGTGGCGGAGCATCGTGGGGGCGTCCCTCAGGCTCGGCATTCTCCAGATGAAGCTCGTCGTCAGGTTGTGGCGGCGGTCGAAGTCCGCGGGCCCTCGATCGGGCGCCTTGCGATCGGGATCCATCCACTGCGTCACGCTGCCGTCCGACTCGGTGGGCACCGTGCCCTGCGTGTCGTCGGTGGCTCGCGACAACGTGTAACTTGCCTGGAACTGCAGTCCCTCGTGTAGCCGCCGGGTGAGCTTCAGTTGGAGGGCGTCATACCAGGAGTTGCCGTCTGGCGTTCGGTACGAGATGGCGCCGAACGCGGGGTTGCGGCGGGGGCTCCCCGGCGCAAACACGTGCGTCCCGTCCGGCAGGACGTCAGGAAGTGGAGCGTTCAAGTCGCCCGACCGCACAACGTTGGTGCCCCGGGAACCGGCGTACGCGACGGTCAACGTTGTCCTCCAGGGGAGCACGCGTTCGACTGCGGCGTTGTAATGGACGAGGCGAGGCGTTTGCCAGTCGTACGCGGGCACGCCGAGGCTGAGCTCCGTAGACACCGGCAGGTCCGGATGTGGGAACCCCGGATTTCTCACGGTCACCTGATCGAAGAAGGGCGGATTGGTTCCGACCGTCTGGGCTACAAATGGCAGCGTGTTGATGTCGTAGAACATCCCCGCGCCGGCCCGCAAGACGGTATGGCCGTCGGGGTTGGGCATCCAGGTGATCCCGAGCCGCGGCGCGAGGTTCATCTTCTCCGTGCGCAGGAGCGTGCCCGTGACCGGCACAACGTCATGGAGCGGATCAGGCAAGGCGACCAGCCGCCCCTCGGCTTCGCGCGGCGCCGTGGCGAGCTCCCATCGGAGCCCCCCGCTCAGCGTCAGCCCCGGCGACAGCTTCACGTCGTCCTGGGCATACAGGCCGAACTGCGTACTCGAGAGCTCCCGCAGCGATTCGGATCCGGGCAATGCCAGCGACAGCACTGACGGACGCCCCTCCAGGAACTGGGCAATACCCGGAAAGGTGTAGCGCCCAGCCCAGAAGATCTGAAAGTCGACCAGTGCGTCGAAGTGCTCCACGAGCGCACCCATCTTCAGCAAATGCGATCCTTTCGAGATCGCCACGTCGTCTGCGAGCGAAAACAGCCGCTGACGCGCACGCGTGTGCGGTGAGACGAGCGATCCGAAGGCGGGCATGCCTCCGACCCTGAAGTGCGGAATCCCGCGTCCCGGAACGATCGATAGGTCGTCGGAGAAACCTCGCCCCGTGGTATCGGTCTGCTCGAGGTCCGTGAAGCTGTAGGAGAACCGCGCCGTGTTGACAATGCTGTCGGAGGCGACGTGCATGTCCTCGATCGTGAGGAAGCGGCTCTCCGATTCCCACTCGACGTCTGCCTCGGGATAGTTCCCCGGCTCCGTCTTGCGTGCGCCGTCGAAGGTCACCCGCGCAAAGACGCTGTTTCCGCGCCCCAGATCGACGTCGATCCTGCCCTGCCCGAAGCCCTCGTTCGTGGGCCGAACTGCCTCGAACCGGTATTCCGCGAGGCCATCGCCGAAGTCGATGCCGTTTGGAAGCGGGAAGACGTCGAGAAACGGCTCGACCAGCGGGCTCACAGCAATCGTCCCTCCAGGTCGCTGGGGGTCGGCCAGATGCCCGTGACGCGCCGCAACCGAGGGCACGGTCGTGACCTGTGTGATGCCTCTCGACTCGCGAAGCCACTCGCCGGTCGCGAAGAACACCGCGCGATCACGACGCACTGGTCCGCCGAGAGAGAACCCGGCCTGCCGGCGCCAGAACTCCGGCTTTTCGGTGTCGAAATAGCTCTTTGCGTCGAGCCGGCCGTCCCTGAACGTGCCGAACGCCGACCCGTGTAGGTCGCTTGAGCCAGACTTGGTAATGATGCTCACGACGCCGCCACTGACGCCACCATGCGATGCGTCATAGGCGTTGGTCATGACTTGAAACTCACGGACTGCCTCGAGGCCGAGAAACGTCCCCGCGACGCTGCCCAAACCGTTGTTATAGAGGTCGGCGACGCTCGTCCCGTCGAGTAGCCATGCGTTGGACCGGCTGCTCGCCCCAGTGACATTGATCTTGAGGCCGTGCTGGTAGAGAACGCCCGTCTCTCGACTGGTGGTTGCCACCACGCCGGGCTCGAGGAGTGTCAGTTGCTCGTAGCTCCGGCCGTTGACCGGCAGCCCCAGCACCAGATCGCGATCGACGATACCACCGAGCTCGGCGGATTCTCGTTGCAGCGCTGACGCGAAGACCTGAACCTCTTCATCGCCCGCCGCGATCTGCAGTTGAACGTCCAGCACGATCGTCTGACCCGCCACAATGCGCAGGTGCTGCGTGTGGCGCGCGAACCCTGGGACGTCGACCTCGAGCCGGTAGTCTCCCGGCGCCAGGGACGAGAGACGGTAGCGGCCAGCCTCGTCGCTCGTGGCGTGTCTGGTAACCGAGGTTTCGGTGTGAACGAGCGTGACCACAGCCCCGGCCACACGTCCGCGCGTGGCATCGCTCACGAGTCCGGACGCGGCGCCGCCCACATTCTGCGCACCCGCACCACGTGCCACTTCGCAGACGAGCGTGACACCGAGCACCACGATGAACAAGGTTCGCGTCGTGCTCATGAAGGGCAGCAATTTACCACGATCCGGAATCAATGGTAGCACCAATCTGCCCGCCTGCTGGTGTTTGCTTGACAGCGCATTACGTCGTTCGCGTACTATGAACGAGGTCAGCCCGTCTCCAGCCATTGGACGAACCATGGAGGTCAGGGAGTGCTGTGCTTCTT
>WHTZ01000072.1 GCA_009377495.1 Luteitalea sp.
GTTGTTAGGCAACCTGATGGTTGCTAATCGGCCACTGGCGACACCGGCAGTCCTTGCCATTCCAATTTCGCGGCTGCTCTTACGAGGAATGCGGGGCCTTGCAGGGCGCATGCAGCGGCGGGTCCTGTGGACTCATGGTGATGACTGGGATCCGACTGGCTCCTCAGGCCACGCTGACACCATGGCACGCTGTGCTCATCATCGTCGGGACACTGGTACTCGCCCTCACGAAAAATAGAGCCGGTTTGGATCATTGCCGTTGCGGCGGTGCTTGGTTTGGTGCTTCGGTCGCGTTCCGTAGGTGCGCATGATGAGCGCGAGCTCCGCACAACCGCCGGCCTGCCGCCAGGCTCGGATAGAAGAGCTGACTCGTACTGCGATTTCTATGACCTACGTCAGCTGGCCTCACCGGTTCGTTCAGCCAGTTGCGAAAATCGTCCAGTACGGCCAAGCAGTCGCAACGTATTGACACGCAGCCACTTACATCACCGAACAAGGCGTCGGATCTGTAAGTTACTGATTTTATTACCTTTAATGGCGTGGCTCACCACACTGGACGATTTCCGCAACTGGCTCATCCGTGCAGCGTGATGCGAGGCCTGTCTTGGTGACTCAGTGAGGGTCGGGTTCGAACCCGCCAGGACGCTTTACATTCTGTAAGTTGCAGATTCTGCAATGCCGTGATTGCCGTAAATGCCAGCGTTGCCGTGACGCCTTGCACGCTATTGCACGCGCGGTCGCGGCGCCCACGGCCCTCGGTCTCGCCTCAAAATACGACATTGACCTCGCTAACGGGGTTTTCTGCTGGGCGAGGAGTGCACGAGCGGCTTCCCTATCTGTTGCGTCAGTGCGGAACCATAATCAGGGACTTGCTCTCGATCAGTGCGGACTCGGAGATCGCGAAGTACGAGCGACAGCTGTAAGCACCCTTTGCCGCCCTCGGTCGATACTGCTCTCACCGCTCGCCGTGTGCAACGTCCATTCGGAATTGGATCCAAAGCATCGATCTCAGTCCATCTGCATGGTGCACCTGCTTCGAGTTGGATGCCCGAGCACATCGCTACACCGGCCGCGTCACCTCGGCCACCGTTGAACCGAGTGCGTCTCCTACCATGGCTCTATACGCAGAGCGCGTGGGCGGGCTACGTGCCGCAGAACGTGCGGTAAGGCTGCTCGCCCGAACTGGACGTGCTGAACATCGGCAAGTCGCGCCCATGGTCGTAGGGTGTCGCCAGCACGTCAAGCAGTCGCTCCATCACGGAATCGTCGTCCGCGTTGGTCGCCGCCTGGAGCGCCTCCTCCACGTTGTGATTGCGCGGGATGAACGCCGGGTTGTGCCGTCGCATTAGGTCCTCGGCCTCGGCGGGCGACTGCGGCTGCCGCCCGCGGCGCGCCGCCAACCGATGATGCCACGCCTCGAGTTCGGGATCGGCGTTCGTGGAGTCCCCGACCAGGCGCCCGCTGGTCAGCGACCGGAAGGTGTTCGTGAAGTCGGCCGACCGCCGCTGCATCCAGGCGAGGAGGTCGTCGACGAGCGCCTTGTCTCCTTCTTCCTGCGTGAACAGTCCAAGCTTCCCTCGCATGCCGTCGAGCCAGTGCTGCTCGAACAGGTCCGGGAAGCGGTCGAGCGCCGCCGTGGCACGCTCCACTGAGCGATCGACGTCCCGATCGAACAGCGGCAACATCGCTTCGGCAAGTCGGGCGAGGTTCCACTGCGCGACCGACGGCTGGTTACCGTACGCGTATCGCCCGCCATGGTCGATGGAGCTGAACACTGTGGCGGGATCGTACCTATCCATGAACGCGCACGGGCCGTAGTCGATCGTTTCGCCAGAGAGTGCCATGTTGTCGGTGTTCATCACGCCATGGATGAAGCCGACCAGCTGCCAGCGGGCGATCAGGTACGCCTGCCGTCCGAGGATCGCGTCAAACAGCGCGATGTGGCGCTCTGGCGAATCGGCGAGCTCCGGGTAGTGTCGCGCACGCGTGTAGTCCGCAAGCGCCCGCACGGCTTCCTGGTCGTCGTGTGCCGCTGCCCACTGCATGGTGCCGACGCGGATATGGCTCGCGGCAACGCGCGTCAGCACTGCGCCGTCGAGCACCGTCTCGCGATAGACAGACTCGCCCGTCTTCACCACTGCCAGGCTCCGGGTGGTCGGAATGCCGAGCGCGTGCATCGCCTCGCTGATGATGTGTTCCCGCAGCATCGGCCCGAGCGCGGCGCGCCCGTCACCCCGGCGGGAGAACCGCGTCTGCCCTGCCCCTTTCAGTTGAATGTCCACGCGATCGCCGGATGGCGTGATCTGCTCGCCAAGCAGGATCGCACGGCCATCGCCGAGAGCAGTGAAGTGGCCGAACTGGTGGCCGGCGTACGCCTGCGCGATGGGTCGCCCGCCTTCGGGCACGGCATTGCCCGCGAAAATCGCGGCGCCTTCGAGACCCTCGAGCGCCTCCGGCTCGAGTCCGAGCATCGTCGCGAGCGGCCGGTTGAAAGCGGCCAGGCGCGGCTCGCGAACCGGAGTCGGTGCCTCATGCGAGTAGAAGAGCTGCGGCAGCTCCGCGTAGGTGTGCTCGAGGTGCCAGCCAGCCATGTGACCATCATAGCGGGCGAGCATCCTGCCGTGGCTTGCCGGGAATGCTTTGGGCGCATCCGGAGCTGCGTGCAACGCTCACGATCCGACGATCGCTTCGAGATCACATTCCCGCCGCCCAGCGCAGTATCCCGTGGCAACAATCGCCACGTACCGTCCTGATAGCAGGCTCGCCACGAGCTTGTCGTCTCGGTGCTCGATCGACCGGGCCAGCGCGATCCATCCGCGACGCACACGAGCCGGTGACTCCGCCGGTCCCACGATGACGCCAACAGAGATCCTGGCTGATCTGTCGTCCGACCAACCCGAGTCACCTCGCGAACGCCGGAGTCGGCTGACGGTCATCGGTCTATGCTCCTCAGGCCGTTGCTAAGCGCGATCGATTTCGGCCTCGCCAATCCGTCGGGTACTTGGCCCGAAGAGGCGACGCTCTTCTGTTACGCGTTGTACGTGCCCGCCAAGTGGCGTGACCCTCGAGCATACCCACTTGACGGCCTCTCAAACGCCGCAGTGTCCGTCCGTGGCGTAGCGCGCGGCTTGTCGGTTCACTGAACGGTCTGCATATTAGAGAGACCAGACAGGATCAGCGTTCGTGACGTACCGAGGCCTGGTGCTCCTGTCAGGTGCAGCGTCGCCTAGGGACAGAAGCCGTTTCTCGACGGGAAGAAGGTGTCACGGGCCGCTTTGACATGTCACTGGCCGCTGCTGGACAGGGCCCACCGCGCAGAATTACGCTTGTACGCGAGGTCCGCAACCTTGGATGCCGCCGCCACGCTAACGCCCCGGTCCGATCGAGCCTTCTTCCTCTTCAACGCGCTCATCTCCAGCGCGGCCGTGGCGTTCATCGCCTTCATCTTGCTGCGGGACAGGACGGCGGCGGGCGACCCCGACCTGGCCTTCATGCCCGCCGTCAATGCGGTCTGCAACGGGCTCTCTGCGCTGTGCCTGGTCGTGGGCTACGTGGCCATACGCCGGCGGGCGGTCCATTTGCACCGTGTGTGCATGGTCTCAGCCTTCATCCTGTCCGCCGTCTTCCTGGTGGGCTACCTCGCTTACCACTTCGTCCACGGAGACACCACGTTCACGGGCACGGGGCCCCTCCGGGTGGTGTACTTCTTCATCTTGATCACCCACGTGGTCCTGTCCATCACCGTGGTGCCGCTCGCGCTCACCTCGTTCTACTTCGCCTTCACCCACGCCTTCGGACGCCACCGGCGTTTGAATCGCGTGTTCCTGCCTATTTGGCTCTACGTCTCGGTCACCGGGGTCGTCATCTTCCTTCTACTACGCGCGTAGCGGAGCCGGTCTTCGACAATTTCATCGTTCCTCCGGTGTTGTCATCGAAGCCATCGAAGCCTCCTGCTTTACCCTGTCCGCTCGTAGAATGGCTTCTTCCCTGCCGCGTGGTCCGTGGTGTCGACGATGTCCACGATCTCCGGTGCGACCCTCCGCACCATGACCTCGAACCCGTGTCGCAGAGTCACTTGAGAGGCCGCGCATCCCTGGCACCCGCCACTCATGGCGACAAACAGGTTTCTGTCCCTCACGTCGACAATGGAAATCTGCCCGCCGTGGGCCGCGATGGAACGGTTCACTTGCTGGTCCAAGAGTTCCTGAACAACCGCACGAACCTCGGCGTCGGTGCGCCCCCACGCACCTGCGGTGCGAGGGGCCTCGAGGATGGCCGGCACCCCCGTGACGAGCTGCGCACGGATGACCGTTCCGATCCCCGGTTTGAGTGCGGCCCACGAGGCTCCTGAGTCCTTCCCGACCGTCACGACGTTCTCAGCAACGAGCACGTGCGCGACGCCGGGAAGCGTGAACAACCGCTCGACGAGGGGCGAACCAGCGGCCAATTCTTTGGCGTGGAAGAAGAAGGGACCACCCGGATGCACCGTCCGACTTACGGTGAACTTGCACGTGTCGGGATCGGCGACGGAGGTCTCGGCGCGGATCGTGATCGTCGCGTCGACAGGCAGGACATCAGACATCTTCCACGACCTTGGCCGCGTCGCGCTCAGCGAGGGCCCGCAGGTGCTTGAACGAGTAGATCCCGGTACTGTGGCCGTCGTTCCAGCCGAAAGTGATGGCGTAATTGCCTCCGCTGGTGATCGTGCGTGGGGCCACGTCCGGCAGCACGCTCTTTGGATCGAGGAGCGGCCGTCCGCTCATTTCCTCGACGCAGCGGGCGCACGGGCATGCCAGTCGAAGGTCCCGGACGTCGAAGTCGTCACGGTGCCCGTCCTCCCAGAGCACAGACAACGTGCGCGCATCTCGCCGCCGGAAACCGACGGGAGTGGTCTGGGAACCCGTCGGCCGGACAGCGCTCTCTACCCAGGCCGGCTCACCCTCGTTGGTTTCCCAGGTCCACGCGAACGGCTTCAGCACCGTTGTTGGGAGTCCCTGGAGTCGGCCAGCGAGTTCCGTGGCGATAGCGACGTAGGCCTGGGCTGCGAAGGAGGTCGGCTTCTCGAGCACGATCGGACGCCCTTCGTCACCGCCCGTGACGATGTCGGCGTCGAGAGGAATCGCACCCAGGAACGGGACGCCGAGCTGCCGACTGAGCCGCTCGCCACCGCCGCGGCGGAAGACGTCCGTGCCCTTTCCACAGTGAGGGCACGTGAAGGTGCTCATATTCTCGATGATACCGAGGATGGAAACATGCACGGTCTCGAACATTCGCAGCCCGCGGCGGGCGATCTTGAGGCTCACATCCTGCGGCGTCGTCACGATGACCGCGCCGGACAGAGGAACGCTCTGGGCCAACGTCAGTTGCGTGTCGCCGGTCCCGGGCGGGAGGTCGATAATCAAATAGTCCAGGTGTCCCCACTGCACGGAGCCGATGAACATTTGTAGGTACTTGCTCACCATCGGCCCGCGCAAGATGGCCGGCTCGTCGTCCCCGGTGAGCATGCCCATCGATATCGCCTTCAGGCCGTGCCGGTCCGCGGGGATGATCTTCTGGTCCGCGGCCAGCGCGGGCGGCTGGCCGGTGGAAAGTCCCAGCATCACGGGGATGCTCGGGCCTAGGACGTCCGCGTCAACGAGCCCGATGCGACCGCCGAGTTGCTGGAGCGCGAACGCGAGATTCACGCTGACGGTGGACTTCCCCACGCCGCCCTTGCCGCTGCCCACCGCGATGACGTGCCTGATTCCTGGCAGCTTTTCATGACCGGCGGAAGGCTGCTGGGACGACGCGTTTGGCGCGCGGTCATGGTTGTGGTGCGGACCGGTGGTCTGCATGCCTCAAGCTTCCTTTCCTTCTGGCCGCGCGATGCGGTCGTTCCTACATCGCGACCTCGATGTCGCTTTCCGTCACGCGGACGCCGTAGCGCGCGACGGCTTGCTGGGCCGGCGGACCAACGACCTCCCCTGTCCGAACGTCGAACCTCGCGCCGTGTCAGGGGCAGGTCACTTCGTGCCCGAGATCTCTGCCTCAGCCAAGGGACCGCCCTTATGCGTGCACGTGCTGTCGAGCGCGAAGAACTGACCCTCGACGTTGAAGAGGGCGATCGACTTGCCCTGGACGTCGACGAGTCGTGCCTGACCGGGCTCGATTTCGCTTGTCGTCGCTACTTTCACAAAAAGTCAGCCAAGGATCGACAGCCCGCGAAGGAGCCGCGACAGACCGTCTCAGCGCTTCGGGAGAGCGTGCCGGTCAGATCACCGCTCGACCCACTCGGCAAAGCGGGGAGGGACTTCGTTCCACACGATCATCGTCCGCAGTACGCGGTCATCACGGAGGAGTTCACGCGCGCCGGCGCGCGCTTCCTCTAAGGTGGCGTACCGCACAGACGTCAACGCCGAATCGATCGTGCCTTGCCGCATAATTCCGTGCAGCTTATACATGCGCCGCCTGCAACCCAGCGTCACCGGTTCGTAGAAAGCCGAGCATCCGAATCAGACGCTGCACCTGCCTTCCTGGATCTCGGGGTGGAACTCCGTCTCCTCGGCCAGATCCACGTAGTCCTGCCGTACGGGCAGCAGGTGATGTTGCGCACCGAGTTCCCGCAGACTTCGCCCGTGGTGACACCAACGTCGGCGAGGAGCTGCATCGCCAGCTCCACATCGTGCAGCTTCACGAAATGGAACTGGATGTTCTGGCGTGTGGTGATGTGGCCAAAGCCGCGCGAGTAGGTCTCGGCCACCGTCGTAAAGGCGTAAAGCTGCCGCGCGTCGAGCACCCCTTGCGGCACCTTCACCCGAAGCATGTGGACGTCACCGTCCTGCCTCTGGCCATAGGTGCCGCGGACCAGGCGGAACGCGCGCCACTGGTCGGGGCCGATCGCCCCGCGCTCAAACGTCTCCAGCGTGGCGAGGAACTCGTCGATGTCGTGCTGGTCGGCGAACGAGCGACGCGCGCGATCAAGGGTCTTCGGGTCGTCGATGGCTGACATATGAATTTTGCGTAGTCAACGCCGCGCGTTATCGAAGGCATCGCGCCACGTCGGACCAAGGACCAAGAACGAAGGACTGAAGGACTACGCCTGCGCCCGCTGCGCGGGAGGGGCGCAGAACCTATCGAACGCCTCCGTGAGGATGCGCGCGATCGTCTCGGCCGTCTGGTTCTCAATCTGATGCCGCTCCAGCATGTACAGCAGCTGGCCGTCGCGGAGGATCGCGATGGAAGGTGACGAAGGCCGGTGCGCGGCGCAGTAGCTGCGCACCCGCTCGGTGGCTTCGATGTCGGCACCGGCGAAGACGGTCGCCACGACGTCCGGCTTAACGGGGTGCCTAAGCGCGAGCGCCACGCCGGGTCGAGCTTTGCCCGCCGCGCACCCGCACATCGAGTTCACGACCACCATGACGGTGGCCGACTTCTGTCGCACGACCGCGTCGACCTCACCCGATGTTCGTAGCTCCTGCACCCCCAGGCGCGTCAGCTCCTCCCGCATGGGGGCGATGAAGGATTCCGGATAAGGCATCGCGTGTTTTCCTCTTCCAACACCAATCGAATCAAATCGCGGTCTTGAAATACGACTAAATTAGTCCTATATTAACAGAGGGCCGGCTGGCATTGTCAACTTGAGCGAAATTCGGGCTGAAAGAAACTGAACAACAAGATCGAGACTCCTGATTTCCGGGCACTTTCAGGCGGCGCCGGATGTCCCGGAAAGGGCAAATCCAGTAAGGTGACAATGCCACCACGATTGTGAAAATGAACAAGAACCCCAACGAAGGCCTCAAGCGAAGCCTCGCGGAGCGCAAGCGGGAGATCTTAAGGGAGATCCAGGACAAGTTCCGCGATGTGCGCGCCGAGGCGGAATGGAAGGAAACGAGTGAGGAGCTTGGCACGGGGGGAATCTTCGAAGCCGACACCCAGCAAGATATCGAGTTCGCGCTTATTCAGATGAAGGCGGAAACTCTCGATCAAATCAATCAAGCGTTGTCTCGGTTGGATGAGGG
Organism: Luteitalea sp.; assembly: GCA_009377495.1. Taxonomy (GTDB): domain Bacteria; phylum Acidobacteriota; class Vicinamibacteria; order Vicinamibacterales; family Vicinamibacteraceae; genus WHTT01. The sequence continues at coordinate 7,998 of WHTZ01000072.1, forward strand.
CACCTACGGATATTGTCTCGAGTGCGGCGAGGAGATTCCTAAGCGGCGCTTGCGTGCGCTGCCCTTCGCGATTCGGTGCAAGGACTGCGAGGAGGCGCTGGAGGTGGCGGAGGAGCGCGTCAGGGACCGGCTCTTGATGGTTGGTTCGCACGTTGAGCGATAACCATGGTTGCTTCTCAGATTTCTGATGTCATTCTGGCGCCAGCGCGACTCGACTATACGCCAGAGGTCGCTCGGGCAACCGCGTCCATATTTGAGCGCGTCCGGAGGGTCATCCCGGAGATCGAATGGCCCGTTCACGCTCCATACATCGCAGCAATTAACGAGCTCAAACGTGAGCGCAACGCCATCATCCTGGCTCACAACTACCAGACGCCGGAGATCTTCCACGGGGTCGCGGATCTCGCTGGCGACTCTCTGGCCCTCGCCCGTCAGGCAGCCCGGACTGACGCCGAGGTCATTGTCCTGTGCGGCGTCCACTTCATGGCCGAGACCGCAAAGCTTCTCTGCCCGGAGAAAACGGTTTTGATTCCGGATCTCGAGGCAGGGTGCTCTCTTGCATCCTCGATTACCGCGGAAGATGTCCGCCTCCTGCGCCACCGCTATCCTGGCGTTCCCGTGGTGAGCTATGTGAACACGTCGGCAGCGGTGAAAGCGGAATCCGACATTTGCTGCACGTCGGCCAATGCTGTGGAGGTGGTCGAGTCGCTGAATAGCGGCCGAGTGATTTTCTTGCCCGACGAGTTTCTGGGTCGTCACATCGCCGGACAAACAAAAGTCGACGTGATTCTCTGGAGGGGGCACTGCGAAGTTCACGAACGCTTTTCCGCCGCCGACCTTCGTCTCTACCGTGAGCAGAACCAGGACGTACAGATCCTGGCCCACCCTGAGTGCCCTCCTGACGTGCTCGCGGAAGCTGACTTTGTAGGATCCACCTCCGGCATGATCCGTTATGTGGATCAGCGGCGACCGACAAGAGTGGTCTTGATTACTGAGTGCTCGATGAGCGACAACGTGGCGGTGGAATTTCCCCAGACTGAGTTTGTTCGTCCGTGCAATCTCTGCCCCCACATGAAGCGCATCACCTTACCCAAGATCCTGCACTCTCTCGAAACACTGCAATACCAGGTGGTGGTTGAGCCGGCCGTTGCGGAAAAAGCCCGGCGCGCGGTCGAGCGGATGCTCCACGTGGTCGAGAGACCCACTCAGTAAAGAAAAGAATGGACAGACGTACCACCGCCGCCTTCGGCGAGCCGGGAGACGGGGTGTTGCGACGACCGGGGTCGATTCTGCTGATCTCCTGTTACGAGCTCGGCCACCAACCCCTGTCGATCGCCTCGGCGGCGGCGTTTCTCGAACGCGCCGGGTACACGCCAGACACGCTGGACATCTCCGTAGAGCGCTTCGATGTGGAGAGCGTGGTCCGTGCGCGATTCGTGGGGATCTCGGTCCCCATGCACACGGCGCTACGGCTGGGCGTGCGCGTGGCCGAGCAGATCCGTCAGACGAACCCAACCTGTTATATCTGCTTGTACGGGCTCTACGCTTCGCTCAACGCGGATTACCTGCTTGAGCGCGTGGCCGATTCGGTCATCGGGGGCGAGTGTGAGACTCCGTTGCTAGGCCTCATCCAATCCTTGGAAAAAGGTCAGCCCGTAAGGTCGAGGGCGTGCATCGGCGGAGCCAACCAGCGGGTCCCTTCCTCAAACGGTTGCCGTTCCCAGTCCCGAGCCGTGGGAGCCTGCCGGCTCTTGCGAAGTACGCACGCCTCGAGCACGACGGCGTCCGAGGGCTGACTGGCTACGTGGAAGCCAGCCGCGGGTGTCTGCACATGTGCCTCCACTGCCCTATTCCCCCCGTCTACGGAGGCCGGTTTTTCGTCGTCCCGAAGGACATTGTCCTCGAGGATATCCGGCGACTGGTTCAGGCGGGCGCAACCCACATTACGTTCGGCGATCCGGACTTCCTCAACGGACCTGGCCACTCGCTCACGATCGTGCGCAGCATGCACGCTGAGTTCCCGGAGCTGACGTTCGACTTCACGGCGAAGGTGGAGCACATCCTGGAGCACCGCGCGTTCTTTCCCGAGCTCGGGGCGCTCGGCTGTCTGTTCATGGTCTCCGCGGTCGAGTCGCTCAGCGACACGGTCCTGGCGAATCTGGAAAAGGGGCACACCCGCGCCAACGTCTACGAGGCGCTTCAGATCGTGAGAGCGGCGGGCATCGCGTTCCGGCCGACGTGGGTCGCGTTCACCCCATGGACGACGCTCGACGACTACCTCGACGTCCTCGACTTCATTGAGATCGAGGGGCTCGTTGACCACGTGGACCCGGTGCAGTATACGATCCGACTGCTGATCCCACCGGGCTCCATGCTGCTCGACCGGGGGGCGAGCCACCCGTTTCTGGGGCCGCTCGACCAGGCGGCCTTTAGCTATCGGTGGTCCCCTCCCGACCGGCGCATGGACCATCTCCACCAGGCCGTCGCCGCCATGGTGGAAGAGGCCACGCGGGCGGAGCAAGACCCAGCGGTCACGTTTTGCCACGTGCACACCCTCGCCTCTGCGGCTCACGGCAACCGGATGCCCGCCGTCGTCTTCCCTGGCCTGTCCAGACAGAGGAAGCGGCCGCCGCGGCTCACCGAGCCGTGGTTTTGTTGCGCGGAGCCCACCGAGGGCCAGTTCGGCCTTCTCCAATCGCGGAGTGGCGAAGGCATCTAGCGAGCAAGAATGCATTAGCTGATGCTGGTAGATACCCTCGCGCGTCCGCTTCGTAACCTGCGGTTGTCGGTCATCGACCGCTGCAACCTGCGCTGCGAGTACTGCATGCCGGAGGACGAGTACGTCTGGCTGCCGCGCGAGGACATGCTGCACTTCGAGGAGATCAGCACGCTCGCCGACCTGTTCATCACCCTCGGCATCGACAAGATTCGGTTGACCGGCGGCGAACCGCTGATGCGCCGCGACCTGCCATCGCTCGTCCAAATGCTGGCGGTCAAGCCGGGCTTGTCAAATCTGGCGCTGACGACGAACGGCGTGCTGCTGGCCGAGCAGATCGATGCGTTACGCGCGGCGGGTCTCGGACGGGTCACGATCAGCCTCGACACCCTCCGCTCCGATCGTTTCGCGCGGCTGACGAGGTTCGATCGACTCGACGCCGTGCTCGAAGGCATGACCGCCGCGTCCCGCGCCTTCGGCTCTGCCGAGGCCGAGAGTCTACCGAGGCCAAGGTCTTCAGCGAGTGGGGGCGTGGTCCCACGCGCCTTCAAGATCGACAGCGTCATCATCCGCGGGGTCAACGACGACGAGCTGGTGGATTTGATCGAGTACGGAAAATCACAGAACGCCGAGGTACGGTTCATCGAATACATGGACGTCGGCGGCGCTACGCGCTGGTCGCGGGCTCACGTCGTGTCATCGGCGCCAGCCGACCGCTTCGCCCTGCCGGACGGTACGGTGTTCGGCATCATCTCCTCGACGACCGATCCGTTCTGCAGCAACTGCGATCGCGCCGGTTGACGGCCGACGGCCTGTGGTACCTGTGCCTCTACGCGGCGCGCGGCATCGACCTTCGTCGGCCGCTGCGCGGCGGCGCCTCGCGCGAGGAGCTGACCGCACTCATCACGGCCGGATGGCGCGAGCGCACCGACCGCGGTGCCGAGGAACGCCTGGCCCTCGGCGGCGAGCGCCGCGGCTTCGTGCCGATCGAGAACCTCCGCAAGGACCCGCACCTCGAAATGCACACGCGGGGGGGATAGGGGCGGACCGCACTGGATGCGTTCCGCCGGATCGTTCAAGTGCTGCGGACCTCGACGCGGCTGGCTGCCCGTTGGAACCACGATCCCCGGGTAGGATAAGCGTCTTGACCGTGCATGGCCCACGTCAACCAAGGAGATTCTCATGACTCCCTGCTCGCCACCTACGCCAGGCCCGCCGGCGACCAACAAGAGCGGCCGCATCATCCACTGCGTGAAGTTTCAAAAAGATCTGCCGGGGCTCGACGCGGTTCCATGGCCGGGAGAACTCGGGCAGCGCATCTACGAGAGCGCCTCCCAGGAAGCGTGGAAGCTTTGGGAAGAGCGCATGAAGATGATCCTCAACGAGTATCGGCTGATGCCCTGGCAGAAAGAGGCGCAGGAACTCGTGGCGAAGCACATGGAGGACTTCTTTTTTGGTGAGGGCGCCGCGCTGCCGCCAGGATACGTGCCGCAGCAGACGAAATAATGCCCTGAGAGCTGAGGGTGTTTGCCAGGTAACTCTCGGCTCTCGGCGATGGAATGTTCATGCGATTCACTGAACGACTCCGCCAGAAAGTGGACTCAATCTGGGAGGCGCAGCACCAGCACCCGTTCGTGCGCAGCATCGGAGACGGTACGCGAGCTGATCGGACCGAAGCGACTTCCACCAGGAACTGATCTCAACTCCAACAGGCAACGGATCGCTCAGCTTATTTGCGATGAACACAACAATGGATACAACATCTGTTAACCCTCTTGTGATCGAGGCCAACATCATCGAGGCCCTGCAGACGGTCTTTGACCCGGAGATCCCGGTCAGCATCTGGGAGATCGGCCTGATCTATGGGATCAAGGTGGATCCGTCCGGCGCGGTCGGAGTCCGGATGACCCTCACCTCGCCCAATTGCCCGTCGGCCGCTGAGCTGCCTCAGGAGGTGGAAAGAAAGGTGAAGGCGATCGGAGGCGTGACCGCGGCGACGGTCGAGGTCGTCTTCGAGCCGCCTTGGGAGCCGTCGATGATGTCGGAGGCGGCCAAACTCCAGCTGAATATACTGTGACCAGAACTCTACGAGGCCGGCTTATACCGCGTGAGGATTAAGGAGAACCATGCCTTTTGTCATCACCGATCCGTGCATTGGAACCAAAGACACGGCGTGCGTCGACGTCTGTCCCGTCGACTGCATCCACCCGCGCAAGGATGCACCCGAGTTCGAAGCCGCGACCATGCTTTACATCCACCCGGAAGAGTGTATCGACTGTGGGGCGTGCGTGCCGGCCTGCCCCGTCACGGCCATCTACGACAGCGTGGATTCGGTCCCGAGCAGCCAGAAGGATCTGATCGAGGCCAATCAGGTCTACCGAAATGGCGACGCCGCGGCTATGGCCGCCGCTGAAGCCATCGTCCAGGCTCATATCGGAGCGCGGGCTGACCTCATGCAGCTTGATCCAAATGAGCGCCAGGCCGCCCACTAGTGGACTGTACACACTGAATCAGTAGTGGTAGACTGCAGCGCGAAATGGCGCTGACATTGACGACCGATGAACGTGACGAACTGGAACGCCGCCGCCGGAGCCGCAAGATTCGCGCGGAGGACGCCCGACGTGCGGCGGTCATCGTGATGCTGGCCGACGGCGCGTCGTTCACCGCCATCCGCGCGGCGGTGGGGTGCTTCCCGGATTACATCAATCGATGGAAACAGCGGTTCGCGCGCGAAGGGCTGGCTGGCCTGCGGGCGAAGTATTGTGGGCAACCGCCGACGCTCCGCACGCCCGCGCTCGAAGCCCGCATCTTGGCCAAAACCCGGCAATCGCCGCCCGACGGCAGCACGCACTGGAGTACGCGCAAACTCGCCAAGGTGATCGGCGTCAGCCACGGGCTGATTGCGCAGGTGTGGCGCCGAGCGGGGCTGCAGCCGCATCGATTCGAACGCTACATGCTCTCCGACGACCCGGACTTCGAGCAGAAGGCGGCGGACGTGTTGGGGCTGTACTTGAACCCGCCGGAGCACGCGGTGGTGTTCGCCGCGGATGAAAAGACGGCGATCCAGGCGTTGGACCGCCTCGATCCGGTGCTGCCGCTCTCGCCGGGACGTGCCGAACGTCATGGCTTTGAGTACTACCGGCACGGCACGCTCTCGTTGTATGCGGCGCTCAACACGAAGACCGGCGAGATCGTCGGGCAGACCGTGCCGCGCCATACCAGCGAGGCGTTCATCGAATTCTTGCAGGACATCGTTGCCACGCAGCCCCGTCGGCGGGAGATCCATGTCATCGTCGACAATCTCTCGGCTCACAAAACGAAACGCGTCCAGGCGTTTCTCGACGCCCATCCCCGGGTCCATTTGCATTTCACCCCGACGTACTCGTCGTGGCTCAATCAGGTCGAGCTCTGGTTTGCGAAGATCGAGCGCGACTTACTGGCGCGCGGCATCTTCACGTCGATTCCTGATCTGGCACGCAAGATCCGTCGCTATATCAAGCGCTATAACGAAGACCCGAAACCGATTCGCTGGACCTACAACACGCCGGCGCATCGCATCACTACTGATTCAGCGCATACAGGCCACTAGATCAGGCTAGAATTTTGCGAGGCCGGTTTCTACCGTGACTGGCGAGAAGTGCGAGCACGTGAGCCGCAACAGAGTCATCATGGATCAAAGCAAGGAGAAGCTGTGACATGGCTGCGTACGTGAAGGTGGCCCATGAGACCGATCTACCACCCGGACAGGCGATGGCGGTCACGGTCGGTGATAAGCACATCGCGCTTTTCAGCGTCGATGGAACCGTCGTCGCCATCGACGATACCTGCACGCACCGGGGCGGACCTCTTTCAGAGGGAGAGTTGAAGGATGGGATCGTCACTTGCCCGTGGCATGGGGCTCAGTTCAATGTCAAGGACGGCCAGGTCCTCAAGCCCCCGGCGCCCAAGAGTGTATCGTCTTATCCGGTGAGGATCACGGACGGCGCCATCGAAGTGGAAGTGTAACGGCACACGTCGGCGGTAACCCGGTGGCCAGATGTGGTTCGCGAAGAAGAGCGGCCATTTCAGGAGATTTGTGCATGATTAACGTGACGCAGGTGGCAGCCTCGAAAATGAGTGAGCTGCTGGCGGAAGAGCAGAAGGTGCAGAGCGGACTCCGGGTCTTCGTTCAAGGCGGGGGATGCTCGGGTTTCCAATACGGGATGATGATCGAAGAAAACCCAGGCGAAAGCGATCTGGTGTTCGAGTCGAAGGGCGTGAAGATCTACGTGGATTCCATCAGCCTCAGTTACCTCAAAGCGGCCGAGGTCGATTTCGCCGAGACCGTGACCGGCGGCGGGTTCAAGATCAAGAACCCGAACGCGGTGTCGACCTGTGGGTGCGGCTCGTCGTTTTCGGTCTAGGGACGGCGGTCACTTCGAACGACGCCGAATCGCGAGGCGAATTGATTCCCAACTTCCTGTTGTCGCCATCTCCACTCGACCGATTTCGGCGGGACGTTCGCCCGGCCTGTAGGAGTTGGCCTTGCGACGCCCACTCGAAGATTCCGAAGCTTCGGCACTTGAGGTAGGAAGGAGCCTTCATGGGGGATTTCAAGGTCATCGTCAGGAACAACGGCCCCTACCGCCTCGAAGGTGAGGGCATCACGATCTGCGACCAGGAAGGGCGCGTGTACGGCCTCGCCGGGCGCACTGTCGTTTCCCTGTGCCGCTGTGGGCACTCGGCCAACAAACCCTTCTGCGACGGGACGCACAACAAGGTCGGCTTCCAGTCAGAGTGCCAGGCCCACGAGCTGCCGCCCCCCCAAGCCGAAGGCGTAGTGACCGAGAGAAGGATGATCGAAGAAAACCCCGGCGAAAGCGACTGGTGTTCGAGTCGAACGGCGTGAAAGTATACGTGGGATCCCATCAGCCTCAGTTACCTCAAAGCGGCCGAGGTCGATTTCGCCGAGCCATGACCGGCGGCGGGTTCACGATCAAGAACCCGAACACGGTGTCGACCTGTGGGTGCGGCTCGTCGTTCTCGGTGTAGCGACGGAGCTAACGCGGTTCACTCTGAACGACTCCGGCCAAACCTGACGGCCGTCGACCTAAATCGAGGCGACCATGTGCGGCGCCAAGGTCATCTTCCGGCCACGCTCTGGCGAAAGCAGCTCCTCTGGCTGAAGATCGCGGACTCGATGGAACAGCATCCATGCCTCCCTCCATGTTGGGCGGATCTCAGTAGCGGGGCACGGACGGATCCACGAGCTGGGACCAGGCGTCGATTCCGCCCCGCAGGTTGTAAAGGTTCCGGAAACCGTTCTCGCGCAGAAAATACTCTGCCGCGGACTGGCTGCGGATTCCATGATGACAGTGGAACAGGATCGTCGTGTTCCGATCCAAGCTCAGGAGGTAGTCGTGACCCTCCTCGTTGAGGAGCCGTGAACCCTCGATCTTCGCGATGGCGCGCTCGTCTTCCGTGCGGACATCGACAAGCTCGAACGAGAGACGACCGTCCATCATGGCTTTCAGCTCAGTCGCCGAGATCTGCCTTACTCTCGGCGGTTCGTTCGGATTCTCGATTGTGAACCCGGCGCCGTCCGGCCCACTGACGAAGTCGATGGAAAGGCCATCGGCTCGTTGCGCGCTCGACGGGTCGAGCAAGATGGTGATTCCACCGCAGTCGACGTCGAGATCGCCCTCGGCGCGCAACCCAAAGAAAAGATCGTGGTTGAAGCGATAACTGATCCGCATCCGTAGGGGATCTCCGCCGGCGTCGACGGCGGCTTCTTGGAGGGCTCGCCTCGCCGAATCACTCAGGCGGATGACAGGGGCCCTCATCGCTCAGGCTCCCGGCCGTATGCCGGCAGGCTTGTCAGGCGAACGTCCTCGACTGGGCTACCCACGGTGAAGTGGTAGAAGCTCTGCCACTCACGGGACGCGATCCCAAAGACCTCGTGGACTGGATCGTCGAAGTAACAGCCGATTCCGGTCGACCGAATGCCCGCCTCTTCGGCCTCGAGGTAGAGCACTTGCCCCACCATGCCGGCCTCCCAGAACAGGTTCCGGTAGAACCCTGCGCCGTACGTCGTCAGGCTGTCCATATAGTCGGCGATCATGCCAAGGCTAAACGCTCCATCGCCGGCGATGTCCTGGCCGCAGGAGACCCTGGAGGCTAGAGCTCGACAATCCCCTTCCTGAAGAAGGTACAGCGGGAGTCCGGGCGGACAGGTGGGCACGCGCTGCCAACGAAACTCTTGCCGCATCATCTCCTTGAGGGCCGCCAGCTTGTCGGGATCTCGCGGTAGCGCGTAGAGGCCGGGAGGTAGGCCGTCGACGCGGTGGACGAACAGCGCGAGATGGATGCGCGGCCGCCAAGGGATTGCGTCCCACGGCATCGATCGCCCGTCGTGTGTCGGAATCAACCGGGCAAGCATGCGGAAGAAGGCTGCCTGCGACATCGCAGTCGAGCCATCCATGGCTACCGCGCTCCGGCGGCCAAGAATGGCTTTCTCGGCGCTGAGCAGACCCTGACGGACGGGTGTCCCGAAGAGATCGTCGTCGGTCGGGAACCTGGAAAAGTCGTCCGTGATCGTCACGTTTCCGGAGCGTCGCGTCGCTCGCGCAACTTCATCGATCACAGGCCACTCGATGCTGTGTTCGGGACTCAGCGTGCTGGCCCTGCCCTGCCAGCGCACACCACCGCTGTCCGTCGTCACCCCGTTCAAGCCGCGTGGAACGGTCGGCGAAAACTCCGGGGCGATCAAGGCGAGAAGCTCAGGCTCCTCCCGCTCTGCCTCCCCGAAGTCTTCGTGGCGGCCGAGCCCCAAGAGCCGGGAGACGACGACGTCCCCGACGCCGTCGAGGAGCACCAATCTCCAGCCGAGAGCTGCCGCCGCGATGCGCATGGTGGCGAGCGCGTGTCCGACATCGTGCTGGCAGTACCGGAACGCGCGCTCACCGTACTTCCAGGCTTCCCGCCAATGGACCGACGAGAGACCCACGAGGAACGATCCGTCAGGGAAGGGCGCGATGAGCTCACGCCACGACTTCGCGTCGACGACCGCTCGCCGTTCGAGCGCGTGCTCCCTCGGGGCGTAGTGGTACACGGCGGCCGTGTCGCCGAGTCCCTCGATCGCGGGTAAAACGGCATACCCCTCGGTCGGATGGAGATCCCCACTCGATGGGTTCGCGCGCAGCGACCACGTCGTCTCATGGAAGCGCTTCCACGCCGTCAGAGACAGTGCGTACCGGAAGAAGAGGGAGACGGACTCCACAGACAGAGGCTCCGGTGGCACGGTTCCCATCGCGTAGAGCTGCCAGTAGGGAAGCGGGCGGCCCGCTTTGGGCAGAGGGAGACGAACGAGGTCCGCTCCGGCGTACCGGCGAAACGGATCGGGCTGCGTCGCCCAGTCCATGTACCCGAGCGAGGCGGCGAACCGGTGGAAGTGGTGCTTCGTCCGCTCGTGGTAGGTGACGACCACCTGTTTGGGAGAGGCATCTCCTTCGAGACGATGCGCCCGTTCCAGCGGACCTGGCCCCACGACAAGCGGAAGACGGTCGGAAGCCATGGACCTCGTCGTCACGCTGCGCAGCGCTTAAGAAGCGCTTTGACGCTCGTCACCGCTGCATCGCAAGTGCGATGTCGGCACACGTAGGCCGCAGGCTGGCCGTCGATCGGGTGCCGGCCCTCGCCGATCGGAACATCCTCAGCAAAGGCCAGGACGCGAGCTGGGAGATACGCGCGGTGAACGCTCTCCACCAACGCAGCGGCCCCGAGCTTGTCGCCGGCGAAGATGATCTCGATCGGGCCTCGCTGTGCGAAGTCCTGCGCCGCCAAGAGATGCGCGAAGCCGAAGGGGTTCTTGGCGGCCGCGGCGCCGTACATCCGGAACACGTGCTCGGCGCAGTCGCGGTAACGATCGCGGCCTGTCAGTTCATGGAGGCGTAGGAACGCGAACACACTCGTGGACGTACCCGAGGGCCACGCGTTGTCGTACGGCGCGCGTGGCCTGTGCACGAGCCGCTCGCCGTCCCGGGGTGTGAAGTACAGCCCATCCTCCCAGAACTTCTCGAGGATGAGCTCGACGAGCTGCGCGGCTCGATCGAGATACCGCTTTTCGAAGCAGGACTCATAGAGGTCGAGAAGCGCGTTGGCCAAGCAGGCATAGTCATCCAGGAACCCGGGAACTTTCGCCGTACCGTCCCTCCAGGCCCGGTGCACTCCGCCGTCAGGCATCGAGAGCTTATCCTGGATGAAATCGGCGGCGCGTCTCGCCGCGGCCAAATGGGCAGCGGTTCCCGTGGCTTGGTAAGCGGCGCGGAGCCCCTGGATCATGAGGGCATTCCAGCCCGTCAGGATGTTCTCGTCCCGGCCTGGACGGATCCGTCGGGCGCGCTCTGCACACAGCTTGTCCCGTAGGCCTTCCAGATGCGCCTCTTCCAGCGCATCCAGCTCGACTGCGCGGGAGAGCACCGTGGTGCCGTGCTCGAAGTTGCCGCGCTCGGTCACTCCATAGATCCGACACGCAATGGCACCATCGGACTCGCGCAAGACGGCTTTCACCTCGGCTGGCGTCCAGACATAGAACGTGCCTTCCTTCCCTCCGCTGTCGGCGTCCTCGCTCGCATAGAAGCCGCCGTCAGGATGGGTCATGTCGCGGAGCACGTAGGTGATAGTCTCCTCGAAAACCCGCCGCCAGGAGCGCTTGCCCGTTACGCGATAGGCGTCCGCGTAGAGCGTCGTGAGCTGCCCGTTGTCGTAGAGCATCTTCTCGAAGTGCGGCACCGCCCAACGCTCATCGACGCTGTAGCGCGCGAACCCGCCACCCAGGTGGTCGTAAATGCCTCCGGCGGCCATGCGGTCGAGGGTCAACTCCAGGGAACGGAACAGGGCCGCCTCGCGGGTCCGGTGGTAGACGCGCAGGACGAGGTCGTGACAGACCGGATTGGGGAATTTCGGCGCTCCGCTAAGGCCACCGTGCACCCGGTCTGTGTTCTCGGCAAAGGAACGCGCAGCCTCGGCCGGCACGTCTTCGCCTTTCGACGCCTCGCCTCCGAGAAGTTGTTCCTCGAGGACTCGGTAGCCCTTGAGGAACCGCTCGATGTCCTCGCGGAGCTCGCCGCGGTGGCGCTTCCAGGCCTCACTCAACCCGAGCAGGAGCGGAACGAACCCAGGCCGCCCATAGCGATCCTCAGGTGGGAAGTACGTTCCGCCAAAGAACGGTTCGCCCTGCGGAGTCATGAACACCGTCAGCGGCCAGCCCCCTCCCTGGCCCATCATCTGGACGACCTTCTGATAGATGTCGTCAACGTCGGGCCGCTCCTGGCGACCTTGATGTTGATGAACCGCTCGTTCATCAGGCGCGCAACGTCCGGGTTCTCGAACGACTCGTGGGCCATCACATGACACCAATGGCACGCGGCGTACCCCACCGACAGGTGGATTGCCTTGTCTTCTTCTCGGGCTCGGCGGAACGCGTCCTCTCCCCATGGATACCAATCGACAGGGTTCTCGGCGTGCTGCCGGAGGTACGGCGAGGTTTCCTGAGCCAGTCGATTCGGCATCTTTATTTCCTCGAGGCGGCCTGCGCGATGTCGTCCAGCAGTTCGGCAGCGGACCGCCCGCCCGACGTCCCGTGGAGGAACTGCCCTTTCTCGTCCGTATAAAAGACAAAGGGAAGCGAACGTGCCCAGGGCATGTGCAGGTCCCGGAGATCCTCCACCTCAGTGGCCGGCTGATCGCAGTCAATCGCCACCGCCACAAAGGACTCGTTGAGTCGGGCCTTGACTGCCTCGTGAGGAATGGCGCCCTCGACCAGGGCGCGGCACGCGCCGCAAGCAGCCCGGCCGTACTCAATGAACACCTTCTTCCGCTCGGCCTTCGCGGCAGCGAGCCCTTCGGAGAGCGATGTGTACCATTTGAGCGCGCCACGATCGTGGAAATGCGGATGGGCTCCCAGGTTGGTCGGCATGATCCCGTTTTTTCCTCCTTCACATGCCACACGAGTCTCGCCAGCCACCACAGGGGCACTGGTAGTGGCTTACGAAGCGCACTCTCCGGCCATCGTCTGCGGCCGGAACTCGTCCGTCTCGGCGAGGTCCACGTAGTCTTCCGCCTGCGCCGACTCGGGGGTGTCCTTCGCCACAATCAGAACGGGAGCCTTGATAGTTGCTTCGCCGCTGGGTAGAGCGACAGAATCCACGTGTGCTGGAGATGATCGTTGTATTCGTCCGCGCGCTGGCGTTGGCATGCCGAGGACATCACGAACTGGTCCTCGAGAACCTGGCGCTACGCCAGCAACTCCACGCGTTCAGAGGCACTGGCACCCGTCCGCACCTCCGGAGGCGAGATCGGGTTTTGGATCGTGTTGGCCCAGACATGGCGCCGCTGGCGCGCGGCGCTCGTATTTGTCCAGGCCGACACCGTGGTGCGATGGCACCGCGAGTGGCTTCGCCGGCGATGGACGCGGCGCTCGGCACGGATTCGTCCGGGCCGCCCGCGTACGGATACGGCCATTCGCACGCTTGTACGCCGGATGGCCGGCGCGAATCCGCTCTGGGGAGCGCCTCGCATCCACGGCGAGTTGGGCAAACTCGGCGTCGACGTATCGGAGCGAACCGTCTCGCGCCTCCTGCGGCGATCGCCGCGTCCGCCCTCACAGACATGGCGGACCTTTTTCACGAATCACGTCGCGACGCTCGTGTCGATCGATTTCTTCACCGTACCAACCCTGACCGGCCGAGTGTTGTTCGTCTTTGTACTGCTCGCGCATCACCGCCGACGGATCGTTCACGTCAACGTCACGGAGCATCCGACGACGTCCTGGACGGCGCAGCAAATGATTGAAGCGTTTCCGGACGACACCGCGCCACGATGGCTGGTCAGAGATCGAGACACAATTTATGGCGACGCGTTCCGACGCCGCGTCGCGGGCATGGGCATCGGCGAGGTCCGGTCGAGTCCGTCCAGCCCGTGGCAGAATCCCTACGCGGAGAGGCTGATCGGATCGATCCGGCGGGAGTGTCTGGACCATGTGATCGTACTTGGCCCGCGCCACCTGCGACGTATCCTAACCGGCTATCTCACCTATTATCACGGCTCGCGCACGCATCTCTCGCTTGAAAAAGACGCGCCCACGCCACGACGCGTCCAGACCATCGCAGAAGGTGACGTGGTCGCGTTCCCGGAAGTCGGTGGAACCTGCCCGCGGACCGTCAATCCGCCCGAGCAACACGATAAGGAATGCTGCTGACCGCCGTCTTCCTGGCCGTCGGGCTCGGCGCGTCGCTGCTCGCGACGCCCGTTCTCCAGTCCGTGCTCATCAATCTGCCGGCGACCGACCCCGTCACGTTTGCCGGCGTCTCGGCCCTGCTCATCGCGACCGCCCTCGTGGCCTGCTATGTGCCCGCGCGACGCGAATCGATCCGATTGCCACCCTTCGCGCCGAGTGGATCGCTGGTGACGAGCGATCGGGCTTTGAGGGCGCCTTCTCCGCCAACGCCAGATCCGTTACGAGTCGTCCGAAATATGCCTACAGATTCCGGACAGGCGGCGTGCCGAGGGCTAGGAAAACCGTCTTACGCGGCCCTCTGAAAGTCTTCGATTTGCCGCATCCAGCTGGTCAGTGGGTTCCATCTGGGGAAAATCTGGGCCACCATCTCCCTTCGTCTATTCCGGTCACATGGGTGCCTTGAAGCGCGGTTGATCCGCCGGCACAAATCTTGAGCCAAACTGGCCGCGCGGCTAGTTCAGCGGCGCACGCGTCTGGCAGCGTTCGCTGCCGCCAGCCAGGCGTCCGTCCCGTCGACATCGCCCGGCCTGGCAGGGACGTCGTGGCAACTCGTCGAGTTCCAGGGCAGTGATGACACGACACTGACGCCTGATGATCGCGCGAAGGGCACCATCGAGTTCGGTGCCGATGGACGGCTGACCGCGCGCATCGACTGCAATCGAGGACGCGGAACCTGGACATCGAGCGGCTCGAACCAGATCGAGCTCGGCCCTCTGGCCCTGACGCGCGCCAAGTGCCCGGCCGGCTCGCTGCACGATCAGATTGTGAAACAGTGGGGTTATATCCGTTCGGACGTGATCAGGGAGCGGCATCTTTTTCTGGCGCTGATGGCAGACGGCGGGATCTACGAGCTTGAACCTATCCCGAAGACCAAGCGCTAGCATGCATCGCGCCGACGTACCGTTCTCATGTCAGCGGTCCGTGGTCAGTCATCGGTGGCCAGAAACTGAGAAGCCAGAACCGTGGAGTCTGAAGTCTGAAGCCTGGACAGCAGAGGCTACCGCTGGGCCACTGTGGCGCCTGCCGAGGCGCCCACCGGCAAGCCGACACTGCGGGGCACGTGTCGGCGGACGAGGGCCAGCGACAGGAACACCAACACCATCAGCACGGCCCACGAGGTGAAGTAGCCGGCAGGGCCGCCTCGATTCAGCGTCTCCCTGCCCACGTAGACCGCCAGCACGTTGCCGATCCGACCGAACGCGACCGCCGCACCTACGCCCGTGCTGCGGATGTCGGTTGGATAGACGTGCGCGGCCAGCGCGTAGATCGCGACTTGCACGGTATTGAGGAGGCCGCCGGTAATGAGAAACATTGCCATCAGGGCGAACGTGTCCGTTGGGTCGAGCCGCATCCCCGCCATGATGAGCGAACAGACCACGGCCGCTGCCGACATCCCGAGCATCGTGACGCGGGAGCCGAAACGCTGGATGACGAGCGCGCCGAGGATCGCGCCCGCGACGCCACCGATGTTCGACCACTGCAGGCCGCTCGCCGCCGCCGGCGGTGTGAACCCACCGCGCTCTCGCAGCATCGACGGCACGAGCTGGATGACAACGTAGTTGACCATCAGCCCGAAGAAGAACGCGCCGAACAAGCCAAGCGTGTCGCGTGCGAACGCCGGTGCGAACAGATCGCGGATCGTGGCCTTCTTGCCGGTCTGGACGCTCGTCGTCGCGGCCTCGATGTACGTCGCACCTTCAGGGACATCGTGCCCCATCCGGCGCATGATCTTCGTCAGCTCAGGCCAGCGCTCGCGCCGGCTCGCCAGGTACCGCGGTGATTCGGGGAGGGCTTTGAAGAGAATCAGTGCCAGGACGATCGGAACCAGGCCGCCGACGATGAAGAGCGCGCGCCAGCCGTACTCGCCGCCGAGCACGCGTACCATCGTGCTCGCGACGAATCCACCGAGCGGCATGCAGACGATCGTGAGCGTGATGGCAAACGGGCGCCGGCGCCGCGGCACGTACTCACACGCCAGCGCAGTGGCGTTGGGCATCGCCCCGCCGAGGCCGATGCCGGCGAGGAAACGCAACAGCCCGAGCATCGACACGGAGTTCACGAAGGCGATCGCCAGCGTCAGGACAGCAAAGGAGAGCACGCTGCCGAGGAGCACCGTCCGCCGCCCATAGCGGTCGCCTAACAGGCCCCCCACGAGACCGCCGATCATCATGCCGAAGGGACCCGTGGCGAGCGCGTTGGTGAACGCGCTGTTGGGCAGGCCCCATTCAGGCGCGATGAACGGCACCGCGTTCGGCAGGAGCTGGGTGTCGACGCCGTCGAGGATGACCGTGAGCGCCGTGCCGAAGATGAGCAGCTTCTGATATCCGGTCCAGCGCCCCTCGTCCAGCACCGCACCGGCGTCAACAGTCTTCATGCGGCTTCCTGACCGTTGCTGCTGAGATGGCAACCCGAATGCGAACCCACGTCCGCTGTTACGTTACTCCAACCCTTCTGAAGCTCAACCCTGCGGTACGCGCCGTGATGGTGGGGGTACCGCCGTAAGATCAGCCGCAGCGCCTCGCCGTTCCCCCCGCCAACATCGACGACCAGCGTCGCGCTCGAGAAGTCATGGGCGGCAGCAAGCGCGCCGTGGCGGCCCTCGGGCGTATGCGCCATGAAGGCATCGAAGACGTGCGCCTCGTCTGGATGGTGGCGCAGGTACTCGAAGCGGCTCGTGTTCCACGAAGCTCGATGCGGCGTTTCGCCGCGGAGCGCGGCGTCCAAATCGGCCCAGGCTCCCCATGATCCGGGCGCCGTCCAGAACCGGGCCGCGTGGTGCAAGCTGTTGGGGGCGTCGGTGCGCAACAGCAGTGAGCGTCGCGAATGTGCGACCAGTCCGTCCACTGTCACCCGGAAGATTCCGCAAGCGGCGAGCGCACGCAGGACGCGGAGCAACGGTTGCGGAAGCACAGCGCAGCATGAGGCCAGCTCATCCACGCTACGCCATTCATCCGGCGGGATCCTGTCCGCGATTGCGAGGTCAGCCGCCGCGCGGATCATGCGTGACACCTGGAATCCGCGAATGAGCAGATGGAGCTCCGCGTGGTCGCGCTCCGCTGCCGCGTCGGCTGTCGGCGCGGCCCGCACGAACGAATGATCGAAC
This sequence comes from Luteitalea sp., assembly GCA_009377495.1. Classification (GTDB taxonomy): domain Bacteria; phylum Acidobacteriota; class Vicinamibacteria; order Vicinamibacterales; family Vicinamibacteraceae; genus WHTT01. Next base: position 25,092 of record WHTZ01000072.1, read on the forward strand.
GCGCGGGTGGATCCGATGCGGGCCCTTCGGTATGAGTGATCCGGCAGCGGAACTCACCTCGTAGCACGAAACAGGCACAATGACCACGCATTGGCGTGGAGATCCGCCCCGCCTTGATCTTACGGTAAGATATTCTTCAGCATGCTTGCCGCCACCGATATTGGGACCCTGATTGAGCGCCGGGCGGATGTCCGAGGGGGTCGTCCCGTGGTTGCCAATACCACTGTCTCGGTCCATCGGATTGCCGGGTGGTGCAAGCTTGGCCTCAGCCCCGAAGAGATCGCCGACAACTTCGGTCATCTCTCCCTTGCCCAGGTCCACGCCGCCCTCGCCTACTACCACGCCAACCGCGAGGAGATCGAAGCGTATCTTCGCGACGAGGAAGCCGACGACAGACGGCTGGGTGAGCCGTCGCGCGCTTCACGGTAACCGTGGCGTTCCCGCTGTATCTTGACGAGGACTCGGTGAACCGCACCTTGATTCGGGCGCTTCGCGCTCGAGGCGTGGATGTGACCAACGCCGTCGACGCTGGGCACGCGGGCACACCAGACTTCGAGCAGTTGGAGCACGCCAGCGCTCAGGCGACGACTTCGTCTTTGTGCACATCCAATCCCGCACACCGCTGATGCATGACGTCCATGGCGTCCTCCTTTTCTCGCATCGGCGCGGAGCGGGCGTGCTCTGCAGGCTACAAAGCGTGCTCCGGCGCCACCCGCGTGGTGCCGGGTCACAGTCCGTGGTGCGCACCAGCTCCCAGTCCAACTTGACAACGGGCTTCCCGCGCCAATTACTTTTCCGACCTCTCTGCCGATGCGTCCCTCCATGGTACGTGTTTCATCCGCCGTGGTGACCAGCGGTCATGGAAACTTGACAGTATTCGAACCAGCCGACTAACGTATCCGTCGCTCTACGGGGTGCGTCGGCATCGTCGCCGAAAGGGCTAGGCCCGCCCGCTGAAATCATCAGCAGGAGCGCACCTATGCCTTCTATCGAGACCTACCGGAAACAAGCCAAGCTGTTGGTTCGCTGGCATCGCGAGCGCAACTATTCGATCGGCGAGAAGCTCCGCCTTCTGGAGCGCTATCGCCACCTCACCGATGTCGAAGTCCTCGAGATGGCCATGCCTCTAACACTCGCCCAGGAGATCGTGGCGGTGGAGGCTGGCTTTAGAGACTGGGCTGCGCTCAAGGCGGGGACTGGCGACCTCATGCAGCCTTCGCGCGTCGATACCAGCGGGCCGACCCTGGTTGGCGCCGTCCCGATATTGTTCGTACGTGACGTTGAGGCGGCAGCGGTTTTCTACGAGGTGAAACTCGGCTTCCACATTGATTTCCTTCACGGAAAGCCGCCCTTTTACGGTTCAGTGTCGCGCGATCGTGCGTGCCTTCACTTGCGGTTCGTCCATCAGACCAACTTCGCCGAACTCGCCGCGCGCGAAGGCTCGCTGATCCTGGCCACGATCCAGGTGGCAAACGTGAAAGCGCTCTTCCAGGAATATAAGGCGCGCAGCGTGGATTTGGCCCAGCGGCTCGTCAGACAGGCGTGGGGCGGCCTCGAGTTCCACGTGCGTGATCCTGACGGGAACGTCATCTCGTTCGTCCAATACAGGTGGCCTGCGCCGCAAACCGAGGAGGGGCGCAAGTAGCCAAGTCTCGGCACGAATGGTTGGGGGCGTCTGTCCTAGGGGACTCCGATCTCTCGATCCCAATGTCGTTGGCAGCGTTCGAATAGCGCGCTGAGTATGTCGAAGCAGCCGAGAGCTTGAACGGAAGGCGCCGTAGATGTGGATGCGTAACGAGTAACGCCGAAGGGGCTTTCCATCCGCGGTCGAGCCGGTGGAAATACACTTGGCGACCACACGGGACCAAACGCCGTCTCTTTTCGTGCGCGTAAGGGATTCGTGCGTGTGCATCGTCGATCGGCTTCGATCTGAGTGCAACCCGTAGATCCACGAAAGGTTCATCGTTCGTGAGCTGGCGGGCACTGCCATGGAGAGCCCGGCGTTGCGACTGGCCTTCAACACCATACGAAGGAGCACACATGAATCTCCGTTCTATTCGCCGGCTCATCGGCTGGAGTTCGATGGTCGTATTCCTCACTACCCTGCCCGTGGCGGGGCAAGAGCGTCGCGAGGTCCCGGAGTTTCGGACATATGGCGAACCGGAGAACCCCGAGGTCGCCATGGCCATCGATGAGCTAGTCCGCAACTTCAAGGATGCCTGGTCTAGACAGGACACCGATGCCCTCATCAAACTACATGCGGAAGATGTCGAGTGGATTAACGCATACGCACGAATTTTCCAAGGTGCCACGCCGCTCGCACACTTCTTAGAGAATCGCCTATTCCCCAACTTCTCACCGGAAGTGTCGAGGCAGGAAGCGGCCAACATGAAGATGATCTCGATCCGGTATCTGCCGGGCGCCGCGGTCGTGCATATGTATACGGATGGAGAACGGGGGTCGTCACGAAACGAGGGTGAGCTGATGCGACGCACGCATATCCATCTCATCCTTGCCGAACAGAACGATGGTTGGCGAATCGTTCACACGGCCATCATGGACGCGCGGTGAAGACGTTGTCGGCTTCACCTCCGATCGCCTTTATCCGACTCGGACGAGTAGCTTGATGTAGCGGGCGCCCTCTAACAGGGCGTTGCGCCTGACGGTCCGCTGCGCGGCCCGCAGGTGAACGCCGGGGCGTTACCTCGCGATAAGCGCCGCAGGGTTCCGCGAAGTCCGCCGGGCCAGAATCAGTAGACGGTAGCAACTCGCGGTTAATATTCTTGCGTGCTCACCCGTACGACCTACACCGAGCGCCGTTGATTGCCTCCGCATGAGGGTTGCTGCCTACCAAGCGCCGTTGCTGCACCCTGGTTCGTTCGACGCGCTGGCCCTGATCCGGCGACGGGTCGAGCAATGTGAAGCGGAGAATGTCGCGATCCTGTGCTGCCCGGAGGCGGTCCTCGGTGGCCTCGCCGACCACAGCGACGATCCGATTCAGTTCGCGGTTGCGACTGGCCGAATCGGCTCGGTGCTTGCGCCGCTGGCGAGTGACACCGTCACAACCATAGTCGGTTTCACGGAGCTCGCCGACGATGGCAGGCTGTACAACTCGGCCGCCGTCTGGCATCGAGGAGCGGTTGCTGGAGTGTACCGGAAGCATCATCCGGCGATTAAGCGATCGGTATACGCGGCAGGCGGCGACACGCCGGTGTTCCGCGTCAACGGCTTGACCTTCGGCATCGTCATCTGCTACGACTCCACCTTCGCTGAACCGGCCGCTCGTATGGCGGCAGAAGGGGCGTCGGTCCTCTTCGTCCCGACGAACAACGGCCTGCCACATTCGAGGGCTCCGGAAGACATCGTGGCTCAAGCTCGCGAAGCTGATGTGGCTCGGGCCACCGACAACAATGCCTGGATCGTCCGGGCTGATGTTGCCGGTCGGACAAGCGCATTACTCTCCGCGGGGTCATCTGGAATCGTTCGTCCGGATGGGTCCGTTTTGCGCGCCGCGCCGGCTGGTGTCGAGGACATGCTCGTGGCGGATCTTCGACAGCCATTCGCATGAAGAGAGCGGATCTCGAAAGACGACCAAGATAAACTGTTACGTTACGTGCCCAATCGGATAGCAGGACGTCGCTGATGGATGGATCGAATGGTCAGACCTGAGGTTGCTCTCGCAACGAATCGCGAAGGTTGGAACCGCGTGGCGTCGCGCTTTCACGGAAGTACGGCGCTCCCCGAGTATGGACCGTTAGCTCCTACGGAGGACTCACTACGGCTCCTGGACTCGACGTCGGACCTGCGAGCACTAGAACTGGGGTGCGGTAGCGGGCATTCGCTGCTTTTTCTCGCGAACCGCGGTGCGCAGGCACTCTGGGGTATCGACTTGTCTCCGGTACAGATCGCTTTCGCGAAGGAGACTCTGCGGCCGTTCGCGCCACGCGTTCGACTCCTAGAATCTCCAATGGAAGTGAATCCGGGAGTCCCCGAGAACTACTTCGATCTGGTGTTCTCCATCTACGGGCTTGGTTGGACAACCGATTTGCCGGCGACCATGGCTCTCGTCAGTCGGTATCTGCGACCCGGTGGGTGCTTTGTCCTCAGTGGGGAGCACCCAGCATACAGTTGCCTTGACTGGAATGGAACGCAACATTTCGTAGCGGTCCCGTACCTCGCCGAAGGCCCCCGAGCGCACACCTCCTGGAAGGGCACACCGATCGTCACCCACCACCGTACTCTTGGCACGTTCATTGGTGAAGTCATTCGTGCGGGCCTGCAGATGGAGGCGCTGGTGGAGCCGCCGGTCGATCCGACCACTGTGAAGGAGGAACACGTCGACCCGTCGCGCTGGTACTCGGTTGCGCGGGCGCAAATGATGCCGACCACCTTCATCATCAAGGCTAGGAAGCCGATCCGCTCTTAGAGCCGCGACGAGGTCGCAGGCCAAGCGTCTTTCCTCGTCGGGCGCCGCATCAGCGTCGCGCACGAGGAACACAGTGCGCCGATCCAGGACGATGGCGCGCGCCCCTCTCGTTACGTCGCTTCCAGGGTGACCAGACCTTCGACCCTGGTCTGAGGCTCGTTCGGATAGGGGAAGAAAAGCTGGTTGCCGTCGAGATCTTCGACCACCAGCAGCCTGTAGCCCCAGCGGCCGTCCTTGACCGGAACGCCGCGGGCTTCGAGCTCGGCGCGCAACGCATCGACCGCCGCGACCTCGGCCTTGTGCGACTCCGGCTCGACGTTCAGGGAAATGAACATCAGACCGTTGCCGACCTTCTCCGGCCACTGGTCGGACAGGACGAGGGCGCAGCTCCCGCGGTCGACCTGGGCGACGCGCGCCCGGCCATCCTCCTCGTAGCGCCAGGGGACCGAGAAGCCGAGCCGCTCCACATAGAAGCGGAGCGAGGCCTCGACGCTCGAGACGTGGAGCACGGGACGGGCGAACCACTCGGTCATGGCGTCGATGATACTCCGCCTCCCGCGTGCGCGGAGACAGTAACGCGGGCGAAGGAATAGCTGCAGTTAGCAGCAGTCGGTCGGGATAGCTCCCGTGTGACGCCGAAGGGGCTTTCTATTCGCGGTCGAGCCGGTGGAAATACACTTGGCGACTTTCGGTTAGGAATCCGGAACGAGCGAGGTGCATCGAGATGTCTCGCCGACTCGATCGCGTCCGGGGCTACGACATGGGCAACTTCGCCGTCCACACCGGCCTCGCCGTTGAGACCGGTGTGGCGTGCCGCCGGCGCTTGGCTGCGGGCGCGCCGACACGCGAACGTGCGGTTGCGGAGAAACGCCGGTGGCCAGTCCTGTAGTACTCTCACGCCGATGTCGATTGAATCCGCTACCGATTTAGAGGGGATGCGACTGGCGGGCCGCATCACTAGCGAGACGCTCGATGCGCTCGAACGTGGGGTTCGCGTTGGCGTGACGACTGCTGATCTTGACGCCATTGCGGCACGCGTGTTCGGCCGTCGTGGCGCTCGGTCCGCTCCGACTCTGGTGTATGGCTTTCCTGGCCATGCGTTGATCAGCGTCAACGACGAAATTGTTCACGGTGTGCCGGGCTCACGGAGGCTGAAGCGCGGCGACCTCGTGAAGCTGGACGTGACAGTCGAGAAAGATGGTTACGTCGCTGATGCGGCGCGTAGCGTAATCGTTGGAAATGGAACCGATGTCGCGCGGCGGCTCGTTGCATGCGCACGGGCGGCATTCCGTGCGGCGCTGCCGGTTGCTCGTGCCGGTGTGCCTGTGAACGCGATCGGTCGCGCCGTACAGCAGGAGGTTCGCTGCCACGGCTTTACTGTCGTCCATGGCCTCTGCGGACACGGGGTCGGACGGACCATTCACGAAGAGCCGTGCGTACCGAACCAGTACAACCCGTCGCAGCACGACGTGTTGACAGAAGGACTTGTCTTGACGATCGAGCCGATGGTGAGCGCGGGTTCAGCCCGCGTTGTGGAAGACGGAAATGGCTGGACGATTCGCACGCGGGACGGCAGCCTGGCCGCGCACCACGAGCACACGTTGGTGATCACAAAAGAGCATCCTGTAATCTTGACCGCGGCGTAGGCCGAGCCACGTCGATGCCGAGCCGCCCAAGGCGTTCGTGCCCATGGCGAACCGTGAGCGTGTGTTGGGATGTTCTATCGTGCGACGAGGGTCGTCTCTCGACTTGAGCGCCGAGGTGAGCGAAAGCGATTAATCTTAGTCGCGAAACACGCCGCACCGTTTGCAAGCGCTCGCAGGCTCGTTTCGAAAATACTTGGCGACTGCTCGTTACCTACTCCGAGCGACCCCTGGCAGGCACGAGACCAGCCTCCCGGACGGGCACGCCTGCACGACGGAGCTGGCGGAGGCGGTGGGCGGCCAGGGTCCAGTGAGCAGGCCTCACGGCAGCGTCCGGGCGACGCGAAAACCGACGATCGTGTTGTGAAGCGAGGGCGGGTCTCCATTGCGGTTGGCCGAGCGAACCCCCACCGGAGAGTTGCTCCAATTGCCGCCGCGGAGCACGCGCCGGGGACAATCGGCCGTCGTCCAGGCGCGACCGTCCGTCGGGGCGCCCTCGTAGGACTCGTTGTAGCAGTCCTCGACCCATTCCGACAGATTGCCGAGCATGTCGTGCAGGCCGAAGGCATTCGGCTTGAACGCGCCCACTGGCGCCGTGCGCGCCTGGTCATCGTCGCATGCGTGGAGACCCCACTCGTCCTTCCACCCTTCCGGTTTCTGTCTCTCGAGTGCGGCGTCCGCGCCATTCTCGAACTCGCACGCACGATCGGCCATCGCGCCCCAGAAACGCGCCGCCTGGGAACCCGCCCGCGCCGCGTACTCCCACTCCGCCTCGCTCAAGAGCCGGTACAGCTTGCCGGTCTTCTTCGACAACCACTCCGTGTAGCCGTTCGCCTGCTCGTAGCTCACGCGGATCACAGGCCGCCGGCCGCGTCCCCAGCCGTCGTCCGCCGCTCTGGCGCAGCCGGCCCCGGCCACGCACGCGTCCCACTCGTCGAACGTCACCTCGTGCTTCCCGGCCGCGAACGGCCTGGCGATCGTGACCGTGTGCTGCGGACCCTCGTCGTCGTCCCGGTCGGGCTCTTCCGACGGCGAGCCCATTAGGAACTGCCCGGCCGGGACCACCACCAGCTCGGGGCATTCGGGGCAGTCCTTGATGACGCTACCGGCCGCGGGCCCGGCGGAGGCCCCCGCGCTGGGCGTTCGTTGCGCCGAGGCCATGCCGGTTGCGCACAGACCGAAGACGATCCCAAGCTGCAAGCGCCGGCTCAAACCGCTGGACATCGAGGTCCTCCACTCGACTGCCCCACGGCGGCCAGAGTTCGAATGGTACGCCGCGCTTGATTTGGCTGTCCCTTCCGAACACCGGACGATAGCAACTGTCTTTGATGTCAACAGCTTTCTACATCCGCGCGGCCGCTG
>WHTZ01000073.1 GCA_009377495.1 Luteitalea sp.
CACCCAAGCGCTCGGGCTGTCGGAGTCCGCCGCGTATAAGCGGATCACCGCCGCCCGCGCCGCGCAGCGGTTCCCGATGCTCCTCGAGCGTCTCGCGACTGGCGACATGACGCTGACGACCATTCGGTTGCTGGCGCCACACCTGACGGAGGCGAACCATGTGGCGCTCTTGGATGAGGTGCGGCATCGCAGCACACGGGACGTCGAACAGATCGTCGCCCGGCTGCAGCCCCGCCCCGATGTACCCAGTGTGGTGCGAAAGCTCCCGGCACAGGCGGCCAGCAGTTCTCCAGCCCAATCGCCGCGCGAGGCCGCGATGCCGGATCAGGCCGGGCGCGCGCCAGAGCCGGTGGCGCCGACCCACAACGCGGCACGGCCGTCCGGCGTGCCGGCTTTCTGCAACCCTGGCGAGACGCGTCGCGAGCCCACGCGCACCTTGCCGCCAGACCGACCACGTGAGACCGTTGCGCTGGCCCCTGCCCGCTACAAAGTGTCGTTCACGATCGACGCCGAGACGTACGCGAAGCTCCGCGACGCGCAAGCCCTCCTCCGGCATGTCATCCCCACTGGCGATGTGGCCGCGCTGTTTGCTCGGGGGCTCACCCTCCTGCTACGAGAAGCCGCGACGACGAAGCGAGCGGCCGCGACCAGCCGCGCTGGGGGCATCGCTTCAGCCGCGCCGAAGACGGGGTCCCGTCACATTCCGGCAGACGTCAAGCGCCGCGTGTGGGCGCGCGATGGCGGGCAGTGCGCCTTCGTGAGCGCCAGCGGACACCGCTGTGCCGAGCGCGCTTCCTCGAATACCACCATCGCGTACCCTACGCGGTTGGCGGTGACGCGTCGGTCGACAACATCTCGTTGCGGTGTAAAGCTCACAACACCCATGAGGCCGAGCAGGTATTCGGGCCGTGGCGGGACATGGCCGTGCGAGAAGGCTGTTCCTGCGACGGTTCAGAGGTCATGGCCGCCAGCGGAGCGATCCCACATCCTCGTGCGACCCGTCTTTGCGGCACGCGACGCGGACCGGCCGGACGCGCTCGACGAACGCCGGCAGTCCGCCCGGCCACTCCACCACGGGCCAGCGGCAGGCCCGCGGACGCCACAACTCGCCGCGCGGCCAGTTGGAGGGTCGCGCCACGACGCGGTGCCGGTGGCCGTCGAGGTACCCTATCCCACGACCACAACGCTAAAAGCGGTCTCCGCTCGAGCGCATGAGGTGACGTTTTGTCGAATTAGGGTTAACACGGGCCTTGCTTGTCTATTCATTGCGCAGGGCAATCATAGGGTCCACGCGGGTGGCGCGCAGCGCCGGTACCAGCGATGCCAACACAGCCATGCCACCGAGGAACAGGACAACCACGGCAAACGTAGCGGGATCGGTGGGCGTGACTCCCACCAGATAGTTCGTCAGCAGGCGGGCCGCGCCAAATGCGCCAAGCAAGCCCAAAGCAATGCCAATTGCGGCTTTGAGCAGCCCTTGCCGCACGACGCTGCCGATCGCCGACGGATCGCCGCCGAACCGGCGCTGCCAATATTCGTGACTGAGCACCAGTACGTTGCCGGCGCCCGTGCGCGTGCTCTCGTCGGCCGAGAACGTGCGGCCCTCTTGCGCCTGTACTCCGAGCACGTCGAAATAGTTGCCGGTTACGACCAGCGACTGGATGCGCTCAGGATTGCCCCCCTCGGAGCCGAGCTGAGCGAAAACGTCGAAAAAACCGACGGCGTCGGCAAAAATGGTGTTGAGTGAGCGGTAGTCCTGGTAGCTGACATGAGAAAGCTTGTGCGGAAAACCGTGCGGAAAATCGTCCCCGGGCTCCAACAGCGTCACCGAGACGAGCTCGTGCGCGTTGGCCGCGCCCGGCAGCGGCCGGAGCATCAAACCGTACGCCACGCTGAACATGGCGGTGTTGGCGCCGATCCCCAGCGCGAGGGCGAGCACCGCCACAAGCGTGAATCCCGGGCTCCTGGCCAGACTGCGAATGCTGTACCGAACATCATGCCAGAACGTTTCCATCGCACACCCCCGTACCGAGAGGGACCAGCTTCGAGTGACGAGTGACGAGCTCTAACTCGTCACTCGTCACGCGGGTCAGGCGAAGGGGCTCTCGTCCGCGCTCGGACCGTAGATCGAGGGAATGGGAACGCCGAGGGCTCGCAAGTACACCGTCAGCTGCCCGCGGTGGTGGTACCAGTGGTTCAGCATGACCGATCGCAGGAACGCCACGCGGGGAACCGCGAACAGCTCACGCTCGCCCTGCATCAGTCGCCACGTCGCCGTCAGTGCGGCGTCGTCCATGCCTGCGAGCACGTTTTTCGCCTTGGCGATGCTCTTGTCGAGCGCCGGGATCAGCTCCGAGGCGCTCTTGGGGCTAGGGTCGGTAAACTGGGGAGCTTGGGCCGGCGATTGGGAGGCGAGCTCGGCGACGCCGCCGGGCACGTTCGCGATATGCAAGGCCAGCTCGCCGAGCGTCCGTGCCTTTTCGTGTGGCCGCCACCCCAGCTGGTTATCGGGCACGCGCTCGAGCACGCGCCGCGTCGTCTTGGCTTCTTCTTCGAGCTCCTGCAACATGCCATCGATCAGGGTCATGGTCCACCTCTCTCTATTCCGAGCGGAGTGCGACGATCGGGTCCACGCGCGCGGCACGCCGCGCAGGAATGAGGCACGCGGCGATCGTCACGGCGATGAGAATCGCGATGATCGTGCTGAACGTGAGTGGATCGGTCCGTGTCGTCTGCACGAGAAGGCTCTCGAGTAACCGACTGACACCGTAGGCGCCGACCAACCCGAGCACCAAGCCAAGGGCCAACTGGACGAGGCCGCCGCGCAACACGCCGAGCGCAACCGTGCCGGAGCTCGCGCCCAGCGCGATGCGGAGACCGATTTCCTGCCGCCGCTGACTGACCGAGTAGGCCATCACCGCGTAGATTCCCACCGCCGACAAGACGAGCGCAATCAGCGCAAATAACGCGAACATCGTTCCGAAGACGCGATACGGCCAGCGCGACCGCGCCAGCAGGGCGTCGAACGTGAGCACGTCGAACACCGGCAAGTCGCTATCGATCGACTGCACGGCGCGCCGGAGCGGCGTCGAGAGGATCGACGGCTCGCCGCGGGCGCGAGCGATGAGGGTGACGGAGCCGACCGGCTCGAGGCGGTGGGGGAGGTACACCACTGCGTCGGGCTGGATTTCGTCGACCTGTCTCTGTCGGATCGTCGGGCCCACACCGACGATCGTCACCCACACACCAGCCTCCTCGTCATCGGCGGTGAGCCGGATCCGTTGGCCGATGGGATCCTCGTCACTGAAGAAGCGTGCGACGAAGCGTTCGTTCACGATCGCGGTCTCGGTTCCTGATGTGCCGTCTCGGATACCGAACTCTCGTCCTCGCTGCAGCGTGAGCCCGAGCGTGGCAAAGTAGCGATCACCGACGAGCACCGTCGAGACCTCCGGTGGTCGCTCCCCCTCGACCGCGGCCCGCCCGTCGATCTCCAGCGTGCGCTGCATCGCGCCGCCCACCGGTGGATGCGAAGCGAAGGTCACCGACCTGGCGCCTGTGACGCTCGCGAGCTCCTCGGACAAGCGGTGGTAGAACTGCCGTCGCGCATCGGCGTCCGGGTACTTCCGTTCTGGCAGATTCAAGCGCATTGTCAGGAGCGACGTTCCATCCACGCCCAGATCGAGCCGATACAGCTTGAAGAAGCTGCGCACCATGAGCCCGGCGCCCGCCAGCAACACCAGGGTGAGGGCAATCTGGAAGACTACCATGGTCGACGTGAACCGACGGGCGCGCACGCCGCCCGCCTGGCCGCGGCCGCCCTCCTTGAGCACCTCGTTCACGTTCGTCCGGGATACCTGGAATGCTGGCGCCAAGCCAAAGATGATGCCGGTCGCGATGCACACCGCGGCCAGGAAGGCAAAGACGATCCAGTCCATCGAGAACACGATCCAGTACGGCTTTCCGGTGTCCGACACCGCCCGATCGAACAACCGGACGCCGATCGCGGCGAGCCCGAGACCAACCGCGCCTCCAAGCGAGGCGAGCGACACACTCTCGGCCAGCAGTTGCCGGATGATGCGCCATCGACTCGCGCCGAGCGCAACGCGGACGGCGACCTCGCGCGATCGCTGCACTGACCGCGACAGGAGGAGGTTGGCCACATTCGCGCACGCGATGAGCAGCAGGAACCCGACCGCTCCCATCAAGCTCAAGAAGATCAGACGGATGGGGCCGCCGTTGAAAGCCTCGTTGAACGTGCTGAGGGCGACGGTAATGTCCTTGTTCGTCTCCGGGTACTGCTCGGCGAGGGCTCGGGCGGTTACGGTGAGCTCGGCCTCCGCCTGCGCGTGCGAGGCACCGGGCTCGAGCCTGCCAAACACATTGAGCCTCCGAGCATCCCGTTGTTTGTCATCTGTACCCGGCACGAGCGGTTGCCACAGGCTCGCGTTCGACGGGAATTCCATGCCCTGCGGCATCACGCCGATGATCGTGGAGGGCTCGTCGTTGATGCGAATGACGCGGCCCAGCACGTTGGGATCACCGCCGTAACGTTCCTGCCACATGCCGTAGCCGAGTATGACGACCGAGTCGGTACCTTCGCGATCCTCCTCGGCTGCGAAATTGCGTCCCAGGAGCGGCTGCTGGCGCAGCAGACGAAATGTATTGGCTGAGACCCTGGCGCCGTTGAGGCGTTCCGGAAGGTGCCCGGGCTCGCTGACGTTCATCGAGGCGCCGGACCACGCTCCCAAATCCTCGAAGGAGGTTGCGCCGCGACGCCAGTCCTGCCAGTCCAGGTACGAGGCACCGAGCTGGTCGCGATCTCCCACGACGCGCTGTGAACCGAGGTGAAGGATGCGATCGGGCTCAGGAAACGGGAGCCCGCGGATGAGCACCGCGTTCACGAACGTGAAGACGGTGGTGTTGAGGCCAATGCCGAGCGCGAGCGCCGTGACCGCCGCTGCGCTGAACCAGCGGTCCTTCCAGATCAGGCGCAGGGCGAAGCGGAGATCGTGGAGGAGAGCCATCGCCAGGGACTATGCGGATCATTACGAGGGCCCACGGGTCGAGGTTCCGCGACCGGGTGTAAGCGCGTCGTCACAAGGCACCGCGCTTCCACGGCCCGGTTACGGCTATCGTGATGCCGGGAGTCTGGATATTGAAGAAGAGCCAGTTGCCGTCGGGGCTAAAGGTCACGCCTGCGATTTCGCTGCGGCGGTAGTCGCCCGAGAAGCCGCGCTCACCGTGCAGCACGACGTTGTTCTGCGCAAAGTCGAAGATCTGGCCATCGGTCGTGAGACCTCGCACGAGCTGCAGATCCTCACCGTCCTCCGAAAGTACCAGGCCGCCGCGCGGGCTCACGCACAGGTTATCGGGCATATCGAGCACGTCGGCGCCGGGCGATTCGAAGACGAGCCGGAGGCGCTCGGCGGCCGGCTCGTACTCCCACACCTGACCCCGCTCGGCATCGCCGCCGCTCGTCGCAACGAAGTAAATACGTCCCTCGCCGTGCCAGGCACCCTCCAGCCTGGCGAAGATGGCGCCACCCTGCTGGTGACCCTGTGTGAAGACACCGTGCTTGTCCTGTTTCGTTTGGTCGTGGTGCGCGCGCTCGGGGTCGTCGATCCTCACCCACTCCACCGCGTAGGTGGTGCCAGACGGCTGACCCTTGCGGGTGTCGAGCCGAGGACGCCCCTTCACCGCCAGCATCTCCAGACTGCCGCCGGCCGCAAGTCGGCCGCGCTCACGTGGGATGAAGCGGTAGAAACCGGCCTCTCCCTGATCCTCCGTCTCATAGACGATGCCCGTTGCCGGGTCGACGGCCACCGCCTCGTGCACGAAACACCCCATGGCCCGCAAGGGCTCGGCGACCGCGCGAGCCTCGGTTGGTACCTCGAACACCCAGCCGTGCGTCTTCCTCAGGGGGCTGTCCGGTGCTGGCTCCGCAACGGCCTCCTCGCACGTCAGCCACGAGCCCCACGGCGTCGCGCCGCCGGCGCAATTGCGAATCGTCCCGGCCAGGCTCGCCGACGCGCGAAGTAGGCGCCCGCGCCGCGTGTCGAACTCGACGGTCGTCGTGCCACCCCCGGCCACGGGATCATAGGCGAGCGCGGGCGCGAACGCGCCGTCGCCCCTGGGAATCTCGTGGTTGCGCACGAGCCGTACCCGGTCGGGTCCCGCGGCGAAGCAGGCCATCCCGTCGTGCAGCGGGGGCGTGGGCGTCTGATCAAGCAGCGCGTCACCCGTCCATCCGAAGCTGACATAGCTGAAGCCACCGGGTAGCAGCAAGAGCGGCAGCTGCGTCGTGCGATCCCGCACTGGCCTGAGCGGCCCGTAGCCCGCAACGCGACTGAGAGGCGTGCCCACGCTGACGCGCCCGAGACATGCCTGCAGCGGCACCACGGCACTAGCGGCGGCTGCGCCCTTCAGGAGAAAGGTTCGGCGATCCAGCATGGGCCTCTGATGCGGTCAGTAGCTCGCAGGAGCGGCCCAGCGCCATGTCTTGGTTGTGGCTGAGAGCACGGCGATATTCTAGCCAACCCGACGGTCGTCGTCGACATTATCTCCGTGAAGAAGGAGGCGGTGAGCTTCGCCGCTCACGACTTTGGCGGCACGTTTGCGGCAATGAGGAAGGCGATGCCGCTCATCGCTAGGGCCTCGAACACAGCCGTCGTTTCATTCGTGCTCTGCGTGGCGGCCGCCGCAGCCCGCGGGATGTGCAACAGCACGACCCAGAGGAAGATCATGAGGCCCGATAGCAGGCCGGCCAGCCAAGCGGTCTTGCGGATCACCACACCGATGCCGCCTGCGATCAAGGCCACCCCGGCGAAGTAGGTCCAAAAGGCCGCTCCCGGAATCCACGATGGTACGAGCGACTGAACGAATCCAGCGTGGATGAAATGCTGGACCCCGCACAGCGTCAAGAAGGCCCCGAAGAACCACGAGCCCACGGACCACAAGCTCTCGAAGCGAGGGGTTAGCCCCACCAATCCACCTGCAGCAGGTTCGGCTGCCGTGATCGCCGATCGCGCCACCAGGAAGGCACCACCACTGAGGGCGAGCGCCTTCCCGGCCCAGGTCCACAAACCACCCAACGGTGAGTCCGTGACCGCCAGGGGCACGGCCAAGAACAAGAATGAGAGCAGAATGATGGAGCCGAGCAGCATCGCCACGACCCTCGTGCGCTTGCCCATGAGGATCGCCACGCCTGCGCCGATCAGGACGGCCCCGACCGCCCCCGCCCATAACCGGCGCCCCGGGATCCAGTCGGGCCACCAGGGCACGACCCGGGTCACGAAATCAGCGTGAACGACATGCTGCACGCCGAACGCGACGATAGCGACCGCGAAGAAGGCTCGACCGAGTGTGGCGATCCTGTCCATGCGCTCTGTGCGTAAGCTACCCGCGCCGTTGGTTCCATGAGAAGATCCACTTCTGATATATGCGATGTAACCAGTCGGTAATCTCCGTATGCCTCTTTCCGTGACTGGGCCGTTCGTCGCGATGGCCGTTTTGTGCCAGCGCCTCGATCGCCAACCGGATGGTACGGTAGACGTTCGAGGCGTTGTCGACGGCGTTCAGGTCGAGCTCCCGACCGACCCGCATACCGCAGAGCCGATGATGATCCCGCTGCTCGGGGTTGTGTCGCTGCGGGCAGGGACAACGCGGGGATCCAAGGAGATCACGGTACGCGGGCACTACCCCTCGGGCGACGCCGGGCCTACGGTGTCGCGCCGCGTGCAGTTCTCGGACACCTTCCCGAACGCGACGCTGACGGTGCCGCTCGAGCTCGAAGTAGACCAAGAGGGAACGTACTGGTTCGACGTGGCGGCAGACGGCCAATTGCTCACGCGGATTAGCCTGCTCGTACACCGCAGGTCGTAGAACAGGAAAACGGGGTCGCCATGTGGATGTTCGGGCGCGTGATCATCGCTGCCACGCTGATGAGCGGAGGCTGCTTTACCGCGAGTGCGCAGGAAGCGCGCCCGCGCGCACGCGACCTCGGCATTGCACCGGGGGTGTTCTCGCCCGGGCCGCGAAATACCATCACCGATGTCGCCGGGGTGCGCGTGGGACATGTGACGCTGGTCAGCGGGAACCGCGTCCGCACCGGTGTCACGGCTATCCTGCCGCACGGCGGAAATGTGTTTCAGGACAAGGTGACCGGCGCGGTGTACGTCGGCAACGCGTTTGGCAAGCTCGCCGGCGCCCTTCAGGTGGCGGAGCTCGGCACGATCGAGACGCCGATCGTGCTCACCAACACGCTGGGCGTCGCGACGGCGTCCGAGGGCGTGCTCGAGTGGACGCTGCGACAAGCTGGGAACGAAGACGTGCGCTCCGTCAATCCGCTCGTCGGTGAGACGAACGACGGCCGGCTCAACGATATCCGCGGCCGCCACGTCACCCGCGCAGACGTTCTGCAGGCTCTCGAGCGCGCATCCGAGGGTCCGGTGGCCGAGGGCGCCGTCGGCGCCGGAACAGGTACTGTCGCGTTTGGCTGGAAGGGCGGAATCGGCACAGCGTCGCGCGTACTGCCCCGCGACCACGGCGGCTTCACCGTCGGCGTGTTGGTGCAGACGAACTACGGCGGATTTCTGACCATTGACGGCGTGCCCGTCTGGCGCACGCTGGGACACACCCCCTTTGCCGTTGCAGACGCGTCCGAAGCCAGTCGGGCGGACGAGGGCTCCTGCATGATCGTGGTGGGCACAGACGCGCCCCTCGACGCGTCGGCGCTGGAGCGTCTCGCAGCGCGGTCGATCTTCGCACTCGCTCGCACCGGCTCCTCGTACACGAACGGCAGCGGCGACTTCGCGATCGCGTTCTCGACAGCACGCGAAGCCCGCCGACGCCACGGTGAGCGTGCCGCACGATCGCGCGCGATGCTCCCGTCCGATGCGCTCTCGCCGCTGTTCCAGGCGGTCATCGAAACCACCGAGGAGGCTGTCTACAACTCGCTACTTGCCGCGACGACAACGACGGGCAACGGCCACACCGTCGAAGCGCTACCAATCGAGACACTTCGTGAGCTTCTGCAAGGACGCTGAAACCTGAGACAGCCCTGAGACCTGACACCTGACATCTATCCGTCTGTAGGCGCACCCGGTAGCAGGAACTCAGTCTCCAGTGTTTGTGGGCCCTGCTCAGTGCACACGGCGAATTTCGAGGGATAGAGGGAGACGCCCGCGTACTCGCCTTTCTTGTTCAACACGTAGAAATTGAGCTGGAAGCTCGGGTTACCGTGTGAGTTGAGCAGTCGCTCCTCTACCGTGTTCGCCGTGACACGCTTCAGGGCCTCGAGCGCCGCGTCCTTGGGGTGACGGCCTGCGCGCATCAGCTCGACCACCAAGAACGAGCACAAGTTATAGAGATTGGCCTCGCCGCGACCGGTCGACCCAGCAGCTCCCACATCATTGTCCACGTACAATCCAGCACCCAGGATCGGTGAGTCGCCCACGCGGCCAGGAATCTTCCAGGCCAAGCCGCTCGTCGTCGTGACCCCGGCGATATCACCCTTGGCGTTGACCGCGTCACAGTTGATCGTGCCCCAGACGTGATCAGGATCGATGAGCCCCTCGCGCACCATTTGCAAGGTCGCGCGATACCCCGCCTGAGCGCGCTTCTCGGGATCGAGATAGTGATCCGGATCGGTACGCCGCTTCCACTCGAGCCAGAGCTCGCGCGAGCGCTCCGTGTTGAGGTCGTCCTCGATCTCGAATCCGAACCGGCGCGCGAGCTCCTGTGCGCCCTTGCCCACGATGAGGTGGTGATCCGTCTGCTGCATGACGACACGCGCAACCCGCGACGGCGTACGCACACCTTCCAGTGCGGCAACGCCGCCAGCGCGCCGCAGGGGCCCGTGCATACAGCACGAGTCGAGCTGGACGACACCTTCGGCGTTGGGAAGACCACCGAAGCCGACGCTCGTGACTGCGGGATCGAGCTCGACGATATTGACACCGTCAATGAGCGCGTCGAGCACGTCCTGCCCCTCGGTGAGCTGTGTGAACGCCGCCTGGACAGCAGTCATGCCTCGCCGGTTCTTCGATCGGTTGCCGTTCGCCGACGCGATGACAACCGGCGTCGTTGGCGCGGGAATCAGGAGAACCGGTGCCGCGTGGGTCGTTCGGGCCACGGCGGCCGAGCTCGTCGCCACCACACTTGTCTGCACGAACTCGCGCCGCGTGATACGTTTCACCATGAACACACTCCCTCGCAATTGACGGGTCGAAATTCACCGACTAGCATAGTGCGATTTGGTTGCACCGAGCGCGAGACGAGAGATCCCACTCGAAGCCATCCGCGAGGCGGCGGGGACTGTCTACGATCTCGCTGTACGGACGCCGCTCATTCCCTTGGACCCGCCCGGCGGGGCCACGCAGGCTGGCCAGCCTCGCGTCTACGTGAAGCTCGAGACCCTACAGCCGATTGGCGCGTTCAAGATCCGGGGCGCGTACAACGCAGTTCGGCGCCTGTCGTCTCAGGCGCGCGCCCGCGGGGTGTGGACGGTGAGCGCGGGTAATGCCGCCCAGGGCGTGGCCCTGGCTGCTCGGCGCGTCGGTGCCGCATGCGCCGTGATGATGATCGAGACGGCACCCGAGACAAAGCGGCGGGCGATCGAGCTACTCGGTGGGACGATTGTCGCCGTCCCGTACGACGAAGCCTGGCGCACCGTCGAGCAGCACGCGTCGGCCCGGATGCGGGGCGCGATGGTGCACCCGTTTGACGATGACCACGTCATTGCCGGCAACGGCACGATTGCCTTGGAGATCCTGGAGGATTTGCCGGATGTGACGTCGGTCATTGCCGCGGTGGGTGGCGGTGGTCTCGTCGCGGGCATCGCGGCCGTGCTGCGCGCGCTCCGCCCGGATGTCAAGATCTTCGGGGCGGAGCCCGAGACCGCTGCACCGTTAGCCGTGTCGATCGCGTCTGGCCAGCCGAGTGTTTTCCCTCATTGGCAGGCGTCGTTCGTCGATGGCGCGGGCGGCAAGTCGGTGCTGCCCTCGATGTGGCCGCTCATCTCGCCGCCCCGCATAGACGGCTCGATTGTCGTCACGCTCGAGCAGGTCCGCGCGGCCATGCGCGTGGTCGCAGAGCGCACGCACGTGATTGTGGAAGGCGCAGCGGCGTGCGCCGTCGCCGCGGCGCTGACCGGGAGAGCGGGACCCGGCCCGGTGGTCGCGGTTCTCTCTGGGGGGAACATCGACCTGGCGCTCTTCGCCGCGCTGGTGTCGAGCCCAGTGAGGTCTGCGATCTGACAACCTTGGACGATCCTGATTGCGCGGGTCAAGCCGCGCCCTGCCGCAACGTCGACGTCGTTAGCCATCGCTATGGAACAGCACGAGCCAGAGCGTCCCGAGCTTCCTGATCGCGTCGCTGGCCTGCGCGAGTTGTCGTACGACCTCTGGTGGGCGTGGCACGATCACGCGCGCGAGGTCTTTCGCGTGCTCGACTACCCACTCTGGCGAGCGACCGCGCACAATCCTGTCAAGTTGCTGCAGCTGGTCTCGGCGGAGCGATTGGGCGAGGTCGCAGGCGATCCGGCATTCCTGCATCTCTACGACAGCGCCCTCGAGCAACTCCATCGCGCGCGCACCGCACGCGACACGTGGTGGTCGCGCCGCACCGGGCTCGGCCACGCCCGACCGATCGCCTACTGCTCGGCCGAGTTCGCGCTCCACCAGTCTCTGCCCATCTATGCGGGCGGCCTCGGCGTGCTCGCCGGCGATCACTGCAAGGAAGCGTCCGACCTTGGACTGCCGCTGATCGCCATTGGGTTCATGTACCCGCAGGGCTACTTTCACCAGCGACTCTCCGCGGACGGCTGGCAGGAAGAGCATTACGTGCGACTCGATTGGCAGGATGCCCCCATCGAGCGCGCCACGCTCGCCCACGACCAAGATTGCGTGATCGCCGTGCCGCTCGGCAATCGCACGGTGCTCGCGCAGGTGTGGCACGTGCGACTGGGATGCGTTCAGCTGTATCTGCTCGACACGGATCTCGAGGAAAACGCGCCGTGGGATCGCGAGCTCTCCGCGCGGCTCTACGGCGGCGACCGCGAGATGCGGATTCAGCAAGAGATCGTGCTCGGGATTGGCGGTGTGCGCGCCGTTCGGGCGCTCGGCTACGACCCGATCCTGTGGCACCTCAACGAAGGTCACGCCGCGTTCGTCGTGCTGCAGCGCATCCGAGACCTGATTGAGCATGGCACGCGCTTCGATCAAGCGCTCGAGGAGGTGCGGCGGACGACCGCCTTCACCACGCACACGCCGGTGGCCGCCGGACACGACGCGTTTCCGTTCTCGATGGTCGAGACCCACCTGGCTGGCTGCTGGGGCAGCTTGGGCGAGTCTCGCGAGGCGTTCCTGGCGCTCGGCGGCTACGACAACGGCCAGGGCACGCAGTTCAACATGACCGCGCTCGCCGTGCGCAGCTCCGGTGCGATCAACGGCGTGAGCGAGCTGCACGGCGAGGTCACCCGCAAGATGTGGGCGCCGTTGTTCGAAGAGCTCGGACGTCCAGATCCGGTCACGTCGGTCACCAACGGCATGCACGTGCCGTCGTGGCTCTCCGTGGACATGGCGCGCCTCTTCGACCAATACCTCGACGCGCGCTGGCGCGAGCAGCACGACGACCCGACGGTGTGGGAGGACGTGCTGACGATTCCAGACGAGGAGCTCTGGCACCTGCGCCAGCGCCTTCGCAGGCACCTGTTCACGTTCGTCCGCGAGCGCATGCGAGACCGCTGGCTGAACCAGCACGTCAGCCCTGCGCGCGTGCTGTCGGGCGGCACGCTGCTCGATGCCGGCGCTCTCACGATCGGCTTCGCGCGTCGGTTCGCCACGTACAAGCGAGCCGAGCTCGTCTTTCACGACCCGGCGCGTCTGGCGCACATCCTCAACCAGCTCAAGCGGCCGGTTCAGATCATCTTTGCTGGTAAGGCGCATCCAGCCGATGACCCGGGCAAGCGTGCGCTTCAAGGGGTGTATCACCGCGCGGTGGATCCGGCGTATGGTGGCCGGGTCGCGTTCGTGGACGACTACGACCTGCACGTCGCCCACTTCCTCGTTCAGGGCTGCGACGTCTGGCTCAACAACCCGCGCAAGCCGTTGGAGGCAAGCGGCACGAGTGGCATGAAGGCCTCGCTCAACGGCGTGCTCAATGTCAGCATCGGCGACGGCTGGTGGCCTGAAGGCTACACGGGGACCAACGGCTGGCTCATCGATCCGGGCGAGAGCCACGACGACCCGGCCGCGCAGGATGCCGCCGATGCGGAAGCGCTCTATCGCTTACTCGAAGACCAGATCGTCCCCGCGTTCTACGAGCGTGACGACCACGACGTGCCGCGGCGCTGGATTCGCATGGTGAAGGAGGCAATCCGCACGATTGCGCCACGCTTCTCCACGCGTCGCATGCTCAAGGAATACGTCGAGCGCACGTACCTGCCTGCGATAGAAGTCGTCACGGGCAAGGGATAAAAAGGGATAAACTCTACGCCTTTGCCCCTCGCTGCAGCTCGCGGCGAATGGCTGCGAGTGTCTTGCGCTCCGCGGCTGACACCTTTGGAAACTGCGGGTTGAGATGCTCGAGAGCGTCGAGCAGGATCCTCGCCACCACCAAGCGCATGAACCATTTCTTGTCGGCCGGCACGATATACCAGGGCGCCAGGTCCGTGCTGGTGGCTGACAGCATGTCCTCGTACGCGCGCTCGTAGTCGCGCCAGTGCTTGCGCTTCTCGAGATCGTCTGCCGAAAACTTCCACTGCTTGGCTGGCTCGTCGAGGCGTGCCAAGAAGCGCCTCAACTGCTCCCCCTTGGACACGTGGAGAAAGCACTTGCGGATGAGCGTTCCATTCCGCCAGAGGTGCCGCTCCATGGCGTTGATATCTTCAAACCGCTCTTCCCAGATGTGTGCGGTCACACGCTCGCGTGGGAGCTTCTGGCCAGCCAAGATATCCGGATGCACCCGCGCGACAACGACCTCTTCGTAGTGCGAGCGGTTGAAGACGCCGATGGAGCCGCGCCGCGGCATGGCGTGGTGCACGCGCCAGAGATAATCATGATCGAGCTCCTCGCTCGACGGTGATTTGAAGGAGGTCACTCTGACACCCTGCGGATTGAGACCACGCATCACGTGCTCGATCGTGCCGTCTTTTCCGGCCGCGTCCGGCGCCTGCAGGACGAGCAGCACCGACCATCGGTCCGCCGCCCACAACCGCTCCTGCCGCTCGAAGAGCGTTTCGAGCGTGCGCTTGCGTTCTCTGTTCGCCGCCTTGCCGCTCGTGAACGGCGCGGTGTCGTCGGTGGCCCAGCGTGCGAGCTTGACGCGTGTACCCGGTTTGACGCGAAAGCGATCGGGGCTCAGCTTTTGCATTGCAGTTTCACCTCCCATAGAATGGCGTCGTATGCCTCGGAAGTCCGTATCGGGCGCGCGCTGCCCGTTGTGTGGTGCCAAAGAGGTCTCGGAGCCACGCGGCGAAGAGAAGTACTGCCGCGATTGCTGGGACAAGAAGATCGCCGTTGAAGAGATCGTGGCGCGTGAGTTCGCCCTCAAGCGCTACATCCGCGCGCATAGCGCGGAGAAATACCTCGTCTATCACTCGACCCTCAAGCGTCCCTGCGGTCAGCTGATTGTGGTTGACGACGGGTACGACCTGTTCCTCACGATGATCCTGTACCCGACCTTCGGCTGGGAGGAGCCAGCCTATCACCTCGAAGGTGATCCGGAAGGGCGCACCTTCGGCGAGATCCTGGTCGATGTCGTCGCAGCAGAGGTGATCGAGCCATGGGGCGGCGGCAAATGGCACCTGGAGATCTTCCGCTCACACATCCCCGAGCCCGAGGAATGGAATGGGGAAATGTAGATGGTCAATGCTCGAGCATTGACTGTTATTCAGTCGTGATCCGTTCCACCCACCCCCCAACCAGCGGGAGCTTCCACCACTGGCCCTTCGACGCCTTGTACATGCAGACGAGCCACACGAGGACGCTCAACATCCCCACCGCTTCGACCACATAGGCGCAGGTGCGCATCGCCGTGTACGAGACGGTGAGCATGAGCAGGGAGAGGAATCCGAGCGCCACGGTCAGCGCGGCAAGCGCTCCGAGGCCGAGGAGCGCCTGCATCGCGTGAAACCGCACGTAGCGGTTGTCGCGCTCGAGCACGAGGAACACAAAGCCCGTGATCCACCACGCCCCGTAGGCGAGCACGGCGGCCAGGCGCGGATCGAGCCCCGTCGTCGTGCGTGGATCGATGGAGCCCGTCATTGGGAGGCCTTGGTTGCCTCCACATGTTCGAACTGTACGGGACCGTCGGTCTTGACCACGCGCGCCACAACGAACGGGGTCGTGAGCTGCTGTGTGCGGACGGCGCCGGGCGCCGGGGCCACCTCCTTGTAGACGACGACGATCCCCTCACCCTCACGCCGCACGCTCTCGACCCGCACCGAGTATCCACCGGTGGAGCGCCTGCCGAGAAACACCGCGACGAGCATCTCCTGCTCGAAGTCGACCTCGGGCATCGCCTTCTCCGTTGGCAGCGACTGCCACAGACGCGCCCACTCCGCCTGCGACCGAATGACCACCTGCTCCGCCTCGCTGCGGTTGCTCAGCGGGCCGAACGCAAAGCTCGCGAATGCCACGGCATCACTCGAGCCTTGGGTATCCTGACCACTCGCCGCGTCTTGACCCGTGGCCGTGGGCGGCGGCGCCGGTGGAGCCACCACCTGGAACGACAGCTCGCGTACCGCGGCGTCCTTCTCGAGCGTGGGCTTGGCCTCGACCTGCAGCACATACGTGCCCGGCTCGACGTCGACGAGCGGAATCTCCACCTTGTGACCAAAGCCGCCACCCTCACCGTCGAGCTCCGTCGACGCGCGCTGCTCCGTGGCACGAAAGACCTCGCGCCCTTCGACGCTCTTCACCAGGGTCGTGATGGCCACTTGGTGGGCCGGCTTCAGCGGGTCGTAGACCTCCGCGTAGGCCGTGAGCACGTCTCCGGCCACGAAGGTGCGTATCAGTGTAGGGGGCGTCTCGAGCATCTCCTTCACCTCGTCGTCCAACGCCGGCGTCAGGGTCAGCGCTGCCGCACGCGACGTGAGCAAGATACCGCTCATCGTGAGGTTCTTCTCGGTGTAATCGGGCACGTGGAGATCGTAGAACACGGAGCCGCGCATCCCCTTCTCCGACTCGCGCGCCGCGACGCGGAGCTGGTAGCGCCCGGGAGGCAGCTCCAGCTTCCGCACGAGGCGGAAGCCCGTGAGCTGCACGAGCTGATGCGTTTCGGGACGCAGCTTGGGATCGATCAGCACGCGGTCGCCGTCTTGCACTTTGGCGTTCTGATCGATCGCGATGAGCGACACCTCGATGCGATTCACTGCGCGGTCGCCCTCTTCCTTGAACGGCAACCCTTGCCCCGGAACTTGAATGGTCACGGCAACGGACGCCTTCTTGTCGGTGCCCTTGAAGGCTGCTGCCGTCACGCCGAGCGTCAGTCCGCCTTGGGGCAACGGGCTCCCCAGCAACTCCTTCACCTCGGGCGACGTGCCGCTCGTCGCGGAGGTCTCGGGGGGCTCCTCCTCGCGGCCGCGCGGCGCCACGTATCCCTTGCGCGCGTCTACCTGGACGCCCGGACGCTTGACGCGAACCTCGATGCGCCGAAACCGTCCGTCGCGGCGCTCGTACTTTGGGTAGTACCCGAGCAAGTAGTAGTGGCTATTGGCGCGGACGATGCGATCGTATGCCCCGGCGAAGTCGTTCGTGTTCACGACCGCGATGCCACCCGTCTCCTCGGCCAGCGTGCGCAGGCTGTCCTGCGAGCGGCGAGCCTCTGCCACGAGTGACTGCTCGCCAATGCCGTAGGCGGGATCCTCGGGTGGTGCGGTCATCTCGATGCTCTCGCCTCCGAACATGGCGCCCAGGCCGCGTGGGTCAATCGTGTAGAACGCGACGTTGTTCTGCGTCGCGGCGGCGATCGCGTCCTTCATGCTGTACAGCACATCGGACGCGTTGCGCTGGATATCACCCATGACATCCAGCGTGTCGTAATCGATCCCTTCGCTGAAGAACAGGATGGCTTTGCGGCGTCCTTGGACGTTGGCAAGGTATTTCGCGATGTTCTGCAGGCTCCCCATCGCGGTGCGGGCGTTGTACGCCCGCTCGAAATCGAGCGGGTCCTGGATGCCCTTGCCCGCTCGGGCGCCGGTCTCCGATTCGGGTAGCTCCATGCCGCGTTGCCGATTGTACGCGTCCAGCCGCTCCAGCGTGGATGATCGAATCTTGCGCCCCATGAAGCGGTTGACGGACTGCTCCATCAGGAGCTTGTTGCTGGTGAACTCCTGCGCGGCATCGGTCCGACCACCGGTGTAGACGACGGCCACGATGTCGTTGGCACCAACGTGCTGCTCGATGAACTCGTTCGCCGCTTTCTTCACCAGCGACGACCGCAGCGCGTGCGTGTGCACGTCGTCGAGCACCATCACGTAGATGCGCCCACCGAGACCTTGCTCGTTCGTCGCCGTGTCTCGCGGCAACGGCCTGCCGTCGAGGAGCGTCGTCTCGGTGCGCTCGACGGGGATCGCAACCTCGGTGAACGTCGCGATTTTTTGTGGAATCTTGTTCTCGAAGATCTGAAAGTCGTCACGCGTGAGGTTCCTCACGAAGTTGCCCTGCTCGTCGGTCACGGACGCGTCGACCTCCACGTAGTTGATCTCCGTCCGAAAGACGGCCGCTGAGGGCTGTTGCGGTGGTGATGACGACTGCGAAGGCGGTGTTGCGGACGGCGGCGAAGCCGATTGCGTGTTCGGAGCCGTCTCGCCTGGACGCGCGGGCGGCTGTGCCTCAACCGCGCCGATGAGCAGTGTGGCCAAAACGGGGCCAAGCATGGATCGTCGCATGGCTCGAGACCAGAAACCGGGACGTGCGGCCCGGAAGAAAACAGGCAGCGCGGTGGCATTATACCTAGGGATCAGGGATCAGGGATCAGGGGTCAGGGCGGACCCCTTGGTTTATACTGCCGATATGCCCCTGGATGTCGCCGCGGTGCAGGCGGCGCTCCGCGAGGAGCGGCTCGACGCGTGGCTCCTCTACGATTTTCGCGGGTCGAATCCGATTGCGCGCAAGCTCGCGGGCGTGAACGGCGCGGCCAAGCTCGCAACCCGGCGTTGGTACTATCTGTTGCCCGCGGCGGGTGAACCGCGCGGCTTGGTGCACCGCATCGAGCCGCACGCGCTCGACGCGCTACCCGGACACAAGTTGCAGTACGCCGACCGTGGCTCGCTCGAGGCAGGGCTCTCGCAGTTGCTCGACGGCTGCCGGCGTGTGGCGATGGAGTACTCGGCTGAGTGCGCCATCCCGTACATTGCCCGCGTTGACGCCGGCACCGTGGAAGCGGTCCGAGGACGCGGGGTTGAAGTCATCTCGTCCGGCGATCTCGTGCAACGCTTCGAGGTGCGCTGGAGCACACGAGGTCTGGAGACCCATCGCGCAGCGTCCGAGCGGCTGTACCGGATCAAAGACCGCGCGTTCGACGCGCTGCGCGCCGTGACGCGCGGTCGTGAAACGACCGAATACGCGCTACAGCAGGACATGGTCCGGTGGTTTGCCGACGAAGGGCTCGTGAGTGACTCACCGCCGGTCGTTGCCGCGATGGCACACGCGGGCGACCCGCACTATCTGCCGACGGCTGAGCATCACGGGCCGATCCGTCGAGACGAGCTGGTGTTGTTGGACCTCTGGGGTAAGCTGGATGAGCCGGACGCCATGTTCGCCGATATCACGTGGGTCGCCGTCACAGGACGCGCCGTGCGTAGTGCCTATCAACGTGCCTTCGAAGCCATCGCCCAGGCGCGCGATGCCGCGGTCGCGGCTGTGACCGAGGCTGTGGCAAGCGGGCGCACGATTCGTGGCTTCGAGGTCGACCGTGCAGCGCGCGCGGTGCTCGACACGGCGGGGTACGCAGACCACATCCTGCATCGGACGGGTCATAGCCTGGGCGAGACCGTCCATGGCAACGGTGCCAATCTCGACGACTACGAGACACACGACGACCGACGGCTGCTGTCTGGCACCGGCTTCACGGTCGAGCCGGGGCTCTACTTCGACACGTTCGGCGTGCGGACCGAGATTGACATGTACATCGGCGATCGCGAGGCCACCGTCACCGGTCCGCGGCAGGCAGCGATTGTGACTCTTGAATAGACAGGGGTCAGGGGTCAGGGAACGAAGGGATCAGGGCTGCCTCACGGGTGCTGAGCAGCGCGTACTACCCGAAGAAGCTACGACCAGCCTGATCCCTGCTGATCCCTAGTTCCTGGTCCCTGTTACCTGAGACAGCCCTGACCCCTGACCCCTAGGATTCCTCATGCAGGCTCATCGAACGACGTGGTTCCACCTGCTGCTCGTTGCGGTGGCATCCACTGCCATAGGCATGGTGCTCGCCTCGCGGCTCGACCTGGCGCCGCAGTCGGTGGCGAGTGGTCTCACGACGCCGCCACCCATGAACAGCGCGCCGCTGACCGGCGCAGTCGACGCGCAAACCTTCCGCGATGTCGCGAGCACGGTCAGCCCCATCGTCGTGAACATCCGCACCGGATCGACCGACCGAGCGCGAGGGACCACGGAGTTCGATGGAGATGACATGCTTCGCCGCTTCTTCGGTGGCGAGCCGCGCAATCGTCGACGCCGTGATGCGCCGCGCGAGCGCGTCGGAGGGGCGGGCTCTGGCTTCATCATCGACAAGGCTGGGTTGATCCTCACCAACAACCACGTCGTCGAGGGCGCCGACAATATCGACGTGGGCTTCTTCGGTGGCGCATCCGATGATTACTATCCCGCACGGATCGTGGGCCGCGACCCGCTGACCGACAGCGCGCTGATCCAGCTCACGCGCCTGCCCGATCGCGAGCTGCCCGTCGCACGCTTTGGTAATTCGGACCTCATCCAGCCAGGTGACTGGGTGATGGCGATTGGAAACCCGTTCGACATCGGCCACTCGATCAGCGTTGGCATCATCAGCGGGCTCGGCCGACCGCTCAACGTCGCCGAGGGCCGGCGCGTCGGCACGTTGCAAACGGACGCGGCCATCAACCCCGGTAACTCAGGCGGGCCCATGCTCAATATCCGGGGCGAGGTCGTGGGGATGAACACGGCCATGCTGACGGCTCAGGCGAACAACTTGGGCATTGGGTTCGCCGTGCCCATCAACGTCGTTCGCGAGATCATCCCTCAGCTTCGAGAGGGCCACGTCACGCGCGGCGTGATTGGCATCCGCATTCAAGCGTTGCCTTCAATCGGCTTTCAGGACTTCGGCCTCACCCGCCGCGTGGGCGCGATCGTCGCCGCCGTCGACCCGGAGGGGCCGGCGAGTCGGGGCGGTCTCGAGCCGGGCGACGTCATCGTCGAGTTCGGCGGTCGCGAGGTACGAGACGATGGCGTGCTCGTCGATCTCGTGACGCGCGCCGCGCCAGGAACGCGGGTTCCGCTGAAGATACTGCGCCGCCAGCAGCCGCGGACCGTCCATGTCGTGGTCGACGAGCTGACAAGCGACCAGGACGAGCCGCGACCACGTCGCGAGATGGCATCCTCGCGCAGGCAGGAAGATCGCGGCATTGGTGTGACCTTGGACGAGGTACCGCCAGAGCTGATGCGTCGATTGCGGCTCCAGCGCGTGACCCGCGGTGCGCTGATAGCCGACGTCGAGTCGCAGAGTGCCGCTGACGGTGCGCTCACGCGAGGTGATGTCATCATCGAGATCAACGACCAGAGAGTTGCGAACGCCGTCGACGCCGCCACCAAGCTGGAGGCCGTCCCACAGGATCGCCTGGCCAGGCTACTCGTGCTGCGTGACGGCCAACGCGTCTTCGTACCCGTGCGGAAATGATGCGCCCGCCCGTCGAACGCGAGATCAAGCTGCGCTTTGCGTCGGCTGACGCAGCCCGGCGCGCGGTGGAGGCCTCCGGAGCCACCCTGCTGCGGGGGCGGCGACTGCAGGAGGATACGCTGCTCGACACCTCCGAGCACGCACTGCGCCAGGGCGGTTGCACGCTGAGAATTCGCCTCGAAGGCGCAGAGGGCTTCGTCACGTTCAAGGGCCCGGTTCAGCCGGCGACAATGAAGGTACGCGAAGAGATGGAAACGAGCGTCGGCGATGGCCGGACGATGCTCGAGCTGTTCGAGCGCCTCGGCTTCACGCCGTCCATCCGCTATCAGAAGTACCGCGAGGAATTCTCCGCGCCGGGCGTGGTCGTGGCGATTGATGAGACGCCCGCTGGCGTCTTCGTCGAGCTCGAAGGCGATGAGCAGGGCATCGCTCGGATGGCCTCAGCGCTCGGCTGCAGCGAGCGAGATTACATTCGCGCGTCGTACCTCACCCTGTTCCAGGCACACCATGAGGCGTCCGGCCTCCCGAGTCCCGACGTGCCCTTTCAACCGTGACCCCTTGGCCGCCACCCACCATGGTGTTGACGGCGGGCGTCGGCGCTCGCCTGCGTCCGCTTTCGTACCTCCGAGCAAAAGCCGCGTTGCCCGTGGCAGGTGTGCCGCTCATCTCCCGCATCCTGGAGCGGCTTCGGGCGCAGGACATCCGCAATGCGGTCCTCAACCTCCATCACCGGCCGGAGGACGTGGCGGCGGCGGTAGGCGATGCGAGCGACCTCGGCCTGCGCGTTCGCTACTCGTGGGAACCGCGTCTGCTCGGCTCTGCCGGCGGCGTGCGGCGTGCCCTGCCGCTGCTGGATGCTGAGCACCTCGTGATCATCAACGGCGACAGCCTCACCGACCTGGATGTGCGGACCGTTTGGGATGCACATTTTCGGTCGGGCGCCGCGGTCACGCTGGGCCTCGCGCCGTTCCCCACGCCGGGCAGGTACGGCGGCGTCGTCGTCTCGGCCGACGGTCTGGTCACCGCCTTTCGACGGCGCGGCGAGCCTGACGCCGGCTTGGATGCAGCACACGTCTGGCACTTCATCGGCGTCCAGGTTGTCGATCGGGCCGTGTTCGCATC
Source organism: Luteitalea sp. (assembly GCA_009377495.1). Taxonomy (GTDB): domain Bacteria; phylum Acidobacteriota; class Vicinamibacteria; order Vicinamibacterales; family Vicinamibacteraceae; genus WHTT01. The sequence continues at coordinate 21,997 of WHTZ01000073.1, forward strand.
CATGCCCGAGGACACACCCCTCGAGACCGTTCGCGACCTCTATCCAGCCCTCCTGCGCAAGGTGCCAGGCGCCATCCGAGGGTTCGTGAGCGACGCGAGCTTTCTCGACACGGGCACAGCCAGCGACTATCTTGCGACGTCGCTGGCGCTGGCAGCAGCCGAAGGGAGGCAGCGCGCACTCATCGGGCGCGGTAGTCACCTCGATCCGAGCGCATCGCTCGTTGACACGCTCGTGTGGGATGGCGTCGTCGTTGGACCCGATTGCCGCCTCACGCGGTGCATTGTGACGGATGGCGTCACCGTGCCGGCCGGCTCGCGGTACGAGTCATGTATCCTCATGCGTCGCCACGACTGCCCGGGAGACGTCAAGGCGTGCATCGACGGCGAGTTGGGGGTGGTGGGATTGTGACCGACCAAGCCCACGAACGCGTTCAGGCGTATCTCGATCGCACGGGCCGCGCCGCGCGCGGCGGGCGCATGGTGATGCTCACGAGCGACGCGTCGGATCGACGATACTTCCGGGTGCTCACGCCGGGCGAACCGTCGATCGTGCTCGCCCTCTACCCCTCCAGCTTCGATCCTCAGCGGCTGTCGTTTCTCAACGTGACGACGTTACTGGCCGAGATGCCTGTGCCGATCCCGGAGGTACTCGACTGCGCGCAAGACCTCGGCATTCTCGCGCTGGAGGACCTGGGCGACGTCACGCTGCAAGCGCACGTTGGCGCGGCACCGTGGTCGGATCACGCGGCGTTGTACCGCGAAGCGGTCCTGCTGATCGCCAAGCTACAGCGCCGCGGAGCGGAGCTCGCTTCGTCGCGCTACCTACCCTACGCGGTTGCGTTCGACGTCGAGAAGTTGACCTGGGAGCTCGAGTTCTTCATGAAGCACTTTCTCGGCGCGTACCGCGGTGCGTCGCTCGACGAGGCGACGCGCACGTCCTTGCGCGAGGAGTTTGCGATCATCGTCGAGGCGATGGCCTCAGAGCCCCGCGTGCTGTGTCACCGCGACTACCATAGCCGCAATCTGATGCTGCACAGGGGCCGTCTCTATATGATTGATTTCCAGGACGCACGCATGGGGCCAAACACGTACGACTTGGTATCGTTGCTCCGCGACTCGTACGTCGACGTGCACGACACAACGGTCAACGGTCTGATCGCATATTTCCTCGCGCTCACCGGCCAGGCAAACCATCTCGATGACTTCCGCGCGCGCTTCGATGTGATGGCACTCCAGCGCAACTTGAAGGCGCTCGGCACATTCGGCTATCAGACGACGGCCCGCGCAAACCCGGTCTATATTCAGTACATCCCGCGCACGCTACGCTACGTCCGGGACAATCTGCTTCGCAACCCGACGCGCTTGGGCCGCTTACACGAGCTACTCGCACGGCATCTCGGGGAGCTGAAGGGGTAAAGGCCTTTTCCCCTTTATCCCTCTACCCCTTTGCTTTAAGCTGACCATCGGCGTGGAATTCGGACTGTCTACCCATCTCGTGCATCCCGAGCGCCTCGGTTGCGCGCACCTCGACGCGCTCGCACAGGCGGCATTCACGCGCGTCGAGCTGTTCGCGTTACGGAGTCACTTCGACTACCACGACACGGCCGCCGTGCACGCGCTCCGCAGCTGGCTCAACGAGACGGGGCTGACGCTGCACAGCGTCCACGCGCCGATCGCCACCGAGCTCACCAACGGTGTCTGGGGTCAGCCGTTCTCGATCGGCGCCGCTGACGCGGCGCGCCGCACCTTGGCTGTGGAGGAAGCGGCGCGCGCGCTGGCCATTGCCGACGAGGTTCCATACGGGTACCTCGTCGTCCACGTCGGCGTGCCCGATCCGTACGCGACGCCGGGCGACAACCAGGCGGATGCGGTGTGCCGGAGTGTGCGCGAGCTACACACGCTCGCGGCGCCGCGCGGTGTGCGCTTGGCGCTCGAGGTGATCCCCAATCGGCTGTCGACGCCCGACGCCTTGGTGAGGCTCGTCGACGAGGAGCTCGAGATTCGGGACGCCGGCATCTGCTTCGATTTCGGTCACGCGTTCCTCATGGGCGACGTCGTCGAGGGCGTGGAGATCGCGTCCGGGCACCTGCTCACCACACACGTTCACGATAACGGCGGCACAAGGGATGACCATCTCTTGCCGTTCGGGGGCCGCATCGACTGGCCCGCGGCGGCAACGGCGCTTCAAAAGATTGGCTACGAGGGTGCGCTGGTGATGGAGCTCGCAGCAACCGGCGATCTCGACGCCACGCTGGGCGCCGCACGGGAGGCGCGACGTCGTCTCGAGACCTTGTTCGACCCCGCCCAAGCCGACTGGAACGCTTGGAACGACCTTCAGTAGTTCTATGCCCATTGCATACATCCAAGACATCGCGAAGCACGAAGGCCAGGACGTGACCATCCGCGGCTGGTTACACAACCGCCGCTCCAGCGGCAAGATTCACTTCCTCGTCGTCCGCGACGGAACGGGATTCATCCAGGCTGTCATGTCCAAAGCCAGCGTGGGAGATGAGACGTTCCAGAAAGCTGATCACCTTGGCCAGGAGAGCGCGATCATCGTCAGGGGGCAGGCACGTGCCGATGCGCGCGCTCCCGGCGGCTACGAGATCGAGGTGGGTGATCTTCAGGTGGTGAGCGAGGCACGCGATTACCCGATCTCCCCAAAGGAGCACGGCGTCGAGTACCTTCTCGATCGGCGCCATCTCTGGATACGGTCGCAGCGCCAGCACGCCATCCTGCGCGTCCGCCACGAAGTGGTCAACGCCGTTCGCGATTTCTTCAATCGCGAGGGGTTCGTCCTCGCCGACGCCCCCATCTTCACGCCGTCGGCATGCGAGGGCACCACGACGCTGTTCCCGGTCCAGTACTTCGAGGACGACACGGCGTATCTGACGCAGAGCGGGCAGCTCTACAACGAGGCCACGGCGCTGGCGCTCGGCCGTGTGTACTGCTTCGGTCCGACGTTTCGCGCGGAGAAGTCCAAGACCCGCCGGCACCTCACCGAGTTCTGGATGGTCGAGCCGGAGATGGCGTATGCCACGCTCGACGATGTCATGCGCCTCGCCGAGAAGCTGGTGGTGTCCGTGGTTGCGCGGGTGTTGGAGGCGCGACAGCCGGAGTTGCGTGCGCTCGAGCGCGACCTGAGCCGACTGGAGCTGGTGCAGGCGCCGTTTCCGCGGATCACGTATGACGACGCCATCGAGCGGTTGCGAGCGGCTGGTCAGCCGGTCGAGTGGGGCGGCGACTTTGGCGGCACTGACGAGACAGTGCTCTCGGGGCTGTTCGATCGCCCGGTCATGGTGCACCGGTTTCCGGCGGCAGTAAAGGCCTTTTATATGAAGCCGGACCCTGAGCGACCGGAGGTTGCCCTTGGCGTCGATCTGCTTGCGCCAGAGGGTTACGGCGAGATCGTCGGCGGTGGCGAGCGCCTCGCGGACTACGATCTCCTGCTCGAGCGCGTCAAGGCCCACGACCTCCCACCTAGTACATTTGAGTGGTACCTCGACCTCCGGCGTTGGGGCTCCGTGCCGCACGGCGGCTTCGGCATGGGCATCGAGCGTGTCGTGGCCTGGCTCTGCGGCCTCGAGCATGTGCGCGAGACGATACCGTTCCCGAGGATGCTCTATCGCTTGGCCCCGTGACGGCCAGACGCACCTGTACGTACGAGGATAATGTAAGAAATTGGCTACTGGTAGACCTCGCTCGCGTGGTCTTGTTATACTTACCTGTTGCATCGAGCCTCGCCTTCAGTCCTGGGTGGCACGGCAGCCGACCCGCGGGTCGAGCGTGTTCGGGGAATGGCCGCGCGCGTGGCCCGGTCGCACGACCTCGACATCTTCGACGTCGAGCTCAAGCGCGAGGCGGGCGGCTGGCTCCTGCGTATTATTCTCGACCGGCCGGTCCAGCGTGACAGCTCGGGTGCCGTGCTCGTCGAGTCGTTGAGCACGGCCATCGGCCTCGACGAGTGCCAGCGTGTGAGCGAGGATCTTGGCACGTTGCTGGACGTCGAGGATGCCCTCGACCGCGCGTACACCCTCGAGGTGTCGTCGCCGGGCCTCGATCGCCCATTACGAAACGTGGACGATTACCGTCGCTTCACCGGGCGGCGGATCAAGCTCGTCGTGCCCGAGGGCGTCGACGGGCAGAAGCACTTCGAGGGTCGCCTGCAAGGGGTCGAAGACGAGGCGGTCCTGGTGGAGACGCAGCCTGGGCGCGTCAGGCACATTCCGTTGCGCATAGTGTCGCGCGCCAGGTTGGGCGTCGAGTTTTGAGAGGGCTGGTTGGGGCTCGGTCCGAGCGGTGATCGCTCGCGAGCCTGCTGAAGCGTTATGAGCAACCCACTGTTGCAAACTATCGAGTCGCTCGCCAAGGAAAAAGGCATCGATCCACAGCTCGTCATTAGCGCCATCGAAGAAGCGGTCGCGACCGCCTCGCGTAAGGCGTACAAGACGGGCGAGAACCTAAAGGCGCGTCTCAACCCGGACACGGGCGACGTCGATCTCTTTGCCGTCAAGGAAGTCGTCGAGTCGGTGACGAGTCCACTCACGGAAATGGGGCTGGACGACGCGCAGACGATGTATCGGGAGTTGTACGGCGAGGAGTACGCGGCCGCCATCGAGGTCGGCGACGAAATCGAGTTTCCGAAGTCGAAGGAACCGTTGGGCCGCATCGCGGCGCAGACGGCCAAGCAGGTCATTTTTCAGAAGGTCCGCGAGGCCGAGCGCGAGAACATCTACGAAGAGTACAGCCAACGGGTTGGCGAGGTCGTCACGGCAACCGTCAAGCGCTTCGAGACGGGTGACATCGTCGTCGAGATCGGCCGCGTGGAAGCAAGCCTACCGCGGCGCGAGCAGTCGCGCGCCGAGAACTATAGTGTCGGCGATCGCGTGCGCGCGGTCATCAAGAGCGTCAACAAGAACGTCAAAGGACCGCAGATCGTGCTCTCGCGCACGGATCCGGCGCTCTTGGTGAAGCTGTTCGAGCAGGAAGTCCCTGAGATCTACGACGGCACGGTGATGATTCGCGGGGCCGTGCGCGAGGCCGGTGATCGTGCGAAGGTTGCCGTGTACTCGAGGGAGCGTGACGTCGATCCGGTGGGCGCGTGCGTCGGCATGAAGGGCACACGCGTGCAGGCGATTATCCGCGAGCTGCGCGGCGAGAAGATCGATATCGTCGAGTGGTCGGACGAGCCGGTCGAGTTCGTCACCAACGGCATCAGCCCCGCCAGGGTCCAGCGTGTCAGCATCGTCGACGAAGCCGAAAAAGTCATGGAGGTCATCGTCGAGGACAAACAGCTGTCGCTCGCGATTGGCAAGAAGGGTCAGAACGTGCGCCTCGCCGCGAAGCTGACCGGCTGGAAGATCGACATCAAGAGCGAGGAAGAGAAGCGCAAGGAGGTCGAGGCGCAGCTCGAGGGCTTGGCACGTGAGCCCGTCGAAGCCGCGGAGGGCCCCGAGGCCGGCCCAGAGGTGGGTCCAGATGCCGGTCCAGAGGCCGGCCCAGATGCCGGTCCAGAGGCCGGCCCAGATGCCGGCCCAGAGGCCAGCATCGTGCCGGCTCCGGCGAGTTCCGACGAGCCGGCTCCCAGCCCAGGTGAAACGCTCGAGCCGGCAAACGCGGATGCGATGGCTGAAGCGACGACCGAAGGCATGCCTGAGGCTGAAGACCCGAGCCCGGCCGAGGACTCGACGCCCTCGGAGGAGGAAGCCGTCGCGTCAGCGGCCGAAGGTCATAAGGAAGACACATCGAATCGCGGTTGAGGCAACCTTGTCAACTGTTCGGATCTACAAAGTCGCGGAGTTGCTCGGCACGACGAGCCAGGAAGTGATGGATCTGCTCCGGCAGAATCACGGCATCGAGGTGAAGAGCGCGTCGAGCACGATCGAGGAGGTCGTCGCGCGGCAGTTCGTCGAGCGGCTCGCGCGTCAGCGGAGTATCGCCCTGCCGAGCGCCTCGCAGATGTTCGTCGAGACGGGCGCACCCAAGGGCAAGAAAGCGAGTCGTGCAGCCGAGTCGCCAGCCGCGGCACCCAAGCTCGGTCCGCCGCGCCTCGTGAAAACGGCTAAGGCGGTGGCGCTCGAGGCGGAAACGTCGGCCGAGCCCGCGACAGAGCTCACAGCTGAGCCGGAGGTGGTGGAACCGGTTGCTCCCGAGCCCACGCCTGCGCTCCCGGCACCTCGGCTAGCAAAGCGTCGTGAGCCGACGCTGCGTATCGAGGAACCGGGAGCACCCGCCGGGTCAAGCACGCTGCCGGCTGAAGCGGTCACGGAGCCCGCTTCGCGTGCGCGGGCCAAGCCCGCGGCCGCGCGGCCTGCCGCAACCGGACCGGGGTCGCCAGCGCGGCAGCCGCGGCATGCGCCAGAAGCCGCGGCGCGTGAGGCAACGCCCGACGCGACGGAAACCGGTCGAGTCGACGTGAGCGAGCCCGCTCGCGCGGCGGCCCCGACGTCACAGACGACACCCGGTGCGGAGCCGGCCGCGCCCGCACGACCGGCAGCACCCAGGGCGCCTGAGCCACACGTGGCGCATCCGAAGCCCGTCGCACCGCTGCCGGAGCCGCCGAGACGTCCCGCGGTACCGCCCCGTCCGGGGCGTCTGGTGCCGCCGAGCATCCGGCTCCGGGTTGAGGATTCGGGCGCGGCTGGGCGTCCGAGTCCTGCGGCCGCTCCCGGACGCGCGGCGGCCGGCCAGCCGGTCACCACCAAGAGCTCCAGCGTGCCTTCAGCAACGCGGCCGCTACCGGGCGGTCCGCGACCACTCCCCTCGCAGCCCATCCGCTCGCCGTTGTCGACGACGGCGCGGCCAAGTTATCAGCCCAGCGCGCGACCGGCGCAGCCACCGCGTCACGTCCCGCCGCACGGGCGGCCGCGACCGTCGGGCTCGCGCATGCGCAGTCGACACACGCCGCGACCCGCGATGCCAGCCGCGCCCGCGGCGCCGCCGCCCATCACACGGACGGTCACGCTCGCGGAGGGCATGACAGTCAAGGATCTCGCCGACAAGCTCGACGTCAAGGTCAAGGACGTCCTCAAGCGTCTGCTCGAACGTCGGATCGTGATGACGATCAACACCACGCTCGACACGGAGACCGCCACGACGATCGCGCGCGAGTTCGGTGCCGACGTGAAGATGCAGACGTTCGAGGAGGAGATGCTGCAGGCCGAGTCGGAGCACGTACGTCCGGAGGATCTCTCGACGCGCGGCCCGGTCGTCACCGTCATGGGTCACGTCGACCACGGCAAGACCACGCTGCTCGACGCGGTTCGCGAGACACGTGTGGCCGAGCGCGAGGCGGGTGGTATCACGCAGCACATTGGTGCGTACCAGATTGGCATTCATGACCGCAAGGTCGTCTTCCTCGACACGCCAGGTCATGAAGCGTTCACGATGATGCGCGCTCGCGGCGCGAAGGTCACCGACGTGGTGGTCTTGGTCGTCGCCGCCGATGACGGCGTGATGCCGCAAACACGCGAAGCGATCGATCACGCGCGCGCGGCCGGCGTGCCGATCCTAGTGGCCATCAACAAGGTGGATAAGCCAGACGCCAATCCGGACCGGGTGAAGCGCGAGCTCGCCGACCTGGGCCTGATGCCGGAGGAGTGGGGTGGCCAAACGGTGGTGGTGCCGGTCTCGGCCAAGAAGCGGGAAAATCTCGAGCTGTTGCTCGAGATGATCCTGCTCGTATCCGACCTGCTCGAGCTCAAGGCCAATCCGAGCCGGGCTGCGAGCGGCACGGTTCTCGAGGCGAAGCTCGATCGCGGGCGCGGCCCGGTTGCAACGGTCCTGGTGCAGGAAGGTACCTTGCGCGTGGGCGATACGGTGATCGCGGGCACGGCGGTGGGCAAAGTTCGGGCGCTCATCGACGATCGCAGCCGGCACGTCAAGCAGGCCGGCCCAGCCACGCCGGTCGAGGTGCTCGGTCTTGGCGAGGTCCCGCAGCCTGGTGACACGTTTCAGCAGGTTTCCGATCCGGCCAAGGCGCGACAGATCACGCTCTATCGCCAGCAAATCGCGCGACAGAAGTCGCTCGACTCCCGCTCTCGTCGCGTCACCCTCGAAACGCTCCAGCAGCGAATCGAGCAGGGTGAGGTCAAGGAGCTCGCGCTCATCATCAAGGCGGACGTGCAGGGCTCCGCGGAAGTGCTCGCCGAGACGCTCGTGAAGCTCGGCGACGAACGTGTGAACGTGCGTGTCATGCACGCGGGTGTCGGCGCCATCAACCGGTCGGATGTCCAGCTCGCGGCGGCATCGGATGCCATCGTCATTGGCTTCAACGTGCGCCCCGACCGCGCCGCCGTCGACGAGGCGGAGCGAGCGGGTGTCGACATTCGCCTCCACTCGGTGATTTACAACGTCACGGACGAGATCAAGAAGGCGATGGCCGGCTTGCTCGAGCCAACCTACCGCGAGATCAAGCTCGGCGCGGCGGAAGTGCGGCAGCTCTTCCGCGTGCCGAAGGTCGGGACGGTTGCCGGTTGCCTGGTGATCGAGGGTCGTGTCGTTCGCTCCGGCGAGGCCCGGTTGCTCCGCGACAACGTGGTGGTCTACGAAGGCAAGCTTGGCTCGCTGAAGCGCTTCAAGGATGATGTCAGCGAGGTGAAGGTAGGGCTCGAATGCGGCATCTCGTTCGAGCGCTTCAACGACCTGAAGCCTGGCGACGTCATCGAGATCTTCACGGTCGAGCAAGTCGCAGCAGCGGTCTGATGCCACCAGCCGTTGGCCTTCTGACGATTGAGCTGCACGTCGCCGATGCGCGATCGCTGAAGGAGAAGCGCGTCGTCCTGCGGCGCATCAAGGACCGCCTACAGCGGCTCAACGTCGGCGTGGCGGAGGTGGATCATCAGGATGTCTGGCAGCGATCCGCGCTGGGCGTCGTGGCCGTTGGCTCCGATCGTGGGCTCGTCGAGCAGGCGCTCACGCAGGCGCTCGATGAGGTGGAACGGGTAGAGCCAGGCGTGGTCGTCAGGAACGAGGTCGAGCTCTTAACGTAGAAACGTACCCCTTTGCCCCTTCACAATGCGAGCCGAACGCGTCGCTGATCAGATTCGCGAAGAAATCGCGTCGCTGCTCGATTACGAGACAAAGGATCCGCGCATCGGCTTTCTGACGGTGACGCGCGTGCGTGTGACACCGGACCTGCAGGCCGCGCACGTGCACTATACGACCCTTGGTGATGCGGCGCAGCGCCGCGAGACGATGCGCGCCCTCGAGCGGGCGGGGCCGTTCTTGCGTCGGCAGCTTGCAAGTCGTCTTCGACTCCGTCACACGCCGGAGCTGCGCTTCCACTACGATCAGGCGATTGAACAGCAGGAACGCGTCGAGCGGCTCCTGCAGGAGATCGCGGCCGAGCGGGCGGCGCGGCCGGCTGATAGGACCGATGACGACCAGGCCGAGTAGCCCGGATCCTCTCCACGTCATTCGTGATGTCGTTGGCACAAGGCAGCGGTTCCTGCTGACGTCCCACGCGCGTCCTGACGGCGATGCCATCGGGTCGCAGCTCGCGCTCGCCTTTGCCCTGCGCGCCTTGGGCAAGCACGTCCGCATCGTCAACAAGGATGCGCCCCCGCCGTATCTGTGGGAGTTCCCCGGTGTGCCCGATATCGAGGTCGCATCCAGCGTGGACGACGACTTCGATGCCCTGTTCGTCCTCGAATGCAGCAGCCTCGAGCGGACCGGACTGACAGGTCTCGAGCGCTACTTCGTGATCAACATCGATCACCACGTGGGCAACGGCGCATACGGAGCCATCAACTGGTTCGATGAGACTGCCTCGGCGTGTGGCGAGCTCGTCGCCGACCTCATCGACGCGCTCGGCGTGACGTGGACCCGTGAGGTGGCGACGCACCTCTACATCGCAATCCTCACCGACACGGGCGGCTTCCGTCACTCGCACATTACGGAGCGAACATTCGAGTACTGCCGGCGCGCGACGGCGGTGGGTCTCGACGCGGCTCAGATTGCGCGCACCGTCTATGACAGCAACAGCGTGGGGCGCCTCAAGCTGCTCGGCGCGCTGCTCAATCAGATGGAGCTCGTCGCGGACAACCGCGTGGCCGTGCTGATTCTCGATAGTACACTGCTCAACGTCACGGGCTCGAGCTCGCACGATACCGAAGGCCTGATCAACGTGCCGCTCTCGGCCAAGGACGTACAAGTCGTCGCCTTGCTGCGCACCGACGACGCGGAGGGCACGCGCGTGAGCCTTCGGTCGAAGTACGATGCGGATGTACAGGTGGTGGCGCGGCAGTTCGGCGGCGGTGGCCATCCGAACGCGGCTGGATTCACGGTACGGGAGCCGATCGACGTTGTGCGCGCCCGACTTCGACCGCTTCTGGTCGAGCTCGTTCGGTCATCAGAAGGCGCCCCTAAAGGGGCGCCCTACAAAGAGCTAGAGTAGGGCGCGGCTTCCGCCTTCGCATAAAGCTTCGGCGGACAAGTCCGCCGTAG
>WHTZ01000074.1:0-8945 GCA_009377495.1 Luteitalea sp.
CCGATCTTCATCCGGGGCCCCGGGCGCCTGCATGACGCCGTCGACCGAGAGGAACGTGGTGATGATCAGCTTACGCATAAGCCGGTTCTCCAGTGTCCGTCTGGCTGAAGGGTAAATTCCGCGGTGATGAATGGCACGACGCTTGGTGTCGGGGCCGGTCGGAAGGCCGGCAGCAGCGTGTTGGTCCAGACGAGTCGCTTCTCCTTCACGATTTCGAGAAAGCAGCAGAGGTTCACGGATTCTTGCCCCTCAGGAGCGCGCCGTCATTGGGGCTGGCCCGCGGGTGCGTCGCTCGATCACCACGCGACGGCTTGGATCAGCGAGGGCCTGAAAGACCGTGTCGCAGCGACATGTTTATTAGGCACTGACCTAACTATCACACGCACGAGACACTGAGGTCAAGACCTAAGTAACTAACAACAGGGCCTGAATCAGCTCGAACGAAACCCGGGGAAGATACGTCTGAAGGACTCATGGACGCTCTCCGACAGGATCTCATCTACGCCTTCCGGGTTCTACGGAAGGATCGCGCCTACGCGGCCGCCGTCATCCTGACGCTGGCCATCTGCCTCGGCGCCAACACCGCCATCTTCACGGTCGTGCGGTCGGTGCTGCTGAGGCCGTTGCCCTATCCCCAGCCAGACCGCCTGGTCTCCTCGTTCGACGCGTTCCCGGGCGCTGGCGTCGAGCGCGGCGGCACCTCCGTGCCGAACTACGTCGATAGACGGGCGATGACCGACGTCTTTTCTGCGGCGGCCCTGTATCAGTGGTGGGGCTTCCGCGTGGGCGAGGGGACCCAGGCAAAGAGCGTCTCGGCCATGAACGTCACGCCGTCGTTCTTCCAGGTGCTCGGGGCCCGCCCCGCCAGCGGCCGGCTGTTCGCCGAAGCGGACGGCACACCGGGCAGGAACAAGGTGGCGGTGCTGAGCTACACCTTCGCCGCACGGCAACCAGGAGGCATCGACGGCATCGTCGGCAGCCGCCTCCGCCTGAACGACGAGGTCCACGACATCGTCGGCGTGCTGCCCGAGTCGTTCTCCTTCCTCAGCCCGGAGGTGCGGGTCTTCGTGCCGCTCGCGTTCACGCCGGAGGAGCTGGCCGAGAGCGCGCGCCACAGCCAGAACCACGAGCTCGTGATGCGGCTGGCGCCGGGCGTCACGCTCGCCCGCGCCCAGGCGCGGGTCGACGCGCAGAACGCGCGCGTCATCGAGCGGGACGCGCTCAAGGAGGTGCTCGTGAATGCCGGCTACAGCACGAAGCTCCTGCCCCTCGAGGCCGACATCGTCCGCAACGTGCGCGCGGCGCTCCAGATGCTCTGGGGCGGCGTCGTCTTCGTTGTGCTCATCGCGGCGGTGAACATCGCCAACCTCTCCCTCGTCCGCGCGAACGGCCGTATGAAGGAGCTCGCCACGCGCAACGCTATCGGCGCGGCGAGCCGCCGCCTCGCGAAGCAACTCATTGCCGAAGCCACGCTCCTCATGATCGTGGGCGCATCGCTCGGGGTCGGCCTCGGGTTCGCCGCTCTCGATGCCATCGAGTGGATCGGCTTTACAGACCTCCCGCGGGCACACGAGATCCGTTTCGACGGCGTGGTGCTCGCCATGACGCTCGTGCCCGCTCTGCTGCTTGGGGTGGTGGTCGGCGCTGTGCCGGCGCTGCAGCTCGCGCGCGTGAACCTGAGCAGCGTGCTACAGCAAGAGGGACGTTCGGGTACGTCTGGCCGGACCGCGAAGTACGTGCGGCGCTCGCTGGTCGTCGCACAGGTGGCGTTGGCGTTCGTGCTGCTGATGGGCGGGGGGCTCCTGCTCGCGAGTTTCCAGCGTCTGCTTGGCGTCAACCCGGGTTTCGTCCCCGAACACACGTCCTCACCGGTCGCGTGAGCCCGCTTGCCACGCGCTACCCCGACGATGCGGCGCTCCGGTCGTATGCGAGCCGCGCGCTGGCGCGGCTGCGGGCGCTGCCGGGCGTCGAGTCGGTGGGGATCAGCAGCTATCTGCCGTTCAGCTGGGACAGCAGCAGCAGCGTCATCATCCCCGAAGGCTATGCCCCGAAGCCGAGCGAATCGGTGGTCTCGCCCAGCCAGCTCTATGTGTCGCCCGGCTATCTCGAGGCGCTCAGGGTGCCGCTCAAGAGCGGCCGCTTCTTCACGGATAGCGACACCCCCGAAGCCCCCAGGGTCGTCATCGTCGACGAACAGTTGGCGAGGCACTTCTGGCCCAATCAGGATCCGGTGGGCCGCCGCATGTACTTGCCCGACGTACCGGAGGACGTCGCGAAGCCAGGCCCGAAGGTGACCTGGCTGCGCGTCGTCGGCGTCGTCGGAACGGTGAAGCTCAACGGGCTCGAGGAAGGCGAGCATGCGCGCGCGGGCGCCTACCATCAGGCCTACGCGCAGGCGCCGACGCGCGGCATCGGGTGGGTGATTCGCAGCCGCGGGGACGCGGCCGCGATCACAGCGGCGGTGCAGCAGGTGCTCGCGGAGATCGACCCGGAGCTTCGCATGACGGACGTGTTCACGATGTCCGCGCGCGTCGACCGGTCGCTGAACCCGCGCCGGGCGCCGATGTTCTTGTCGCTCGGGTTCGGCGGGGTCGCGTTGCTCCTCGCGGCGGTAGGCCTGTATGGCGTGCTGGCGTACCACGTGAACCAGCGCACCCGCGAGATCGGCATCCGCATGGCGCTCGGCAGCCAGCCTTCGGGGATCCTCCGGCTGGTGCTCGGCGAGGGAGGCCTGTTGGTCGCGTTGGGCCTGGCCGGCGGGCTCGCCGGCGCGCTCGCCCTGCGAAGTGCGATCGCCGCGCAACTTTATGGTGTGGGGCCACTCGATCCGGCCGTGATACTCGGGGCAGTGGCCATCCTCGCGGCCACCTCGTTCAGCGCGTGCCTCGGGCCGGCCCGGCGGGCCGCGCGTGTCAGCCCGATCGTGGCACTGTCGCACCATTAGCCCAATGGCGGCGGTGGTCCCGATGTCGCCGTTGCCGATTGCACAGCGCAGCGAGAGCGCATCCGTATAAAGTTGGACATCAGGAACGTGTTCCGCGTGAGCTCAGGCCGCAGCCGACGTCGGCCGCGGCGGATCAGGGACCGAGCATGGATGGGAGACTTATGCGTCGATTTGCCCTCTCGCCGCTGAACGTGATGCTCGTGCTGATACTCGTGGCCGTCGTGCCCCAGCAGGCTTTCGGGCCGCCTTCCATGCAGGCCGGTCAGGCTCCCGCTCCCCAGCCCACAGTGGTTCCGCTCGACCTCTTTCAGGTGCCGGACGGGTTCGACGTGACGTTGTGGGCCGCGTCGCCGCTACTGCATAACCCGACAAACCTCGATATCGACCGCGACGGGCGCATCTGGGTGGCCGAGGGTGTTCGTTACCGCTCCCATTACGCGCGGCGGCCTGAGGGCGATCGCATTGTGGTGCTGCAGGACACCGACGGCGACGGCAAGGCTGACAGTACTCATACGTTCGTGCAGGAACCTGCGCTGATCGCACCGCTCGGCGTTGCCGTGATCGACAACCAGGTGGTCGTCTCGCAGCCGCCCGATCTCATCGTCTATACCGATGTCGATCGGAACCTGCGCTTCGATCCGGCGGTGGATCGGCGCGAGGTGCTGCTGACCGGCTTCCAGGGCATCAATCACGACCACTCGCTCCACTCGGTGACCGTCGGTCCGGACGGCAAGTGGGTGTTCAACGCCGGCAACACCGGGGCGATGTTCACGGATCGGTCGGGGAAGACGTTCCGCATCTTTGGGTCTTATCGTCCTGAGCCCGTTGGTCCGTTCAAGTTTCCGCACGATCCCGCAGCGCATGCCGGAAAGCCCAGCGATGACGGGCATGTGTACGTGGGCGGTTTCACCGCCCGCATGAATCCCGACGGCACCGGCGCGGAAATCATCGGACACAACTACCGCAACAGCTACGAGCAATCGGTGACCTCGCTCGGCGACGTCTTCCAGAACGACAACGACGACCCGCCGGCATGCCGGGTGAGCTGGGTGATGGAGTACGCCAACTTTGGCTTCTCGTCGAACGACGGCCAGCGCACCTGGCGGGCAGACCGCCGGCCTGGCCAGTCGATTCCGGTCGCGGAGTGGCGCCAGGAGGATCCCGGCATGGCGCCGCCAGGTGATGTGTACGGCGGCGGGTCGCCAACCGGCAATGTGTTCTACGAGAACGGCGCGCTCGGTCCGTCGTGGGAAGGAACGTTCTTCGCGGCCGAGCCGGGGCGGAACGAAGTGTTCGCCTACCAGCCGGCCCGCGCAGGCGCGGGTTTCGATCTCGAACGGAAGATCTTTCTCACCTCGAACGTGAAGCAGCAGTATGCCGGATCGGACTTTCTCGGTGGCAACAAAAGCGTCACTGGTGCCATCGCGACGCTCTTCCGGCCGTCGGACATCGCCGTCGGTCCCGACGGCGCACTGTATGTCAGCGACTGGATCGACGCGCGGGTTGGCGGCCATCAAGACCTGGACGAGACCGTGTCCGGAGCGATCTACCGGATCGCCCCGAAGGGTTTCGTGTCGAAAGTGCCGGCCTTCGACGCCGCGACCACAGACGGTCTGATCACGGCCCTGCGATCGCCTGCGGTCAACGTCCGCGCAATCGGGTTCGAGGGGCTGAAAGCGCGTGGCGCGGCTGCCGTGAACGCCGTCGCGGCGTTGCTCAACGATCCCAGCCCCTATATGCGCGGCCGTGCGATCTACCTTCTGTACCAGCTTGGCCCTGAGGGCCGGCAGCGAGCCGGGTCGCCTGAGTCGTACGCCGATCCGGCGCTGCGCACCGCCGCCTACCGGGCGATGCGGCGCGCGGGTCTCGACGTCATCCCGGTCGCATCCCGTCTCGCGCGCGACACGGACCCCGGCGTCCGGCGCGAGGTGGCGCTGTCCATGCGCGACCAGTCCGCCGCCACGGCGCTGGACGTCCTCGTGGACATCGCCCGCGGCTTCGATGGGCAGGATCGCAGCTATCTGGAAGCGCTGGGAACCGGCGCCACTGGAAAGGAGCCGGCGCTCTATGAGCGGCTGCGGCGCGAGCTCGGCGCAAAGGACGATCCCATCGCATGGTCCGGCCCCTTCACGCGGATTGCCTGGCGGCTGCACGTGGCCGCGGCGGTACCGGACCTGTCCGCCAGGGCGCGGTCATCGAAGCTGCCGCTCGCCGAGCGCCGCCTTGCGATGGATACCCTCGCCTTTATCAAGGATCCGGCCGCGTCGAAGGCCATGCTCACTCTCGCGGAGCCGGACAGCCCGCTCCGTGAGGCGGCGACGTGGTGGTTGTTGAACCGTCTCTCGAATGACTGGACGGACCACGGGTTGCGGCCGGCGCTGAAGGCGGCCGGAATTTACGATCCCGAGTCGATCACGCTGCGTGAGGCGGTCGTGCCGTCGCCGCCGGCGGATCTCCCGGAGCTCTCGATCGACGAGATCGTCCGTCTCACCGGCGACGCGGCACGCGGGAAGGACACGGCCACCCGCTGCGTCATGTGCCACACCATCGAAGGCACCGGCGCCGAGCTCGGACCGGCGCTCGATGGCTGGGGGCGCGGCAAGTCCGCCGAGGTGATCGCGACGGCCCTGGTCCGCCCGAGCGCCGACGTGGCGCACGGCTACGACGGCACCGAGCTCAAGACGACAGACGGGCTGACCATCCAGGGGTTGTTGATCAAGGAGGGCGATCCCTTGATGATGCGCAGCATGGGCGGGCTCACCCAGATCATTCCGACCGACCGCGTCGCCTCGCGGCAGCGGATGTCGGAGTCGCTGATGATGAGCGCCGCGCAGCTGGGTCTCACGGCGCAGGACGTCGCCGATCTCGTGGCGTTCCTGGCGGGCAAGTGATTGCCGATGTACTGGTCCCTGAGTGCTCTTCGACCAAAGCGTTCGTCGGGCTATTCGTGGCGGAGGGCGTCCAGCGGCGAAATGACGGCCGCGCGTGCGGCCGGGATGATGGCGGCGACGAAGGCGCACGCGGTGAGCGACGCGGCGGCCGCGCCGAGCGCCAGCGGATCCCAGAACGGCACGCCATACAGTTGAGCCGAGAGCAGGCGGCCGGCGCCGACGGCGAGTGGCAGCCCAAGCGCGAGACCGACAAGGACGCGGCGGAAGGCGCCGTGCAGCACCATCTCGATCACCTTTCCTCGATCGGCGCCGAGCGCCATGCGAATGCCGATCTCGTTCGTGCGCTGCGCCACGTTGTACGCCGTCACGCCATACAGTCCGATCGCGGCGAGCACCAGCGCAACGATTCCGAATAGGCCCGCGAGGCTCGCGACGGCGCGCTGCTGATCGAACGAGCGATTGACCTGCTCCTGCAGCGTCCTAACGGTTGTGACGGTCAGGTTCGGATCCACTTGGGCGAGCGCCCGCTTGACCTGCGGTTCGAGAACGCCTGGCGGCGTGTTCGTGACCAGCAGCAGGCCGCCGACGAAATGCGACCCCGACTCGAGACGTTTCATCATCGGGTTCTCGTAGTCGACGGTCTGCGCGAGTGACACGAAGAACATCGGCCGCGCGGGCCGATCGAGCGCGAATCCTGCGAACTTCGCATCGCGCACGACACCGACGATGCGGTAGGTGTTGACGTTCTCCGGCAAGTCGAGGCCGAAGTGTGCATCGATCGGATCCTCATCGCTCTTGAAGAAACGGCGGACGAACGCTTCATTCACGACAGCCACGTTCTCCGAGTGTTCGTTGTCGGCGGCGGTGAAATACCGTCCGCGCAGGAGCGTCACGCCGAGGTTCTGGAGGTAGCTCGTGCTGACACGGTCCCACGAAGCTCCGGCCTCGTCCCCCGGCTTCGGGGGCGGGTGCCCCGAGACCAGCACCAATTCGCCCCAGTTGTCTGTGAGCGGGTTGTAGAGTGCTAGTCCTGATCCCTGCACGCCCGGTAGGCGATTGAGGCGTTCTTCGATGGCACGGTAGAGCGCCGAAAGCTGTCCGGGCGTGTATGTCGCCGGCGGTCGGTTCAACGCGACCAGGACGCGCCCTTGAATCTCGAATCCGAGATGCTGGCTTTCCAGGTTCCCGAGACTGCGTGCGAGCATCGTTGATCCGGCGACGAGCACGACGGACAAGGTTGCCTGCACGACGAGCAGGGCCGTGCGTGTGAACGACGAATGATCGCCGGTGCTGCGGCCGGCGCCGCGGAGCGCGTCGATGGGATTCGTGCGTGTCGCAAACCACGCGGGCACTGCGCCGAACACGATGCCCGTGACGAACGCCAGGGCGAATGCGAACGCCAGGACCATCGGCGCAGGACGCGTGTCGATCGGCAGAAATGTCGCGCCAGCAAAGGCCAGCGCCAGGAGGAGGCGCGCCGTACCGATCGCCACGACGAGTCCAGCGATCCCGCCGGCGGACGCGAGCAGGATACTTTCGACCAGCGCCTGCGTGACGATCTGCCGGCGCGATGCGCCCAGCGCCAGGCGTACGGCGGTCTGACCGCGCCGCGCGACGGCGCGGGCCAGCAGCAGGTTCGCGACGTTGGCGCACGCGATGAGGAGCACGAGCCCGCACACGCCGAGAAGGATCTGCAGGCTTCGACCGTACTGCTCCTTCATGATGCCGACGCCCGCGCCTGCCGGCACGACCGTGATCACCTGGTTGGGCAGCTCCTGAATGACGAAGGGCATCCAGTTTGCAGGGTATCCGGAGTCGTGCTGCATCCACTGACGGAGGATGCCTGTCAGCCGCGGTCCCATGCCGTCAGTCGTCGCACCCGGCCGCAGCCGGCCGATGACGCGCAGCCACGCCGAAACGGGTTGGCGGAGGATGGAGGTGTCGCCGTTGATCACTGGCTCCTTCTGCAACGGAATCCAGAGGTCCGGCGGGTCGCCTCGTAATGTCTCGCCGAAGAATCCCGGCGCCGTGACCCCGACGACGGTGAACGGGTTCCCCTCGACGACCAGCGTGGCACCCACGATCGACGGGTCGGCGCCGTAGGTCCGGTGCCAGAGGTGATGGCTCAGCACGACCACCGGCTCCGCCGCGGCCGTGTCATCGGCGGCGGTGAACACGCGGCCAGCGAGCGCGCTGACGCCGAGCGTCGAGAAGTAGTTGCCCGTGACGTACTCGGAACGCAGCGGCCTCGATGTCGTGTCACCCCGCTGGCGTCTCACGCTGACGCGCGCGCCGCCAGCTTGAAACGCCGTCACGTCTTCGAATTCCGGCATCTCGGCCTTCAGCCGCTCGAACAGCGGGAACGAGAACATTCCCCAGCGACCCTGCGGGCCGCCCTGCACACAGCAGGCGTCGCCGTCGCCGATGCGGTACAGGCGCGCCGGATCGCTCACGGGCAGCGAGCGCAGCATAACCGCGTGGATGAGCGTGAAGATGGCGGTCGTGCCGCCGATGCCAAGCGCGAGCGTCAGAACCGCGGTGGCCGTGAAGATGCGCGCCACCCAGAACTGTCGTAGAGCGTAACGAAGTCCGCCGATGACTGTACCCAACGTGTCCCCCCGAGCGTTCGCGGTATCCGTCGTCCTCTTAGACGAGGGGCAGGCCCGCTGCGTTGGCGGTTCCACACACTGCCGCGGGTCGGTCGTGAGCGGATTGGCTCTTCAGCTCGGACGTCCGCTGGCGAAATCACCGCCGAGCGGCCGCTGACACGTCGCGAATCGCCGCGACCACGAGATGGGGACTATTCGATCAAGACGAGCTGGCCGGAGCGCTTCGAGCTCGTCAGCGCGCGTGAGACAAACTCGCAGTGGCTCCGGAAGATCGTCGCTCATGGCTTCAGCAAGTGATTCAGCCAATCGAACGCCAGCGAGACCGCCCGCAGTGTCGGTGTGTGACCCGCGAGGTGATTGAGGTAGCCCACGTTTTCTGGGCAGCCGAAGGAACGGTGTTCCGGAGGAACGATTACGGTAGAAGCTCTTCGCCGGCGAGGCGAGAAGTCCCTGTTTTAGCGAGCCGAGACGCGCTACGACGAATTCTTCTCATGCTCTGGG
>WHTZ01000074.1:8955-32206 GCA_009377495.1 Luteitalea sp.
CCTGCATGAACTCGTGCCGGCACGAGTTAGGCGCAAGATTTGCGCCCGCCGACCCAGTTCGCTTGACCCTGCGGACGCAGATGTTCACAACGCGGGAACTGTTGAAGATGAGTCGAGCTGCTCGAGCGTGACGGGCGGTAATGAGGTCCAGCCGAGGATCGCCTTCGAGAAACCGTTCAGCGGTGTGCTCGGTCAGAGGTCTGTTGATATCCATCACGCCCCTTTTTACAGAGCGCCATGACGTGGATAGGTAAACACCGGGCTTGCTCATCGACTGCGCTTCGAACGCGGGTGTCGCTATCGACCGGCGCCCTGGATGCATGTTGAGGTGGCTCATCCGTGCCGCAGGAGCGATTCCTATGGCTGTTAAGCGGCTCGGCGCAGACGTTTGAGTTGGTGCAGAAATCTGACGATGAGGTTCCAACTCGCGAAAGTTAGGGTCACCTGGCCACGAGACCGGTTGACATGGCGAAGTATTTTGGCTAAGATAGCGCTCATGAAACGGGTCAAGATTGGCGAGTTTCGCGACCGAGCGAGCGAGCTGATTCGCCGCGCAGCCAGCGGAGAAACGATTGTCATCCTCAATCGCGATCGTGAAGTGGCGAGGGTCGTGCCCATCACCGCCAAGAGCGACGGCGGCGGGGGGCTGGTCGGCTGCTTGGCCGGCACCGCGGAGGTCCGCGGCGACATCGAGACGCCGATCGCGCCTCCCGACGCCTGGTTCCAGGACGCCACGTGACGTGAAGTACCTGCTCGACACGCAGGCATGGCTCTGGTCGGTGCTCGATCATCCCCGCCTGAGCCGCCGTGCCCGCGTGGCATTGCGCGCGGTTCCCGCTCAGGAGCGAGTCGGGATCGCCGCGATCTCGCTGAAGGAGGCCGCATGGCACCTTGCCCGCGGGCGAGTCGTTGTAGACGAAGATTTCGGACCGTGGCCGTTGTGGCTGCGCACCGCGGCCTCGTCGCCGCACATCGAAGTGCTTCCCCTCACCGTCGACGTGGCGATCGAATCGGAGCAACTGGGCGACTCCTTCCCGCCTGATCCAGCAGATCGCCTCATCGCGGCCACCGCGCGGGTGCAAGACCTGACGCTTATTACTTCCGACCGGCACATCCAGAAGAGCGGCGCCGTGCGCACGCTCTGGTAGCCGGGCGTGGTCCGTGACGTGCCCGCAAGGAAGAGGGACGATGGGACTGAGATGCGCAGGGCGTCGAACGCCGGGTTGTAATCGAACGCGCCCCTGCGCTGTTTCCGATGGCGGTCATTAACGACGTGAAAGAGCATGTTCGCGGCATCCGTGCTGTAGGTGAGATAGCCCACCTCGTCGACCAATGAGCAGCTCCACATTCGTGGACGAAGCTCTGGTTCGTCATGCTGAGCGGGACCTTCGGGCCAATATTTCGACGCGAACACCTTTTATCACCGCTGGTGAGACGCTGGCGATGAGCGAGCACCTTTTCGGGTAGCGTTCCTCACGTTGCCGGTGGACGATAGGCCGCATTATGAGGAGTGATCGAGGGGCGGTCATCGGACAATCAACGCTTGGCCGTGAAGTAGTAGTGGTTATCGCCTTCGTCCACGTCGTTTCCAACCAATTGGAGACCGTGTGCTACGAGCTCCCGCTCGTACGCTTCGTGTGCAAGTGAATAGGACGGAAGACCGGTCATGCCGTCGCTCCATGTATCGACTTCCCTCGGCGCCGTGAATAGAAAGGTGCCCATTGGGATTCAGCGCACGAGCCACCTTGCCGATAAGGTTACGTTGAGTATCAACAGGTAGCAGGAACATGAGCCCCCAGGCGACTGCCGCGTCGAAGCTGCGGCTGAAGAAGAGTGACTCCTCTACGGGGCTGCATTCCAGTGGAACGCCCGGAAATCGCTCGCGGAACTTCGCGATCAGCGTTGCCGACGCATCGACTCCGTAAATCGTAAATCCTTCCTTGGAGCAACGCCTCCGAGATCGAAACCCTGCTCCCACATCCGAGGTCGAGGATAGAGGCACCGGCCCGCAGCCTGTGGCCCATCTCCGCACAACCGTCGGCCCGGTAGACGGCCGCCTCCGGACTCGGATAGAGGTGCGGACCAGCTCCTCGATATCATGGCTCCGGGGGCACGGTGCTCATCGACCGGCTCCGACGGGATCTGCCCCGGCCGCTTTCACCTCGACGACGTTGTCGTTGCCCTGCCGGTCGATCAGCTTGTGATAGGGATCGATGCCGGCGCGGGCTGGCTCCCGCGGAACGGTGATGCTTATCGTCTGCTTGCCGCTCCGGATGCGGTGGCATTTCAGGTAGAGCGGCTCGCCGAGGACCTTGTCGCCGCCGCGCGCGAAGCCGATCTCGACGACGTCGTCCATCGGCACCTCGGTCTCCTTGCCGACCCTGTCGGCCCTCATCTTCTTCGCCACGACATCGAGCGTCACGCGGTACTCGCCCGTGCCGGTCGGCTCCACCACCGCCCGCTCGGTCTTGACGTCCCAAGGGTGACGGTCTCGAAGAGATCCACCAGCAGTGACCGGAGCGAGTCGGGCGTGACGGCGCGCAGCTCGGCGTACAAGTCCAACGACGTAGGGTACGGCGGCCCGGCGTCGCGGTACTTTTCGAGGTAGCTGCGCAGCGCCGTGTTGACGGCTTCCTCGCCGATCTGCTCACGCAGCGAGTACATGGCGATCGCGCGCTTGCGGTAGGCGATGTACGGCTGGTCCTCCACCTCGAGCAGCGGGACCTCGCGGGATTGGGTCGCCCGCCCGCTCAGATAGCGGTCCATCTGGAAGTTGTAGACGCGGCGGGCCACCGCCGGGCCGTAGGTCTTCTCCACCACTATCATCGCGCTGTAATTGGCGAGCGACTCCGAGAGGAACCCGTGTCCCCGGACCAGGGCGCCCATCACCTGCCCGGGCCACCACTGGTGCGCGACCTCGTGCGCGGTCCCGTAGAACGGCTGGTCGATCTCGCCCTCGTCGACGCGGCTGAGGAAGTTGTCCTCCGTGGTGGCAATCGTGTGCAGGTGCGCGCGGCCAAAAAAACTGTCGTAGCGCGGGATCTCGACGATTTGCAGCTGGCTGCCCGAGTAGGGGCTGAACTGCCGGGTGTAGTACTCGAGTCTCCCTGTGACGATCCCAGCGGCAATGGATTGGGGCGAACGGGTGGCGGCGCAGCCAGGCAGCGCATCGTCTGCCACCAGAGCCAGGCGTGGGCCGCGACTGGCGAATCGCCGCTGCGCGTCGCGAACTCTTCTTCGAGATCCCCGACGCCGAAGTCGCGCCACTCGGCGGACAGCCGCCTGGTCAACAGCCAGATCGCGAGCCGAGGCGGATCGGTCGTCTTCTTCACTTCAGTTCCAGCCGGCTCTGGAGGCCGTCCGCCATCGCGGTAAAGGCATGGTACGCCTGGCGCAGCGCCGCGACACCCGCGGGCCGCAGCGCATAGAACTTCCGACGGCGGCCGCCCCGTTGCGGGGTGGGATCGCCGACCCAGGATTTGAGAAAGCCCTTGCTCTCGAGCCGGTCGAGGGTGGTGTACACGGCGTTGATCGACACATCCCGCCCCGAGCGGGCATGAATCTCCTGTCGGATAGCGGCTCCGTACGCACAGTCCTGGAGCTCGAGACGTAACACACCGAGAAGGACGAGCTGTTCGAAATCGCCGAGGACCGGTGCCTTGCTATTACACCACATTGTGGGGGATATTATCACAGCAAGGGCTTCGATGCGCCGGCCTAGGGTTCATCAGAAGGGATTGCGACTCTTTTGATCTCGTCTCTCGCGCGAAGGGCGTAGAACGTTTACTCGCGAGAAACGCTGAAGGGGCTTCTATTCGCGGTGGAGCCCGTGGAAATACCCTTGGCGACTACCCGGGACTCGTCGGAACCGCCAGAAGTAATCCCTCGCAGCCCGCGCCCGTCAGAGTGGTGCACAGACCCAGCTGCGCGCGGGACGTTCGTCCCGGGCGACCGTTTCGGACACAGCCGCACTGAATGATGCCATGAACTCGCGTTTACCAGCTCCGCGCATCGGCGGCTGTCCGCCGGCCGACCAGAGCGGCAGTCGCCACGACTTTCGGACATTCAGCGAGCACGACGCAGTGACAGACCGAACCTTAAGTCGTACACTGCGATCGCCGAACCCGTGGACCATATGCGACCGCCACGGGTGAGCCGCGCGAAATGACCCGTCAGGAGTGGCGCTTGGATTTCTTGACGTTTACCGCGCAGATAGTCTCCGCGTTGGCTTGGCCGATTACGCTAGTCGTGTGCGCAGCGCTGTTGCGACGACCGCTGGCGAGCTTGGTTCCGCTGATCCGGACGCTTAAATACAGTGACATCGAGGTCCAGTTTGGTCGTGAGCTCGCGGAGCTCAAAACGAGCGCCGCAGCCGTAGCGACGCAGAAGGCCGATGTCCAAACAACCCCACGTCGCGCCGTGTGGGAAGATCTCGTTCGGCTGGCGTCGGTGCGACCGCGAACTGCCATTCGCGAGGCATGGCAGCACGTTGAGGCCGGCTTGGTTCGCCTCGCAAAGGATCGCAAGTTGGACGCGGCCCCCGGCGTGTGGTCCATGCCGATGGTGCTCGGCGCACTGATGCTCAACTCGGGCATGCTTGCCGAGCACCAGTACGATCTTCTAAGTAGGCTTCGGCGTTTGGCCAGTGAGGCCGAACGCGCACCAGTTGATGGCTTAAACCCTGAAGACGCCGTCGACTTCGTCGGCCTAGCGTTACGTTTCGCCGCGTCTCTGGAGGCTGACGCCTAGCAGGCAGCTGCACCCAAAGGTACTGCCGGTACTCTTTGTGTTGACATTCAGGGCTGGTGAACGGCGTCACGGGTGAGCGCCAACGCGCGTTAATCTCGATAAACGCCGCAGGGTCCCGCGAAGTCGCAGGGCCGGAATCAGTAGACGGTAGGCGACTGTTCGTTAGTAATAGCTGGAACGGGTTTGTGAAGAGCTGTGA
Organism: Luteitalea sp.; assembly: GCA_009377495.1. Classification (GTDB taxonomy): domain Bacteria; phylum Acidobacteriota; class Vicinamibacteria; order Vicinamibacterales; family Vicinamibacteraceae; genus WHTT01. Next base: position 13,904 of record WHTZ01000074.1, read on the forward strand.
AGAGCGGTGGCTGCACGGACTCGCAACCAATCACCTCCCGCCGCTTTCCGGGCGGGATCCGCAAGGTCCTGACCGAGTGGCGGTTACGCTCAAAGGACAACGGCGGCGTGACGAAGTTGGCTGCGCCGATTGCGCCAGACGCGCCGCTCGCAGCTAACCACCGGGCGGACCTGATGCGCCGCCGGTGCTATCATCGCGCCAGTCTTGAAGTTGTGGTCTCCAACCCCAAGAACGGCCGGCGTTGGCTGCAAATTCGCTCGGCGGTCTAGTCCCAAGAGTAGTTAGAGGGCGCACAGTGACCTGAGCCGACGAGAGGTCACGGCTCGAAGCACGAGCAGATTCTGGAGGACGAATGACGAGTGACCAGACTGGGTTGCGAGCGGCAGGCGCGTGGCTCGCCGGGGCCTCTCTCCTTCTTGCCCTCGCGCTGGCCTTCCACGGACCTCTTCACCCCGACCTTGAAGTGCAGATGACGCGCATCGCCGAATCTGCTTCGAGATGGGCGGCCGTCCACTGGACTGCAGCCGCCTCATTCTCTTGTTTCGCCGTTGCGGCCGTTCTCGTCCTGGTGAGCGGCTCGCGGCTCACGAGCACTGGTAAGACGATTTCGGCTTGGGCCGTGGTCCTGGTCGGGGCGCTGTGGACCCTGACGACCGGCCGTCACCGAGGGCACCGTAATAGCTGGCCTCGCAGCGTCCGGGGACCTTTCGCAGTTCGAAGCGTGGTGGTCGTTCGCGGAGGGCAACGGGAATGGCTTCTCGCTGCTCGCCGTGGCCGTGGCGGTCCTTGCCTGGAACGAGACCAAGGATCCACAACGGCTCGTTCCGAAGTGGTCGGCGGCGGTCGGTGCCGGGGCCGGACTCGCGTCATTCGCCGGCTGGGCGCTCGGAGTCTGGTTCGACATTGGCCCTGCGAATCTCCTGTGGGTCCTTGCTTCGGAGGTGATGTGCGTGTGGCTTGCCTGGTTTGGTGCTGTGCTCGCCAGAACGAGCCAATCGGGCGTATCGGAGGCGTGAGGCTGAGCCCGGTGCCCGTGCGGCAATGACGCCACTTCGGAGTCCACGGAAGATGCGAGACAGTGCTCGTTCGTTGGCCAATCAGCTCGCTATACTGGACCGCCATGACGACCGATGCCGCACGCCGGAGTATCGCGACACGCGTGGCGTTGAGCGTCCTGACGACCGCTGGCCTGCTTGGAGGGGCCGCTCCTGAAGCCGCCGGGCAGAACTGGCCGCAGTGGCGTGGCCCGTCCAGCGTTGGCATCTCGCCGGAATCGGACCTCCCGACGCGCTGGAGCGCCACAGAGAACATGGCATGGCGGGCGCCGCTCGCGGGACTGGGGGCCTCGTCTCCCATCGTGTGGGGCGACCGGGTGTTCGTCACGTCGCAGATCGGCAGCGCGCGGGTCGCTCCAGGTTCTCATCCGCAATTGGCACGCGACAATCGCTCGCTTGCCGAGCGCGAAAGCGCCATTGGAGGTCGGCGATCCGCCTCGGAGGGTGAGATCTGGCTGGTCGTGGAAGCATTCCGGCGATCCGACGGCCGCCGACTGTGGCAATACCGCACCGAGGCGACGGGTCCGCTCCCCGAGCTCCACGAGAAACACAATCTGGCCACGCCCACCCCGGTCACCGACGGCGAGCGCGTGTACGCCTGGTTCGGCAACGGTCAGATCGTGGCGCTCGATATGGAGGGACGCGTCGTGTGGACGCGCCATCTCGGTATCGAGTACTCGCCGTTCGAGGCGCAATGGGGACACGGCAGCTCGCCAACGCTCCATGGCGATCGGCTCCTCCTGCTGTGCGACCACCTGCCGAGCTCGTACCTGCTGGCGCTCGACGCGCGCACGGGAAGAGAGCGCTGGAAGGCGGACCGCGGCGAGGGTCGCGTGTCACACAGCACGCCGGTGGTGATCCCGGGACCGGAGGGAGACGAGCTCCTCGTCAACTCCTCGGAGCGAATCGACGTCTACGACCCGGCGACGGGAACGCTCCTGTGGTACGCCGACGGCGACCGCCAGACACCCATTCCGTCGGCCGTCTTCCACGAGGGACGAATCTACATGAGCCGCGGCTATCGCAACAGCGACTACATGGCCATCCGGCCGGGCGGGCGAGGCGACGTGACGAAGACACACATCGAGTGGCGGGCGCCATCCGGCGCGTCGTATGTGCCTTCGATCGTGTACTACGATGGGCTGCTCTACATGACGAACGAGATTGGCATCGTCACCTGTGCCGACGCGCGCAGCGGCGAGCGTGTCTGGCAGCGCCGCCTCGACAGCGTCTTCTTCGCGTCGCCAGTTGCGGGCGACGGCAAGATCTATCTGGTGAGCGAAACAGGCGAAACGATCGTACTGCGCGCAGGACGCGAGCCGGACGTTCTGGCGCGGAACGACCTCGCGGAACGCTTCATCGCTTCACCGGCGATCGCGAACGGACGGCTATTCCTGCGGAGCGATCGAACGTTGTTTGCGGTGGGGAACTAACGCGAGCGGCGCGTCAATCTTCGATCGTCTGGAGATCAGAGGCGATGAAGCGGATGGACGTCCCGAGCGCACTGGCAATTCGGGCCAGATCGTCGGGATCGCTGGTGACCACGAGAGCCTCGCGGGCGATCGCGCCAGCGATGACGGATGCATCGACGTTGTCGCGGGTGCCAGACCGTGCACACGCGAATCCGACGGCACGGGCAGGACCTCCAGGTGAGTAGCTCGCCTCGCTTGCCCGGTGCCTGTCCGCATAGTCCGGTATGTCCGGTTAAGGTGCCGCGCGTCAGCCTCGCCGTCGACCGTCGCAGCCGGGCGTACCTTCTTTACACTCAAGGGGCAACGCCGCAACAGCCATATGACTTTGGAATCTGTAAGCTACAGATTCCACGATGCCATAGTTGCCGCAGATGCCAGGAAGGCCGTGGCCCGCATTTGCCCGCCGGTCGAGCTGCGAGTAGTTATCAGCCGCCTGTGACCAAGGCGTCCAGATGGTCCGCCCACCTTTTGCATCAGCTTGCGTCGTGCCAGCAGCCTCGTGCTGCGGTCGTAGGCCCTACGCGTTTGCTCTTCTCGACGTGAGTGAGCCGATCTGCGAACCAGTCAACGCCCCATCATGCTCGAGCACGGTGTCGGCTTACTTCTTTTCTGCAATAAAATCACGCCGAACTGGACCGACCTGGGCCACTCCGCTGGCTGGGCGACCTGCCGCCCTCCCAATGCCTCAACCGACGTCGGCTCATTCGTGCGGGCAGGGGCGTTGACCATTGGCGTCCGCTCCTCTAAACTTTCTTGCGTTGCCAACAGAAGTCGGACGACACGATTTCCGAATGCCTTTCCGCCTGCCACCGTTGGTTCTGGCTATCGCGCTCCTCCTGTCGGGTGTCGCCGCCTCGGGCTGTCGCTCAGCGACGAACACCAAGCCCGCCGAGAACGTCTCGTCGCGTCGGCCCCGCATCTTCGTGAGAGCCGATGCAGCGCGCGTCGGCCGCGGCCTGACGCTTGCGGAGTTGAGAGCGAGAGCCAGACAGCCGGTCTATCGAGACTGGATCTCCTACGAAGGGACGGCCACCGGATGGGCACAGCTGCCCGCGCTGGCCATGCAGTACCTGCTCACGCGGGACGCCGAAGCCGCAGAGCGCGTTGGTGAGGCCCTGGACCGTACGCCCTTTCCCTATGCCGAGCACACGTCGACGGCGGCCGCTGTCTACCACAGCGCCATCGCGTTCGATTGGGTGCGAGACGCGCTCTCGGCGGAACAGGCCGGGAGGATCGCGGCCAAGCTCGTGGAAGGTGCCGAGCACTTGAAGCAGGGCGTCACGGCACCTTCGATCAACCACAACTACTCCCTCGAGTCGCTCTACGGCGTCGCCACCGTCGCCCTGGCCATCTACGGCGAGAGCGAGCGTTGCACGCAGAAGGCTCTTGAGTATCTGACCGCCGTCGACCACATGCTGCAGGGCGACGATATGCTGCTGGATGCCTTCCGGGCGAAGGGAGGGACGTGGGCGGAGGGGAACCACTACACGCCCTTCGTCGTCGTCCATCCGTTCCTCATGACGCTGCGCGCCTTGACGACGGCGACCAACACCGACTATTTCCACCTGATCCGAGAGCGGTACGGCGATTTCCTCGAGCCAATGGCGAAGTTCCTCGTGGCCAACGTGAGGCCCGACTTCACCCTGGAGCGAATCGGCGACGTGACCCAGCGCGTCGTCCTTCGCGACACCTTCCTCCGCCCATCCCTGGAGCTCCTGGCGTCGGAGCTCGACGATGCCGCCCTTCAAGGTCAAGTGCGCTCTTTTCTGCAGGAAGCGTCGACGTACTACGGCCGGGAGTTTGTGCCGGATCTCTTCGGCTGGATGATGCTCGTGAGCTACGACTCGCGTCTCCCGAGCGAGCCGTCGTACCGGACGCTTCCGCTCGCCATGCGCTTCGGCGAGGAAACCTACGAGCACATCATGCTCCGGAGCGGCTGGGGCGAGAATAGCACGCTGATCACGTATCTGAGCGGCGACCACTTCACCGACCATCAACATTTCGACAAGGGACATTTCCTGATCTACCGAAACGGTGGAGTGATCGTCGACGGCGGTACGTATTCGAGCATGTACGGCGAGAGCTGGTCGAACTACTCCACGCGAACGCTGGCCCACAACAACGTGCTCGTCCATGATCCCGACGAGCTCCCTTACGAGAGCGTCAGGCGCACGATCGTCTACCCCGACGGCGGACAGCGACTGATACGCGGGCACCAGAGCCACAGAACCTGGGGGCATTATCTGAACGCGCGCGGGACCGCCGGCCTGGACACGGCCGCCGTGGCCGCCTTCGACGCCGATGCCCGCCTGAACCGGTACCAATACGTGAAGACGGATCTCACCAACGCGTACGGCGAGAAGACCACGTGGATCGACAGGCAATTGCTCTATCTGGCGCTGGCCGACTATCTCGTCGTGAAGGACCGAGTGATCACGAGCGAGGCGCTGGACAAGTACTGGTTGCTTCACTTCCAAGAGCGCCCCGCGGTGGACGGGGAGACGCCGGACGGCGGAGTCACCGACTACGCGTCCGCGACACTGGTGCGCGCGCGCCGTACCGGCGTGCTCACGCTACCGGGCAAGACCGTCGTCTACTCCGGCGGGTTGCTGATCAAGCCGCTCTTGCCCGGCGAGCGGACCGTCTCCATCATCGGTGGCCCCGGCTACGAGTACTACAACCGCTTCGCGAGGAAGGACTTCCCTCCCGAGAAGGCCGCCGCTCCGGAGAGGGAATCGGGACACTGGCGCATGGAGGTGAGCCCGAGCGAGCCGACGGCGCGAACGGTCTTCCTCCATGCCATGCAGATTACCGATGTCGATCGGAAGGAGATGGTCCCCACGCGGTACCTTCGGTCGACGGACGGAAGGATGGAGGGAGCGCTCTTCTCGTCACCGAAGGTACAGTATGTGGCGCTCTTCAGCGCCAGCCTGGACGAGCGCGGCGATACGTTCCAGCGGGCCGAGCTGCCGATCGTCTACCAGCTCGACGCGGTTGCACGGACGACGCATGTGCTCGTGGAGCTGCAGCCTGGCCTCGAGGTCGGGGTCAGTGTCAATGGTTCCACCCTGGGCACGTATCGGACGACTCAGGGCGGAGTGCTGTCGTTCGACGACCTCGGCCTCGGCACCAGGAGCGTGCGGATAGAACCAGAGTAGCGGCTCGCTCCCCGGCCGGCGAGCGTCCGACGGCGCCGAACGGGTCGGCGGCGGATGCGCTCGTGGACCATCCAGCAGGGCATGACATGATCTCTCGACGACGATTCCTCCAAGCGTCACTCGCCGCCCCGATTGCGGGCGCGAGCTGGCATCTCCCACGAGACCGCGCGCTGGCCGAGGGCGGCCTCTACCCGGCCGCGCCCGCATCGGAGGCGATCAGGCCAGACAGAACGATCCGCCTCTTCAACGGACGAGACCTCGACGGGTTGTACGGCTGGCTGAAGGACACTCACTCCGAAGATCCCAAGAAGGTCTTCACGGCCGCTGACGGCCTCCTGCGGATCTCCGGCGAGACGCACGGTTACCTGGGCACGCGCCAGGCCTACAGGGACTATCACCTCGTGGTCGAGTACAAGTGGGGAGGGAAAACGTACGGCGCCAAGACGGTGAGGAACTCCGGCATCCTGCTGCACGCCGTGGGCCGGGACGGCAATCGGAGCCCCTGGATGACCTCCATCGAGTGTCAAATAGCCCAGGGGTGTGTCGGCGACTTCATCGTCATTCGCGGGAAGGACGAAGACGGCTCGATCATTCCGGTGACCATCACCAGTGACACGACGCTGGGTCCCGACGGCCGAACCCGCTGGAAGAAGGGCGGAACGCCGACGGTGTACTCGGGCAAGCAGTTCTGGTGGTCGCAGCATGATCCGGAGTTCGACGAGGTGATCGACACGCGCGGGCGGTGGGACGTCGAGAGCCCGCTGGGCGAGTGGACACGCGTCGAATGCATCTCTGACGGCGATCGGATCACCAACATCGTGAACGGCGTCACGGTCAACGAGTGCTACGATGCGTTCCCCTCCGCCGGCAAGATCCTTCTGGAATCGGAAGGCTTCGAGATCCTCTTCCGCCGGTTCGAGCTGCAGCCGCTCCGGCGAAGCTCGTGAATGGATCGCCGCCGGTCGCGAGACGCCTCGCGTCTTGACTTTGGCGGGGTCGATGTATCAAATTAACGCCTGAGTATATTGCGGTAGACAAGAAACCCCACGGCATACATGTGGCGCGGCTCGCCAGCGCTCGTTCGGCACATGCCGTTGTCTAGAGCCACGAGGCGGGGCAGCCTGTGGCACCGGATCTCGTCTCGATAAGCCGGCGTACGACATCGAAAGGACTCGCGGACTATGAAGGGCTCCAACTCGACCCGACTCCCGTCGCTCTCTCGTCGTGATTTCCTCCGATCGTCGAGCGCGGCCGTGCTGACCGGCGCGCTCGCCAACGCGCATCCGCCCTCGGCACGGGCGCAGGGCAGAAGCGACCTGCTGCGCGTCGGCCTCATCGGATGCGGCGGCCGCGGGACCGGGGCCGCGATGCAGGCGCTGTCGGCCGATCCGAACGTGAAGCTCACCGCCATGGGCGACGCCTTCGAGGACCGCCTGGAGCAGAGCTTGCGCAGCTTGCAGGGCGGCAAGGACGTCGCCGACAAGATCGATGTGCCGCAGGAGCGGCGGTTCGTCGGGTTCGATGCCTACCAGCACGTCATCGACAGCGGCGTGGACGTCGTGCTGCTGGCCGAGCCGCCTCACTTCCGTCCGAGGCACCTGAAGGCGGCCATCGATGCCGGCAAGCACGTCTTCGCCGAGAAGCCCGTCGCAGTGGACGCTCCAGGCGTGCGCGCCGTGCTCGCCATGTGCGAGGAGGCCAAGAAGAAGAACCTGTCGGTCGTCTCGGGGCTCTGCCTGCGCTACTCCTACGGGTTCCAGGAGACCGTCAAGCGAATTCATGACGGCGCCATCGGCGACATCCGTGCGCTCCAGGCGAACGACTATCGCGGCGCCATCTGGGTCAAGCCACGCCAGGCCGGCTGGAGCGACATGGAATGGCAGATGCGCAATTGGTACTACTTCACGTGGCTCTCCGGAGACTTCAATGTCGAGCAGCACGTGCACTATCTGGACGTCTGCGCCTGGCTCATGAACGGCGAGTATCCGGTCAGCGCGATCGGGATGGGCGGCCGCCAGGCCCGTACGGGGCCCGAGTACGGCAATATCTACGACCACCACTCGGTGGTCTACGAATACGCCAACGGCACCAAGCTGTTCTCCAACTGCCGGCAGCAGGAGGGCTGCCGCAACGAGATCAGTTGTTATGCCATGGGCTCGAAGGGTACGGCCGAGGTCTCGGAGCGGAGGCTGGCGATCGACGCCGGGAAGCCCTGGGTCTATGAGGGGAAGAAGAACAACATCTACCAAACCGAGCACGACGAGCTCTTCGCCAACATCCGCAGCGGCACGCCGATCAACAACGGCGACTACATGGCCAAGAGCACGCAGCTCGCCATCATGGGCCGCATGGCCACCCATACGGGCCAGTTGGTCACGTGGGAGCAGGCCATGGGCTCCCCGGAGGATCTCACGCCGGCGAAGTACGAGTGGGGCGACATCCCCACCCCCTCGGTGGCGATCCCCGGCGTGACCGAGCTCTCATGAGCCCGCCGCCGCCGGCGCGCCGGCCGAGTCGAACTCGGCGATCCGAGCTCACCAGAGAACCTTGAGACCGAGCTGAATCTCCCGACCGGCGCCGGCAGTGGTGATCTGCCCGAAGCGCGGGGAGCTCAGGTTCGTGTCAGGATTGTCGAAGTTCGGCCGGTTGAACAGATTGAAGAACTCGGCGCGAAGCTGGAGGCGGGCGCCGGGTGTGAGCGGCAGGGGGAGCTCCTTCAGAACCGCCAGGTCGACGATCGCGCTTCCCGGCCCACTGATGAGTCCCTTTCCGGCGTTCCCGTACGTCCCGATGTCAGGCATCACGAACGCCGCGGTATCGAAGTACTCCGTGATCTGGTCGTGCCGTGAGCCGTGCTCCCGCTCCGGATTCCCGAGCGCCACGGGATGCTGGTCGCTGACCCCGTCCAGGGCGCGATCCTCTCCCGTGAAGAACTCCAGCGGGCTCCCCGTGGCGAGCCGCACGATCGGCCCGAGCTGCCAGCCGGCGAAGATCGCGTCGGCGAGCCCGCTGAAGGTCCCGAGCTCGATGGGCGTCCAGAGCGCGGAGATCGTGGCGACGTGCCGGCGGTCGAAGGTCGCGAGCCCTTGCTCGGACTCCTGCAACCGGAATGGGTTCGGCGTGTCGCCGCCCAGCGTGAAGGTGGAGTTCTGGTCGATCGCTTTGGAAAACGTATACGACCCCAGGATCGACAGTCCGTCGCGCAGGCGGCGATTCACCTGCACCTCCACGCCGTGATACCAGGAGTCGAACATGCTCCTGAGCATCACGTTGCCAGAGGTCCCGTAGATGCCCGGACTGTGAAGTGCGCGCTCGTCGACGTTCTCGAGCGTCGACAGCGGAGTGCCATCCTCGTCCGTGCCGGGGACGAAGATGGCGGGGTTCCACGGCACGAAAGCCTGCTGCTTCTTCCCAATCTTGCCGATGTAGTCGATCGAGACGCCGAGCTCCTCGGTCAATTGACGTTGGATGCCGAGGTTCCAGTGGTAGAAGTACGGCGTGCGCAGGTTGAGATCAGTGAAGAGCCCGGTGACGGGACGACTGAAGATGCCCTGAGCCGGGTCCGGCTGGACGTCGGACGGCGGCAGGCGTCCGGACGCGCCCGCGTTGGGCGCTCCCAATCGGCCGTTGACCAACGCGCGCGTGCTGGAGAACGGCGGGTTCACCTGCGCGAGCGTGTCGGCATTGCCGGTGTCATAGAAGACGCCGCCCCCGGCCCGCAAGCTGGTCGTTCCATCGCCGAAGACGTCCCACGCCAGGCCGAGCCGCGGGGCAACGTTGTTCTTGTCCGCCTCCACGAGCCCGGCCGGCAGATCGAAGTTGGCGAAGAGGTACCCCGGGGGCACGTTCGGTATGGGAGCGGTCGTCTGCTGATCCTCGATCGGGAACGCGACCGTCGACAGCGCCAGCTCCCGCTTGTCGTTCCAGGGCGACGGCAGCTCGTAGCGCATCCCCAGGGTGAGCGTCAGCCGCGGATGCGCCCGCCACTCGTTCTGGAAGTAGAAGCTCCAGAACCAGGGCTGGACGGTATCGTTCTGGCGAAGACCGAAGCTGACGTTCGCCTCGCGCCACGCCCCCGTCATGAAGTCGAGCATCGGGTCACCCGACCGCGCACCGTTGAAGGTGAACGACGGCGGCGAGAGCCATCCCTGGAAGAAGGTCAGCCGAGAGAGCTCGCCACCGAACTTCAGCGTGTGATTGCCCTTGATCCAGGTGAGCTTCTCCGCGATGCTGTAGGCGTTCGAGGTGTTGGTGAAGCCGTTGTCTGAGCTCAGCGAGAAGTGGCCCGACACCGAGAACTGCGGGGAGCCCTGGGGATGGTAGTTCGGAAAGTCCATCCCGATTGCCTCGAAGCCCCGATCGACCAGCGGATCGTTTGCCTGCGTCGTGCGCGTAAAGCCGACGGTCGTCTCGGCGATCAAGTTCGCCGAAATGGTAGAGAGGTGGTTCACACCGACGTTCCAGATGTCGGCGTCGCTCGCATACGCGCCCCATTCGGGAATGTTCCCCGCCAATCGGGTCGGCCGCTCGTTCCTGTTCCAGTAGAGATGCCAGAACACGCTGTGGCGCTCGTTCACTTGAACGTCGTTCCTCAACAGGACGAGGTTGTTGTCGTTCGGGTTGGGATTGTTCGTGACCAGACGGCCGTCAGGGGTGTTGGGCAGGGGCAGCGTCTCGAGCAGCGCGACGCTGACGGGATCGAAGAGCGCCGGGGCGATCCTGTTGTTCGGGAGCGGGTTGCCGGTGAACGGGTTCACCAACTGCGCCGTCCGGTCGGAGAAGTCCCCCGCCCGCTCGGCCGCTGTGGGCGGAAAGGCATCGGTCGACGAGGGCTCCGGTCGATCGCGGAACCCCTCATAGGCGCCGAACAGGAAGACCTTGCCGGTGATGATCGGGCCGCCCGCGGCGAATCCGAACTGATTCTGCGTCCGCTCCGGCCTGGTCGTCTCGAAAAAGCTCCTGGCGTTCAACCCGTCGTTGCGATGGAACTCCCAGATCGATCCGTGGAACTCATTGGTCCCTCGGCGGGTGACGACACTGACCGTGGCGCCGGCATTGCGTCCGTCGGCCGCGCCGAAGCTGTTGGTCTTGATGCGGAACTCCCGAACGGCGTCAGGCGGAGGCGGATTCAGCCCCGTGTTCCTGGACGGATTGTTGAAATACGTGCCGTTCAGCGTGAAGAAGTTCTGGTTGGCGCGGCCGCCGTGGACCGTCAGCCGCGGGCCGCCCCGGGTGTCTTCTTGGACCTGCGGGGCGTGCACGGTCGAGACGCCGGGGAGCAGCTTGGCGAACTCGATGACGTTGCGCCCGCTGAGTGGAAGGTCGGTCATGCGCTTGTCGTCGACGAGACCGGAGATCTCCGCCGTGCGCGTGTCGACGACGGATCCCCTGCCCTCCACCATGACGGAGTCCGACAGCTCGCCCACGTTCAGCACCGCGTCCACCCGAACCGTCTGTCCCACGGTGACCTCGACCCCGCGCTGTTCGTAGCGCTTGAATCCCGACAATTCGGCCACGATGGTGTACGTGCCCGGCGGAAGGGCGTCGAATCGGTAGTAGCCCTGCTCACCGGTGACGGCATGCCGGAGGAGTCCCGTCTCGGCCTCCGACGCGGTGACGCTCACGCCCGGGATGGATGCCTGGGTCGTGTCCGTCACCGTCCCGTGAACCACACCCGTGACCGTCTGAGCGGGTGCGTATGGCGGCACGGCAACGGTGCACGTCAGAACAATGACGACGGTGACAATTGCGCGCACGAGTCTCCCCCTCTCGAACTTTCATGTACACCGCAATATTATGCCGTGAAAAACTAGCAAACGCGCTGGGGGAAGTCAATACAGCCACGCCGGCCCCAGCCCCGGCGCAGCCGGGTGCGGTCACCTTGCCGGGTCACGACACCGCGCTCGGGCCGACCGCTCGGGGCACGCGTCAGGCGCTTGACGCCTCCCGGGCAATGCCGTACGCTTTCTTGCATCATCAACGAAAGCCCATGCATTCTCCTTCGAAGAGACAGCAGATCCTGCGGCCGAACGAGATCCGTCGCAACAACCGAGCGGTCGTCTTGCGGATGCTCCGGCACTCGAGCCGGCTTTCGCGGGCCGAGATCGCGCGCGGCAGCGGCCTGTCGGAGGGCACGGTCTCTCGTATCGTCGCCGATCTCGTCGAAGACTCGCTGGTCGTCGAGGACGGCGCCGAGAACTCGACCGGCGGCCGTCCCGGAAAGTGTCTGCAGCTCGCGCAGGACCGCTTCGGGATCGGCGTCAACATCGAGACGTGGGAAACGCGGTTCTCGGTCGCCAACATGCCAGGCCGCATCGTCGAGAGCAAGGCCGTACGGACGTCGCCGAACCCGGACCGGACGTTGGAGGTCATCGCGGAGCAGTTTCGCGCCTACCAAGCCCAATACGGCGCCGACCGGCTCGAGGGCCTGGGCGTGACGGCTCGAGGCATCGTGGACAGCCATTTGGGCGTCGTCAAGATGGGCAACGATCCGCGCTGGCGGCGCGTTCCGGTGCGGGAGACCTTGCGGCGCAAGCTCGGCGTGCGGGTCGACGTCGAGAACAACGCGCGCGCCGCCGCCCTGGCCGAGTATCACTATACGAACCCCGATCTGCACGCGTGCCGCTGCGTGCTGTTCGTCATGGTCACCGACGGGTTCGGCGTCGGCATCATCCTCGACGGAAGACTCTACACGGGGCCGCACATGGCGGCCGGCGAGTTCGGCCAGATGGTAGTCGCGGACGTCGGCGACTCGGAGCCTCACGATCGGCGTGGATGCTTGGAGCAGCTCGTCTCGAACCAGGCCATCTGCGCCCGCTACGCGGCGCTCACGTCCGACAGCGCAGCCACCACTTCCGGCGATTACGCCGCGCGCGTTCGCAGGATCTGTCAAGCGGCCATCGACGGCGACCCCATCGCGCACGAGGCGCTTCGCGAGACGGCTCGGTACCTGGGTTTGGGCATCGCGAATCTCATGTGGGGCCTGGACCCCGACGCCGTGATCCTCTGGTCGACGATGGACCTGGTCTGGCCGATGCTCCTGCCGCTCATCCAGCAGCAGCTCCCGGATCTCGGCCACGGACCGAGCTTCCGGAGCGTGCAGATCCGCCTTTCGATGCTGGGCGAACAGTGCGCGGCCGTTGGCGCGGCGACCCTTCCCTTCAGTCCCTTGTTCAACGCCGGTGAGAGCGCCCGAACGCCTGACGCGGCGGTGAGGCCAATCGAGCGTCAGGACCGCAAGACGTACGCACGGAGCCACCGGCTCTCGACGGGCAGCCCTCGCCCCTGAGGATGGTCGACGCCGGACGACAGGGCGGCGGGTGAGGGCGGCCCGACCGCGTGGGCCTGGCGTCCGACCGGCACGCCGTCCCCTATCGGTAGTCGACAATCACGGCGTTGCATCGCTTCAAGCCCCGCGCCGACAACCCGTAGGTGGCGACGTTGTTCTCGAAGTCGGCGGCTCGGAGCACCTGGCGGTGTTCTTCCTCGCCGGCCTCCGTCTCGTACTTGTAGATGACTTCGATCGGCACCTCGACCCGGCTGGCATCCGCAACCTTGACGTGCACGCGATTCTCCCCCGAGAAGATTTGCGGAATCGACATGATTCCGTTCTCGAAGTACACTTCCAGCCTCAGCGACTCCACGCCCACCGGCACCGTACGCTTCGGGTTTCGATCGAAGGAGCCCCGCACCTGGAACCGGTACTTTCCGTGGATACTGACATCCCTGCCGTTGTATCTCACCCTGCCCAGTCGACCAGCATTGGACGACGCGCGTCTTCATGGCATGACTCGGCGGCCGCCTGACGGTCGCATCGCCCGGCGTCGCCCGCGGCGTTCAGGCGTTCTCGACGCGCTCTCGTCGTCGATTGCCACCGGCTTCGATGAGCGGCCGTGCCATCGGGCGAACCAGGGCTCACGCGCAAAACCGTGCGAGCCGCGAGTGTGTATACTGCCTCGAACTCCATGACGTCCATGACTCATCTGGAGCGATCGCTCAACGCGTACGTCGACACTCATACCTCGCGGTTGGTCGAGATCGTGCGCGATCTCGTGCGTCTACCGTCCGAGAACAAGGCACCGCACGGCGACGAAGCGTCCTGTCAGCGCTACGTCGCCGACCTGCTCCGACGCTGCGGCTGGGACCCGATTCTCTACACGCCCGACGAAGCGCCCGGCATTCGGTCGCATCCGCTCTACTGGCCGGGCCGTGACTACCGCAACCGTCCCAACGTCGGCGCGCGCCGTGCCGGTAAGCGGCATGGCCGCTCGCTCCTGCTCTCGGGTCATATCGACACCGTTCCCGTGGGATCGCACCCGTGGACCCGCGATCCCTTCGGCGGCGAGATCGAGGGCAACCGGCTCTATGGCCGCGGCTCGAACGACATGAAGGGAGGCATTGCGACCAACATGTTCGTCGTCGAGGCGCTGGCCGACATGCGGCTCGGGCTCGCGGGCGATCTCGTCGTCGAGAGCGTGGTCGACGAGGAGTTCGGCGGCGTGAACGGCACGCTCGCTGGGCGTTTGATGGGCTTCCATGCGGACGCGGCGGTCATCTCCGAGCCTTCCTCCCTCCGCATCTGCCCCGCCCAACGCGGAGGGCGGACCGTCGACCTCACGTTCCACGCGCCGAACCACGGCATCCTCGCCCAGGACGGGCACGATTCCCGCGTCGTTCGCCAGCTCACCACCTTCCTCGCGGCGCTCGACGACTTCAAGCGCGCGCGGCGCCAAGCGCGCATCCATCCCTTGTACGCCGCGGCCGCCGAGCCGGTCCCGGTGCACGTCACGCGGATCTCCACGGCGCCCTGGGGTACGTCCGAGCCGACCAACACGCCGGCCTCCTGCCGGCTGCAGCTCTTCTGGCACACGATGCCGGGCGAGGACGTCGAGGGGATCGACAGGGAGTTCTTCGAGTGGTTGGACGCGCTCGTCGCAGCACGCGGCGACACGTTCACGGCTCGGCCGCAGGTGGACTATCCGATTCGGTGGCTTCCCGGCTCTGCCATCGACGTCTCCGAGCCGCTGGTCACCGAGCTCGAGACCGCGGCGACCGCTTCGCTTGGTGAGCAGCCCCGGATCGAGGGCATTGAGGGGCCCTGCGACATGTACGTCTTCCATCAGCTCGGCATGCCAGCCGTGCTCTGGGGCCCGAGCGGTGGCAACACGCACAACGCCGACGAGTACGTCGAGATCGACTCCCTCGTTCGCGCGGCCAAGGCGCTCCTCGGCCTGGTGTGCCGCTGGTGTGAGGTGATCGGATCGGCTTGAACCGGCCGGGGAGAGGTTCCCTATTCATCAGAGGCGCGCTGGACAAGATCACGGCTCGTGCGTCCCGCTACGTCGACGAGGATGACGACGACTGCCGATGGCGCACCGCCGAGCGCCATCGGAAGCACGAGGAGCATCGCTCTCACCGCAAGCGCAAGTCGTTCTGGAGCGGGCTGTTCGACTGATCGCGGCGCGGCGGCGGCGTCGGATGGCGCCGAGCCGGTCCGGATCGGCGCCGCGCTCGCGTGCCGACGCCGAATCCAGCGAGAAGGGCGGGTCGGGGTCGTATCGCCGCCGGCGTACGGCCCGCCGCTCGAGCGGGGCGGCCCTCGCCGTCGACCGGCGCCGCGGAGGCGTCTACGCGTGCTGGAGCCCTCGAATCACCAACTCCAGATACTCGCGCGCGATCCGGGCCAGGTGGTCCACGCCTTCCGGCGTCGAAGGGCGCGGCACGACGGGGGCGAAGATGTTCTCGCAGGCGAGCGGCATGTCCAGCCCGGTGAACGCGACGGGGGCCAGCAGGCGGTAGTGATCGATCTCACCGAAGCCTGGCCCGCAGTCCTGGTCCTCCGGATAGTTGCGGTGATCCTTGATGCAGAAGCTTCGAATGACGTCCACGCACTTCAGCACGTCGGGGATCGGGTCCACGTTCAGGTAGTCCATGACGTTGCCGGCGTCGTAGTTGACGCGCACGGCCTCGTGGGCCACTTCACGAACGATCTTCGCCGTGGCCTCTCCCGTGCCCGTCTCGCCGCCATGCTGTTTGACGACCACTGTGACGCCGGCCGACTTCGCAAACGGGCCGAGTTCCTGGAGGTTCTCGATCCACTGGCGGTACTTGCCCCCCTCCGTGTGACCGAAGGTCAGCACCTGCGGAATCCCGGCGGCCTCGGCCTGCTCGATCCGCCTCCTGTGGGCTTCCACGGCGCCGTCGGCCCCGACGTAGATACCGGCGAACATCATCACGGGCTCTAGTCCCAGGTCTCGACAGCGATCGGCCAGCTTCCCGGCGTCGGCCGGCTTGGCGTCCGCCGCAATGACCGGCACGCGCTTCCCGGACGTCTCGATGTGCGTGGTCCCCCACGCGACGTACTTGTAGCCGCTGGCCGCGATGCCCTCCAGAGCTCTCTGGAGAGGGACCCTCGCGTACGGCAGGGTCATGCAGGCGATCTGGAAGCGGGTCGGGTCCTGGCCCTGCGCCCCACTTCCGCGCCCGGCGTCGGCACGGGAAGCTCGCGACAGGGCCAACAGCGACAGGCCTGCCGGCGTGTCGATCAGGAAGCGTCGTCGGGTCATCATAGAGGCGATTATAGATGGCGCCTCGACGTCACCGAAGAGCCACTCGATCCGCCGCGAGGGCTGCGCGCCCGACGCTGGCCCCGGCATGGAGACCTCGCCGAAGATTGTGGCGAGCAAATCAAGAACGCCAACGGGGAGAGGTAAATGAAGGGAGTGCTATCGGCGACGACGACCACGCGGGGCGCTCCGGCCAGTGCCGATCCGGCGCGATGGCATCGAGCTCTTGCTTGAAGTCATCGACATCGTACTCGATGGCGTAGAGACCATGCATGTTCTCCCCCGTCGCTGCGCCGGCATAAAGCAAAACCCCCAAATGCGTCTGTTCCGGCGGCTCTCAGCCGAGAGAAATAGGTCAGCACCTGGTACAGGTGTCCGGAAATGAGCTTCTTCCTGTCGTACTGCGCCTGGTAGGGCGTCGCGTAGTACTTCGCCTCGATCAGCTACCTCCACATGACGAGAGTGGTGCCTAGGCCAGCGCTGTTGTTCCTCCATTCCGAACCGATATATCCATTCCCCGCTTGTTGGTCTTCCATGCACCGGCCGTAAAATCAGGCACCTTTACCGAGGTCCCCTCATGGCTTACGGACCACTCGCTCAATGGAGTAATCGCGCTCCAAAGTGCCGCATCGTATACGTCCATTTCCAGCGGCAGCCCATTACGAAGGCAATCGATCAGACGCCAATCACTGGCTGTTACTACTTCATATGACCGCCCACTGCTAACCTGACTAGCGTGCCTGACCTTTTCGTCGAACTTTTTGGTCATCTCAGGTGTGTACTTCTCCACCAGCGCCTTGAACTCTTCCCCTGGGATCCAACCCTCGTCACTGGTGGCAATTCTGGGAGGATTTGCGTGGTAGATACCCTTGTCTCCGCTTATCAGCTGGAATCTCGA
The DNA here is from genome assembly GCA_009377495.1 of Luteitalea sp. Taxonomy (GTDB): domain Bacteria; phylum Acidobacteriota; class Vicinamibacteria; order Vicinamibacterales; family Vicinamibacteraceae; genus WHTT01. The sequence continues at coordinate 31,052 of WHTZ01000074.1, forward strand.
GCCGGGGCGTGGCGAGCTTATGTCATGCTGCAGCATGATGGTACGGCCTTTATGAGTACGGATGACCGTTATATTCATATTGCCACGAAAGTTTAGCCCGACGTATGGCTGATAGAAGTCATCCATCGCGGCAAGCTCTTTCATCTTATCTGCCAGCGTAAAGTCGTCACTGGAAATCGACACCATGTAGTCCATCTGGTCGCCGTAGTTCAGATCCATCATCTGAGCCACCGGTCCCAGACCATGTTCCGGGTAAAGAGTACCGTTTCTATTAATATTCTCTTTCAGACGCCACGGGCGGAACCCAAACCAATTGTGATTCTCTTTATCTCTAACCCATCTAGCCTCCGTCTTGGAGACCCTGTCATGAATATAGTTGCCTTCCCCGTGTATAATCTCTCCGAGGAACCCCCGCCTGACCATATTCAGGACAACGGCTGACATGCCGTCATGACAGGAGCTACATCCCATAAAGCAATGTCTACGCGTCCGCTCCGACGTTTCCACCACCTGCCAGCATTCCTCAATGGTATTTGCAACAGGCAGTTCTGTATAAACATGCTTCTCACGCTCCATGGCATGTACCGCGATGATAGAATGGAGGCGCCAGGGCGTAGCGATGTATATGAGGTCAATATCTTCGCGCTCACACACCCGCTTCCACTCATCTTCGCTGCCTGAATAACTGTCTGGACTATGCTGGGGGAAGCCCCGAATCGATTCAAGCGCTGCACTCACTCTGTCGGGAAACAAATCGCATAGAACTTTAATTTCGACACCTTCAATACCAGCCATCCGCCGCACTGTCCCGGATCCGCGGCTTCCTATTCCAATAAGGCCTAGCCGGACCGTTTCCAGCTTGGGTGCGGCGTATCCATGCATATTAAATCGCCGATGACGCGTAGGCCGGTCCCTATTACTAGGTTGCCGCGTACCTACGATGCCTGCACCGACCACGCTGACGAATGCTAAGAAGTCTCTGCGATTGTTTGTTTCCATTGTATTCGGAGGGGATGTGGTCTTAGATTATGGAAAGCGTACGCATCAACCTCCATCGGGCGATCTCACACCTTCCGCCAATTCAGAATCCTTTTGGCGTTGCCGCGGTACAGGGGTTCCAACACTGACTCGGGTAGCTCAAGACCATAATACGGC
>WHTZ01000075.1 GCA_009377495.1 Luteitalea sp.
CCCCTTTTTCCGACCCTCCAGATCTCGCGACCCCCATTTCCGTTAAGCACCCCGTTCAGCTCGGCGTCATTGTCGATCTGGTACGTAAGGGGGTTACTCCCGCTTACTCTGTCCGAAGTGTTGTGATCGGCTCGACCGAGGCCGCTCGGCGAGCGGGCAGCAGGCTCGCGACGAGCGCGACCATCATCAAGGCTGCGAGCGATCCCACGAGCGTGAGCGGGTCCCCAGGCGAGACGCCGTAGAGGAGCGAGCGCAGCATCCGAGATCCGGCGATGGCCAGCGGCAAGCCGATGGCGATGCCTGCCACGCACACGACCAGGCTCTCTCGCAGCACCATCCAGAGCACGTCTCGGCGCTGGGCCCCAAGTGCGACCCTGACGCCGATCTCCGCCGTCCGCCGGCTGACCGTATAGGTGAGTGTCCCGTACAACCCAGTCGCGACCAGCACCATCGCCAGGAGACCGAAGAAGAGCGCCAGGCGCGCAAAGAGCCGATCCTGCATAAACGTCATCGCGAACTGCTGCTGCTGCGTCCTGGGCTGCTCGATTGGCAGGTCTGGGGCGATCTCGCGAACGACGCGCTGGACGACAGGCAGGAAGGGCTCCGGGTCGCCCACCGTGCGCAACTCGACGTGCATCGCGGAGACGTACTCCATCTGCTTGTACGGGAAGTACGCCATCGGTACCGGCGTTTCTCGCACGCTCGTATACTTGCTGTCCGCAGCCACACCAACGATTTGGTATTGCGCCGCGTCCGCTACGCTGGAGATGGCCACGCTGCGACCGAGCGCATTCCTTCCCACGAGGTACTGCTTGACGAAGGTGTCGTTCACGACGACGACCTTCGGGGCGTTGGGGCCATCGGTGTCGCGGATGTCGCGGCCGTAGAGCAGCGGCACTTTCAACGTGCCGAAGTAGTCGGGCCCTACCGAGTTCCAGCGTACGAGCGTGCCCCGATCCGTGTGTGGAACCTTGCCGTCCACCAGCACGGTCGTGTTGTTGCTCCAGCCGGAGCCGATGCGTCTCTCCATCAGCGTGACAGCCTCAACGCCCGGCAGCGCGCGGAGCCGATCGAGCAGTGCTTCGTAGAAGCGCACGGTCGCCGGATGTCCCTCCGCGTGGGGGCTGATGCCAAACACGAGCAAGCCACTGGTTCGCATCCCGAGCGGAACCTGCCCGAGGTTGTGTAGCGTCCGGGCCAACAGACCCGCGCCCACCAGCAACATCAGGCACAAGGCCACCTGAAGTGCAATGACCGTCTTTCTAACCGACGTCCGTCTGCGGTCTTGATGGGCTGTGGACGTCGATGGCTTGAGCGCAACGCTCAGCGGCAGCCGAATCGCGCTCCCTAGCGGCGCGAGGCCGAAAATCAGGGTGACCAGCACCGACACCCCAAGAGTGAAGAGCAACACGCGACCGTCCGGGGCAAGGTCGACGTTGAGGCTGGACCAGGTGTTCAGCACGTCGGTTGCCGCCAGCGCGAACAGCCAGCCCAGGCCCATGCCCGCCGCAACCAGCAGTAGACCCTCGGCCAACAACTGCCGGAGCAGTCGCAGGCGGTTGCCGCCCACGGCCACGCGCACCGCGAACTCGCGCTGCCGTGTCGCGTCGCGGGCAACGAGAAGCAACGCGACGTTGCCACAGGCGATCACCAGGACGAGGAAGACCATCGCGAGGAGGAGTCGTAGCGGCTCTTGGTAGGTCTCCCGCAGGCCCGCGATGCCCCGCGTGGTCGTGAAGGTCAGACTGGGAACCTTCTCATCGGCCTTTGGCTGGCCGATATGCGCGTACGCGGCGTTCACATAGGCCGGTTGCAGCCGTGCCAGCGCTGCCTCTTCGCTGACCCCAGCGGCCAGCCTGCCGATCATCATGAGGCACCACCAGTCTGGGGAGTGGAGATACGTCTCGTCGCGGCGCAGGCCCCACGCGTTCAGCTCCAGCCTGTCTTGCAGCGGAACCCAAAGGTCGGTCGCGCTCGCCGTCTCGACCCCTTCGAAGCCCTGTGCCGCGACGCCGACGATGGTGAACGGTACGCCCTTCACGTGGAGCGTCTCGCCGATGATGCCGCACGTCTCCCCAAAGCGGCGGGACCAGTACGCGTGGCTCAACACGACGACCGATGCGCGGTTGGTCTCGTCCTCCATGGTCAGCATGCGGCCACACGCCGCGCGGACGCCCAGACCGGTGAAGAAGTTGCCGCTCACCATGCTGGCGCTCGCCTCCTCGGGCGACGTGCCGTAGCGCACCGCTGTCTTGTTCAATGCAAGAGGCACGAACGCCATCAAATCAGAGACCGTGTGGCGCTGAGTACGGAGTTGCGCGTATACGTCGTACGAGAACGACGATCCGTAGTCACCGGTATTGCCGGTGCCGTCTGGCTGATGGGACGTGCGGACGTACACGAGGCGATCCGGCTCCGGTACCGGCAGATAACGCAAAACGACGGCGTTCATCACGCTGAAGATCGCGGTGTTCGGCCCGATGCCGAGCGCCAGCGTCAACACGACGACTACCGCGAACAGGGGGTTGAGGCGCAGGAGCCGCGCGGCATAGCGCATGTCGTGAAGAAGGTCATCGAGCCACCTCCAGCCCCATGCGTCCCGGCTGTCTTCCTTCAGGCGAGTCGGATTGCCGAACTGGCGCTTGGCGGCGCGGGCAGCCTGTTCCGGCGCGAGCCCCCGGTCGCGCAACTGCTGTTCGCGAAGCTGCACATGGAGCTGCAACTCTTCGTCCAGTTCGTCCGTCCTGCGCGCACGGCGGAGCAGGAAGGCGACCCGTCTCCAGAGCTCACTCGGCGACATTCGTGTATCCTCTTCACGCCGGTTGTACGATGCGCGAGATTGCCGAAGACACGCGCCGGTAACGTGCCAGCTCTTGCGCCAACTGCTTGCGTCCGGTGCGTGTGAGTCGGTAATAGCGGGCGCGGCGGTTGTCAGCCGTTCGGCCCCACTCGCCCTCGAGCCAACCCTTCATGAGCATCCGTTGCAGTGCGGGATATAACGATCCTTCCTCCACCTGAAGCACTTCTTCGGACACCTGCAGGATCGAGTCGGCGATCTCGAACCCGTGCATCGGCGCAGCCCGGGCCAGGGTCTTCAGGATCAACATGTCGAGCGTGCCTGGCGGAATCTCATCTCGTCGTCCACGTGTCACGTAGACTATCTATGTCACAACGCGCGGTTCAACGCAACAGTGTTCGCGATCTGACTCTGGCGCTGAAGGGATAGCTGCGTCGGCTCTGGAAATGCGCTGACGTTCGCGTCACAGGCCGCTCAGCGGAAGAGCGGGAGCTGCGGCCCTTCCAGCCGCCGGAAGGCGGCAGCGGAAAGCGGGCGTCGGCGCTGGCTGATTCCGGCGCGCCGACAAGCGAGCGAGAAGAGCGCGTGCACGCCGGAGGCGTACGGTCCGCTGCCGCGCATGCGTGAGCCGAACTGCGGATCGTTCAGGCGACCGTCACGCATCTCACGAACTCTCCCGAGCACCTTGTCCTTGCGATCCGGGAGATGCGCCTCCAACCAGCCCTCGAACAGGTCCTTGACCGCGTGGGGCAGGCGCAGCATCGTGTGGCCGGCGGTCGTCGCACCTGCGTGCGCCGCCGCGGCTACGATGGCCGGGATCTCGTGGTCGTTGACCGCCGGGATGATCGGGGCCACCATCACGCCTACCGGCACGCCGGCACGCGCGAGCGCCTCAATCGCCGCGAGCCGTCGCGCGGGCGCCGATGAGCGAGGCTCGAGCTTGCCTTGGAGCACGGCATCCAGCGTCGTGATCGAGAGAAAGACGAGCGCCGCGTCGTGACACGCAAGCTGGGCGAGGAGGTCTGCATCCCGGGTGACGAGGTGGTTCTTGGTGACCACGACCACGGGATTCCGGAAGTCGGTGAGCACCTCGAGACAGCGCCGCGTCAACTGGAGCCGCCGCTCGATCGGCTGGTAGGGGTCGGTGACGCCGGAGAGCGCGATTGGCTGCGGCTTCCAGCGTGGCAGCGCCAGCTCACGACGCAGCAGCTCGGGCGCGTCTTCCTTGACCAGAATCTTCGTCTCGAAGTCTAAACCGGACGAAAAGCCGAGTTGCTCGTGCGTGGGGCGCGCGTAACAGTACACGCAGCCGTGCTCGCAGCCGCGATACGGATTGACGCTGGCCTCGAAGCCGATGTCCGGACTGTCGTTGCGCGCGATGATTGTGCGGGAGACGTCGCGTAGCAGCTCCGTTCGGGGGAGAGGGTTTTCCTCGAACGCCTCAGCCCCCTCGGGATCGTCCACGTATGCGAGCCGCTCGTAGCGGTTCGGCGGGTTGTCCGCCGTCCCCCGGCCACGGAAGGTTCGCCGCTGGCCAGACATAACACGCTCAGAATAGGCGAAGATTTAGCGAATATCAAGTCGCGGGCGCGCGTGGGTATGCTGGGAGGTGCGGTCATCACCATGTTCGGACCCTACGTTCACGGGATCGATCCGGTGTTGGGTGAGGTCGGCGGCGTCTATCTCTGGTGGTACGGTCTGAGCTACGCGCTCGGGTTCTTCCAGGTGCATCACTTCCTGAGGCGCGGGCGTGCTCGGCTGGGGCTGACCCTTCTCGAGGTGTTCACCCTGAGCCTGTTCTTCGCGTCCGGCGTCCTGGTTGGCGGACGCGCAATCGAGGTCGCGTTCGACGAATGGCCCTTCTATCGCGAGCACGTGTGGCTGATTCCCGCCTACTGGCTGGGCGGAATGGCCACGCACGGCCTCCTGCTGGGTGCGGCCGGGAGCGTCTGGGCTTTTGCCCGCTTGTACAAGAAGTCGTTCCTGCACCTGGCTGACGCGCTCGTCATTCCGGGCACGTTTCTGATGGGCGTTGGTCGGATTGGGAACTTCATCGACGGCCAGATCGTCGGCAGCGTCACGGATGTCTGGTGGGCTGTCAAGTTCCCTGATGCCGAGGGGTTTCGACATCCAGTGGTGCTGTATGACGGGGCTAAGAATCTTCTGCTGATTCCCTTTCTGCTCTGGGTCCGCAGGACCAACGCCACGCCCGGTGCCATCGCGGCCCGGTTCGTGTTTTGGTACGCTTTCCCGCGAATCTTCATCGATCTCTTTCGCGACTATCCTACCCACCGGCTCGAGCTCGGCACCGGGCAGACCTTGAACATCGTCACCGTGTTGCTCGGTATCGTTCTCCTGCTTCGATCGCGCATGAGGCGTCTCGGACGCCTGACCGCAGTGGCAGCATCCGTACCGCTGGAACCGGGAGACTCGCCTCACTCGAGCGCGCTCGTGTGGCAACGACTGGCTCTGGCTGGCGTGCTTTTCTTCTGCCTGACCATTCCCAGTAACTGGACGCAGGACATTCCGGACCGATACGGGAAGCGGCACCCTGGGCTCCAATACTCGTTCCTGTATCCTCGGATTGAGACCGCTGTGCTCACGAACTGCCGTCAAGTTAGGGTAGAATATCTACCAATATACGAGGTAGGCGATCTACCATCGCGATAGCAGTTGCACTCCCCGGAGGCTTGATGTGAGCTGGTGGCGCGCGATCACGAGGTGGCGACCGTGGTTCTGGCAAGACGTCCGCGAGCAAGAGCTGGACCGCGAGCTCCGCACGCACCTGGATCTCGAAACGGAAGAACAGCGAGAGTCTGGCCTCAGGGAACGAGAAGCCGACTACGCCGCCCGGCGAGCGCTCGGTAACATGGCTCTGGTCAAGGAAGATACGCGAGCGGTGTGGACGTGGACGTGGCTCGAGCGTTTTGGGCAGGACCTGCAGTATGCCGGCCGTCAACTTCGCCAACATCCCGGCTTCGCCGCTGTGGCGGTGCTGACGATGGCGCTCGGCATTGGCGCGAACACGGCGGTCTTCAGCCTCATCAACGCGACGCTGCTTCACGCGCCACCGTACCGCGAACCGTCCCGACTGGTGAACTTGTGGCATAGCTATCCCGAAGCTGGAGACGCATGCCCGGGAGTCTGGGCGGCCGCGTATCGCGACTATCGCGACCGCAACCGGGCGTTCGCTTCGATCGCAGGGTACGAGACGGCGGCCTTCGATGTGACGGACGGCCGCCAAGCCGAGCGCATCGACGCCGTTGAAGTCAGCAGCAGTTTGTTCGAGACACTCGGTGTCGGTCCCTTGATCGGGCGGACCTTCACGGCGGCAGAAGAACGGCCCGATGACAGCCACGTGGCCGTGTTGAGCCATACCTACTGGCAACAGCGCCATGCGGGCAGCCCCGAGGTGCTGGGCGCCACGCTGCGGCTCAACGAGCGCCTCTACACGATCGTCGGTGTCATGCCGCCGGAATTTACGTTTCCGGCAACGCCGATGAGCGTGAAGGATCCGCCCGCACTCTTGGTCCCCCTGGCCCACACGGCCGAAGATCTCCAGTACCCACCCAAAGACTGTGCCACGAGGGTCGTGGCCCGACTCGGCCCAGGAGTCTCTCTGGCATCGGCGCGGCAAGACGTCTTCCGTGTGGATGACGAGTTGGGGCGCGAGCATCCGGAGACGTATTCCGGCGATGGCCGGGTGCCGGTCCTGGAGCCCCTCGCGGCTGAAGAGACTGCGCGCACCCGACCCGTGTTGGTGACGTTCGCTGTGGCTGCCGGCTTCGTGCTGTTGATTGCGTGCAGCAACGTCGCCAATTTGCTGCTCGGACGCGCGGCAGCCCGCGGCCGCGAAATCGCGCTCAGGAGCGCTCTTGGAGCGAGCACGGGGCGTCTGATCCGCCAACTGCTCACCGAGGGTGCGGTCTTGACCAGTATCGGCGGAGTGTTTGGGTGCCTACTCGCTCAAGTCATCACCAGTGTTGCGGCACGGGTTGGACCGGAACACGTACCCGGCCTTCGCGCCGCCGAAGTCGATCTGACGGTGCTCGCCTTCACGTTGGCCCTGTCTCTGCTCACAGGCGTGACCTGCGGACTTGCGCCTGCGATCCGCTGGTCGCGGCCAAACGCCGGCGAAATGCTCAAGAACGCCGGTCGGCAAGGTGGCGATTCGAGCCGAGCCACGCGCCACATGCGTTCCGGGCTCGTGGTCCTGGAAACGGCGAGCGCCGTGCTGCTGCTGGTGTGCGCCGGCTTGCTGATCCGGAGCTTTGTCGAGGTCCTTCAGGTGTCGCCCGGCTTCGACCCCGAGGGCGTCCTGGTCGCTCGGACGTCTTTCAATCGCGAGCGCTATCCCGACTCCCCCCGGCGCAAGCAGGTGGAACAAACAATCGCAGAGCGGCTGCGGTCCCTTCCTGGCGTAACGGAGGTCGCTGTCACAACCCACCTGCCCCTCGCCGATGACCGCACCATCGGCATTGCGCTCGAAGGAAGCGACCCACACGACTTCTACTGGGCCAACAACGCCCTGGTCAGCGGCAATTACTTCAGCGCGATGGGGATCCGCCTCGTGCGCGGGCGAACGTTCACGGATGCAGATTCGCCCGAGGCGCCAGCGGCGGCCGTGGTGAACCAAGCAATGGCAGGCACCTTCTGGCCGGGAGACGATCCGATCGGCAAGCGCATTCTCTGGGGTGGGCGCACCCTGACGATCGTCGGCATCGCTGGTGACGTACGACTGCAAGCGCTGGACGCAGCCGTAACACCGACGGTCTACAACTCCGTGTACCAGGTCGAAAGCGGCGCCACCATGAGCGCGGTCTTCGTGATTCGGGGCAGCAAGGGCGAGCTGAGCAGGCTGGGATCCGGAGTACGGGAGATCATTCGTTCGGTCGATCCTGGCCTACCGGTATTCGACGTCCGGACAATGGAGTCGATCGTGGCGGGATCACTGGCGGCGCGACGCTTTGCCATGCTCCTACTGGCAGCCTTCGCCGCCACGGCGTTGGCGCTTGCCGTGATCGGGTTGTATGCGGTGCTCTCCTACCTCGTTGCTCAACGCACGTCGGAGCTTGGCGTTCGACTGGCGCTCGGCGCGCCACCCGCGCGGCTCGTTTTCCAGGTGCTCGGCCAAGGCGTACGACTGGCAGCGGCCGGTGTCGTCATCGGAGCGCTGACTGGCGCCGTCGCGGCGACCGCGATGTCGACCCTGCTCTTCGGGATCAGCCCGCTCGATCCGGCGGCGTTTCTCGTCGCCTCGACCGTGCTCATGATCGTCGCGTTGGCCGCAAGCTACGTCCCAGCACGGCGCGCGGCCGGCGTCGATCCGTTGGTGGCCTTGCGCTCCGAGTGACAGGTCTAGAAGGAATATCGCACCTCGATCTGCGCCGTGGTGGGGATGGCACCATCCGCCAGATTCGTCAGCGCCAGGAAGTTCGTCGAGAAGCGATCGCCGTCAGGTACGGCGAAGTTGTTGCGATCCGTCACGTTGAAGAGGTCGACGAAGGCATCCACGCGGCGGTCGCCTCCGAGGCTGAACCGGTAACCGAGCCGGAGATCGAGCTGGAAGAAGCTCGGACCGCGTGCGCCGTTGCGTCCGCCGTCGCTCTCCGCGGTGACGGCATTCGGGCCGGTGCCACTGAAGGAGCCTGGTGGCAACGGGTCGAAGAGGATGCCGTTCCTGTTCTCGTCGATGTCGGTGTCCTGGACGGTGAACGCCAGCCCGCTGAGGTAACGCGCGACCCAGCTCACCTGCGCACCGCCCGTCCGTGGGATCACCGCACTGCCGCTGACAACGAGATTGTGCCGCCGATCGAAGTTGGTCGGTCCGTCGTTCAGGTCCACCTGCGGATCGTCGAGCAGCTGGAAGGGCACGTTCGCGAACGCGTCGCCGGAAGTGTTCCCACGCGAATAGGAGAGCGTGTAGGAGACCCGCGTGCTGTAATTCTGGCTGAAGCGCTTCTCGAACTGGAGGAGCAGCGCGTCGTACTCCGTCTCGCCGAGATTGCGTGCCTGATTGACGACATTGAAGCTCGGGTCTGGCCGCTCGATATCCCCCGTCCGGCTCGAATCCACGCGCATGCCCGCGTTCCGATCGAACGTCATGAACAGGTCGCGCGACGCTGCATGGACGTAGTCGGCACTCAGCGAAACGTTGGGCCAGAGCTGGTGCTGGAAGCCCGCCGATACCTGATGGGTGGACGGAATGCGTCGGCTGGGATCGTCCAGCACCACGGTCCCCGTGTTGCGTAGCGTGCTCCCTGGCGGGAACAACTGATTGACGAGCTCACGATCGACGACGGGACCATTCCGGAGCAGCGGCTCGCTCGGAAGCTGGCCGTTCGACGGTCCGGGATCCGCGGTATCCGCCGGGAACGCCGCAACGAAGGAATCGGAGAACACGCCGCTCGTGATGATGGCGGTAATTCGCTCGAAGTGAGTCTTGTCATAGAACAGTCCGTAGCCACCGCGCAGCACGGTCCGCCCCGCACCTGTCAGGTCGTACGAGAAACCCACGCGCGGCTGGACGTTGTTCGTGTCCACCGGATAATCGTCAGGGTCGGTGAACGCCGGGTTGTCCAGCTCACGCAGCGGGACCACCTCGACGTCGTATCGCAGGCCCAGGCTGAGCGTCAGGCGATCGTTCAGGCGCCATTTGTCTTGGGCGAACGCCGAGAGGAAATGCGCCTTCATGAAGAACTGCTGCGGGCCGGGCACGCGAATGAACAGCCGCTCCGGAAAGCTCCGCGGGTTGTTGGAATCGAACGGTCCGTCACCGCTGAACGCGAAGCGGCCATTGAAATCGCCCTGATTCGAGAAGTCGTTGGTCGAGTACTGATATTGGGCGCCGAGCTTGACGTCGTGGTCGCCCCGCTTGCCCGGGACGAACCATGAGAACGTGTCTTCGATCTGGTAGGCGTTGTTGATGCGCGCTTGGGCGACCTCGCTCTGCTGGTCGTCGAACGTCAGGAATTCAAGTGTCGGGAGCAACAGGTCCTGCCGGCCACCGTTGTCGTTGAAGCCGGGGTTCGCGAAGGCAACATCTTCTCGCGTGAAGGCCAGGCGCAGCGTGTTGAGCTTCGTGTTCCCGAAGACGGAGCTCAGTGTGCCCACCACCGTCTGGTCGACATCGGCCTCCTCACGAGATGCCGCAAGGGTCACGTCACCAATGATCTGGTTGAACTGTGGCGAGTCCTCGCGGAGCCAGCGCACCGCCCACTGATGGTTGGCGCTGAGCTGCTGGTCGAACCGCAACACGGTGTTCCACACGCGTGTCGCTTCGGTCGTCGTCGTGTTGAGCTCCGGCCGGGCGGGAGTGTTGATGGTGATGCCTTCGTCGATACGCACCCGCTCGAGGCTGAAGAAAAAATGGGCCTTGTCCTGGGCGATCGGTCCCCCAATCGTGCCGCCGAATTGTTGCTGTTGGGTATCTGGCTTCTCCAGGTCGTTCTGCTCGGCGAAGACGTCGCGCCTGGTGAGCTCCGCATCCTGGAAGTAGCCGAAGGCGCTGCCACGGAATCGATTCGTCCCTTGCTTTGTGACGGCGTTGATGACCGCGCCCACACTGCGTCCGAACTCCGCGTCGAACTGGCTGGTGAGAACCTCGAACTCCTGAATCGACTCGAGCGGCGTCCGCGCCTGCGTCCCAGCGCGCTGGCCGATGACATCGTCATTGTTGTTGGCGCCGTCCAGCAAGTAATTGTTGTTGCGCGAATCCTGACCGCTGACAGAGATCGAATCCGACCCGAACGACTCCGTGCTGATGTTCGGCACGATGCCGGGAAGCAGCCCGACGAAGCCGATGTAGTTGCGGTTGATCGACGGCAGGTCGGTGAGCTCGCGCGAGTCGATGTGCCCGCCGATCTCCTTCGTCGTGACATCGACGAGCGGCGTCTCGGCCGCGACCGTCACGGCCTCTTCCACGGCCCCGACCTCGAGCTGGATGTTGATCGAAGTGGTTTTCCCGATCTCGAGCCGGACGTCGCGCTGGCTGAATGGCCTGAAACCCTCCAGCTCCGCGCTGATCTCGTAGACGCCCGGTGTGACGCCGCTGATGAAATAGGTCCCGTCCGTGTTGGTCGCCGTTTCGCGGAACATCCCGGTGTCCTGGTTCCGGATGACGACTGTGACACCTGGCAGCACCGCCTGCTGCGCATCGCGGACCTGGCCGCGCACCTCGGCGATCCCCTGCTGAGCGTTGGCGGGCGCCGCCACCATGGCGAGCAACACGCTGGCTGTCATGCCGACGTTGAGTATTCTCACCATCTCCCCTCCTCCCAACCCGCGCGAGCGCACCGCACGGTCGCCCCGGCGGGCAACGGCAAAGCATCTCTTTCAACGGCTCGGCCCCGCACCGATGGCCTCGCCGACAACCTCATGCAAGTGTAAGCCACCTCGCTTCGCTAACACGGGGGAACGGTAGACACATGTCGAAGCTCGCGGTGGGAGTCGGTGTCGCGGATCTCGGCTACCGCATGGGATGCCGGGCGGCGAGAAACCCAACGAGCGCGTCCTTGTCGGCCTCCGGCACTGCGGCGCCCCAGCGGACCATCTTGTCGACCTCGCGCTCCCATCCCGTCCGGGTGAGGCGCTGTTGGATGATCAAATCTGCTTCGTGACAGCTCAGGCACCGCGCGCGGACCATATCGGCGCCTGGCCCGTCCGGCAGCGTCTGCGCGCCCGCGGCGGTCGAGAGCGCGACGCTCACGAGTAGGACGAGTCGGGTCATCCGACTTCCACCCTGACCTGGTCGGGCACGTTCCACAGGTAGCCCGACGGATTCCAATTCGGCACGGCGAGGTATCCTATTGCAAACCAGATTGCCCAGCGATCTAGTCAGAGCACGGGGCGGCCGATGTTCTCGGGCGCTCCGGGACCAATCACTGAAGCATCACAAGCCAGGAGGTGCAGCATGTCCTCGAGATTCCACCACGCTCGCATGCGGCTCATGATCCTGGGCGGGCTCGTCGCCCTTGTCATGTCCGTGGGTTCGTTTGTGGCACAAGCCGCTGCGCCTGCCCCCAAGGTTTGCTTCTACTACAGCGATGACACCTTCACCGAGCTCGTCGGCGCTCACGGCACGGGCTGTGGCGGCGGGGTCATCGACTGGGGGAGCATCAGCCCCTACAAGGTCTGCGCGTTACTGCACTGCCCAGACTAGAACCTTTTGAGAACCCGTTTTGCGCGATCCTAATCACGAGTTGCCTTTCGGGTCACCGCCTCAACCTGGGTTCGTCCTCGCATGCTGGATGAGCCCGTCGACGCTCGTGGTTCGTCTGTGAACTCGTGCTGGCACGAGTTCCGTCGTGTTGGGATCGGGCCGCCCGTCCACGATCCTGCACGTGTCTCCGATCCCATGGTCCAAAGTCGCGTGCCGCCTGGTACGTGTTGTGCGGTTTGCAGCGTAAGCACACGTTCTCGACCGAGGCCTCGCCGCCCAGAGCAAAGGGCATCGCGTGGTGATATTCCAGGAACCCGCGCTGGGCACAACGCCGGCCGCTCGGGCTCACAAAGGTGCACTGACCGCCGTCACGCGCCCACACCGCTCGTTGAACCTCGGCGGGAATCCGACGCGAGCCCGGCACCGGACCGTCACTCCAGCGCGGGCGCTCCGTGGCCGCATGCTTCGTCTTGGCCAACTGGGCGAGGAGCGCGGTGAGCGCGCGGTCATAGATCGCGGCGGGATCTCCGTCAGGGATCGCATGGCGCAGCAGGTCTTGCGCTTCGCGCAGCTTCGCGTAGGTCTCGGCATCGATGGTGAACGAGACCTTATAGCGCGCGGGCGCCAGCGGCGCGACCTCGGCGCGGCGCGGCGGCGGACCGGCCGCCAGCGGTACTCGAAGTGTCTCCGTCGGAAGCGTAGTCGGCGAGCGTGCCTCTGATTGCAACGTCGTTCGCTCTGGCGGCGCGTCGGCGCGCGCGGCCGTGGTGGAAAGCGAGACATCGCGGGGAGGCGCTGGGGCGGGGAGCTTCCGCACCGAGGCCGGGACATCGGGTTGCGGGTGCAGCTGCGCAAGCAGCTCCTCGACCTCTCGCTTGGTTCGGTACTGGGCCTTGGCCAAGAGCCCCGCGTGATTCTCTTCAGTGAGATGCGGCGCAAGCAGACGAATCGCTGTCAGCGTGACGGTGCCCTCGGTGAGATGTTCGAGAATCACGGGGAAGCGTCGCGCGGCCCGCGCAGCCGTGATGCGGTCGTAGGCCGCCGCCTCCGAGAGATGTAAACACTCGCAGCAGTAGCCGAAGAGTGACGAGAAGCCTTCACCGAGATATAACTGGCGCGTATCGAGCACGGCCAGCGAGGCGATGAGCGACGCGGTCGCGTGACGTTCACACGCGGCGAGGCGGGGCACCTCGCGGAGGAGGTCAGCGTCGGAGAGGTGATCGAAGGGGGCACGATTGGTACTCATGACCCATCCTACCATCGTCGTTTTTCGAGCCTCAGGAAGCGTCCACAACACGCAATCACGGCTGCATCCACTGTCGTTGTTGGCTCGACACGAGAACGCCGCGCGTCGCTGCGCCTGACGCCGACAGCTGGCCATTCTCACGCGCTCGCCGACTTGCGCCGACCCGGCGCGAAAAACTTGTCAAGCTGTTTTCGCATGCCACATCCATCTTTTAGGAAGCATCAAGGCTTCCGGGCCGGCAGCGGCGGCCATTCTGCGTGCGAACATACGTCACCGTCATGCCGATTCGCCGTAATGAGCCATAGGCCAGTGCTCCGACGCACCCGCACGCGTTCCATCCCCTCCGTCGAGTAGACAAATCCACCGTTCACCTTCGGAAGTGTCACAGTTTTCTCTCGAGCGTCGTTATGAGGACGTGTACGCCGCTAGCGAAACAATGAGTCAGAGGCATGCGGCTCAGAAAGCGACCGCCGAGTTCGACGCGCTGTTCGAGGCGCATTACCGGCGGGTTTGCAGGGCCGTCTACCGCCTGGTCGGCGATACCGACCTCGCAGAAGAGCTTGCGGCCGAGGCTTTTTGGAAGCTGCATCAGAAGCGGCCGACCCGACTCACCAACGCCGAAGCCTGGCTGTGCCGCACCGGGGTGCGACTGGCGCTCGACCGCCTGCGCAAAGACAAGCGTCGGCTTCAGTACGAGAGCACCGCACCCGGGCCGGACGGGCCGCTCAGTCCCGAAGAGCACGTGGGCCGTGAGCAAGAGCGCGCCAGGGTGCGACGCGTGCTAGCGGCGATGAAACCGGCGCATGCGGCGTTACTGCTTCTGCGGTCCGAAGGGCTCACGTACGGGGAGCTGGCGGTGGCTTTGGATCTCAATCCAGCCTCGGTCGGGACCATGCTCGCACGAGCGGAAACGAAGTTCAGACAACAGTACGAGAAACAGTATGGCGAACACTGAACACATCGGTTCACATCAGTGGGTCGAGCAGCGTCTGCGGTTGCTCGACCCATCCGCCGAGTGGCAGCCGGCCACGGCCGTGGCGCTGGCGCGCTTCCGTGCGCGTGTGGCGGCGCCAGATCGAAGCCGCTTGGCAGGACCGTGGATCTGGCTGATGGCCAGCGGCCTCGTGTGCCTGTTGCTAATGACGCTGCCCACGACACGAGCGGCCGCTCAGAGGCTCTGGGACCTCGTTCGCCTCGGACGCGTGGATATCGTGCAGATCGACGTCGATCTCGACAAGTTACCCGACTCCCTCATCGCACAGGCGTTTCAGAAGCCGGATCGGATCGACGCGGTTGGGAGTGTCGCCCAAGCAGCAGACCGCGCTAGGTTCATGCCTCGGCTCCCGAGCCCTGCGGTGCTGCCTGACGCGCCGAGCCTTTCCGTGCTCGGTCCGATGTCGTTTGGTGTGACGATCGATACGACGGACCTGAGGACGGCACTGGACGCTGCCGGCGCCACCGATCAACACGTCCCGCCTGAATGGCACGCTACGCCGATCGGGCTGCGCACGAGCGCGATTGTGTTTGCCGATTATCCCAATTTGCAGCTGATCCAGTCGCTCCCGTGGACGATCGCGACACCGACCGGCTTCGACTTCGGCGCGTTCTCGGAAGTGGTCCTGCGTATCGTGGGATTGAACGCGACCGAGGCCCGCGCGTTTGCCGTACAGTTGGCGATCACGCCCGCGATGCTGCTCGCCGTGTCGACGACGGACGCCGTCTCGATGCGCCAAGTCGATCTCCGCACAGGCACCGGAACGCTCCTGCAGGACCTGAGCGAGGATGGACACGACGGGCGTGTCACGTTGGTCTGGAGCAGGCCGAACAGGCTCTACATGATCAGCGCGAGCGCCAGTGTCGACGAGGTGATTGCCGTCGCGAATTCAATCGAGTGACGAGGCATGATCGCTTGTATCACCGCGGTTTGTGTGGCTCGCCGACTGGCTGGTATCCTTCACTCACTTGGCTGATAAAGGAGGAGGGGTAGACACATGTCGAAGCTCGCCGTGGGGGTGTGTGTCGCCATCGGCACCGCGTTGATCTGTGGCGTCTCGCTGTCCGGCCAGGAGCAGGCCGACGTGCTCGAGGCATTGCTCAAAGAGGTTCGGCAACTTCGTGTCGCCATTGAGAGCGCGGCGGCGACGAATGCCAGGCTCCAGATGGCTGTCCAACGTGCCAATATCCAAGAGGAGAGGCTCTGGCGTGTCTCGCGCGAGGTCGAGGCGCTACGAACCGAGATTGCCAACGCTTCAGAAGACAGGATGAACAGTGCCGCCCGCCTGAAACGTCTCGACGAGGCGCTCTCCAACGCGACGGACCACGAACAGCGCCTGGGCATAGAGCATGAGATAGGCGCGCTCAACCGCGAGGTCGAACGGCAACAACGACACGAAAAACGGCTCCGCGACCAAGAGGGCATGCTGTCGCAGACCCTGCAGATCGAAGAAGCCAGATGGGGAGAAGTGAATCAAAAGCTCGACGAGCTGGAGCGCCTGACGGACCGGCGCTAGCCCACAGCATGGCATTCACATCGCCAGCGCACGGAATTCTTCACGGGCATGTCCCTTCCCTTGATTCTCAGTCGCGGCCCGCTAGAACCTTTGAGGACCCGAAACTTGACGCATTGTGTCAAGTTTCAGGGTTCTCAAGTGAGCGTCGGGGAGCGCGGCCCTGGCCGCGGCCCGCTAGAAGAGAAGCTTCAGCCCAAGCTGGATAATGCGTGCATCAGCTGCCCCGGCGATTGTGCCGAAGAGAGACGAACTTGCGTTCGTGTTGGGGTTGTCGAGATTGACGCGGTTGAATACATTGAACATCTCTGCACGGAACTGGATTCTGAAATTGTCACGAATCGCTCCCACAGTCACGTTCTTGAAGATCGAGAGGTCAGTTCTGTTGACGCCTGGTCCTCGGATGAGACCTTGGCCAGCGTTCCCGAAGCGCGGGAAGGGCGGCTCGACAAACGCGTCCGCATTGAACCAACGTTCAACCGTTCGCTGGTCCGCCGGCAGATTCACCGGAAGGCCGGTCACGTCGGGTTTGTTCCCAGACCTGTCCCCCGCCCCGCTGCTCGCGTCTGTGGTCGCGTTCAGGAAGTTACCCGCCCTCAAGGTGGTAATCCCGGCGATCTGCCAGCCGCCGATCAGCTGGTTCAGGAACCCCTGCGCACTACTCCCAAGGCGCTGACCGCGGCCAAAGGGTAGCTCGTAGAGGTAGCTAATGACCGCCCGGTGCGGTGCTCCGGTCGGTCCATAGTTGTGGCGGATGTTGTCGATTGACATCACCGTAAATTGGTCGAAGTCACGAAGGGCCATTTGCTTGTTCCAGCTGTAGCTGGCAAGAATGGCAAGGCCGCCGGCAAACCGCCGCTCAACTCGCACGTCAAACGCGTGATAGCTCGAGAACCCTAGTGAAGTATTACCGCTCACAAAACCCACATTCTGGAACGGTCGTCTCTCCTGAACCGTCTTCGGATTGTTCGGGTCGAACTGCTCCGCCTGATTCGCATCCCAGCGGACTGGCAGCTTCACTGAGCGGTTACCCACGTAGCCGAGCTCGAGGAGCCAGTGTGGTAGGAACTCGTGCTGGACGTTAAGGTTCCACTGATAGCTTTCGGGAATCTCTTTATCACGAAGCCAGTTCACCGTTGTTTCGGCCAGGTCCGCGTTCTCTAAGTCAGAGATAGGGGGACCCCACAGCGTATCGGTGGTAAACGTCGGTTCTGGAAGATCGTTCGTCAGGAAGTTCTCGTTCACCAAGGGCGGATGAAAATGCTGGAGCCCGGCCTCGTGCTGGCGGAAGTTGCCGTAGACGATACCGGCACCGGCGCGTATGACGGTCTTCGGACTCCAGCTCGGATTATAGGCGAGCCCGGCTCTCGGGGCCCAGTTATTCTTGTCCGTGGAAACGATTCGCCGCGGAATGTCGACGCCGGCAAGGTCCATCGTGCCGCGATCGAAGTTCCAGTTCGCCACCGCATCATTGACCTCCAAAGGGAACTGAACCAGCTCGTAGCGCAAGCCGATGTTCATCGTCAGGTGCGAGGTGAGCTTCATGCTGTTTTGAGCGTAGAACGAGTACTCGCCGTGGCGCAGTTCGTATCCATAGTTGTTGCCTATCTCCCGTTGCGCCACATGAGCAAAGTCTGGAATGCCGAGCAGATAGTCTGCGACCGCGTTGCCCGTGTATTGGCCGTTAAAGAAATAGCGGCCGTTCTGAGTCGCCCAACCCTGATCATCATACTGAAGCCAGCGGAGATCGGCGCCAAACTTGATGACATTGCGGCCCTTCACCCAAGTGACCTGCGGCGTGATCTGGTCGTTCACGTCTCGCGCCCCCGTTGGCTGCCATGCTGCCCCTCCCGCCGAGGCGAATCCCGCGATACTCATGAAGGGAGGAGCGAACGCAAATGAGTCCGGGTTCAGGTTCCTGAGACCAAACAGCTCGGTGGAGATGTTACGATCAGCGATCTCGTCATGGGTTCGTGTGATGTCGGAGTGATAGCGGCCCACGCGAATATTCGTGATGAGGTTAGGGCCGAGCGTATGGGTGTAGGTAAGACCGAATGTGGGAAATGTCCTCTGAGAGGCTGCATTTCCCGCAAATGGATTGACGCCAGGATTGTGGTCGCTCCATTTGAAGTAACTCAGAAAGCCGTCTAAGCGAACGCTGTCGCTGAGGTGGTGATCGAGCTTCAGCGTAAACTGTTCGCCGTCCCGGGAGGTCGAGAGGTCTGCGAGGTGGTTTGTGCCAGGAGACGTGGAACGATCGTTCGGTGTGACGAAGAACTCATGGCCCGCTCTAGCAAATTGAGAAATACGTGAATCCGGGATGATGTTGTTTGGGAATGGCAAGCCCGTCTCAGGATCGATGGCCACGGCATCCATGCTCGACAGATCACCCGAAAGCTGAGCTTGTGTGGGCAGTAACGCGTTGGTCACATCGCCCCTGCGCTGGCGTTCCGCTTCAAAATTGACGAAGAAGAACGTCCGGTTTCTCGCAATCGGTCCGCCAAGGCTGAAGCCGAACTGGTGTTGGCGCAAGGGACTTTTAGTCCTGGCGAAAGCGTTGCGGGCGTCGAGCGCATCGTTTCGTACGAACTCGAACGCCGTCCCATGGAATTCGTTCGTCCCGGACTTGATCGTGGAATTGACAATCGACATGCCGCGTCCGTACTCAGCGTCAAAGGCGTTTTGCAGGATCTTGAACTCGCCAATGGCATCCACCGAGAGGCTTAAGCCGTATGTGCCACCTCGCTGGGTTCTCGTGTCGATGCCCCCGACGAGAAAGCTATTACTGTGAATCCGGTTGCCCTGACTGACAAAGTTCGGTCCCGCACTGTCGCCGCCTCTCTCGCCCGTGCTGACGACGCCGCTCGTCAAAGACGCAAGCTGCAGGTAAGCCCTGCCGTCCAACGGTAGGTCCACGATCTGCCTGTTCTCAATGACCTGCCCGACATCGGTAGAGTCGGTTGCGAGCAGGGGTGCGGAAGCCACCACCTCCAGGCTTTCGGTGAAGTCGCCGATTTCAAGTTCCAGGTCGTAGCGCGCCGTCTGGTTTACCTGCAACTGAATTCCAGTGACCTCTACCGGCTGAAAGCCGGATGCTGCAACCTGGATCGTGTAGGAACCGGGGAAGAGCGTAGAAAAGACGTACGCGCCAGCGCTGTTGGTAAGCTGAGAAACAGCGACACCGGTGTGTTCGTTGATTGCAGAGACCTCGACTCCTGGGACCACCGCACCAGCACTGTCCCTTACGGTCCCACGGATAGTGCCGTAGTTCGTCTGCGCTTCAGCCCCGGAAACAATGAAGACTCCTGCTACTAGCAATGCCAGTAATCTTGCTAGTTGGCCGGCGTGGTTCGTTTTCATGATCCCGCTCCAGTTCATCCCTCGTTCGGGAAGCTCGACAGGACTGGGTCAAGTCGATGTGGTGTCGAAGTTGGTGCATTCAAGGTTGAGGCCCGGATGTCAAGGGTGAAGTCCTCGATAGTGCGCATAGCGGTCGATGGCAGCGACGAAGTCCAGGGGACAGGGAGGGCCCGACGTGCCAGGACGGCAACGAACTCGAGGACACCGGCCCGAAAAGGCATTAGCTCTGGCCTCTGATCCTTTTTTACTTTTGATGCACTCTACCAGGGACAGGCACTTGACGCTAGTGCGCGCTGACCGCGTCGCAACGCGGCCCCGTCGGGTACCAGGTGCGGCTGCCCGCCATCGCACGCCCGTGTCCCAAAAGCGACCACTGGGCAGACCGTCGGGGCTGAAACTGCCCGACAAAGCCCTCACTAGAATGGCCAAACGCTTTCAACACCAGGTGGCATGCAACGTGCTGCAGGAACTGCGGACCAAACGAGACATATGGGGACCGCGCTTCAGCACCTTCGCTTGGCAGCAAGATACCTGCTTCGCAGGCCTGCGCTGACCGGGACGGCGATCCTGTCGCTGACCCTCGCCATCGGTGCGAACACGCTCATCTTCAGCTTCATCGACGCGACGTTCCTGCGCACCCTTCCCGTACGCGATCCGCACCAACTGGTTCAATTTGGTCACTACGACGCCCGCGAGTGGAACCAGAGCTTTTCGTATCCGGCCTTCGAGCTCTTTCGCCAGCGCACCGAATTGTTCACGGGCATGTTTGCGTACGATACGGGCCGGATCAACGCCGTTTGGAGAGGCCAGGGCGAGATCGTCAACGGCCAGATCGTCAGCGGAAACACGTATCACCTGCTCGGTCTCTCACCGGCGCTCGGTCGCCTCATTGCCCCATCGGATGACCGTGTGAATGGCGGAAACACCGTCGTCGTTCTGACCCATCGATACTGGCTCCGTCGCTTCGGAGGCGACCGACAGGTCCTTGGCCGGCCTCTCATCCTGAATCGCGTGGCCTTTACGATCATCGGGGTGCTCCCACAGGGGTTCGATGGTGTCACCGTCGGCGAGCCGGTGGACCTCGCGATTCCCCTGAGCACGCACATCGCCCTGGATGCCCGTCCAGAGCCGTTCACGAGCCCCGGCCATTGGTGGTTGCGAATCATCGCGAGGAAACGGCCCGGTCTGGGCGACGCCGAGGCACAGGCCGCTCTGGCGCCCCTGTTCGCGGAAACGTTGCGCATGACCGTGGCGGCGGTGCCAGCGCCCATGGCCACGATGATCGAGGAGGTCATCAAGGAGAAGCGCTTTCGAGTCGTGCCCGCGGCCCGCGGCGCCGTGTCCGGGATGCGGGAGAGCTATAGCCGGCCACTGCTGTTCCTCATGGCAGCCGTTGGCGTGCTTCTGCTGATCGCGTGCGCGAACGTTGCCAACCTGCTGCTCGCCCATGCGGTCGAGAGACGCGGCGAAGTCGGCCTGCGCATGGCACTCGGCGCCACCGTGCCGCGACTCGTCGGTCAACTGCTGACAGAAAGCGTGCTGCTCGCACTCATCGGCGGAGCCTTGGGGGTTTTGCTTGCCACGTGGGGTATGGAAGCGCTCTTGCGATTCTTACCGGCGGACGAAGCCGTTCTCCAGGTGTTTCCGCGGTTCGACGCGCGTGTGCTCTCGTTCACGCTGGGCGTTTGCCTCGCCACGGTCGTGATCTTTGGCTTGGTGCCGGCGCTGCGCGCAACACAGCTCGACCTGACGCTGACACTGCGAGGGTCCGTCCACCGACAAGCGACCGCGACGAAGTCTCGATTGAGGCGCGGTCTCGTCGCCGCACAGTTGGCCCTCTGTCTCGTGCTGCTGACAGCCGCCGGACTGCTCACCCAAAGCCTCCGCAATCTTGGACGTGAATCTGTCGGAGTACAGCGCGATCGCTTGTTCATGTTCAGGGTCGACCCCAGCCTCGCCGGTTATCCGGACGTGCGCCGGCGACAGTACTACTCCGAATTGATCCAGCGGCTCCGTGCCCTGCCGGGCGTGACATCGGCTACCGTGTCCCGTTTCGCCCTTCCTCTTTCAGGCGACGACGGTCAAACAACGATGGTGAACGTGCCTGGCTATCAGCCACGTTCGCAGGACGATCAACAGATCGGCCGCAATGTCGTTGGGCCCGCGTTTGCGCACACGCTGGGCCTCACAATCGTCGACGGACGCGACCTCACCACGAACGACATGGAGAGTGGACCGCGTGTCGCGATCGTCAACGAGGCGTTCGTTCGTCGTTACTTCCCGCACGTGCCTCCCGTTGGTCGCGAGCTCAACTTCATGGATCAACCAGACCAACCGTACCGCATTGTCGGCGTCGTGAAGGACACGCGCGACAGGTGGCTACGCGCCCCGCCCACACGGATGGTCTACACGCCGTTCCTGCAGGAGGTCACCGAAGGGATGGTCGTGACGGTCGCAACAACCCGTCGCCCGGCCGATGTCCTCCCAGAAGCCCTACACGTGACACAAGCGATCGATGGCCTGATCCCCATTTACGAAGCGAAGACCATGGACACTCACGTGACCGAACAGCTTCGCAGAGAGCAGTTGGTGTCGGCACTGGCGGGCTTATTCGGAATGGTGGCGTTGATGCTCGCATCTGTCGGGCTGTACGGCTTGCTGTCTTACCTCGTCGCGCAGCGTATAGGCGAGATTGGTATGCGCATGGCGCTCGGCGCTAGTCGCGTGCAGGTGATTCGGCTCGTGCTGCGGGAAATGTCTACGCTCATGCTCGTGGGCCTGACGATCGGCCTCGTCGCTTCGCTCTCCGTGACGCACCTCATGGGCGGCCTGCTCTACGGCCTCAGCCCACGGGATCCGCGCACGCTGCTCGGCGTGACCGTCCTGCTGTTCGGCATCGCGTCACTCGCGAGCTATCTTCCGGCACGCCGCGCTTCCAGGGTCAATCCCGCGGACGCGTTGCGGTGGGAATGACAAGTCGCGTCACGGCAGGCCCACGCGGCCCAACACAGGCACGGCACCCGACACGGTCGTGGGAGGTGCAGCGGACGTCCGACCTGGCTGTCGTGATCGCCTCGTCCGGCGTACGCGACGACATTCAGCGAACCGCCTGATTTTTCGGTCACTTTCAGCAATCGACTGGTCGACAGCCAGAAGCTGGATCGCGCCTTGCTGCTGAAGATGACGTGATCACACGTCTCGGCCGTTCTGTTCCTCTCCTATTTGCTCTGTTGCTGGCTATCCACTGCGCCAAACCGGTTCGGAGCCAAGTCATTTCGTCCACGAGGTCACCGCAGACATCCGCGATGCCGTCCGATTCGTGCACGACACACTTGCCGTTCAATATCGTGGTGCCTGCATTCTTGGAGCCGCGTCTCGAGGAGGCGCTGCGCGACTCACCCACGCTTCGCGCGCAGTGCCGCAGCATCGCGCGCAGATTCGGAAGCACGAGGCAGGCGCGATGTTCGCCAATGTTGTCTTCTACCTGCCCGCGAACGTGGTCGAGATCGTGGCTCACGAGCTGGAGCATGTGTTGGAACAGGTGGATGGCGTTCCGCTGCAACGTTTGGCTCGCGTTCGCGGCAGTGGAGTGGCTCAAGTCGGTCCAGAGGATTACGAGACCGAGCGCGCATCCGATGTGGGACGCAGGGTGAGCACCGAGCTCGACGCCGCGCGGCGCGAGCGGACGGATGCGCGGCCGGCGGAGCCCGCGATGTCACTATCTGCGGTTCCGTAACACCTCGACACCGAGGTGCGGATGGGTCACGTGCGCAGCGCCGGTAACGGCGCTTCTTTCGGCACGAATTGGAGTGCCAGACCGTTGTTGCACCATCGCTGTCCCGTTGGCGGCGGCCCATCATCGAACACGTGCCCCTGGTGACCACCACAGCGACCGCAGTGATATTCGGTACGCCTCAAGATCAGCTTGTAGTCGCTCTTGGTTTCGACGGAGCCATCGATCGGCCTGTAGAAGCTGGGCCAACCTGTCCGGCTATCGAACTTGGTCGCTGATTCGAAGAGTGGGAGAAAGCACGCGGCACATACGTAGGTGCCTTCACGTTTCTCGTCATTCAAGGGGCTCGTGAACGAACGCTCGGTTGCGTCCTCGAACAACACCCGGTAGGCCCCTTCGGGGAGGAGCTTCTTCCACTCCGCCTTCGACTTGCTGAACGCGGCATCCCCGCTCTCGTTGCCTCCGGACGAGCCGCTCCCGCGTGACCAGCCCCCAGCCGCCAGGGCTGCCCCTAGGGCTCCGGCCGATACCGCAAAGAAATGGCGGCGCTCCATAACTCACCTCTTTAGCCGGACTTGGCCGGCCAGAACGTGTCTGAACGTGACGACAGGGGACGTCATACTATTATATGACGCCAGCGGTGGGGTATTGGTGTCGCGCGGCGACACCTTTTCGCCGCTCCAGCGTCTTAAGATATGGAATCGACGCTTCTGGGGCATGTCACGGATACCTCTGCCCTATCCAGGGAGCTCACGCGGCCCACTTCAGGAGTTCACGATGACACGCGCGCGACTTGCGGCCTCGGCGGTCGCCGTCCTTCTCTCATTTGCCTCTCCCGCCACGGCCATCGGCCAGGCCGAGTCTGCACCGGGTGCCGACAATGACCTCGCCAAGGCGACCTTTGCAGGCGGATGCTTCTGGTGCATGGAGCCGCCCTATGACGAGCTCGACGGTGTGGTGTCGACAACGTCGGGTTACGCGGGTGGCCGCACTCGGAACCCGACCTACCAAGAGGTGTCGGCTGGCGGCACGGGGCACGCCGAGGTCGTGGAGATCGTGTACGACCCAGAGAAGATCAGCTACGAGCGTCTGCTCGACGTCTTCTGGCGCAATGTGGACCCCTTGGACGACGGCGGGCAGTTTTGCGATCGCGGCTCCCAGTATCGAACGGCCATCTTCGTCCACGACGCCGCGCAACGAGCATCGGCGGAAAAGTCCAAAGCGGTGCTACGATCCTCGGGCCGCCTCCAAGGCAAGATCGTGACCGAGATCATCGACGCGCCTGCCTTCTATCGCGCCGAGGAGTATCACCAGGACTACTACCAGAAGAACCCGCTGCGCTACAAGTACTATCGCTTCAGTTGCGGGCGTGACAGGCGACTGAAGCAGGTATGGGGCGAACAGGCGACGCATTGACAAAGGGGTACCCCTTTACCCCTTGAGATCGGGCGGCGAGGTGAAGATTCCTGGCCCCGGCGTGAGCACATTGTTGGGATCGAACTGGCGCTTGGCTCTCACGAGCCGCTGCCACACGTCCGGCCCGTAGTGCTCTTCCCACTCGGATTGCGCTCGGACGAGTCCGTACGGCGGGTAGCGCTTCCCCCCAACCGTGCGCATTCGGTCGATCAGATCCCCGCCGGAGGCCAGCAATTCCTCGAACAGGCGTCGATCGTCAACCGGTGCGCTGCGAAACAGCCAGAACGACACCGCCAGACGCTCGTCCGGCATCTTGAAGAGCGGCCGGGTGAAGCGAGTCGTATCCATCACGGATGACGCGACGACCCAGGTGTCACCCAACGCCGCTGCGCTGCCCAACACGTGCGCCTCGATAAAGGATTGACCAGCGGACAACGGCAACCATCCGACGATTGAGGGGTTGCGTCGCGACGCCCGCATCTCGTCGCGCTCTGGAGGCTCTGCGGGTAACGGAACGAACGATTTCGTCTCCAAATATTCCGGGTACGATCGTCGCACTGCCGCATCCCGGCTCGCGAAGCGCAGCCCGCGCTGGAGCTCCGCGAGCTCAGCGTCGGTGGATGCCGAGAAGCTTCCCACTTCAATGCGCGGTCGCCAACGACCCCCCGAATCTTTCATGAACCTGCCCTCGAGGTGCTCGAACCGGCCGTCTTCGACGAGGCGCTGCTGGTCGGCGTAGAACGCGTCGAGATCCTCGTAGACGAGATTCTGTCGCACGACGCGATCGGGCGCGCGCACGAGACGGACGCGCGCGCGGACGATGAGCGCGCACTGGCCGAGACCGGCGAGCACCATCTCGAAGAGCTCGGGCTCGCGCTGGGATGAACAGGTGACGAGCTGCCCTTCCCCGGTGACCACATCCAGCTCGCTCACCATGTCCACGAGCCCGCCGAAGCGATGGCTCGTGTGTCCCCACGTGCCCACGCTCACACCGCCGCCCACGGTGAGCGTCATCGTGTCGGGCATGACCGCGGGCGTCAGGCCCTTCTCGACCGTCACGCGATTGAGCGCCGCCCACGTTGCACCCGCTTGCGCATCGACGGAATCGCTGGCGACGTGCAGGACACGGTCCAATGTGCTCGAATCAACGACGATGCCGGCTTCGGCGTGCGTTTGACCATATACAGAATGGCCCTGACCGCGCATGGCGATGTGAAGACCGTGGCGGTTGGCATAACGGACCATCGCCACGATGTCCTCGACCGACGCTGGCTGCAAGACGGCGCGAGGTTGGCGATGAACGATGTTGCCGTTGTCCAGCGCGGCGGCATCCAGCGAGGCCTCGTCGAACGAAACCCTACCGGCGAGGCGTGGCAACCCCTCGAGTGGCCGCCCTCCTCCATCCGGCGCAGTCTGACCGCGCGGGACCCCCGGACCTGAAGATCCATCCATAACCCATGAGCGCTTGTCCGGATCGAAGCCAACGACGAGGGCACTCGGCGCCGCCAGGGCACGCGTGAGAAAAGCCCGGCGAGCGAGGCGACCGGACATCGAGACCTCCATGAATACCGTCTAGTGCGCAAACGGCGCGCCCGATTGGATCAGGCGCGCCGTCACCACCTTTCAATACTATTCAACTTTTGTGACGTTTACCGCACGAGGCTCATGCAGAGTCAGGCATTCGCGGCGAACTGCTCGATTTCGTCGATCTCGGCTGCGCTCAGTCGAAACGTGGCCGCGCCGATGGTGCCGTCCACCTGCTCCGGGCTACGCGCACCGACGATCGCACCGGTCACGGCCGGATGACGAAGCGTCCAGGCAATCGCCGTCTCGGCCGCGCTCCGGCCGTGCCGACGGCCAATCTCCTCGAGCTTGCTCGCGATCTGGAGGTTCCGGGTAAGCTTTGGCTCCTGAAATTCGACGCTTCCGCGCCGCCAGTCGTCCGCCG
Organism: Luteitalea sp.; assembly: GCA_009377495.1. Taxonomy (GTDB): domain Bacteria; phylum Acidobacteriota; class Vicinamibacteria; order Vicinamibacterales; family Vicinamibacteraceae; genus WHTT01. Next base: position 26,168 of record WHTZ01000075.1, read on the forward strand.
CCAAGCTCGCCACGCGCTCCTTGGTCATGCGACCCGAGAGCAAGCCCGACTGCATCGGCGAATAGACGATGACTCCCACGTGATGCAGTTGGCACCACGGGAGTAGCTCCATCTCGATGGCGCGCCGCAGTAGTGAGTACGGCGGCTGCTCGCTCGCGATGGGCGCGATGGCCCGCACGCGCTCGAGGTCAGCAACGGTGAAGTTCGAGCTGCCGATGTGGCGTACCTTGCCTTCCTGCTCGAGCGCGGCAAGCGTGGCCCAGGCCTCGTCCAGCGAGCCAATGTCTGCACCGGGCGGTGTGCCATGCCAGCGCGGCCAGTGGATCTGCAAGAGATCGATGCAGTCGACCCCGAGGCGCTCGAGGCTACTCTCTGCTTCGCGGCGGATCGACTCGCCCCGCAGCCTGTGCGAGAGCCTCCCCTGATCGTCCCAGACCAAGCTGCACTTGGTGAAGATGTATGGCCTGCGCGCCGTGGGCATCTCAGCGACCGCCCGACCGACGATCTCTTCGGAGTGCCCGAGCCCGTAGACGGCCGCCGTGTCGATCCAGTTGACACCGAGATCGAGGGCGTGATGGATGGCTCGAATCGAGGCCTCATCGTCTTGCGGCCCCCAAGCGAACTGCCAGCCCGCTCCGCCGAGCGCCCATGCACCGAACCCAATTGGTGTAAGGTGAAGGTCGCTCGGTCCAAGTTGCCGTAGCTCCATGACGATTGATTCTATAAGGTCTGGCTGTGCAAGACCGAATCGGTTTGTTAGGATGCCTGCATGCCAGTGAAACGCTCTTGGCTCGTCCCGGTGTTCGTTGGAACGCTCATCTTGGCCGACCGTGGCTTCTCCCAGCCCCCGGAGGCGGCCGCACAGCAGGAAGACGGCCCTACCGCCTCTGCTGACGCAAGTGTCAAGCTCATGACGCTGGACCCCGGTCACTTCCATGCCGGGCTGATTCAGCAAGAGATGTACCCCAACGTCTCGGAGGTCGTACACGTCTACGCGCCGCTCGGCCCGGATCTCTTCGGGCACCTGAATCGCATTGCCCAGTTCAACAATCGTTCAGACAACCCGACGCGCTGGCAGCTCGAGATCCACACGACGTCGGAGCCGCTGGAAAGGATGCTCGCCGAACACCCCGGCAATGTGGTCGTGCTATCGGGCCGCAATCAGGGAAAGATCGACTACATCCTGAGGTCGGTCGAGGCAGGCTTGCACGTCCTCGCGGACAAGCCGTGGATCATCTCGGCGGGCGATTTCTCGAAGCTCGAAGCCAGCATCGACACCGCCGAGCGTGACGGTGTGGTGGCCTATGACGTGATGACCGAGAGATACGAGATCACGACGATTCTGCAGCGAGAGCTGGTGCACGACGAGGCAATCACCGGCGAGATCGTTCCTGGCACACCAGAGGAACCGGCAGTCCAGCTCGAAAGTGTCCACCATTTGATGAAAACGGTCGCCGGCGTGCCAAACCTGCGCCCGACGTGGTTCTTCGACACCGCGCAGCAAGGAGAGGCTCTCGCAGACGTGGGCACGCATCTCGTGGATCTCGTGCCCTGGGTCCTCTTTCCCGAACAGGCGATCGACTATCGCAAGGACATCAAGCTTGACTCGGCGAAGCGCTGGCCGACGCTGATCTCGGCTGCTGACTTTCGCCGTGTGACCGGCGCGGAGGACTTCCCGTCGTTTCTAGCCGCTGACGTGAAGGACGGACAGCTCCAGTACTTCTCGAACACGGAGGTCTCGTACGCGCTGCGCGGCGTTCACGCTCGCGTGAAGGTCGCCTGGAACTTCGAGGCACCGCCCGGAGCGGGCGACACGCACCTGTCGGTTGTGCGCGGCAGCAAATCACGCATCGAGGTGCGTCAAGGCGCCGAAGAAAAGTACCGCCCGGAGCTGTATGTGGTACCTGGGAGCGACGCGGACCGAGCCAATGTCGTGGCGGCGGTGAAGGCACGGGTTGCCGAGCTGCAATCGCGCTTTCCCGGCGTCGCGGTCGACGAGACGGGCGAGGGGATTCACCTCTCCGTGCCGGACAAGTACAGGACGGGGCACGAGTCTCACTTCGCGGAGGTCACACGTCAATTCCTCGAGTACGTTGGCGCTCCCGAGACAGTTCCCGCGTGGGAGAAGGCCAACATGCTCGCGAAGTACTACGTCACCACGGAGGGTGTGGAGCTGAGCCGGCAAGGCGGCGACCGAAGCGCGGGGCGCTAGTGTCCTGCGAACGCGCCCTACCATGGTGGAAGGTAGGGACGCCTCGCCGAGGCGTCCGCTCGCTCCACGGTAACGTTCGGCGACTCGGAGAAGGCCGCGTACGCCGCCTCGACCTGGCCAGCGCTGGCATCACCCCGGTGCACCCAAACGCGGAAGCGAAGCGTCAGCGCGCGCTGCGGCTCGAGTGTGACCGGCTCGAGCCCCGGCCACGCAACACCGAGGAACCCGTACTTGTCGGAGCCCCGCAGGGTCCATCCTGCGGGAAACCCTGGATTCCCCTCGTGCTGGAAGATGGCGACGCCCGAGACCTCACCGCTTCTGTCGAAGCGTCCGGATTCGTCCGCCCAGGCGAGCGGCTGCAAGTTCGTGTCCTTCGCCTGCAAGCCCGCTGGTGTCATCAGGCGCGTGCCTTGGCGATTCGCGAGGCGCAGGACGAGCCCGCCATAGCCTGCCTCCACCTGCCCGCGGATCTGGACCGGCTCGAGCGCCTGCCACGTCAACCGCACATCGATCGCGCGGCCGTGCTCCCCAGCCCGAAAGACGCGTAACCACACCCACTCGTCCATCACCTTGCGATCGGCGAGACGCCAGGCGTTCTTCACGCCAAGAGTCGCGCAGACTGACCCAGCCTCCTGCCCCAGCCATTTCTCGAACACCTGCCGGAGGCCTTTGATGTGCCAGAGATCGTATTGGGTGTCCCTGATCGTCACTCGTGGCCACATCCAGGACAGCCCCCGATGGTGGTAGTGGTCAGGGGCGAAATCGTCCGACACCTCACGTCCGTCGAGGTCATAGATGGGATGGACGTAGGTTGACCGCCGGACCTCCTCGGGCGCACCAGGCGCGAGCTGGAATCCGTGGTTATAGACGAGCACGGGGCGGTCACCCTCGAGGAGCTTCAAGCGATCGCCCTCGAGCGGCGCGAAGCTAAACGCCGGCCGCGCCGCGCTCGCCAGCGAGCGCAACGGATGACGGCCAGACGTCGTGCCGTGAGGCAACACGGCGCACAGCGACCGTCGCAGCTCAACGCCGTCTGGAGACGTCAGCAGCGCCGGTGCATCCTGCAGGAGAATGTGCTGTTCCCTACCTTCGGTCACGACAGCCTCGAGCGCCTCGCCACGCGGCACCGCCTCACGGACGCCGACCTCGACCGGCGCGTCGACTGCGAGCGGCTGTGACCCCACCGACACGGTCAGGACCTCGGTGGCGGGCGTGGCTACAAGCTGGAGGCCGGCCATGATTGCCGCGGCGCCCAGCGAGATGAAACGCTTCATCGCGTGCTCACTCCCAGGCGCGTCACTCCTCCGTGATCTCCAACATCCCGCTGTCGTATTGCTGCCGTCGGCCCGTTTCCCACGCCTTGAGGCACATGATCGTGACGACCGAATGCGCGTAGCCCACGTCGATCGGCGCCGTCGGCGTGGCGCGCGAGCGCACACACTCGAGCCAGTTGCGCACGTGCTGGTCGCCTTCGATGCGCGGGTCGTTCTGTGCCAGGCCGCCTGCTTGTTCCGTCGGTCCCGAGCTCGTGCCCGCGGCAGACGTTTCGTTTCGACGCGCCGGATCCGCCACCGTGATTGGTTCCGCCAGTCGGTCCTCTCCTCCTCCTTCGCCTCGCGCGGTCCAACTCTTGGTATCGAAGGTGCCCATTGTCCCGTAGAAGATCACTTCCGGCACCGGGTGATTGTTCCCGAGGCGCGTCGAGTAGTTCAAGATGAAGCCCTTGGGGTACTCGATCACGCAATCGATCGTGTCAGCGTGCTCACGCCCGTCCTTCCAGACGTACACGCCACCATGTGCGACCACCGACGAGGGCAAGGGATCGTCCGTGAACCAGATGGCGACGTCGATCAGGTGGCTGCCGAGCAACGCCGGCGTACCGACGGTGAAGTCCTTGAAGAGGTGCCAGCGTCGAAACCGCTCCGCGCTGAACGGTTCCTTCGGCAGGAACATCAAGTACTGCTCCCAATCCACGTCATCCGCGCGCACATCCTCGTAAGGGCGCGCCCACCGCGGAGCGGCATCGTGCCACGCGGCCTCCACCTCGCTGATCGTGCCGAGCACGCCGGACTGAATCAGTCGTGCGCCCTGCTGATGCCGCGGATCGCTTCGACGCTGCGTGCCAACCTGCACGATCGTCTGGTGCTCTTTCACGAGTGCCACGGCCTCCTTCGCGTGATCCAACACCGTGGCCATAGGCTTTTCGACGAAGGCGTCCTTCTTCAGCTTGGTGGCCTCGATAAGGATGGGCGTGTGCGCGAAGTCGGGCGTGGCAATCAGCACGGCGTCCAGATCCTTGACGGCGAGCAGATCCTGATACCGCGCGAACGTCTGTGGCTTACTCTCTTGATGCTTCGCCACTTCAGCGAGCGTCCTCTCGAGATTGACACGCCACACGTCGCAGAGCCCCGCCACTTCGACGTTCATCGCCTTGGCCAGTCTGAAGACGTTGCCCAGGAGATAGTTCCCACGACCGCCACACCCAATGAGGCCCACCCGCACGCGGTCGTTGGCGCCCAACACGTTTCTCGGCAGCGCAGACATCATCGTCAGCCCTGCTGCCGTCGCGGCCGAGGTCCTCATGAAGCTTCGTCTATTCGTCTGCGCTGCCATGATAGGTCTCCACGTAGGTCGCTTTCGCGGCCGCGCAACGAGAATTTCGTAAGCGTTCTGCGCGCGAAGCGCGCCTAGTGCGAAATGCGAAGCATTTCGCACTAGAAGGTGAATCGGCCTTGGAACTGCAGCCAGCGCGGCTCGTTCCGCTGCGCCGTCACGACGCCAAAGTTCGCGTTGCCCGGGTCGGTATTTGGTCCCGCCCACTCGACGTTGTTGAGCAGGTTGATGGCATCCACGGCAATCTCGAACCGGCGGTTCTCACCGAGGTTGAAGCGCCGCGTCAGGCGCATGTCGAGTTGGTTCCGCATGTCCGTTCGGAGAAAGTCGAGACGCTCCGGAAACACGCGGCGATGGAAGGACGCCGGCCGCCGATCCGAATCGGTCTCGAAGTTGTCCGTGTTGAACCAGCGCTCGCGGTCTTGCTCGTCGCCCGACAACTGGATGTCGTCGTAGCTGTCGCCGTAGTAAAAGAGGTTGGGCCATCCAATCAAGTTCCCGCTCTGTAGATGGTATATCCCCGAGACCTGCCACCCGCCGGCAATAGCTCGGAGGATGCCTGGGTTCGAGAGCCATGGTTTCCCCGCACCGAACGGAAGCTCTGTGATGGCCGTGACTATGAGATGGTGAGGCGCCGATGAGTTGCTGGTCCGCCACGTCGGCTCGGTATCGAACTCGTTCAAGAAGAAGTCGGCGCCGATACGTGCCGACGACGAGCCAGATGATCGGGGCCGCGGACGGAAGCA
>WHTZ01000076.1 GCA_009377495.1 Luteitalea sp.
AGGATGCGCTTGCCCAAGCGGCGGACAGCGAGCACGCGCTTGCCGGTGACCTCGTCGATCGGCGGCACGGCCGAGCGGAGCACGAACGGGCTGACCAGCCGCACGCGCTCCAGCGGATGGTCCTTAATCAGTGCATCGAGGCGCTCGACGTAGATCGCGACGTGGGGCAGCTCGGGCATACAGCGGGAGCCCTATCTTATCCCCTTGTCCTGCTAGACCCGTGTTGCCGCTCAGCGTTTCTCGATTCTGACCCCACCGTTGGTCGTCCTGACACGCACCGGTGCACCGCCAGCACCGAGGTTGATGCGGTAGCTCACAGACCACCATTCGCGGCCCGAGGTCGCTGGCCCGTTCGCGTGCACACGGTTGCCGGCGGTCTCCACCTGCACTTGGGACGCGAGCTCGCCTGCACGGTCCTCGGAGCGCGCGTGGGCGAGGACGACGACCTGGACACGGATCTCGTGTTGGTCCCAGCCCTCCACACGGATACCGCCGTTCTGGCCACCACCTACCGCGAGCGGACCCGCGGGTAGGGTCTCCTCACGTGTCTCACAATGGCGAGAGTAGTCGTCATCGCCCCATCCGCCAACCTCTGCACACGGGTCGTCTTCGGAGGTGGTCTGCGTGATAGGCGCCATCTCGGCCCGGTGATCGATCAGCAGCGAACAAGACAAGGCCAAAAGGCAGAAAACGCGCATGGCTCGGGTCTCCTTGTCCCCGTTATGCGCTTTGACGGGCACCGCGGCCAGAAGGTTGACCGCTGTTGACCGACGCGGAGGCGATGAGCTCCGGCATACCGCACGAGCAGTGCCTGCTGCGACGGCCTGGGACCTTCACAATCGCAGCTGCTGTGGCTGATCGGGGAATTCGTCCTCGAACATGAGTGGCGTCGCGCTCCAGACGGTGAGCCGCCGCCGCCTGAGGAGGAAGGCGACAAGGGCCAGGACTGCGGCAATCACGAGTGCCTGCCTCGTGGCGGCGGTTGCCGCGCGCACCAGCCCGACAGCCACGAGCGTAAAGAGCATATAGGCCGCGACGCCAAGCAGCAGGCTGTGCGCGACAAACCGCTTGCCCGGAAGATACGAGCACGTGAATGGGATGCGGCGCCAGTCGAGCAACACCGCGTGCACGAATACGAACCCGACGAGGGCCACGACGGCCGCGGCGATCACTGCCGTCGACGCGCCGATCGCTATCCACAAGATGGGAAGGGCCGCCGCGACCGGCACGCCAACCACGTACGTCGTGACCACCTGGTCGACGGCGCGCAGTTGCTCGCGGCGTGTCGCCTCGTCCTCCGTCATTCGAAAGATCCAGTTCGCGCGGTGTTCCATCGGCAGTGCGAGCGCTGCCCTGACGCCGAGGCCGCACACGAACATGAGGCCAAACGGTGTCCACATCGCGGCGCTGGCCAGAGAGGAGGGCGGCGGTCCACCCGCTCCCAACCAGCCGACAAGATTCGCTTCTATGAGACCGTTCATTGCCATGCCGATACCGCAGGCCGAGAGGCCGACGAGCACGCTCTGATGCAGCTGACTGCGGCGAAGCGTCAGGATGGTGAACCGGTGGACAGCGCGAAACGCCGGCGAGCCTTCGACTTCGCTCAGGCCGTTCCGAGCGGAGTCGAGGGACGTCGCGTGCGTGGCCGCGCCTGCTCGGTCCGTTTCGGACCAAGGCGGCGACGTCGTGACCGAACGAAGCATGAGGTGTTCGAAGTGACGGAACAGCACCGTATAGGTAATCGCCACGATCAAAACAGCAACGCCCACAGCCGCGACTGCGACGCCAGCCAGGTGAAAGAACGACGGATCGTTGCTGCCGCGCAGCACCTGCTGGAGCCCGACAAACCAGGCCGGCGGCACAAGCCACAGCCATGCCGAGCCACTCGCGAGAGAGGCTCCGAGGTTTGGCAGCCGTAAGACAAGTGGTACGCACAACACGAGCAGCACGAGCATGGCGCTCCTGATGATCCCGGTGAGCTCGTGTAACCGGCTGCGTGAGAGTGGCAACACGAACAGACCCACAATAGCGGTGACGGCGAGCACGGCGAGCATCGATGCACCCACGCCTGTGATCGCCCACACGGTCAGGCGCGACAGCACGGCGTGGTCGCCGAACGACGTGAGCAGCAGCAGCGGGAGGAGCGACACGTGTGCCACGACAATGAACAACCCGCTGAAGAGGACCAGCGCCGTCAGTTTCGCGCCGAAGACGACCGCCTTGCGTACAGGCAGCGGTCCAAGAATGCGAAAGTCGCGCTCGTCGGGAAACAGCGAGTGGCTGACCAGCAACGTGACGAACGCGACGAGGAGCATCGGCAGGCCCACGAGCAGCAAGTCGTCGCCGAGAACCGCGCGTCGGTACAGCTCAGGCGGAGCTCCCCAGAGGACCGCGTACTTCCCCGTATAGAGGTATGTCAGCAGCAGGCCAAAGGCTACGAATCCGCCAACGGCACCCAACAGCATGTGCTTGAAGGAGTCGGCGCCCGCCGTCGAGAGAATGCCGAAGTCGAACATCGCACGGAAGAAGTGCTCCGTAAGCCGCCACTCCGGGCGATCCGCGAGCTGTCCTTCGACACCGGCTCCCGTGCTCAGGGCACGCCGCCATCGCGCGAACCAATTCGCCACAGGAGCGGTCATACCAGCTGCATGATGTCGAGGATCTGACGGGCCACCGGCGTGAAGTCGTCGTGTCGCGTCGCGCGGACGAACACGTCCTCGAGAGATGGCGAGCCCGCATCCCGGAACGACGCCACCTCGTGCTCTGCCACGATGTGGCCGCCGGAGAGGATCACGACACGCGAGCAGAGCTGCTCGACGATGTCGAATCGGTGGGTGCTGAATAGCACCATGCGATCGTCGGCGACGAACAAGCGAAGCAGCGTGCGAAACAACAAGCCCGCCGTGACGTCCAGCCCGGCGAACGGCTCGTCGAGCACGAGCAGGTCGGGGTTGTGTAACAGGGCGGCGGCCAGCAACACGCGTTGACGCATGCCTTTCGAGTACGCGGCCATCGTGGCGTAGCGGCTCTCCCAAAGCAGCAACAGATGCAGCAGGGCGGTCACCTTTTCGGCGAGCGTCCGTTCGGAGAGACCGCGAAGCCGCCCCACCAGCATCAGATATTCGGTCGCGGTGAGGTGGGTATACAGGTGCGGTTCCTCTGGCACGTAGCCGATGCGGCGCTTGTACGCGATAGGGTCTTGGGACATGCGCCGCCCGTCGAGCCACAGCGACCCCGCACTTGGGTCGATGAGGCCGACGACGCTGTTGACGGTGGTGCTCTTGCCCGATCCGTTCGGACCGAGATACCCGAGAATCTCGCCGCGGCGCACCTGGAAGTCGACGTGATCGAGCGCGAGGAATGCGCCGTATCGCTTCGTCAGTCCGCGCGCTTCCAGCATGGCGTCACTCGTACCGCAGCGCCACCAGCGGATCCACGCGCGCCGCGCGCGCCGCCGGGAGGTAGCAGGCGACGAAGGCGACCGCGATCCAGATCAAACCAATGGCGACGTGCGTTGAAAGGCCCGTCGGACCGATCCCCTCCAGCATCGATCCTACGACACCAGTGAGTGCTGCCGTCATGACCTCGCCGATCGCCACGCCCACCAGCACGATGGCGAGACCGTGGCTCACGACCTCGCGGAAGATGGCGCGGCGCGTGGCTCCGAGCGCCATTCGTATGCCAATTTCCTGCGTGCGGAGGGTCACACGATACGCGATCACTCCGTACAGCCCGATCGCGGCGAGCAGCAACGCCAGCAAACCAATGCCCGTCAAGCCTGTCGTTACCCATCGGCGCTCCGCGTACGACTGCTCGACGTGCGTGCCGAGTGGCTGCACGGCATAGACGCGGATCCCCTTCCCCAGACCCAGGAGGGTGCGACGAACAGGCTGTACCATCCCGGCTGGATCAGTACTCGTTTCCAGAAGAATGGCTGTGACACCGCCCGAGTGCTGGGCGAAGGGGCGATAGAGATGTGGTTGAGGAGGCTCGCCAAGCTCACGGATGGCAGAGTCGCGCACAACGCCGACGACCGTCGCTTGCGCATCGTCGCACCCGTTCATCACGCGTTCGCCTACGACCGGGCCGTTTGGCCAGATGCGGCGCGCGAGACTCTCGTTCATCACCACCGTCTCCGTATCTGTCGACAGGTCGGCCGCGGCGAAGTCCCGGCCGGCGACGATGTCGATTCCCATGGTCTCGAAAAGGCCGATACCAACGGTGCTGGCCGTCGTCGGGATCTGCGGCCCGCCGGGGAGCGAGGCGCAGCCCGGCGAACCGATAGGCATCAGCGGCAAGAAGGACGTGAGCGCGGCCGTCCGAACGCCTGGCAGCGCCCGCACCCGTTCGAGCGCCTGCGAGTAGAACTCGCGACCACTCTCCGGTGTGAATGGCGGCGACGGGATGAAGGTATACGCGTAGAGCCGCCTGGCCACCTCGAAGCCGGGGTCCGTGGCTTGCAGTCGCAGGAGCGCCTGCAGAAAGCTACCGGCGACAAACAGCAGGACCAACGACATCACCACTTGAGCGACAAGCCCCAGCGGTCGCCTGCGTGGCGTTCCTCCACCGATCTCACCCTTGAACGCCACAAGGCCACGGGCCTGAGACGTTCGCCACGCAGGCAGCAAGCCACAGAGGACCGTGGCCGCGAGCGAGATCATCGTGGCGAACAGGATGGCGCGCCAGTCGAGTGACAGATCCAACTGAACCGCGAAGGCGCCGCCGACCGCCGGCGCCGAAGTCTCCAGGAGCTTGCTGGTCCACACCGCCAGGACGACACCGCAGATCCCACCGCCGATGGCGAGCACCAGACTCTCGGTCAGGAGTTGTCGGAGCAAACGGAACCTCGAGGCACCCAGCGCGCGGCGCATGGCAAACTCACGCTGCCGGAGCGCTCCCCGAACGAGCAGCAGGTTGCCAACGTTGACGCACGCGATCAGCAAGACCAATGCGGCGACGGAGGCCAAAAGTGTCGCAATGATCCGGGGTTCGCGTCGATTCCTGGGATTCGGGATGCCACGTACGTGTTCGGCGACGATCGGTGACTGGATCTCCGGCGGGCGACCATGCTCGACCATCAGTTGTGCATCGACGGCGTTCAGCTCGGCTGACGCCTGTGGTGCTGTTGTACCCGCACGCAACCTGCCGAATAGCATGAACGGCTGGGCTTCCCGATCCTCGAGTCGCGCGGCCACACCTGGGTGCGTGCGGATTGGTTTCCAGATATCCGTTCGCAGCGGCGCAAAGACGCCGGCGAACTCACGGGGTGCCACACCCACAACTGTGTACGACTGAGATGCGGACCGGATCCGCCGACCGAGCACGTCTGGACTGAGATTGAACCGACGCTCCCAGACCGCGTGGCTGATGACGGCCACTGGCTCTCGGTCGTCCACGAACCAGCGTCCGAGAGACGGCCTGACGCCGAGCACGTCTGCGTAGTTTGCCGAAACGACCTCCGCCGCCACGAACTCACTCTCGCCGTCGACGTCCAGATCGGATTCCATCGGGAAGGACGCTGTCAGCCCGGAGAGGGTGCGGCTCCGAGCCTGGAAATCCAGATAGGCGGCATATGACCACCCTGTGCGCTCGCCTCGGCTGACGAGCGTCAGGCGTTCTGGATCCGCGACGGGCATCGGTCGAAGGAGGACCGCATTGACCAGACTAAAGATGGCGATGTTGACGCCGCTCCCGAGCCCGAGACACAACACCGCGAGCAACGCGAAACCGGGCGAGCGGCAGACCTGTCGCGCGGCGTACCGCACGTCGCGGTCAAGATCGTCGACGAGGCTGATGCCCCGAGCGTCGCGGTGTTCTTCCTTGATCTGATCGAGGCCTCCGAGCTCCAGGCGCGCCCGGCGGACGGCGTCATCCCGGGCGAGTCCCTGTCGCATGTACGACGTCACCTGCCGCTCCAGGTGAAACTGAAGCTCGTCATCGAGCTCCTGTTCGACGGCTCTTCGTTTGAAGACAGAACGGAGTCGGAGGGCCAAATCGCTCAGCATCGCGTCCCCCGTTACACGCTTATTCAGGACCGCGCGACAGCGGCGTCCCTTGCACTTCGACAAGAGACTAGCGCGTCTCCTGTCGAAGTGCAAGGGAGAGTTGGGTCGAGGGTGCTTAACGGAAATGGGGGTCGCGAGATCTGGAGGAGGGTCGGAAAAAGGGGACAGGCCCCTTTTTCGAGAACCAACGCCGACGAAAAAGGGGCCTGTCCCCTTTTTCTCAGCCGGCGACCTCGTCCGCCGTCGATGTCAGCGGGGCCTACAACGACGTGCCCGGCCGCGACCCCCAGAACCGTTAAGCACCCTTGGGTCGACACCAGGATTTGTGTCATTCGGCGGTTTCCCGCCGGCCGAGCGGGTAGAGGCGATCATCGTCGCGGAACGGCTGAACGAGCAAGCGGCCGAGCCTGAGCTCGACCGGATCGCGGAACTGCGCGATGCCGATGGTCATGCCCGCGTGCCCGGCCTCGGGCTCGGCGCGATACGTGCCGAACAACCGATCCCACCAAGGCAGATTGAAGCCGAAATTGCTGTTCGTCTCCCGTGGCACCACCGAGTGATGCACGCGGTGCATGTCCGGCGTGACGACGATCCAGCGCATCACGCGATCGAGCCACGGCGGCATGCGGACATTCCCGTGGTTGAACATCGACGTGGCGTTCAGCAGCACCTCGAAGATCAGCACGGATATGGCCGGCGTGCCGAGGGCGGCGACGACGCCCAGCTTGATGACGATGGACAGGAGGATCTCGATCGGATGGAAGCGCACGCCCGTGGTAACGTCGAATTCGAGGTCGGCGTGGTGCATCCGGTGCAGGCGCCAGAGCGCCGGCACGGCGTGGAACAGCACGTGCTGCAAGTAAATCGCGAGGTCGAGCAGCATCGGCGAGGCGACGATTGCGAGCCAGGTCGGTGCACCCACAGCGTGAAAAAATCCCCAGCCGCGCGCTTCAGCCAGCAGGGCCATTGCCGTGACGGCTAGTGGGAAGACTAGTCGGACGAGCAGCGTGTCGAGCACGACGATGCCGAGATTACCGGGCCAGCGCCGGCCGCGGCCGATCTCCTGCCGCCGGCGCGGCGCAAACAGCTCCCACAGCGCCATGGCCGAGAGGACGCCAGCGAAGGCGCTCAATCGGATCAGGGGCTCGTGGGCGAGTAGTGTCTCAGGCACTATCGTGGGCTCGTCGGGGCTCCAGGGGTTGACAAGAGAGCGTCGTCGCGAGATATTCAATCAATCACTTGAATGATTAATTACCTATGGGACGCATGTCAAGCGAGAGCCCCAAGCGCGTCGTGTTCGAACAATTTGCCGCCGTCGCGAAAGCAGCAGCGCATCCTCTTCGATTGGAAATCTTGGAGCAGTTGGCTCAGGGCGAGCGGAGCGTCGAGGTGTTGGCCAACCGAACCCGGATATCGATCGCCAACGCCTCGCAGCACCTCCAGCACATGCGTCGTGCTGGGCTGATCACGCCCCGGCGGGCAGGCAAGTTTGTCTTCTATCGCTTGGTCGACGATGCCGTTCTGGCCTTTTTGGCATCCCTCCGGCGCATCGCCGAGCTCGAGTCGGCTGAGGTCGAGCGCGTCGTGCGTACCTACTTCAAAGACCGTGACAGCCTGGAAGCCGTCTCTCGTTCGCAGCTGATGGACTGGCTCAACGCCGGAATCGTCACGGTGCTCGACGTCAGGCCCGAAGACGAGTTTGCACTTGGTCACGTGCCGCGGGCCATCAACGTTCCACTGAGCACGCTCGAAAGGCGGCTGGCCGATTTCGATCCCGATCGGGAGATCGTGGCGTACTGTCGCGGACCATATTGCGTGCTGTCCTATGAGGCTGTGGCGATGCTCAGGGCACGCGGCTTCAAGGTGCAGCGCCTGGAAGATGGGCTGCCAGAATGGCGCGCAGCCGGCTTGCCGATCGAGGTGGGCCTTCCGCAGTGACGGTAGGGCGGGGCTAACACACGTTGCGCTATACTGACTCGCATGGCGCAGCCAGCCCGCGTCGTAGAGCGAGAACCGGAGCTTCCGGCCGACGACATCGTCGTATTTCGCAACGTGACGTGGGCCGACTATCAGCGTTTCTTGGAGATTCGAGGGGAGCGCTCTGTGCCTCGTCTGACGTATCTCGAAGGAGTGCTCGAGGTCATGAGCCCGTCGCGTCCCCACGAGTCCATCAAGTCAATGGTCGCGCGCCTGGTCGAGGCCTGGTGTCTGGAGAAGGGCGTCGACATTACACCCTACGGGTCCTGGACCCATGAGAGCAAGGAACATGAGCGGGGCGCCGAGCCTGATGAGTGTTATGTGCTTGGCGACGTGACGGAGCCCGAGCGCTGCGACCTGGCCATCCAAGTCGTCTGGACCTCCGGCGGTATCGACAAGCTCAAGGTCTACGAAAAGCTGGGCGTACGGGAAGTCTGGATCTGGAAGAAGAACGAGATTGGCGTGTTCTCGTTACAGAGCGAGGGCTACGTGCGCCTCGAGAGAAGCGAGCTCCTTCCCGATATCGATCTCACCGAGCTCGTGACCTTCGTGGACGTCAAGCCCATGACCCGCGCCGTCACCGAGTATCGCGCGCGGCTGCGCCAGTAAAGAACACCAGAGCGCCGGCACGGTGGTACGTCGTGCCCTTGGGGAACCGCACGCCAGCCGATTCCACCGTGAATGGATTCCCGCGACTCCATGGACCACCGCTTCACCGTCGGCGTCGAGGAGGAATTCCAGATCGTCGACCCATCGACGTGGGAGCTGCGGTCGCACGTATCCGAGCTCCTGGCGTCCAGCGCGCCAACACTGGGGCACCAAATCAAGCGCGAGCTGCACCAGTCCATCGTCGAGATCGGCACCAAAGTCTGCGCCAACGTCGAAGAGCTGGCGATCGAAGTGATCCGCAATAGGCGGGAGCTTGCGGATGCCGCCGAGCGCGTGGGCCTGGCGGTCGCGGCCGCCGGCACGCATCCGTTCTCGAACTGGATCGATCAGGTCGTGTCTCCCGGCGAGCACTACCAACACATCGTCGAAGAGCTGCAGCAGCTCGCACGGTCGCTCCTCATCTTCGGCCTGCACGTTCACGTCGCCGTGCCCGAGCGGACGACGATGATCGACCTGATGAACGCCGCACGGTACTTCCTGCCGCACTTGCTGGCCCTGACGACCAGCTCGCCGTTTTGGGTCGGGCGCGACACCGGCTTGATGTCGTATCGGACCGCCATCTTCCGCCGCTTCCCGCGCACGGGCGTGCCGGATCACTTCGGGTCGTGGGGCGAGTACGAGAACTACGTGAACCTGCTCGTTCGGCTCAACTGCGTCGATAGTGCGAAGAAGATCTGGTGGGATCTCCGACCGCATCCGACCTTCGGCACGCTCGAGTTCCGCATCTGCGACGTGCCGACGCGGCCGCACGCGACCATCGCCATCGCAGCGCTCGTTCAGGCCATCATCGTGAAGCTCCACGGGCTCTACACCAAGAACATGGGCTTTCGATTGTATCGGCGCGTGCTCATCGAGGAGAACAAGTGGCGCGCCGCGCGGTGGGGCCTGGACGGCAAGCTGATTGACTTCGGTAAGCAACAGGAGGTGCCCATGCGCGATCTAGCCATCGAGCTGCTCGAGTTCGTCGACGACGTGGTCGACGAGCTGGGCAGCCGGCGGGAGATCGAGTACATCCATACCATCCTCCGCACCGGTACGAGCGCGCATCGTCAGCTTGCCGTGTATCGCCAGACGGGCGATCTGCGCGCCGTCGTCCGGTCGCTGGTGGAGGACACGCGGGAAGGCGTGGAACAGTCCGCGGCCGCCTACCAAGTCTACTAGCACGGCGCGTTCGGCGAACGCGCCCTACCAGGGTGGAAGGTAGGGACGCCTCGCCGAGGCGTCCGCCCAACTCGCGAGGCATCCATGAAGATTGGTCTACTGTGCGGCCGGGAGTACGCCTTTCCGCCTGCGTTCCTGGATCGTGTGAACACGCTCGGCCGGCCGCACGGCATCACGGCAGAGTTCGTGAAGCTCGCAGGGACGCGGATGGGTGAGCGTGCTGGCTATCGGGTGATCGTCGATCGCATGTCCCAGGAGGTGGAGTACTACCGCGCGTACCTCAAACACGCGGCGCTGGAAGGGACGTACGTCATCAACAATCCGTTCTGGTGGACGGCCGACGACAAGTTTTTCAACTACTCGGTAATGGCGAGGCTCGGGGTCGCGATTCCGAAAACGGTGCTGCTGCCCCAAAAATCATACCCCGCGGAATTCGACGTGACCTCGGCGTCGCTTCACAACCTTGGCTTTCCGATCGATTGGGAAGGGCTGCTCGACTATGTGGGCCGACCGGCGATCCTCAAGCCCTACTCTGGCGGCGGTTGGAAACACGTCTACAAGGTCAACGACGTCGGCGAGCTACTGGCCGCCTACGATCGCAGCGGCCCATACTGCATGACGCTCCAGCAGTTCGTTCATTTCGACACGTATGTCCGGTGCTTCACGTTCGGGAAGCGCGACATCGTGCCGGTGGCGTACGACCCGGGCGAGCGCCGCTACATCGTCGATCATCAGTATCTGTCAGCGGAAGTGGGCGAGCGAGTCGTGCGCGATGCCCAGACGATCAACCTGGCACTGGGCTACGAGATGAACACCATCGAGTTCGCCATCCAGGAGAACGTGCCGTACGCGATCGACTTCTTGAACCCAGCACCCGACTTCGAGCGCGACCGCATTACCCAGTTCTACTTCGATATGGTCGTCGAGAAGATGTCGGCGCTGGTGATCGACCGCGCGCTCAACGGCGAGCCGCAGCAGTCCTGGCCACGGTGGGAGGAAATGGTAGGAATCGGGCAGGTGGCGGGGTTCACGGGCGCGCCGGAAAGCGGGAAGCCAACCTAGCATTGAGCATTGGGCATTGGCCATTGGGCATTGAGCATTGACCATTGAGCATCCCCCAGCAACCCACTGGCATTCGCTTCTCGGCGACTCCGGCGGCGAGCTATGTCGGGCGCTGGCCGCGCGGATGCGTGAGCGTCATCTGACCTTCGGCGGGCGGCTGTTGTGTCCGTTCCTGCGGCCGTTCTTTCTCGACGCTGTCGGCGAGGCGCGCATCCGTGCGGCGGCAGAGACGATGGCTCGGCTGGGCGAGCGGATCGTTCGAGCCGCACTCGAGTCGCCGGCCCTTTTCGAGCAGCTCGGCTTGTCCGACGAGGAGGAGCGGCTCGCGCGGATCGAGCCTGGGTACGCGACGGCGACCACGGCGTCGCGCGTCGATGCGTTCCTCCTGCCCGAGTCTCTTCAGTTCGTCGAGTACAACGCCGAGTCGCCGGCGGGCGTCGGCTATAGCACCCGGTTGTGCGAGGTCTTCGACGAACTCCCGGTGATGGCGAGGTTCCGCGAGCGTTACACGACGCGGTTCTATCCGGCGATCGACGCCTTGCTCCAGGCGCTGCTGGCCAGCTACGGCGAGTGGGGAGGCACCGAGACCGGGCCGCAGGTCGCGATCGTGGACTGGCGGGAAGTGCCGACGTGGAGCGAGTTCGAGCTGCTGCGCGATGCGTTTGCCGAGCGCGGCGTGTCGACGCTGATCTGTGATCCGCGCGAGATGACCTTCGATCGCGGCGGCCTATGGGCGTCCGGCGTTCGCATCGACCTGGTCTACCGTCGCGTGCTGATGAACGACATCGTCGCAAGACCGGACGAGTGCAAGGCGCTCGTCGACGCCTACTCGGCGCGCGTCGTGTGCGTGGCGAACAGCTTTCGCTGCAAGCTCCCGCACAAGAAGGCATTCTTCGCCGTGATCACTGACGCCCGGAATGCGCCGCTGTTCAGCGACGACGAGCGTGTGATGATTCGGCAGCACGTGCCGTGGACCCGCGTGATCCGCGAGGGACGGACCGAGCACCATGGGAAGCCGATCGATCTGCTGCCCTGGATCCGGATGCACCGCGCGGGTTTGGCGGTCAAGCCGAGCGACGAGTACGGGGGTAGCGGCGTGACGCTTGGTTGGGAGTGTGACGAGCGTCAATGGGATCAGGTCATCGATCGCGCCCGCGGTGACGCGACCAGCGTCTGGATCGTCCAGGAGCGAGTCGGCGTGCAGCGGGAGCCGTTCCCGCGGTGCGGCGAGGACGGTGCCCTCCATAGCCAGGACATGTTGGTGGACGTCGCGCCCTACCTCTTTCGCGGGCGACTGGGCGGATTCCTGACGCGGCTGAGCACCAGCGGCCTCGCGAACATCACGTCTGGCGGCGGTCAAGTGCCCGCGTTCGTGGTGGACGATCGCCACACGCCATGAGGCCAATGTCCCCCTGGTTACAATAGATGCTGACATGTTCGGACCTGCGGTTGACGACCTGATGCCGGGTGCGCGCAATGCGGTGGAGACGTGCCTGGCGATCCAGCCGGGCGAGCGCGTCGCCCTCGTCGCGGACGAGGCGACCCGTTCCGTGGCCGCGAGTCTGGTGGCAGCGATCGAGGCGTGTGACGCGACGTGCGACGCCATGTTGATCGAAGCGCTAGCGCCGCGCCCACTGGCGGAAGCACCGCCGCGGATGCTGGAGGCGTTGGAGCATGCCGACGCCGGAATCCTTTGCGCTCAACCCCGGCAGGGCGAGCTGGCCGTCCGCATGGCGATCGTCGCGGTGGTCGAGCGGCGGCGGATTCGCTACGCGCACATGGTGGGCGTGACGCCGCAGATCATGAAGCAGGGCATGCGGGCCGACTATCACCTGGTGGATCGGCTGAGCGATCGGGTCCGGGAGTTGATGCGCGACGCCAGACAGCTGCGCGTCCAGACGGCGCGCGGCACTCAGTTCACGGCGGCGTTCGACTCATCGCTCGAGTGGGTCAAGACCAGCGGCCTCATCAGCTCTCGGTACTGGTCGAACCTGCCGGGTGGTGAGGTCTTCACCACGCCGGCGACCGTCGACGGCCGGTTCGTGTGTGATGCGACCGCAGGCGACCACTTCGGCCCGAAATACGGTGATCTATCGAAAACGCCGATCGTGCTCGAGATCGAGCAGGGGCGCCTGGTATCGGCGCGAAGCGTCCGCGCCGATCTCGAGCACGAGTTCTGGGACTACACCCACACCGACGAGAACAGCGATCGTGTGGGCGAGCTCGCCTTCGGCACCAACCTCGGTTTGCGCGACATGATCGGCGTGTTGCTGCAGGATGAGAAGGTGCCCGGCGTGCACCTAGCATTTGGCGATCCCTACGGCAGCCAGACCAATGCCAACTGGAAATCGCGCACCCACGTCGACGTGCTCACCCGCCGCTGCAACGTCTGGATCGATGATGAGCCCGTCATCCGCGACGGCCGCTACGTGCTCGACCAGTTCGATCTGTGACCACGGATACCGGTCACATGCGCCCAATGTACTCGCGCATCTGGGCCTTCCAATACGGCCAGTCGTGGCCGCCCTGCGGCCCCCAATCGTCCAGATGATGGTGGATGCCTCGGCTCGACAGCACGCGCGACAGCTCATACGAGTGACGGCTGTCCTCCCACGGCCCGCAGCCGGTCACGAGCCGAATCTCACACGAGGACAGCTGCTCGAGATACGAGGCGTCCGTCAAATTCGAGAGGTAGTCGAGCGGATTGTTGAAGTAGAAGCTCGTGTCGTACATCCCGTCCATGAAGCGCGCCATGTCGTAGACACCCGACAAGCCGTAACAGCCCTTCACGACGTCGGGGTGCTTGAAGAGCGTATTGACTGCGTGGTACGCCCCGAGCGACGCGCCCATCGTGGCGATCGTCAGACCATCGGTTCGGCAGTGGTCGCGGATGAATGGCACGACCTCCCAGCGGATGTACTCGTCGTACTGCGTCTGCACCCAGCTCCGATGGAACGGGTGCGCGCCGCGATTGGCGAAGCTCTCCAGGTGTACCGAGTTCACGCAGAACAGCTTGACCCGTCCAGCGTCGATGAGGTCCGTGAGCGCGGCGACCATGCCCTGATCGTGGTGCTCCCACTCGTTACCGCCGCTCGTCGGGAAGGCCAGCAGCGGCGGTCCCCAGTGCCCGAACACCGCGATGCCCAGGTCCCTCTGGAGTCGCGGCGAATACCAATGCTGATAATCAGTCCGCAACGGGGCTCTCCTCGTCCGAGCGGCAAGTGTGTAGCATATCGTAGTCGCGTTGAACGTTCGCGCCAGGCACGTGAGAAGTCGCAGCTGCTCCTGGAGGGGTCGTGCCCAACCGACCGATCACCATGCTTTGCGTGGCCAGCTACGAGAAAGGGCAGGAGTTCATCCGCGAGTGCCGGCGGCTTGGCTGTCGCGTGCTGCTCTTGACGGCTGAGAAGTTGAGGGATGCCGACTGGCCGCGCGAAGCCATCGACGACATCTTCTATCTACCGGACAATCTCGGCAGAGAAGAGCTACTCAAGGGCGTGTCCTGGCTTGCGGGTCGAGAGGTCATCGACCGGATCGTGGCGCTCGACGACTTCGATGTCGAGAAGGGCGCCCTGCTTCGCGAGCACCTGCGCGTGGCGGGCATGGGCGAAACGACGGCCCGTTACTTTCGAGACAAGCTGGCAATGCGGATGCGGGCCAGGAACCGTGGCATCCGAGTGCCAGACTTCGTGCACGTGCTGAATGACCACGCCATCCGCGACTTTACGGTCCGCGTGCCACCGCCCTGGCTCGTCAAGCCGCGGTCGCAGGCGGCGGCAATCGGTATTCGCAAGGTGAACAGCGCCGACGAGCTGCAGCGCGTGATCGAGGAGCTGGGAGACGAGCGGTCGTTCCATCTGATTGAGAAATATGTACCCGGCGAGATCTTCCACGTTGATGCCATCACCGCTGAACGGACCGTCGTGTTCGCCGCCGCTCACCAGTACGCAGAGCCGCCGATGGACGTGGCGCACCACGGCGGCATCTTCGTGACGTCGACGATGCGCTGGGACGACGATCTGACGGAGGCGCTGCTCAGGGAGAACGAACGCCTCATGGCGACGCTCGGCATGGTGCGCGGCGTCACGCACACCGAGTTCATTCGCGGCAACAACGATGGCGAGCTGTACTTCTTGGAAACGTCGGCTCGGGTCGGTGGTGCCTTCATCGTCGAGGTCGTCGAGGCCGCGACCGGTGTCAATCTGTGGCGCGAGTGGGCACGGTTGGAGGAGGCCGGCGAGGAGGGCCAGTACGAGGCACCGCCTTTCCAGCGCCGCTACGCCGGCATCGTGCTGTCGCTGGCGCGCCAGGCCACGCCGGACACCTCGGCGTACGACGACGCCGAGATCGTGGCCCGGGTACGAAAGCCGCACCATGCCGGCCTGATTGTCGCGTCGGCCGATCGCGACCGGGTGGCGACTCTGCTCGACGACTACACGCGCCGGTTCTCCGACGACTTCTACGCTTCGGCCCCGTTGCCGGACAAACCCTCGGCCTAACATCGTGCCTGCTTCGATCGACCCGTCGGTCCGCCCCCCGGTCAGGGTCCTGAAGTCGGTGCGGTCGCCACAGCTCGGCAACCGGCGCGACATCCACGTGTATCTTCCGGAATCGTACGGTCACGGGCGGCGGCGCTACCCCGTTGTGTATATGCAGGATGGGCAAAACCTGTCGGATCCGCGAACGGCTTTGGCCGGCACGTGGAACTTGGACCAGGCGCTCGAGCTCCTGCGAGGTCGCGGCGTCGAGCCGATTGTCGTCGGCATCCCTCACATGGGACCGAAGCGGGTGGATGAGTACAGCCCGTTCCGCGACACAAAGGTTGGTGGCGGCGGGGGTGACGACTACGTCGCGTTCCTCGTCGAGACGCTGAAGCCGCTCGTCGATCGGCGCTTCAGGACGAGCCGCATCCATGAGGAGACCGGTATCTTCGGCTCGTCGATGGGCGGGCTCATCAGCCTGTACGCGTTCTTCCGACACCCCGAAGTGTTCGGGTTCGTTGGGGCGATGAGCCCATCGCTATGGTTTGGCGGCGGGGCGATCGTCGAGGTTGCACGGGCGGCTGTCCGCTGCGACGGCCGGATCTATCTCGACGCCGGCACGGCCGAAGGCGAAGCGACCCTGAGGAACGTGCGTCGCATGCGTCGACTGTTGACTAGCAAGGGCTACCGGTTGGATCGCACGCTGCGGTGTCTCGAGGACACGGGCGGCCGCCACAGCGAAGCCGACTGGGCCCGGCGCTTGGCGCCCGCGTTGGCGTTCCTGCTGGGGAAGGATCAGACGCTTGCCGGGCCAGACAAGCTGGTTGCCGGAAAGACGATCCGGTCGTAGACGTCTCCGAGTAGAAGGCGAGCGCCGATTAAAATGGTCAGCTTCGCGCGGCAACCAATTGGGTGTGGATGAGCGGACGCCTCGGCGAGGCGTTCCTACCTTCCACCCTGGTAGGGCGCGTTCGCCGAACGCGCCGTGTCACTCGCTACTAGACTCGGGGGACGAACCGAATGGCCGTGTTTCGGATCCGTGCGCGACGAATGCGGTATCGTCAAAGCATGACGCGACAACAGTATTCATCCGGCACGAAATGGGAAGCGGTTGTGGGCTACTCGCGCGCGGTCCGTGTCGGACCGCACGTCTACGTCACCGGCACCACCGCCACGGACCACGCGACGGGCGCCATTGTCGGCCTCGGTGATCCCTACGCCCAAGCGGTTCATGTACTCAAGAACATCGCCACGGCGCTCGACAAGCTCGGCGCGCGCCTCGAGCACGTTGTGCGTACGCGCATCTACGTGACGGACATCCGCCAGTGGGAAGCGGTCGGCCGCGCCCACGGTGAGGTCTTCGGTAAGATTCTGCCAGCCGCGACGATGGTGGAGGTGACCAAGCTGATCGACCCGGCAATGCTCGTCGAGATCGAGGCGGATGCCGTCGTGATGGAATAGACGAGAAGAGACTACGCTTCCCGCAGGGCTCGCAGCGGATCGAGCCGGCTCGCGCGGTAGGCAGGTAGAAAGCACGCGACAACCGCGACCGTGATCAGCACGAGCGATGCACCAGCCATGCTCAACGGGTCCGCGGGATGCACGTCGTACAGCAGCCGTGAGATTGCCCGGCCGACGAGGGCCGAGGCCGCGAGACCGACGAGCACGCCAACCATGACGCGCGCCATCCCACGACGAAGCATGAGCCGTAGCACATCCCCGCGGCTGGCACCCAACGCCATCCGCACGCCGATCTCACGCTGCCGCAGATTGACGATGGACATCATGACACCGTAGAGGCCGAGGCTGGCCAATCCCAACGCCAGCAGCCCGAACACGCCGAGCAGTCCGACGCCCATCGTGGCGCCGAACAGCGCTTGCCCGATCATCTTGCGTCCCGTGCGCACGTCGCTGACCTCGACCTGGTTGTCGACTTGACGTATCTCCCGCTGCACCGTCGTCATTACACCCGAGGGGTCACCGTTGGTCGCCACGTGCAATACCATCGCATCCGAGAAGTTCTGTAGCAGCGGTAAGTAGACGGCTGGCTGCGGCGCCTCACCGAGACTCCCGTAGGTAACCGTCTCCACGACGCCGATGATCTGACGAAGCGTAGGATCGTCATTCAATCTGATGCGCTTGCCAAGCGGATCGTCGTTTGGCCAGTGCTGAGCCGCCAAAGTGTCGTTGATGATTGCGATTGGGGCCGTGTCTTCGCGATCTCGGTCCGTGAACGCCCGCCCTCTCGTGAGCGCAACCTCAGTTGTTGTGAGGTAGTGAGGATCAATCGTGTTGACTACGGTCAGGATTTGGCTTGCCTTCCCGCGATCTTCTCGTCCTTCGATGACCACGCGCTGCGCAGAACGGTTGAACAGCGGCAGGTTCGTGGCCCAGGCGACGGATCGGACGCCGGGTATGGTGGCCACGCGCGCGCGAACGTCGCGATAGAACTGCTCGCTCCGCGGCCGATCGTATCCGGCCTGGCCTGGGCTGAGCATTGCGACGCCGAGCTCGAACGTCTCGAAGCCAGGGTCTATCGTGTACGCCTGCTGGATACTTCGCAGCAACAGGCCGGCGGTGACCAAAGAGATGAGCGAGAGCGCCACCTGACCCACCAGAAGTAAGTCCGCCAGGCCGACACCTCGACGCGGACGGCTGCCTCCGTGCGTCTCCTCCTTCACGGCGCTCACGATATCCGGACGAGAGGACCGCACGGCCGGAACGGCGCCGAAGATGACACCGGTGACGATGGAGGCAATCAGCGTGAAGAGCAGCACGCTCATGTCCATGTCGAGATCGACGAGGTTCTGAGCGTACGCCGGCGGCCGGAACGACCAGAGAAGCTGGCAGCCCAGGTAGCCGAGTCCCAAGCCAATCGCACCGCTGGTCACGCTTAGGAGCATGCTCTCGGTCAGTAGTTGCCGAAGCAGTCGGGAGCGCCGCGCCCCGAGCGCTAGCCGTACCGCGATCTCCCGCCGCCGGCCCACGGCGCGTGCGAGAAGCAAATTCGCCACGTTCGAGCAGGCTATCAGCAGCACGAGCGCCGGAATCGCCATGAGCACGGCGCCGCTCATCAACGCAGACTGCTGGCCGGATCCGCCCAGCGCGGCCCGAGTCAGCGGCCTGACGTCGATGCTTCGCCCGCGATTGGCGTCCGGATACTCCCGTTCGAGCGACAGGGCAATGGTTCGCGACTCCGCGTTAGCTCGAGAGGGAATGATGCCAGGCTCGAGACGCGCCACACCGCTGAACGCCAGCGCACTGCGGTCGCGTAGCCAGTGGCGCTTGTCGGCAGACACCACCTGTTCGGCCATCATCGTGGGAATCCAGACGTCCGGTCCGAACACACCATCGATGCCCTTGAACCCCTCAGGCGCAACGCCAATGATCGTGAACGCCACGCCATTGATGGTGATCGCGCGCCCAACGATATCTGGCGCGCCATCAAAGCGATGCTGCCATGGGCCATGGCCGATCACCGCGACCGGATGCGTGCCTGGCACGCGATCCTCCTCAGGCCGAAAGAAGCGGCCGATGACTGGACGTAGCCCTAGCGTCTCGAAATAGTCGCCGGTGACCAGCTCCATGAACAGGCGCTCGGGTGAGCCTTGGTTCAGCCAGGTGGCGGTCTGCGGCGCCGAGTAGGCCGCCAGGTTGCGGAAGCTCGTCTGCCGATCGCGGAGATCGCGCAAATTCAAGTGCGAGAGCGGCAGCAGGTTATCGGCATCCGCGTCCGGTGAGGTGTCGACCGTGCGCACCATCACGAGCTCGGAGCCATTCGCCACCGGCAGGGGGCTGAGGAAGAGCGTATTGATCACGGTGAAGACCGTCGTATTCGCGCCGATACCAAACGCCAGCGTCAGCACGACGATCGCGGTGAAACCAGGCGCGCGCCGCAGCGTCCGCACCGCGTAGCGCGCGTCACGCCAGAGGTCGGCAAGCAGATTGGCCGTTGCCGGTGCTCCGGCGGGCGGCGGCTCATGCGCGGCGCGCCGTATCTGACGCAACCTCGCCAGCAGGTCGCGATCGTTCAGCTCGGTCAGAACCGCGTCCAGCGCTCCCGCATGCTCCAGCCCACGGGCTCGCAGCTCCTCGTAGCGATCCTGGAGATGATCGGCGAGCTCATCGACAACGGCCGCCTCATGTGCCGTATCCAGCCCGGCTTCCTGCAGCCGTGCCCTAATCTCCCGTTTCCAATCGCTCATAGCCATTAATTCCACATACGGCAATACAACATATTCAGTTCCGGACATCGCTCAACACTGCCTGCGCCGCGGACGGGCAGGTCCGGTAGAATGACACGGCCCGGCCATTCGCTTGCCCCATTGGAGGGTGCTAACGTGAGAATGACATCGCCCGCTTCCGTGTCCCGTCGATCGTTTCTGGCGCTGATGGCCGCTACGCCCCTGGCGAGCGTGGCGCAGCTTCGCGCGCAGGTGCCTGTCGGTCTCGAGCTCTATTCGGTTCGCGACGAGCTCACCAAGGATCTCTTCGGCACCGTGCGCGCGGTCGCGGAGATGGGCTACGAGGTCGTCGAGTTCTACGCACCCTACTACGACTGGGAACCGGCGTATGCGAAGAAGGTACGCAGCCTCCTCGACGACCTGGGAATCCGTTGTCCGTCGACGCACAACGACGCCAAGGTGTTTACCGCCGAAGGCCTCGACAAGGCGATCGAGCTGAACCAGATTCTGGGGTCGACGCTCATTGCGATGGCGAGCGCTGGTCGCGGCGTGGAGGGCATCGACGGGTGGAAGGGTGTGGCCGAGCGACTCACCGAAGCCTCGGAGAAGCTGAAGCCGCTAGGTATGCGCGCCGGGTTCCACAATCACCAGCTCGAGTTCAGGCCGCTCGAGGGAGAGAGCACACGGCCGATGGACGTGCTGGCGGCGCACACACCCAAGGATGTGGTGTTGCAGTTGGACGTTGGCACCTGCGTGGAAGTCGGGGGCGACCCCGTGGCCTGGATCAATGCCAATCCCGGCCGCATTCGCAGCATGCACTGCAAGGACTGGGGACCAGACGAGGGGTACCGCGTGCTGTTTGGCGAGGGTGTGTCGCCGTGGTCCGACATCTTCAAGGCAGCCGAGGCCGCCGGCGGCGTGGAGCACTACCTGATCGAGCAGGAAGGCAGCCGGTTCTCCTCGCTCGAGACGGCGGAACGCTGCCTCGCCGACTGGAAGAAGATGAGGGGCTGACGAATCCTCAGAGCAGCATGCGCGCGAATCGGTTCTTTTTTCTACACATTCCGAAAACTGGTGGGATATCGGTACATCGCTTGCTGGAGCAGGTGGCTGGCCCTTACCTCCATCTGAAGCATCCACACGAGGCGCGCTGGCCGGCTTCGCTCATATGGAATCGGTTCCGAGGATGCGGCGGGCACACGAGCTGGGCACAGGCCTGCCAGAATGGTCTCTTAGACGGCCTCATCATCACTTTTCTGCGTGACCCCATCGAGCGGCTGCTCTCGCAGTACGCGTTTTCACGCCTACCCGAGCTCGGCGGCCGGCCAGATGCGATTCTCGCCCGAAAAGCGGCACTGCAGGATCTGTTGCGACAATCGAGCGGTCGTCTCGGATCGTTCTGCAATGCCCAGACGCTCGCTCTTAGTGGTTTGGGCCGAGACGAGCCTGATCCTGAAGAGCACCTGGAATCCGCTCTCGCAAACCTAGAGTATTGCCATTTCATAGGCACAACTGAGACGCTCGGAGAGGATAGTCTCGAGCTGGCGCGACTGTTGGGAGGCGAGCTACCCAGCGAAATTCCCCATGAAAACCGAACTGCCGGGCGAGTCGATCGGCATGAGCTAGACGAGGAGACGGTAGCCTTGCTTGAAGAAAGCCAGAGCCTTGACCGAGTGCTCTGCGCCCGTGCCCACGAGCTGAAGGCCACGCGCACACCAGCCCCGCTGATCCGTGAAGATGTGATGCTCCCCGGCTGGCCTCCGGCCTTGTCGGCTAGCGGAAGTGGAGAGGCTCAGATTACGCGCGTGGATGTTCGCGCAACGTCCGGGCAGGATCTCTGCCCCGGTCGCGAAGCGGAAATGTCTGTGCACTGGACGTGCGCAGCGCCGGTCGCAGACGTCACTCTTGGGCTCATGATTGAGGATGTGTTGGGCAACTACACCGCCGGCACGAACACGTTGCTCCTCGGTCGGCAGAGCCTGCAGCTTCCGGCCGGCACATCCTGCGGCGCATTCAGATTCCCGATCACCATGGGTGCGGGGCGGTACGCCGTGACCGTAGCCCTGCACCGGGATTCCGAGCAAATTAGCTCGGTAAGATCAGCCACGGTATTCGAAGTCACTCCACCTCTCTCGCCCTACCGGGAAGGCATGGTGGACATCGTTGCAAGGTTCACGCTTGCCTCTCACTCGGCAGCAGCGCCCCTGCCGGAAGACGTCGCCCGTCAGGTGCTGTTCAGCCGCGAAAGCCCACCACTCGTTGACCTCTCATCAGGTGAAATTCACGTTCCTGTCCGCGTGGTCAACGGGAGCCACGCGATCATTTCCAGCGACGACCAGGCGCCCATCTTCGCCAGTTATCATTGGATTCAGACCGGAGGCGACACACAAGTCAGAGACGGCATCCGGACGAGGCTGCCGCAGGCAGCGTGGCCACACGAAGCCGTGTCTTTCTCTGTGCACGTCCTGCCGCCGCCTCATCCAGGCCGCTGGCTTCTCCAAATACGATTGGTTCAAGAGGCGGTGCGGTGGCACGAGGGCCCTGGCTTCGAGGCTGCTATGCCTACCGACCTGCGCATCGAATGCCGGGAGGATGGTACGACTGTTCTTCTCTGACAGCTGTCCCCCGTTTTCCTCACTCCGCCAAGACCGCCCAAGGTGCCAAGTCTGCCGAAGAGGTGCGCTGAGTTTCGATGAGACATGAAGCCGTTTCCTGCGAAGAGGAATATAGAGATTGATTGACGTCGAGCCGAGAAGATTTTCTGCCGCAGGAGAATTCTCATGAGTAGCAGAGTGGATGCACCCAGGGCAGGTCGCCGCGAGTGGCGCCGCCGCGTTCGGCGCCGCCTCGGTGTTCGCTGCGTCTCGACCAGTGCCGAGATGCTCATCGCGGCTCGTGCCGTGCTCGGGTTTGCTGGTGCGACCGTGGCGCCGTCGACTCTGTCGCTTCCAACATTTGCGGTAGGGCGGCCCTTTAGGGCCGCCATCGAGAGGAAGAGATAATGAATATTCCGCGAGTCGTGTCACAAACCGAATGGCAAACCGGTCTCGAGGGGCTGCATGTCAAAGAGAAGCAAGCGACGCGCGCGCGCGACGCGCTGGCTGCAGAGCGCCGCCGGCTGCCGATGGTCGAAATCGACAAGAAGTACGCCTTCGAAGGAGCGCACGGCAAGGTAAGCTTGCTCGACCTGTTCGACGGGCGGCGCCAACTTCTCCTCTATCACTTCATGTTCGCGCCCGATGTCGGGGGTTGGCCGGCGGCTGGCTGCGTCGGCTGCTCGATGTTCGTCGACCAGGTCGGCCACCTCGCCCATCTGCACGCCCGCGACACGTCGTTCGTCCTCGTGTCCCAAGCCCCGTTCGCCCAGATCGAGCCGTACAGGAAGCGCATGGGTTGGACCATCCCGTGGTTCTCGTCCGCCGGAAGCACCTTCAACGTCGACTTCGACGTCACAACCGACAAAGGCGAGACGTTCGGCCTCAGTGTCTTCCTCCGCGACGGCGACCGTATCTTTCGCACCTACTTCACGACCGAGCGCGGCGTCGAGGCGCTCGGCAGCGTCTGGACGTTCCTCGACCTGACACCGTTCGGCCGGCAGGAGGAGTGGGAGGACTCACCCGATGGGTATCCGCGGAGCGCGCCGTACGTGTGGTGGCGCCGCCATGATGAATACGAGGCGTAGCCGCCTCCCGGACACTCAGGTCGTGAATCGACTAGGGCAGCTCCTGGATGGTGATGTCTTTGTACCAAACTTGGGCTTTGCCACCGCCATGGATCTGCAACCCAATCAGGCCTGACTGTGGAATCGTCTCATCCGGCTCGGTGTAGTCCACGGTTTGCTGGCCGTTGAGCCGCAGTCTGATTCGACGGCCCTCAGCCCGGATTTCATAGTCGTTCCAGTCATCCAGCTTTACCAAGCCCTTCAACTGAGCCGGATCTGCTTGGACCAAGATCTTCTTGCGACGCGATTCATCGTAAAGAGCTCCCCAATAGCCCTCGCCCAGATCAGCCTGATAGCCGATCATTTCATGCGCAGGATCTTTCAACCGCTGGCTGCGAAACTGCACCCCTGCGTTGAGGAACCCGGTCCCCGTCAATTTGAACTTCAGTTGCAGGACAAAATTGGCATACGCGCGCCTGGTGCAGAGGAACTCGTTTCGCGGGACGGTCTCGGTCAGCGAGCCGCCGACGATGGCACCATCTTGGATGCGCCAGGTCACGGCGGTGTCACCTTCCCAACCTTGGAAGGTGCGGCCATCGAAGAGCGAGACCGCCTTCGTGGGAGATTGCGCTCGGCCACCCGTGACGATGGCGACCAGGAGAATGGCGTAGCAGAGTAGTTGTCTCATGGGAACACTCAGACACGGGTTTCTGTAACCGATGCGATGCCTCAGAGCCGAAACAATGTCTTGGCGTTTTCGTACAGCAACTTTCGCTCGATCGCCTTGCTTGCCGCGAGGCGTCGGATGGCGGCCATGATCTGCGCACCTTGACATTTCTCGCCTGTGCCCTCGACGTCAGTGCAGTCGCTGCCGTAAAGCAGCTTGTCCTGATGCCGCGTCAGGAAATCGCGCGTGACATCCTCGTCGCGCGTCAAGGCGTTGAGCCCGGATCCAGCAGCGAGGTCGCCATACATATTCGGGTAGTCGCTCAGGTAGCGGTCGGTCAGGCCGCCGGCGGTGACCGGTCCCTTCGGATAGAGCACCGTCTGGTCGGTGTAGCTCCGGTCGATGTTTGCCCACCAGGTTTGCGCGTGGCCGATGAAGCTCACCTGAGGATATCGTTCGAGCATCTTGTAGAACCGCTCGAAACCGTAGTTGTACATCTTGAATTGCCAGTGCATGAGCACGGGGACACCGTGCGCCTGCGCGAGCTCGTAGATCATCTGCATGTGCGGCGAGTCGCAGTCGACGCCGAACTTCTGCTCGGCAATGACAACTGCACCACGTTTCAGATATCGTTCGATCTCTTGGGCTGCGCCCTCGAGATCCGGCACTTCGTTCGCGCCGAACGCGAACTGCTTCGCATGCGCTCTGGCAAACCGATAGCAGGCTTCGTTGCCGAGACATTGTGCCTGCAAGCCATTCGCCACACCCTCGTGTGTGGATGCTGTGTTCACCGGCCGACCCGCGGGCAGGAGAAT
Source organism: Luteitalea sp. (assembly GCA_009377495.1). Lineage (GTDB taxonomy): Bacteria > Acidobacteriota > Vicinamibacteria > Vicinamibacterales > Vicinamibacteraceae > WHTT01. The sequence continues at coordinate 24,683 of WHTZ01000076.1, forward strand.
CGTCGTCGTCACGCCCAACGTGCGCTGATGAGCCAGCAGCGCCTCATCGGGGCGACCGCGATAACCGAGATGCTGGTGAATGTCGATGATCGGCTCCGCTGCTCCAAGGGCATCCTCTTGCACCCTCAGGCCCAGCAGCGCCAGACTGGACGCGGTCAGGAATTCGCGACGTTTCATGGGACATATTCTGCACCAATCAGGAACCGAGCTCCATGCTTCTCGCCAGAGTCCAAGTTATTGCGTGCCTCGTCATCGTTGTTGTGGTCGCCGGTCATGGCTCTCAGCAGTCACCGCCCAGTCGCCAGTGGCCGCCCGGCGTGCAGAGGGTTCCGCTGGAATCTCCGGCACTGTCACCCGCCGAGGCGATAAAGACGTTTTATATGCCGCCAGGCTATCGCCTCGAGCTCGTGGCCAGCGAGCCGCTGATTCAGGATCCCATTGTGTTCGACTGGGATCTCGACGGGCGCCTGTGGGCGGTCGAGATGCCCGGCTACATGAGCGACATCGCCGCCTCCGGTGAGCGTGATCCGATCGGTCGCGTCGTCGTCCTGGAAGATGTGAACGACGACGGGAGGATGGACAAGCGGACGGTATTCGCGGACGGGCTGGTTTTGGCGCGGGCGTTAAAGGTCCTCGACCGCGGCGTGCTGGTCGGCGAGCCGCCCAACGCGTGGCTGATGCGCGACACGAACGGCGACCTGCGCGCGGATACGAAGGAGCTCGTCACGAACCAGTACGGGCGGTTGGAGGTGGATCCCGAGAACAATGCGAACGGCTTCTACTGGGCGCTCGACAACCGGATGTACACAGCGGGGCAGTCGGACATCTATCTCCGTCTGAAGAACGGCGCCTTCGAGGTGCAGAAGACGTTGCGACGTGGCCAGTGGAGCTTGACGCAGGATGACGCCGGCCGCATTTACCGCAATACCAATGAGTCCGCGTTGCATGTCGATTTCGTTCCGACGCCCTACTTCGCGCGCAATCCGAATCTCCTGCGCACGCGCGGGAGTTACGACCGGCTCACGGATGACATGAACGAAGTGAACACCGTCTGGCCCGTACGTCCGAATCCTGGAACGAACCGTGCGTATCAGACCGGCATCGATCGCGCCGACGGATCGCTGGCGAAGTTCACGGCTGTCTGTGCGCCGCTGGTGTACCGTGGCCATCGACTGCCGTCCGAGCTTTATGGGAACGTGTTCGTGGCAGAGCCGGCCGCCAACCTCGTGAGCCGGATCGTCCTCAACGACGATGGGACGACGTTGCGGGCGCGCAAGGCGTACGACCGGGGAGAGTTCCTGGCGTCGACCGACGAGCGCTTCCGGCCTGTCTATCTGTCCAATGCGCCCGACGGCACGTTGTACATCGTCGACATGTATCGCGGGATTATCGAGCATCGCATTTCCATCACGGAGTACCTGCGCGATCAGATCCTCCAACGCAAGCTGGAGCAGCCGACCGGGTTCGGCCGCATTTATCGTGTCGTGCACGACACGACCGAGCGGGATACCACGCGACCCCTGTCGGAGGCATCGGCCACGCAGTTGGTGCAGACGCTGTCGCATCCCAACGGCTGGTGGCGCGATACGGCGCAGCGCCTGCTCGTCGAGCGCGGTGAGAAAGCCGTGGTCCCGATGCTCGGGAAGCTGGCCCAACGCGCCGAGGATCCACGGACGCGCCTCCACGCACTCTGGACACTGGACGGCATCGACGCCATTGAGCCAGCCACCGTGACAAAGGCGCTGGATGACCCCTCGCGCGACGTGCGCGCCTCGGCGGTTCGTCTTGCGGAGCGGTGGCTTGGCGAGGCAGATCATCCGATTCACGCCGCCGTCCTGAAGCGGCTCGACGACCCCGACTGGACCGTGCGGCAGCAACTGGCCGCATCGCTCGGCACCATGCCACCGGGTCCGCGCGAACGCGCGGTAGTCTCGTTGCTCGAACGACATGCCGACGATCCGATCACCATGGACGCTGCGCTCAGCGGGCTGCGGGGCAGTGAAGCGGCTGTCCTAGAAAAGCTGATGCAGGCGCGTGGTGGGCAAACACCGCAGCGCGAAGCGGCCATTACGATGCTCGCGGCCACCATCGTGCAAAGCTCTGAGGACGCGGCCATTCAGAATCTGTTCGTGTGGGTCGCCGACGAGAGCCGTTCGCGCTGGGGGCGTTCGGCGCTGCTACGCGGGGCGGAGGTCGCGTTGCTCGGGGCTGCCATGCCAGGCACGACCGCGACGCCGCGAGGTGGTACAGCGGGCCCGACAACCGCGTTGCCGTGTCCAACCTGTCCGGGCGGCCGAGCCGGTCCAGGCGGCGCGTACGCGTTCCCGAGACCGAAAGCGGACGCCGCTAGCGCGGGTGGACGCGGCGGCGGACCGAGGCTGCAGCTGAATCGCGAACCGGCGGCGCTCTCTAGGCTGGCGGCACGGCGTGACGAGCTAGGTTCGCGGGCCACGAGCGTGCTCGGGCGCGTGACGTGGCCGGGTAAAGCGGGCGAAGCGGCGCCCACGCCGCTGACGGCCGAAGAGCGGCGGCGGTTCGACGCCGGGCACGAGGTCTACGAGAACATCTGCCAGCCGTGCCATCAGCGCGACGGACGCGGCGGGGACGAGCTCGCCCCGACTCTTGTCGAATCGGCACTGACGCTGGCTCCGGCCGAGATCCCGGTGCGCATTCTTCTGAACGGTAAAGAGGGCGCGTTTGGACTGATGCCGCCGATCGGCTCCGCGCTCAGTGACGAGCAGATCGCCAGCGTGTTGACCTACATCCGTCGCGAGTGGGGCCAGGTAGGCACGTCAGTCGACCCGGCGACGGTCAAGGCGGTTCGAGCGATGACGGCCGACCGTACGCGGCCATGGACAGATGACGAGTTGATGGTATTGATCGACGCTCTACAGTAGATAGCCAAAAATGCTCACTCGCTGTGCAGCGCTCGCCCTCGCACTGATCATGCCAGCGGGCGATGCGGCAGTCGGCGGTTGGCAGGAGGCGCGGTCGACGACCGCCGATGTAGCGTTGCGCGCCGCACGATGGCTCGATCCGGTATCCGGCCAAATCCATGGGCCATCAGTGATCCTGGTGGTTGGCAACCGTATCACGAAGATCGTGCCGCTAACCGAGTTCGATCAGCGGTCCGCCAAATCGCTTATCGACCTCGGAAGCGCGACGGTGCTCCCCGGCCTGATCGATGCCCATGTGCACCTGCAGATCGGCGGCAGGCCCGGCGCGAATGCCGCTGCGGTCCTGCGGGCCGGGTTCACGACGGTTGTCGATCTCGGCGCAACCTCTGATGTGGTGCTCCGACTGCGCGACGCGATCACCGCGGGATCCGCAGAGGGCCCTCGCATCCTGGCAGCAGGCCGTTGGGTGGGCACGAAGAACGGTGTCTGCGAATTTGGTGGCATAGGCGTTGAGGGTGGCGCGGAGCGATTCCGCGCACGCGTGCGCGAGAACGTCGCGGCCGGCGCCGACCTCACCAAGGTGTGCGTGTCTGGCTGGGCGGCTGAGGCCTTCGCGCACCCAGAAACCTACGAGATAGCGGACGCCGCGCTGACAGCAGTGGTCGCGGAGTCTCGCCGGCTGGATCGCATCGTGATCGCTCACGCCATAAGCCTCGGAGGCGTCAAGGCTGCGGTTCGCGCGGGCGTCAACGGGTTGGCACACGCCGCCTACCTGGATGGGACCACGGCGACAGCGCTTCGGGACAAGGGAGTGTTTCTCATCCCGACGCTTGCCTCGCTGCTGAGCACAACGCAAGGCCCAGCGGCAAGCGCATTGCAAGACTCCGTCGCGGCGGCACATCGTGGCGGTGTGCAGCTCGTCTTCGGGACCGACGGCGGCGTGCTGCCACACGGTCAAAACGCCAGAGAGTTCGTCGCGATGATCGAAGCCGGAGTACCGGCGAATGACGCGATCCGTGCCGCAACCGTCAATGCCGCTGAAGCGCTCGGTCTCGCGAACGAGCTCGGCGAGATCGGCACAGGAAAGATCGCCGACCTCATCGCGATAGACGGTAACCCGCTCAGCGATCCCAGGGCGCTTTCCCGAGTGACCTTTGTCATGCAGCAGGGTCGTGTCGTAGTCCAGCCCAGGTGACGAGAAGCGCCAACCCGCAGACTGTAAAGAAAGAAATCATGGGGCTCATCAGCGCTAAGACTTTCATGGTACTCGCGGTCTTGGCACTCCTGCTAGGCTTTGCCATCGGTGAGGGCGACGTCGGGACCGCGGCCACGCGTGCTGGCGAGGAGACCGTCCTCACCCTCCTGCACACGAACGACCTTCACGGCAGCATCGTCTATCCCGGTGAGCCGCGTGGAATCGCGAAGATCGCGACGCTGGCCCGTCGGATCCGTAAAGAGATGCCGCATGTCCTGCTGCTGGACGGCGGAGACATCATCCACGGTACGGCCGCGGAGAAGCTGTTCGAGGGCCAGCCGGTCATCGCCGCGATGAACGCTGCGGGGTACGACGCGGCCGCGGCCGGGAACCATGAGTTCGACTGGGGGCAGCGCATTGCTCGGAACGCGATCGCCGCGGCAGACTTTCCTGTGCTCTCGGCGAACGTCGTGGACGCCCCTTCGGGAGAGCCGTGGGGCGGCCTCCAACGTTTCATCGTCCGGGAGGCGGGTGGAGTTAGAATCGCGATCTTCGGACTCACCACGCAGCGCACCCCGGAGATCCAATGGCCCCGCACCATCGAAGGGGTCGACTTCCGGGATGCCGTCGAGGCAGCACGCGCGCTCGTTCCACGCCTACGCGAGATCGAAAGAGCGGACGTGGTCGTTGCGCTCACGCACCTCGGCGTAGAGACGGACCGCGAGCTGGCGGCGTCAGTGCCGGGCATCGACGTGATCCTCGGTGGTCACTCCCACACGCGGCTCGACCAACAGGTGTGGGTGGGGGAGACACTCATCGCCCAGACTGGATCGGCTGCCCGCCATCTCGGGCGGGTCGACCTGTTGGTCCGGCGTGATGACAAGAGCTCCCGAGTGATTGCGGTCAATGGGACGGACGGCCGGTGGTGGGGCCGGGACGGCGTGCCGGCTCCGCTGGGGCGGCCGTATCCGGCCGAACCGTTGATCGCGTTGACCGCGTCGGTGGAGGACGACCCGGCAGTGAGCGCGGCGTATCGCCCGTTTGCCGAGCGCGTCGAGAAATACCTCGACGAGGAGCTGACCAGGGCCATCGAGCCGCTCCCCGCCGAAGGGGCGGAGCGCGAGGAGATCGCGCTCGGGCACTTGCAAGCCGACGCGGTTCGAGCCCATACCGACGCAGACATAGGCATGAGCGCGCTCTACAGCTTGAACCCGTCCGGTCTCCCGGCAGGACCCGTGCGGGTGAGCGACGTTTATGAGCTCTTCGGAGGCTACACGCGACAGCACCTCGTCGTGGTCCGTGCCCCCGGCGGCCGCATTGTTGAGATGCTGGACGCTGCCAACGACGGACTCGTCCGCCTCCATCTGTCCGGGGCACAGGTTCGGGGCGATGTGCTGCACATCGGTGACGCGCCGGTCGACACCAACAGAAGCTACACGGTGGCCAGCGCCGCGCACATCATCCAGGAGCATCTTCTGGGGAAGGAGGGGGTTGTCGTCGTGAGCGACGATCCCGAGGCGCCCGCGATTCGGGACGCCACGATCGCGTACCTGCGCGGGCATCCTCCGCTCGAGAACGTCGTGCGGCCACGGCTGACCGGCGCTGCGGTACCGTGACCCTAGAAGGCGCTCTTCACGACGCCGCCGTCGACGCGTAGTGCAGCGCCCGTCGTGGCCGACGCGAGCGGGCTCGCGACGTAGGCGACAAGCGAGGCCACCTCCTCGGGCGTCGCGAACCGCTGGATCAGCGAGGTCGGCCGCACTTTCTCGAAGAACTCCGTTTCGAACTCGTCGAACGACTTGCCCGCATCCTTCGCCAGAGCCTCGACGAAATCACCGACGCCCCGGGATCGGGTTGGCCCCGGTAGCACACTATTCACCGTGATGCCCGTTCCTGCGACCGCTTCCGCGAGTCCGCGCGAGACAGCGAGCTGGGCCGTCTTGGTCATGCCGTAATGAATCATCTCGGACGGGATGTGGATGGCGCTCTCGCTCGAGATGAAGATGATGCGCCCCCAGTTGAGGCGTCGCATGCGCGGCAGATACACGCGCGCGAGACGGACACCACTCAGGACGTTCACGTCGAAGAACCGGCGCCAGTCCTCGTCTGGAATGTTTTCGAAGGGCTTCGGCTCGAAGATGCCGAGATTGTTCACAAGAATGTCGACATCCGGAAAGGTCTGCGCCAAGGCGTCGACGGTTTCCGCAGTGCTCAGATCTCCTGCGAATCCGTCGACCTCCTGCGTCGTCTCCCTTCGAAGTCTCGATCGCACCTCGTCGACCGACTCCTGGAAGCGGCCGCTGACGATGACCCGCGCGCCTTCGCGGGCGAGGACCTCCGCGATGGCGAATCCAATACCCGCGGTGCTGCCCGACACCAGCGCGCGCTTGCCCTCCAACTGCAGATTCATAGACCAACGACCACCTTTCCGAATGGACCGCGCCCCAGGCGCTCGAATGCGGCGGGCGCCTTGCGAACCGATAGACCTTGCCGATGATAGGCCGAAGCTGCTTGTAAGTCCATCTGACGCAATACATTAGTCCTGCGTATCCATCTGATCGCGGGGCTCGGGTTCCTGCTGGTCGGCTTTGGACTCCTCATCTTCAGCATCCCGGCGACGTTCGACGATGTGGCGCACAGTTTGTTGAGCCTCGTTGGGAATCTCGTGCAGGTCGCACTCCTCACGTTCGGCGTCATCGTCCTCGTGTTTCATCTGCTCGAGCGAGGTGATGTGCAGTCGCGCCGGCCACCCAAGGACTGGAATCCGCACGACCTGCCGATCACCAAAGAGCGGGACCTCGTCGGCCGCGGAGAGGCGGCCGCCGTGATCGTCTTCGCCGCCGTTGGGTTGATCCTTCTCCATCAGTTCAAGGCGCACATTGGCCTCTGGGTGGGAGGAGACGCCGGGGCAGGAGGTCATCCGACCGCTCGGCAATCCGCTCAAGCCGCGC
>WHTZ01000077.1 GCA_009377495.1 Luteitalea sp.
TCCCCTTTTTCCGACCCTCCAGATCTCGCGACCCCCATTTCCGTTAAGCACCCTCAACCCTGCATGACCTTGCGATCACGGCCGCGCGGCGTTAGTCTGGGTAGAGAAATGATTGTGAGAATTCGTCGCGTCGATCTTCAAGTCTCCTCACCACTTGTAAACCCAGAGGAGGAGAAATGTTGATGAGAATTCCGATACTCAGCAGTATCAGCATGATGTGCGCTGCAGCAGCGTTCGCGGCGCAGATTCAGTCGGACCCGTCCGTGCCTCCCGGGGCCGGCCAACCGACGAGTGAAACCGGTCAAACGGCCAGCCCCGGCCAGACGACGAGCCCAACGGGGCCGGTAGCGAGCCCGACCGCCGGGCAAGTAACGCCGATGACATCAAGGGATGACTGTGCTCAGCGCCCCGGAACGATGTCACGTTCGACTGTCGGAAGCGTGCTAACAACCCCGACCGTGACGTCACCCATCATGGCATCGACGAGCAGCTCGCTATCGTCGACGAGCACCAGTTCATCAACGTCATCCATGACAGGAGCGCTCGGAAGCAACATCACCCGCGTCTCACCGAGTGGAGCCTCAACCGGGTCGACAATCGGCGTACCATTGAATCGTCCAAGCGCGATCGGCACGATCGGGACTGGCGCAAGTATGGGTCTCCCGTCTTCGCGTCTTTCGACACCGGGCGCGAGCGGACTCTCGAGTCCGACTACCGTTACGACGCCAACGTCTGCCACGACTTCGATGTCGAGCGGAACTAGCAGCTTGGCCCCGTGCCCGCCGCGCTAGTCGATGACGTTGCCCAGCTGAGGGCGCCCCTAAAAGGGGCGCCCTCCCTGTAGGGCTTGTAGGGCGCGGCTTTAGCCGCGCCCTACGTCTGCGTACGGTCAGTCGAGTCTGACGAGACCGCGGCGGGTTGCGACCTTCACTGCCTCCGTTCTACTGGCGACGCCGAGCTTTTCGAACAAGTGGCCCACGTGTGTCTTCACCGTTCGCTCACTGATGCGTAGCGCAGTGGCGATTTCCTTGTTCGCTTGGCCGTCGGCCATGAGCCGGAGCGTCGCCAGCTCGCGCGGCGTGAGCTGAAGGCGCGTCACACGTTCCGCGAGCTTCGCGGCGGCCGCAGGCGCGAGGTAGGTCTTGCCGGCGAGAACATCGTGAATGCAGGCGATGAGCGCCTCGGCGGAGATGTCCTTCAGCACGTACGCCTTCGCACCCGCCTTGAGCGCCCGCGCGATGTCCTCGTCGGTGTCGTAGGTCGTGAGGACGATGATCTTCGCTTCGGGATCCCGCTCCCGGATCTGACGAACGGCCTCGACCCCCTCCATCACGGGCATTCGGAGATCCAGCAGCGTCACGTCGGGTCGATGACGCTCGAACGCGTCCACCGCTTCGGTGCCGTTAGGGGCCTCGGCGACCACACACAGGTCAGGCTCTTGATTGACGATGTTCGCCACACCCGTTCTGAGCAGGGCGTGATCGTCGACGAGGAGCACACGGGCTTTGGCCGTGACCTCCGCGGCAACGTCACTGTGCCGCATGGACCTCCGTGGCCGAGGCCCGAGGCGGGAGAGCAGAAGGAGCGGGTTCCCAGGCGAGCACGACCTCGGTGCCTCGCCGTGGGGCCGTGACGATCGTGAGCGATGCGCCGATGTGCTCGGCACGCTCCTGCATGCTGGTCATGCCGAAGCCGGATGCTCCACGCTCGTTGGCGATCCCGCGGCCGTCGTCGGCCACCGACAACCGGAATCCGAGCGAGGGTGGCGCCGAGGCCGTGACCGTGATCCTGCGAGCGTGGGCATGGCGCACGGCATTGTTCAGCGCTTCCTGGGCAATTCCAATGATCTCGCGCTCGACTTCGTGACCGAATGGCGGGAGGTCGTCCACCACGAGCTCGATGGGGACGTCAGTCGTACGCCCAGCCATGTCGACGAGACGCTGCAGCGTGGTAGGCAGGCTTTGGCCTTCACCGATGTGCGGGCGGAGGGCACCCACGGAGCGACGTGCTTCGATCATGTGCGTGCGCGCCAGATCGACCGCGGCGTCCAAGCTCGACGCCACGGAGGATGGCAGGGCAGTCGCCTGGCGCTGTGCGGCCTGAAGCTGCATGAGAATCGCGGCGAAGCCCTGGGCGAGGTTGTCGTGGATGTCTCGCGCCAGCCGGTTTCGCTCCTCGAGGATCGCCTTGTGTCGCTCTTCCAAGAGGTGCTGCTCGGCCAGTCGGCTCTGATAGAGCGCCAGCGTCGCCTGACGCGCGCTCGCGTCGAGCAGCGCCACGCGCCACGCGCTCTCGCAGAGCGGCGTGGGACCCGTCGACAACGCGAACCAGCCGAGCGTGCGGGTCGCCAGCACGAGCGGCGCGACCGCCACAGAGCTCACGCCTTCGCGGCGATTGAACTCGCGCACCGGCTCGGGCAGGCGCGGGTCGTTGCCGACGTACTCGATCGTGCGCGTCCACCCGGGCGTGTAGCAAAACAGATGCTCTGCCATACTGTGACGCGGCAGCGCCAACGCAGGCCAGTCGTCGCTTTCCGGCGTGAACATCCGGTCCTTGATGTAGGCCATCCAGAGCTCACAGCTCCGATAGTCGTCGTCGATCAGCCAGACACCGCACGCATGACTCTCGCATTCCTCGACCAATGTCTTCGTGAAGACGCGGAAGAAGCCTGCGATGTCGGGTTCGCGTACGAGCAGATCGAGCGCGAGCTGAACCGCATCACTTTGGATCTTCGCGAGGCATTCCAAGCGCCGCCGTTCGGCACTCTCCCGCTCGAGGGCCTCGCGTAGCGCCTCTTTCTCGACTATTCCGTCGGCCGGCAACGCCGGGTTGTCTTGGCAAGGTCCGCTGTCCATCTCGCCATTATCCACCATTTGTCCGATGCTCGTATCGGTCGAAAGTCGGAGATCGATCTTGGCCGAACGGCTCGGTTGCGCCTGCTCCGCATGAGCGAGGTCGACATCCGGCATCTGTCCAATTGCGGAAGGTGCTGGGTATCAGCCATTCTGACAAGTAGGGCAGTCTGGCTAGACGTGGCGCTTTTGCCTTCGCTGAAGCTTCGACGGACCAGTTGGCGGACTCCGTCGGTCGAAAACCGCGGATGTCATTCGACTAAAGAGTGACTGGGAACCGAACGAAACTTCATCGCGTCACACCTGGACATGACGTCGCGGGTAATTGAGACCCACGACCGCGGCGGTCATGATGCAGTCTCGGTCGATATCCCCTGACCTGAGGCGGGCGCCTCGAAAAGATTGAGACAAATCGCGACGTCCCCCGAATAGGGGTTCGAAGGAGAAAGCTGGCTTGATCATGCGCGTCATACATACGTTTTCCTTAGGTCGGCGTTTGGCGAGCGACGAGGGGCCTGCGGGCCCCTCGCGACGCCTCCCGATACGTGTTCCCCGACAACGTGGCCGGCGGTCAGGCCGTGCGCTCGCCCGCCGTGGCGGGCTCATCGTGTTGTTTGCTGCGGTACTGTCGGCCTGTTCGCAGACTGCCGCACAGCCTGCCGCTCCGCCACCGCCGAAGGTCACCGTGGCCGAGGTCCTCCATCGTGACGTGACCGAGTGGGATGAGTTCACCGGTCGCCTCGAGGCGGTCGACACCGTGGAGGTACGTCCGAGGGTCTCGGGCTACGTCTCGAAGGTCTCGTTTACCGAAGGGGCGCTCGTGAAGGCTGGAGCGCTGCTCTTCCAGATCGACCCACGCCCGTTCCAGGCTGAGGTCGATCGTCTACGCGCCGAGCTCGCACGTGCGCGCGCGACGGTTCAGCGTGCGCGCCTGGAGCGAGACCGGGCGGAACGGCTCCGTGCCGAAAACGCCATGTCGCTCGAGGAGCACGACCGGCGGTCTGCCTTCGCGGAGGAATCGGCCGCCCAGGTGGATGCGGTGCAGGCGGCCTTGCGCGCGGCCGAGCTCAACCTCGAGTTCACGCGGGTGACCGCGCCGGTCGCGGGGCGTGTGAGCCGCGCGATCGTCACGGAGGGAAATCTGGTGTCGACCGGTCCGGGTGACGCCACGCTCCTCACGACCATCGTCTCGGTCGATCCGATGTATGCGTATTTCGATGCAGACGAGCAGGTCTTCCTCAGATACGTGAACCAGGCGAAAGAACGGAACGGCGGAAACGGTAACACGGACGTCACACGCCTGCCCATTCAGATGGCGCTGGCCAACGACACCGGCTTTCCGCGCGAGGGTCGGATGGACTTCTTGGACAACCAGGTCAATCCGGAGACGGGCACGATTCAGGGCCGGGCGGTGTTTCACAACCCGAACCGCGATCTGACCCCCGGCCTGTTCGTTCGGCTTCGGCTCGCAGGAAATGGCTCATATCGTGGCGTGCTCATTCAGGACCGGGCCGTGGGCACGGACCTGGCCAAGAAGTTCGTGTTCGTTGTCGGAGAGGACGGGAAGATCGAATATCGCGCCGTCGTGCTTGGACCGCTGGTCGACGGCTTGCGCGTCGTTCGCAGCGGACTCGAGCCCGGTGACGTGGTCGTGGTCAATGGTTTGCAGCGAGTGATGCCCGGCGTCGAGGTGCAGCCCGAGATGATCGCGATGGATGGATCAGCAGATACATCAGAACCAGAGGCGGTCCCCACCGACGCCGAGGCTCAGGAGTAACGCCGCCGTGAAGTTCTCTCACTTCTTCATAGACCGACCGATCTTCGCGGTCGTGCTCTCGGTCCTCATCGTCATTATCGGCGGCATCGCACTGGTACGGCTGCCGGTCAGCGAGTATCCCGAGGTCGTGCCGCCAACGGTCGTGGTGCGGGCCACCTATCCCGGCGCGAACCCGAGGGTCATTGCCGAAACGGTTGCCTCGCCGCTCGAGCAGCAGCTCGCCGGCGTGGAGGGCATGTCTTACATGTTCTCGCAGGCGACCGTCGACGGCGCGATGACACTCACGGTGACCTTCGCGCTGGGCACGGATCTCGACAACGCGCAGGTGCAGGTGCAGAACCGCGTCAGCCAGACACTGCCACGGTTGCCAACGGAAGTTCAGCGCATCGGTGTCACAACCGAGAAGGCGTCGCCAGACTTCATCATGGTCGTGCATCTCGTCTCGCCCGACGAACGGTACGACCAGCTCTACCTGTCGAATTACGCGCATCTGCGCATTAGAGACGAGCTGGCTCGGGTGCCGGGTGTTGGCGACGCGCTGGTGTTCGGTGCAGGCGAGTACAGCATGCGCGTGTGGCTCGATCCCGCGCGGCTCGCCTCACGGCGATTGACGGCCACCGATGTGGTGCAGGCGATTCGCGAGCAGAACGTCCAGGTGGCTGCAGGCGTCCTGGGCGCGCCACCTGCGCCAACCGACACGACCTTCCAGCTCTCCATCAACGCGCAGGGACGTCTGACCAACGAAGAGGAGTTCGCGAATATCGTCGTGCGTGCGACACCAGATGGACAGATCACGCGCGTCCGTGACGTCGGCCGCGTCGAGCTCGGGTCGAGTGCCTACGCGCTGCGCAGCTTGCTCGACAACCAACCGGCGGCCGCCATCGGCATCTTTCAGCGGCCTGGGACGAACGCCATCGAAGCATCCAACCAAGTCCGCTCCATGATGGACACGCTGAAGCAGTCGTTTCCCGAGGGCGTGGACTACCGCATCGTGTACGACCCGACGATGTTCGTGCGCGAGTCGATCAGCGCCGTGGTTCGGACGCTGTTCGAGGCCACGATCCTCGTCGTCCTCGTCGTGATGGTGTTCCTGCAGACGTGGCGGGCGTCGATCATTCCGATGTTGGCCGTGCCGGTCTCGATCATCGGGACCTTCGCGGTCATGCTCGCGACCGGCTTCTCGCTGAACACCTTGTCGCTGTTCGGTCTCGTCCTGGCGATAGGCATCGTCGTCGACGATGCGATCGTCGTGGTGGAGAACGTGGAACGGCACATCGAGCTCGGCCTCGAGCCGATGGCCGCCGCTCGGAAAGCGATGGAGGAGGTCTCGGGCCCCATCATCGCGATTGGGGCGGTGCTCACGGCGGTGTTTATTCCGACGGCGTTCATCAGCGGGCTTACCGGGCAGTTCTTTCGGCAGTTCGCGGTGACGATTGCCATCGCCACGCTCATCTCCACGGTCAACTCGCTGACGCTCAGCCCGGCGCTGGCGTCGCGTCTGCTCAAGCCGAGGAGCGCGCCACGCGACGTGGTGCAGCGTTGGGCGGATCGTCTGTTCGGGTGGTTCTTCCGCCTCTTCAATCGTGTCTTTGGCCGGGCGTCCACATCCTACGGTTACGGCGTCGCCCGTGTGCTGCGCGCAGGGGTGGTCGCGTTGGTGGTCTATGTAGGCTTGATCGGACTCACGCTCGTGGGCTTCTCGCGCGTTCCGGAGGGCTTCGTGCCCGACCAGGACAAGGACTACCTCATTGCGTTCGCCCAGCTCCCCGATGCCGCCACGCTCGATCGGACCGATGCGGTCATCAGGCGGATGTCGGAGATGGCGCTCGAGCAGCCGGGTGTCACCAACGCGGTCGCCTTCCCTGGTCTGTCGGTCAACGGGTTCGTCAACGCGACGAACTCCGGCATCGTGTTCGTCACGCTCGAGCCAGCCGCCGAGCGCCGGTCCCCTGACGTGAGCGCGATGGGCATCGTTCAAGCGCTCAACATGCGCTACAGCGAGATCCAGGAAGCGTTTGTGGCGATCTTCCCGCCGCCGCCGGTCATCGGGCTCGGCACGGTGGGTGGATTCAAGCTGTACGTCGAGGATCGTGGGGGCGTCGGGTTCGAGGACCTGTACAGCGAGGTGCAAGGTGTGCTCGGGGAGGGACGGGGGAGGCCCGAGCTGGCTGGCTTGTTCTCGAGCTTCCAAGTGAACGTGCCACAGATCGATGCCGACGTGGATCGCGAGCGCGTCAAGACCTACGGGGTAAGCGTCACCGATGTGTTCGACACGCTGCAAGTCTATCTGGGCTCCCTCTACGTCAACGACTTCAACCAGTTCGGGCGCACCTATCAGGTCAACGTGCAAGCCGAGTCGGCCTACCGGCTCCAGCCGGAGCAGATCCGTCGGCTCGAGACACGCAATGCCCAAGGTGACATGGTGCCGCTCGGCTCCCTCGTCAGCGTGCAGCGGGGTTACGGTCCCGATCAGGTGATGCACTACAACGGTTATCCCGCGGCGGAGATCAACGGTGGACCCGCGCCCGGCTTCAGCTCGGGACAGGCCCAAGATGCCATTGCTGGCATTCTCGGTGACAGCCTGCCGTCGAGCATGACGTTCGAGTGGACCGAGCTGGCCTACCAGGAGCTGCTGGCGGGCAATACGATGATCTACATCTTTCCGCTGTGCGTGCTCCTCGTCTACATCGTGCTCGCGGCGCAGTATGAGAGCTGGTCGTTGCCGCTCACGATCATTCTCATCGTGCCGATGACGTTGTTCTCGGCCATCGCCGGCGTCTGGCTCACCGGCGGCGACAACAACGTGTTCACGCAGATTAGCTTCTTGGTGCTGGCCGCTCTCGCGTGTAAGAACGCGATCCTGATTGTCGAGTTCGCCAAGCAGCGCGAATCGGAAGGGCTCGATCGGGTGGCCGCCGTGCTCGACGCGTGCCGCGTTCGGTTGCGGCCGATTCTGATGACGGCGATCACCTTCCTCGCAGCCGTCATTCCGCTCATGTACTCCTCTGGTGCGGGGGCGGAGATTCGTCAGGCGATGGGAATTACCGTCTTCGCCGGCATGCTGGGGGTGACCTTCTTCGGCCTCTTCCTCACACCGGTGTTCTACGTGGTCATTGGAGGCGTGGTCGAGCGCTTCTCCCGGCGTGCGCAGGCGCCGAGCGTCGCGGCGCCAGCTTCGGCGGAGGGTCGTTGATCATGCGGATTCGCTCTCTTCTTGGATTACTCCTGGCGGTGTTCGTATCCGCGTGCAGCGTGCGCGCGCCGTATGAGACGCCACGCGTCGATCCTGCCACCTTGAAGCAGGCTGAGACCACGTTCTTCGCGGAGCAGGCCTTCGACCCGCGCTGGTGGAGCCAGTTCGAGGATCGTGTGCTCGACGACCTGATGAAACAGGCGCTCGCAACCAATCACGACCTCCGCATCGCCGTGGCGCGGGTCGAGCAGGCGCGCGCCATCTTCGACGACGTCGCGCTCGATCGATATCCAACGGCGACCGTGGGTGCGAGCGTCGATCGCCGCAATCAGATGATTCCAGGCTTCACCGACGAGCGGGTCGACACGACGACCTATCAAGCGGGCTTTGACGCCTTCTGGGAGCTCGACCTGTTCGGCCGGGTGCGGTCGGCTGTCCGCGCTGCTGAGACCGAGGCGCAGAGCTTCGAGGTTACCCTCGAGGATGCCCGTGTGCGCGTGGTTGCCGAGGTGGCGCGTGCCTATTTCGAGCTGCGCGGCCTGCAGCACCAGTTGGCGGTCGCCGAGCGAAGCCTCGTGAACCAGCGTGAGACGCTGCGGCTCACGCAAGTCCGCCGCGACGCAGGGTTCGGCGAAGAGCAGGACGTTGCGAGCGCGGCGGCCCGTGTTGCGGCGATCGAGGCGAGTTTTCCGCCGCTCCGCGCTGGTATCGTCCAGCGCGAGCATCGGTTGGCGGTGCTGGTAGGAACGCGACCAGGAGCCCTTCGCGCAGATCTCGACCCGCGTCCCTACCCGCCGCTGGCGAAGGCGTTGGCGATTGGCGACCCGGGCGTGCTGCTTCGTCGCCGGCCAGACGTGCGCGCGGCTGAACGTCGCCTGGCGGCCGCGACGGCGCGTGAGGGTGTGGCCGCAGCGGATCTCTACCCGCGCATCACGCTCACAGGCTTCCTCGGATTCCTCGCGGGCCGAGGCGGTGACTTCGGCCGCGCTGACTCGCGCGCGTGGGCCGTCACGCCGGCCTTGAGCTGGGCGGCCTTCGACTTGGGAAGTGCGCGAGCGCGACTCGGCGGCGCGGAAGCCGCTACGCGTGAGACGCTCGCCGAGTTCGAACAAACCGTCCTCCTGGCGCTCGAGGAAACCGAGAACGCGTTGGTCACGTATCGCGAGGAGCAGCAACGCCTCGTCAGGCTTGCGGAGCAGGCCAGGGAAAGCGGTCGCGCAGCCGACATTGCGCGCGTGCGTTACCGGGAAGGTGTGGCTGATTTTCTCTCGCTGCTGGACGCCGAGCGCACGCAGTTGGAGGCAGAAGACGGCGTCGCCCAGGCTGAGATGGGTGTGTTCACGAGCGTCGTGGCGGTCTACAAGGCGCTCGGGGGCATCGTGGCCGATCGGTCGGTTCCTGGCGCGCAACCGCCGCCCGACGGGACACAACCCCGCGACCCTGATCCCTCACCACGCAAAGGGACTGACTGAAAGGCCGCGCACTACACACGAAAATCTTGCGCTACACACGAAATTTCGGCGGTACGTAGCGCGGGGCCTTTGAGGCCCCGCGTTGCGCATTGTGGCACACTAACGCCCATGCGATTGACAGCATGGCGCTTGGGCGCCCTGGCCGTCATGGTTGGGGCAGCGGCCACCGGGTTTCACGTTCAGGCCCCCGCCGATGTGCGCGTGACGGTCACGGCATCGCCGCAGACCTGGCAGGCGGACGGGGCAGGATCCCTTAGGTTTGTCTTCCGCGTCGAGCAGGGGCGGCTCGATCCGGGCGCACGGCTCGCCTTCCATATTCCTGGCACCTGGACGTCGCACACCCTACATCCGCACGAGCGTGGCGGTCGCACCTACGCCCAGCAGCCCTACGAGCTGATGACGAAGCAACTGGCCGGCTACTTCGCCATTGATCCGGGCGCGTCCGGCACCGACTGGAGCGTGGAGGTTTCCGAGCAGAATGTGGATGGCACGTATCACCGCTTCGCGCGCGAAATCGTTCTGACGCTGAAATCCGGTGCGCTCGGAAGCCGCGCTCCGCTGGTGGTGAACTACGGCACTTCCGAGAAACCGGTTCGGGCCTCGTTCCTTGCAGAGACCGTGCGTTTCGATGCGAAGCTGGATGCTGGAGACGGCACGTGGCGCACCCTGGGCGGCCCACAGGTCACCACCACCGCCGATCCCGCCGTGAAGCTGCTGGTGACGATGCCGTCGCAGGGCGCTGTTGGGCAAGCCGTGCGGGTGCACGTTGCCGCCCAAGATCGCTTCGGGAATCCGACGAGGCTGCCCACGGGCATCGTGCTGCGGCGGGTAGAAGCGGTTGGGGAGGACCACGCCGTCGCGGCCGCCGGTTCGTTCGTCGAGCCCGCCATCGCGTTCGAGTCAGAGGGCGTGCACCGAGTGGAGGTGGGTAGCGCGTCGCTCGGCTGGTTCCGGTCGAACCCAGTGCTCGTCAGCCGCGCGGAGCCGGAGCTGAAGCTCTATTGGGGTGACCTGCACTCCCACTCGGCCATCAGCAAGGACGGCGTCGGTCGGAACGCCTTCGTGTTCGCGCGCGACCACGCGAACCTCGACTTCTATGCGCCATCGGAGCATTCCACCGGCGATCGGCAGGACGAAGGCATCACCGACGACGAATGGGAAGAGATTCAGGGGAACGTCCGTCGCCGTTACGACCCAGGGCGGTTCGTGACGATCCTCGGCTACGAAGCGAGCTTCCCGCATCCAGACGGTCACCACAACGTGTACTTCGCCAGCGATCGGGCGCCGCTGTATCGCCAGCACGAGATGGGCAAGCTGCACGAGCTCTGGCGCAGACTGGCGACGCATCGCGCCTTTACCGTACCGCACCACACCGGGATCCGGTGGTCGCCCGACGCCGCGAAGGGTGCGGCGGTTGTCTTCAAGGAAGACCATCCGCTCCGGCCGCTCATCGAGATCTACTCAGGGCACGGTCAAAGCGAACGCTATGCCCCGAAGGATCCGCTCAGCTACGACCAGATACTGATGGTTCAGCGCTGGAAGAACTGGTTCCCACGCCAGGCTCCGGAGACGCCGGACGAGTACCGCACGCTGACGGGACCGGTGAGTGCTGACGGACCGCACTACGCGCGTGACGCCTGGGCGGCCGGTCTGCAGCTCGGCACGATTGCGTCGTCAGATGACCACACCGCTCGACCCGGGCAACCGAACAAGGGGCTCGCGGCCGTCTGGGCCGAGGGGTTGGATCGAGATTCCATCTTCGAGGCGCTTCGTGATCGTCAGACTTATGCCACAAGCGGCCAGCGGATCTATCTCGACTTTCGCCTCAACGGCATCCCGGCCGGTCGGAGCGTGACCACCAACACAGACCCGCACCTGACGCTGCGAGTGCACGCGACGGCGCCGCTCGAATGGATCGAGGTGCTGAAGTTCAATCAGAAGACGCGACAGTACGAGATCTTCCGCCGCTGGACACCCGACACCCTGTCGTTCGAGGAACAAATGACGGATCGTGACTTTGCGGAAGACACGTTCTACTATGTGCGGCTCGAGCAACAGGGGCTGGTCGATGGACGACCCGCGATGGCCTGGTCGAGTCCAATCTGGGCGGAACGGCAGACGTCTCAGTCTCACGAGAACCCTTGAGATGAGATACCGTCCATGTGCGATTGCGCTCATCGTTCCCTGCCTCGTCTGGCTGTCGGGTGTGGGTGCCGCGCCCCAGACCGCACCCGAGCTCGAGGTGGACGTCCTGGTTTACGGCGCCACATCCGCGGGAGTGATAGCGTCCTACACAGCTAAACAGCGCGGCCACAGCGTGCTGCTGGTAGAGCCGGGGCGTCACGTGGGTGGGATGAGCTCCGGGGGCCTGGGGCATACCGACATTGGTAACAAGTACGCGGTCACCGGCTTGGGGCTGGATTTCTATCGGCGGCTCGGCCGCTATTACGGGCAGTTCGAGGCGTGGCAATTCGAGCCCAGGGCGGCCGAACAGGTCTTCGAGAGCTATCTCGACGAAGCTGATGTGGAGGTGTTGTTTTCCCGCCGTCTCAAGGCCGTCGAGAAGGCGGGCACACGGGTTCGCTCCGTGACACTGGAGTACGCGGGGCGAGGTGCTCGCTCGCCAGATTTGGTGATCGCGGCCAAACAGTTCATCGATGCGACCTACGAGGGAGACCTTGTGGCGCGGTCGGGCGCTTCCTATACGGTGGGGCGCGAGCCCAACAACCGCTACGACGAGGCGATCAATGGCGTCCAGCTCATGACAGGGCACCAGTTCCCCGAGGGCGTCGACCCGTACGTTCGACGCGGCGATCCTTCCAGCGGACTGCTGCCGGAGATTTCGGGCGTGGGTGTGGAGCCGAACGGCACCGGTGACCGAAAGGTGCAGGCGTACAACTTCCGTATGGCGCTTTGTCAGGGCGAGCAAACCATCCCCATCGAGCCGCCTGATGGCTATGAGCCCGGACGTTACGAGCTCCTCGTCCGTCTCATGGAAAAGCGGCCGTGGAAGAGCCTGAGCGACGGCTTCATCATCAGCCGAATGCCGAACGGCAAGACCGACTGGAACAACAGGGGTGGATTCTCTACCGACTACATTGGCAAGAGCTGGGACTATCCGGAAGGCGATTACGCGCGTCGCACGCAGATCTGGAGGGAGCACGAGCAGTACCAGAAAGGGCTCCTGCACTTCATCGCCACCGATCCGCGAGTGCCGGAGCACCTTCGCAAGGAGATGCAAGCCTGGGGCTATTGCCGCGATGAGTTCCTCGATACGGGCGGATGGCCGCACCAGCTCTACGTGCGAGAGGCCCGCCGCCTGATCGGTGAGTACGTCATGACGGAGCACAACGCCCGTGGCGCCGTGAACGTGGACGACGGTGTAGGCCTTGCGGCCTACACGATGGATAGTCATAACGCGCAGCGGGTGGTGGTCGACGGGATGGTGAAGAACGAGGGGAACGTGGAGGTTGGAGGATTTCCACCTTACCCGATCGCCTACCGTTCGCTCACGCCAAAGCGCGCGGAGGTCACGAACCTGCTCGTGCCGGTCGCGCTTTCCGCCACGCACATCGTCTACGGTTCGATTCGGATGGAGCCGGTCTTCATGGTGCTCGGGCAAGCGGCTGCGGTGGCCGCCTCGATGGCGATCGAGGCGAATGCCTCCGTGCAAGAGGTGGACGTCACGGCCTTGCAGCGTGCGCTGCGACAAAACCCGCTGGCCGACGGCAGCATCCCCGAGGTGCTCGTTGATGATCGCTTCGAGGATCGCGTGCAGGTCTCAGGGCGCTGGAGCGCCGCTGAGGTCCAGGGACGCTACGGCCCGTCGGTCCTGCGAAGCGACGCTCCGGGCGGGTCGGTGCGCTTCCTGCCGGAGATCACGACGCCCAGCGCGTACACCGTATACCTGTACTGGCCGTCTGCGGAGGGACTCGCGACCAATGCGCCTGTTGACATTAGGCACGCGGAGGGGACCGAGCAGCTAACGCTCGATCTGCGGCGGTCGGGCGAATCGCTCCAGCACGGCATCGCCTCGTGGACGTCGCTGGGCGAGTTCCGCTTCGCGCCTGACGAGGAGGCATGGCTGGAGATCCGATCGGATGGCGCGGATGGGGTCGTTCTTGCTGACGCAGTGCTGCTCGTACCGGTCCGGGTGGGCAAATAGGCTGAATCCTGAGTCGGCCGGCCTTCGATGTCAGTTTTGACCATCATCACGCTCGCGTAGACTCGCATCCCGAGGTCAAATCACGATCTTCGGGATGTCCCGGTTATGCTACTCACCGTGCCCCACTCCGCCACCAGCGTCAAAACCATCACCACCACGACCCACGGCCGCTATCTCGTCAAACAGCCTGTCACGACCGAACCCCAGGTTCCGGCAATCGTCGGCTTTCACGGCTATGGCCAGCATGCCGAGAGCATGCTCGAGGAGCTTCAGCGCATAGCGGATACGGATCGATGGCTCCTCGTGTCGGTGCAGGCGTTGCACAGGTTTTACACGGCCCGACATGAGACCGTCGTTGCAAGTTGGATGACACGTCAAGATCGCGATCTCGCCATCGAGGACAATGTGCGGTATATCGCGACGGTCGTACGGGCGATCCGTAACGAATGGACCATCAACCGTCTCGTGTACTTTGGTTTCTCGCAAGGTGTGGCCATGGCGTTTCGTGCCACAGCATATGCCGGTCACCCAGCCGATGCGATAGTCGCGCTGGGGGGTGACATCCCTCCGGAGATCCGTCAGGACATGTCGGTGCACATCCCGCAAGTTCTCCTCGGCCGAGGGAAATCCGATGACTGGTACACGGAAAGCAAACTGACAGACGATGTCGCGTGCCTGGAAGCGCGAGGTGTGCCGCACACCGTCGTCCGCTTCGACGGCGGTCACGAGTGGACCGATGGATTCCGCGACGTCGTGAGCGCGTTGCTCATGCGTGTTGCCCGTCGGGATCAGCGTGTCGGACCTTGACCGCGTCGCTTGCCAGCGCTGATCGTCGGCGCAGCCATGAGACCGTAATCGAGCACGTCGTAGTCGGCGCCAGCGGGCTGATGATGGCGCGGCTAAAGCCGCGCCCTACTTGTAACACACGCCTGACCGGCGGGGCTGAAGCCCCGCCCTACCGCCACAATCAGCGCTCGCGGTAGGGCGGCCCTTTAGGGCCGCCAGGCCGTGTCCGTGAGCCGTTCCGGAAGGAGCTACAATGAATAGCGTCGTGATTGAAAAACCTGAAGCGGGCGAATACGTGCCGTACTTCGCCAAGTATATCGAGTTGGTGCACGGTGACGTGCTCGAGGCGCTCGCCACCCAAATCGATCCATCGGTCGCCGTTCTCCGCACCGTGTCGGAGGAGGGTTCTCTCACCCGCTACGCGCCCGGTAAATGGAGCATGCGCGAGGTGATCGGTCACCTCATCGACGCCGAGCGGATGTTTGCGTATCGCGCGCTCTGCTTCGCCCGCAACGACCGCTCGGAGCTTCCCGGCTTCGAGCAGGACGACTACGTCGCGGCTGCTCGCTCGGATAGTCGCACGTGGTCGGAGCTGCTCGCAGAGATCGAGCTCGTCCGACGCGCGAACGTGCTGATGTTCCGAGGCTTCCAGCAGGAGGCCTGGCTGCGCCATGGCGTGGCGAACGGCAACCGGATCAGCGTCCGGGCCCTCGCGTACAGCATCGCCGGCCATGAGCTGCATCACATGCGGATCATTCGCGAGAAGTATCTCGCGCGCTAGAGGTGTCGTGCAGGAAACCATAGCCGCAAAGGCTGACGCATGGCCGCGGGTGGCTGTGATGGGAGCTGGCGCCGTCGGCTGTTACTTCGGCGGTATGCTCGCGCGCGCCGGTGCGCCCACCACGCTCATCGGTCGCGCGACACACGTCGAGGCCATCGGCGCGAACGGGCTGCTTCTCCAGAGCCTCGACTTCCAAGCGACGGTTCCGGTGTCGGCGTCTACCGACTCGGCTGCCGTCGGTGACGCCGAGCTCGTGTTGGTGAGCGTCAAGGCGACCGACACGGAAGAGGCTGCGACCGCCCTCGCGCCGCACCTGTCGAACGGAGCCGTTGTCGTTTGCCTCCAGAACGGTGTGGACGGTGCGGATCGCATTCGTGCGGCCACCGGGATCAACGCCATTCCCGCCGTCGTTTACGTTGCCGTTGAGATGACCGCGCCGGGGATCGTGAAGCACGGGGGACGTGGTGACCTCATCATCGGGGATCCGTCGATGGACGATGCACCGAACCACCGCAGCCGCGAGATCGAACGTGTTGCGGAGCTCTTCGATCGCGCCGGCGTGCCGTGTCTGGTCTCGGCGAACATCGAGGCCGATCTCTGGACGAAGATGATCATGAACTGTGCCTACAACGCGATTTCCGCGTTGAGTCAAACACGGTATGGGCGGTTGGTCGCTCATCCCGAGACTCGGGACGTGATGCGGCAGGTCATCGAAGAGACCGTGGCCGTCGCGCGCGGGCTCGATGTCCGGCTGCCCGAGGTCGACATGGTGGAGGAGGGATGGAAGATCGCGGAGGCCATGCCCAACGCCCTGTCATCGACCGGGCAGGACATCGCGCGCGGCAAGCGCACCGAGGTCGATTCGTTGAACGGGTACGTGGTGCGCCGCGGCAAGGAACTGGGCATTCCGACGCCGGTGAGCCAGACGCTGCACGCGCTCGTGAAGCTTCTCGAAGCGCGCGCCTAGAGCAGAAAGGAGCGAGGTGCAAGGTCGGCCTGTCCCTCAGACCTGGCCCTGTGGCCTGAGACAGCCCTTAGACCTCGCACCTTGCACCTTTCCCCTGTTCACTTAGAAGTAGTACTTCGCAACCAGTTGCACGATGCGCGGATCGCCAACGGTGCCGGTGATCGGGCCGAACGTCGTGCTCTGGATGTTGCGATCCGGCGGTCCCATGTTCGGGTGGTTGAGCACGTTGAACATCTCGCCGCGAATCACGATGTACTGCTGGCCCATCGTGAGGAGTCGCTTGCTGATCGACAGATCAACGTTCCAGTAGCCTGGCGCGCGCAGGATCCCGACACCCGCATCGCCGAACTGACCGTCTGGAGCCGACTCGAACGCCGACCGATCGATCCACCGCTCGAGCGTCGGGTTGTCCACTTCACCGCTGCCAATCCGGTTGGGCCGCTCCGAGGCGCGCGAGGCTTGCAGCGACGGCCTCGATCCGTCGATGACGGTAAACGGAAAGCCCGTGTGCGCCGTTACGGCAACGCTCGCCGCCCAGCCACCTGCGACGGCGTCGATCGCGCGGTTCCACGTGCTGCCGAACGCGCGTTCCCGTCCGAACGGCAGGTCGTAGCTGCCGGCCAGCGAGAAGACGTGCCGCGCATCGAAGAACGCCGGCCCGTAGTTGGCCTCGATGTCGTAGCTGTTCATCGGATACGCGCCCTCGGCGGCCACGCCGCCCGAGCCGTAGTACCCGAGGTTGTTCGAGAGCGTCTTGCCATACGCGTAGTTGGCGACGAAATCCAGCCCCTGCCACAGCCGCTGCTTGAAGGTCGTCTGCAGGGCGTTGTAGTTCGCGCGCCCGCGTGACGCCGTCGTGCTGATAGACGTGATGTCGGGGTTGAACGGATAGAGCGGCCGGCGCTCTTGCACGGGCAGCCATGTGTCCGGATCGCCCGTGCCGGGCAGTGGCTGATTGCCATCGACTGGCGTGACCAAGTGCTTCGATGTGCTACCGACTCTCCGGCAGGATCACCCGCCATAGCCGCCGAGCGCGTCACCTATCTGGCCGACGCGCGGCCGTTCGAGTTCGTGCAGTCACTGATGCGCGGCGATCGCTACAAGGTCGTGCTCGACCTCACGACCGCTCCCGCTGAGCGGTAGCCAGCGGGTTGCCAAGTCCCGAGGTGGTCGACCGGGCGCTGCAGACGATTGGTACGCTGCTGGACCGCTCGAGACGATGACTGCCGCGAGGCGGTTTACCGGAGCGAGGGGAAGAGGCGCTGCAACTCGTCCGCGGAGGCTTGGCGGCCGTACTGACACAACTGAAACGCTTCGGCGTACTTCACCTGACGTCCCCGTTCCTCCCCGTAGAGCGCGATGAGGCGGTCGCGATACTGCTCGGCCACATCGGCGCTCCGCTGCTTCGTCTGTTCGAGCAGAAAGGCCCTGCGCTCCTTGTCCCCCTGCGGTACGTCGGGCCGCGTGCGTGCTTGCCACGAGTCCGCGTCGCCGAACTGCGACGGCATCGCCTCGATGCACGCCCACTTCTTCTCCGCGACCTCATCGATCGACACCACCATCGTCGGCTCGAAGGGGTATGGGTGCTGGAATCCGTCCGAGTAGTACATGAAGATCGGGTTCTGCTCGACGGGCGGCGTGTCCGGCGTGAAGAACGGGGCCACGACGAGCACGGCCGCATCTTCCATGAGCACCCCGGTATAGCGGTGATCCGCGTGATAGTCGTAGGGGCGGTGGCCCATGACGATGTCCGCTTGCCACTCGCGGATGAGGCGGGCTACGGTCCGGCGGTTCTCGAGCGAGGGCATCAGCTCGCCATCGTGAATGTCCAGGACGTCGGTCTGGATACCGAGGATCTGGGCGCACTCCGCGACCTCCGCCTTTCGTCGCTTGGCGAGCGGACCGCCTGCCATCTCGAAATGTCCGACGTCGCCGTTCGTCATGGCGACGAACTTCACCTCATGCCCTTGCGCCGCCCACGATGCCGCCACACCGCCTGCCTTCAGCTCGGCGTCGTCCGGATGCGCGCCGAATGCGATGATTCGAAGCGGCTTGTCGCCAGCAGCCTGAGACGAGCTGGAAGTCTTCTGGCCACCAAGGAAGAGCAGCAGCGGGAGCACAGCGAGACGCAGAAGAATCGGCACAGCTCTCATGATTGACACCGTCTGGTTGATGGTTGGGGCAGCAGTGACTATGAGCGCGGCATCTTATCACGCCTTGTCACTCCACTTGCTGCACACGCCACAATGCCTACGAGGCCGCGCGCGACTTCGGCCCCTGGCAGGCCACGCGCGTGCGAGAAACGGCGCCCGTCATCGGCGCACGGCCGCCTGCCACTCGTTTCGACACTACTTTGTCAGATTCGAAATTTTATCCGGACCTAAGATTTCGCTTGACAGGATTTTTTCGACGAGTGCGTCGCAATTGGGATCCCGCGCCTGAATGCCTCCGAGAGGCGCATGCGGCCCGTGTGGCGTCCGGCGACGATCCACTGAAGGTTGCGAAGACCCTCGGACCGATTTCGCGCACCTGAGGGCGTACACGCGGTTGAAAAAACAGGCGGTTATGATGGTGCATGTCGACTCCCGCACTCCGCGCTCCCACCCCCGATGCCTCGGTCCCCAGGCCGGAGCCCGACGGTGCGACTCCTCCGGCCGAGGAGGAGATCGGGCGCCTGGGCGATGCGATCGCCGAGCTGTCGGCGCGCATCCAGGCGGCCACCTCTGAGCTGTTGGTGCTGATCCGCCAGTTCGATGCGCGCGCCGGCTGGAACGATGGCGGCTGCCTCTCGTGCGCCCACTGGCTCAGTTGGCGGATCGGCCTCGACCTCGGCGCGGCGCGCGAGAAGGTGCGCGTGGCGCGTGCCCTGGCGAGGCTGCCCCAGATCAGTGCCGCGATGCAACGGGGCGAGCTCTCCTATTCGAAGGTCCGCGCGCTGTCGCGCGTCGCCATACCCGAGAATGAGTCACAGCTCGTGGACGCGGCGCGCAGCGGCACCGCGGCGCACGTCGAGCGGCTGGTGCGCGCCTGGCGGCGTGTCGATCGGCTGGAGGAAGCCCGAGAGACCGCGCGGCGACACGAACAGCGGGACCTCCACACCTGGGTGGATGAGGACGGGATGCTCGTGATGCGCGGCCGGCTCACACCGGAGCTCGGGGCCGTGGTGCAGCGGGCGCTCGAGGCGGCGAGCGATCGGCTGTTTCACGAGAGCGCGACTGACCCACGTGACGACGGCACCGCGGACGTCACGCCGGCCCAACGCCGTGCTGACGCGCTCGGCCTGTTGGCCGAGCGCGCACTCGCGCGCGACTTGGATCGCGGGACGGCGGGCGATCGCTATCAGGTGGTGATCCACGTCGACGAGGACATGCTGAAAGACCACGCCGGACCCGCCGCCGGGAAGGCCGTCGCGCCGGATTCAGGCCAGGCCGTGCTGGAGGATGCAGACGGCGCGTACGTTTCCGCTGAAACGTCGCGGCGCCTGGCCTGCGATGCGTCGACCGTGGTGATGCGGCATGCGCCAGACGGGACGGTGCTCGACGTCGGGCGAAAGCGGCGGACGATTCCACCGGCGATCCGCCGGGCGCTCACCGCCCGCGATCGCCACTGCCAGTTTCCCGGCTGTACGGCGCGCCATTGTGACGTTCACCATCTTCGGCACTGGGTCGACGGAGGCGCAACGCGGCTGACGAACCTGGCCTTGGTCTGCAAACGCCACCATCGAGCGGTGCACGAAGAGGGCTTCACGCTCACGCGGGCGCCGGATGGGGCGGTCCACGTCTGCCGGCCGGATGGCCGCCCCCTCCCCACCGTCCCGCGGACGCCGCGCTGGGCCACCGCGGGCGGCGATATCGGAGATCCGCTCGCGCCCAGCACCGCGCGCCTGACGGCCGCGGGCATCCGCATGGGCCCGCACACCGCCACCCCTGACTGGTTCGGTGCACGGCTCGACCTGGCCTACGCGCTCGACCTGCTCCGAGATCACCCCGTCGCCGCAGGCCCGGGAGGCGGCGTTTCCGCTGCAGGGTCGGTCGCGATGTTGCTCGTGGACGAAGGCGTTCCCACGTGACCGGCAACCGTTGGATGTCTTGGTGTCCGGAATAATCATCGGATCTGACAAAGTCGTGTCGAAACGAGTGCGGCACAGGACTTGTGCCACTCCGTCGGGGCGCGCGAGTCTGGGGTGGACCACACCCGTCGTTCGACCACGCGGGCCTCACCGTGCTGGGCGCACGAGCCTGGGCCCGCGCCTGCCCGACCGCTGTCCCGTCCTGTGGCGACACCGGACACGCCGGCCGCGCGGGCGATCGCGGTGCGGTGGCCAGCGGGCGCTCACGGTCGACTACCGCAGGAGCATGACCTCCCTTCCCTGCTGCGAATCGACCGTGGTGACATCGCGGTCTCCTCTCTGCGCCGTCGTGGCGTACATACGTCAACCGCAATTCTGAAACGCAGTACTTTAAGGGTCTCCCGCATTATCTGTCTTCGTATTGTCCTGATCAGGATCATGGTTCAGGTGCACGGACACATGATCGATGACCTCATCTGCTCGTTTTACAGCTGCGTCCGCCGTATCTCGATCCGGCCAGAACTCGGCATCGTATCTCGTCTCGACCGCATACGGCGTGAGCTCAGCAAGATCGAGCGATTTGAGTAGGGAGGCCGTTGGCTCTGACAGCGCTTTGACGCAAACGACCTGCAGCTCCTCGAGGTTGTGCATTCGCGGAACGTCCGTCCCTGCCCACGCGAGCACAGCCTTCAACGCCTTCTCGCACGCCTGCTGCGCATGAAAACACACGGCATCGAACGGACCGTCCGAGTCCAGCAGCCGTCGAGCGGCCAGCCTGTCGCTCTCGGCCTTGGCAAGCCAGCCCCGCGCGAGGGAGCGGCTATCGTTCATAGATGGTGCGTCCTTCACGGAGGGCCGTTGTGACGAAGGCGTTCGGCACTTCGCGCCAAGCTTCCACCTCCGCAGGCGTCCACACCACAACGTCCTTGGCTGGAAACGTTCCGACGAGGGCGCGTAGATAGCGGGGAGGGCGGCGATACCGTGGAAGATCCGAGTCCTCAATAATGAGAAGATCCAGATCGCTATCGTCGCGGGCGTCGCCACGGGCGCGCGATCCGAACATGACGACGCGGCGCGGGGAGCCGACGCGGAGGATGCGCTGCACGATTTCGTCGAGCAGCTCAGGCGTCAGCGGTGGAGAGGGTGGCCAATCTGCAGACATGCTCGTGCTTATTCTAACTGCAGTCGCGGTCTCTCGGGCGCGGGAGAGGCACCGAGCGGCGCGAGGACGGCGGGCGTACGGCTGACGCTCACTCGCTACGCAGCGCTGTGAGGGGATCAACCCGCGTGACCTGACGCGCTGGGACGTAACTTGCCGCCGCTGCCGCCGCCGCAAGCAACGCGGCAACAGAGAGAAACGTACGGGGATCATGGGGTGTGATCCCGAACAGCAGGGTCGTCATGAATTGGGTCGTGAGATACGCCCCGATTGCGCCGAGAGCAATCCCAGTCCCCACGAAGATCAGCGCGTGTCCCATCACGAGTCTGATGAGCGCGCTCCGTTGCGCGCCGAGAGCAATGCGGACGCCCATTTCGGCGGTTCGCTGGGTCACGGCATACGCCACCACGCCGTAGACGCCGACGAAGGCTAACACCACGGCTAGGCTCGCAAACAAGAGGAAGAGCAGGGTCTGGAAGCGGCGCTCGGCCACCGATGCGGAGACAAGATCGCCCATGGTCCGCACCCGGGTCACCGCCTGTGCGGGGTCGAGCTCCCGGACTGCCTGCTGGATGGCGGGCACCAGACTCAGCGGATCGCCGACTGTTCGTACCGCGACGTCAGCCGGCGAGATACCGAGGCCTTCGCTCTGACCAGTCGCGAAATAGACCTCGGGCGCGGGCTCGGTGGCTTGGCCCTGCAGCCGCACTTCTCCCACGACGCCGACGATCGTCAACCATGGAGCGTTTGATGTTGGCCCGCCTTTCTTGAGGCGCGCGCCGACAGCGTCACCGTCGGGCCAGAGTCGACGCGCCATGGTCTCGTTGACGATGGCTACCGGGACAGCGCCAGCGCGATCGCTATCGCTGAACGCCCGTCCCCGGAGGAGTCGTACGCCGAGGGTCCGAAAATAGCCCGGGCTCACCATCTGAAAGTCGCCCTGATGGTCCGGCTGGGAGGGATCGGGTGGGTGTTCCAACGTGAAGTTACCGCCCCATCCCCCACGAAGGGGAAGGTGGCTCGCAAACGCCACGGAGTCGACCCCCGGCAGTGTCGCGATGCGGGCCGCAATGCGCTCGAAGAAGGCCACGCGGCTTTGTTGATCCGGGTATCTCACGCCCGGAACGGCAAGCTGCATGGCGAGGACGCGGTCAGGTTGAAAGCCCAGCTCAACGCCGCGCAGCAACACGAAGCTCTTGATCAGCAAGCCAGCCGCCACCAACAACAGGAATGAGAGCGCCACTTCGGCGACCATCAGCATGCTGCGCCAGCGCATGACGTGGATCGTGCGAATCGGGCCTCCGCGCCCCTTGAGCGCATCGTGGGGGTGGGCACCCGACACCTGGAGGGCGGGGAAGAGCCCGAACAGCAAGCCTGTGCCGAGCGAGATGGCCAGTGTGAAGGCGAGCACGCGTACATCGATGCTGACCTCAGCCAAGCGAGGCAAGTTCTGCGGGCCGAGGTGCCGCAAAATGGAGACACAGCCCTGAGCCAGCAAGAGACCGCAACACCCGCCGAGCACGGCGAGCGCCAAATTGTGCGTCAGCAGCTCGCGAACGATGCGGAATCGGCCTGCCCCGAGCGCCATTCGGACAGCCACCTCTCGTTGCTGCCCGACGGCGCGCGCCAGGAGAAGATTCGCGATGTTGGCGCACGCCAAGAGGAGAATCAGGGTGACGGCACCAAACAACAGGAGCAACGACGTGCGAACGTCTCGGACGACCTCCTCCTTTAGGGGGACAACGAGAGCTCCTCCTTGATCCATCTTCACGTACGTGCGTGCGATGGCGTCCATGTCGGCCTGCGCTTGCGCCATCGAAATGCCTGGTCGCAGACGGCCAACGACACTCCAGTTATGGCTTCCTCGGTCAGCGAGGTCTTCGTCGGTGAAGGCCAGCGGTGTGAAAAGCTCGATCCGTTCACGGGAGCCAAACTGATCTGGAGCTTCGAAGCCACGTGGAAGAATCCCCACGACCGTGTATCTCTCGCTGTTGATCAAGATATCTGTGCCCAGCAGCTCCGGGTCGCCGCCAAACCGCCGCAGCCAGAGCTCATGACTCATCATCACCACATGATTTCGTCCGGCCCTGCCCTCGTCTGCCGAAAAGGAACGACCGAGTTGGGGCCGCACGCCGAGAACCGAGAAGAACTCTGGCGAGACACAGTGTCCCCGTACATACTCGGGAGGGTCGATTCCAAGTGTGAAGCCAGCGCAACCCCAAGCAGCCAGGCCCGTGAACGACCGCTGCTGGCGCTGCCAATCCCTCAGATTCCCAGGCGAGGCCGTCGACCGTTCTCCCTTGTCGCCGTGTAGCTCGAATATCCGAATCAACCGCTCCGGCTCCCGGTAGGGCAAGGGGCGAAGGAGCACCGCGTCGAGCACAGAGAACATCGCACTATTGAAGCCGATGCCCAGCGCCAGCACGATCACAATGACCACTGTGAAGCCCGGGCTTCTCTTGAGGCTCCGCCACGCGTAGCGGAGGTCCTGACAGAGCTCGTCCCACAGTCTCAGACCTCGTGCCTCTCGACACTCTTCCAGTGTTCGATCGAGCCCACCCAAGCTCGTTCGTGCACGCCGTTGTGCCTCCTCTGGATTCATGCCAGCCTCGACGTACTTTCGAGCTTGATATTCGAGATGAAACCGCAATTCTTCATGCAGCTCCTCCTCTACCCGACTGCGTCTCAAGAGGGATCGCACGCGGATGAGCACATCACTGAGCATGGCCCTAGGGGAAGGTTGGTGTGGCTGATCAGCGACCGCCCTCTTTCGCTTCGACAAGAGAATGTAGCACGCCTTTTGTCGAAGTGCAAGGGAAGAGCCGACGTGGTGCAGCAGTGAGGCGTGACCTATTTGCCCTCGTGCACGATGATGTCCGCGATCCGCTCGCTGAGCGCCGCGATGGTCTTGGAGGGGTTGTGGCCGACTGGCCTCGGCAGAATCGAGCCGTCGGCGACATAGAGATTGTGGTGGCCGAAAACCTCGCCCCGGTGATCGACGACGCCGTCGGTCGCGCTCTCAGCCATCGGACAGCCGCCCAGAGGATGTGGCGTGATGGGAGCGTCGGGCGGCTGTAATAGGATGCGGCCGCCAGTCGTGCCCGCCAGCGTGCGGTGAAGCTCATGGATCGCGTCAAGGACCTGCCGCGCGTTGCTCGGATCCCAGGACAGTCGCAGGACGTCGCGGCCGAGCAGGCCCAGGAACCGTCGTTGAAGTCTGAACGTGCCGCTTGGGATGTCGCGTCCTTGGGCGAACCAGGGCATCAGCTCTTCGACGGGCTCACGCTCCAGCACGCGGTAGAGCGCTCGCAGCAGCCCGCCGAAACGGTTCGCGTCTCCGCGTGGATTCGAGAGCTCGTCGCGGTACTCGTCCAGAAGGTCGGGAACGCCGCCGTCCTCGATCATAACGTGCTGTCCGTTGTGCGTGTTCGCCCCGAAGAAGCGGATACCGGCGGTGATCGTCGGTCCCCGTCCCGGGTAAACTTTGCGACCACGATGAACAGCCGGACTCAGGTAGTTGCCGTTCGACGACCAACGGGTGCCGAGCGTTGATGAGATATGGCGCAGCGTGCGGTGCTGGTCGCGACACCGAAGCAGGAGCTCGGTCGAGCCGATGGAGCCTGCCGCGGCCACCACGATCCGCGCGGTGAGCGAGCCCGGCCTGAGCCCACCGTTGTCGATCCGGTCGAAGTGGATGCGATAGCCATCGCCGAGACCTTCGACGCTTCGCACGACGTGCAATGGGCGAACGTCCGCCTGGTGCCGCTCCGCTCGAGGGATGTAGTTCACTGCCACGGTATTCCGTGCGTCGACCGGACATCCCAGGTCGCACTGCCCGAGATGGACGCAGAACCCCTGCTGCACGCCATCTGCATTCGGTCTCTCAATGCTGTCACCCGCCCTTGGCTCGCGCGAGGCGTCGTAGGCATAGTCGTCGTTGAAGGTCACGGCGAGCTCGACCTCGTCGTACTGCGCGCCAAAGCCGGCGTTGGTCGCGGCTTCTTTGAGGAGCTTGGTCCGGTTCGAGAACTGGTTGGACGGAATCTTTCGCGGCTCGAGGACGTCACTCACTTTCTGGTAGTACGGTGCGAGACCGGCAAACGTGATTTCGGACGGCCAACCCTCGTCGAAGAGATCCGGCTGAGCGTCGATGACGACATTGGCAAAGTGCAAGGAGCCGCCACCGACGCCGGCGCCCGCGATGGTCGCGATGGTCCCGAAGTGTCGGATGTCGAGCCAGCCGTGATCCCGCACCGGATCGAGCTCGTTCCAGATCCAGTTCTTTCGAGAGATGCTTGGATAGTCCTGGCGGTGCCAGCGTCGCCCGCGTTCCAGCATCACCACGCGGTAGCCCGCCTCCGCCAACCGGCACGCTGCGACCGCTCCGCCGAACCCGCTCCCAACAATCGCGGCGTCGAAGTCTGTCGCCATGCTTCACCTCTGCCAGGAAGAAGGGTAAAGGGGTAAAGGGGTAAAGGGGTAAAGGGATAGAGGGTAATATAGCGCACATAGTGATACGCGGCGAGGTCAAGCGTGAGTCGTGTGCGGTTGCGCAACGAGACCCCGTGGACCGGATACCGTAGCTGTTGACATGCGCAAGATCGACCTGACCAATTTTCAAGTGGCGACGAGCGAAACCGCCCGCGACATCAACCGCCGCATCATGCTCAACCTGATACGCCGGCACCAACCCATTTCGCGCGCCGAGTTGGCTCGGGAATCAGGACTGCAGCGCAGCACGGTCTCCGCCATCACCGAGCAGCTGATCAAAGAGCGATGGGTAACGGAAAGCGCGACCGGTCACATCCCGCGCGGTCGACGGCCGCGATTTCTCCACCTGAACAAGGCGCGCGTGGGCATCATCGGCATCAACGTTCGTCCGGTCAGAACCACGATCGCGTTGGCTGGCCTCGACGCGCAGTTCATCGCCCAGGCGTCGCTGCCGACGGCTCCCAATCCGATGCAGGCCATCGACGAGTTGTGCTCGCACGTCCGCACGCTCATCGAGACGCATCCCGACATCGCCTACGAGGGGATCGGCGTGAGCTTGCCAGGTCGAGTTGACTTGACGTCGCAGAAGCTGGTCTTCGCGCCGAACCTGGCGTGGCATGACGTGGATTTGAAGACCCCGCTCGAAAAGGCAACGAACCTTCCCGTGGCGCTGGAAAATGCCGCCAATGCCTGTGCGCTGGCCGAGCTCTGGTTCGGCGAGCACACCGAGAGCGTACGAAACCTGGTTGCCATCACCGTCTCCGAAGGGATCGGTGCCGGGGTCATCCTCAACGGTCAGTTGGTGCGAGGCTCCACGGGCGTCGCTGGTGAGTTCGGACACATCACGTTCGTGGAGGATGGCCTTCAGTGTCGGTGTGGCAACCACGGCTGCTGGGAAATGTACGCCTCGAACTCCGCCGGCGTACGGTACTACGCTGAGACGACGCGTCGCCGAAGCGGAAAATCCGATGCGACAAGGGGGCAGTCGGCCCCAACGTTCGATGACCTTGTGCGCCTCGCAGATCAGGGCGACGCCAGAGCCATGGCCGCCATCGATCGCATGGCCCACTACATCGGCGCCGGAACGGCACTGCTCGTCACGGGATTGGCGCCCGACGTGATCGTGATCATCGGGGAAGTGACGCGTTTCTGGAATCGCATCGGGCCCGCGATTGAGAGCATGGTCACGCGTCGCACGTTCACCCACGCGACGACACGCATCGTGCCGACAGACCCGTCCACCCAGCCAAGACTCCGTGGCACGATCGCCATGGTGCTCCAAAAGCACTTCGGCGCGCCGTCGGTTGTGTGAGGAGACCGATGATCGCTGTATTTCTCCGGCGTGTCCGCCGTGTGGCGGCGCTCGGTTGCGTTCTTCTCGTGCTCGCGACGAGCGTTCGAGCGCACGCGGAGCCGGGGTACGACTTGTGGCTCCGGTACGTGGCCGTGGAGGACGCGGACCTGCGAACGGCATATCGGAAGAGCGTTTCCGCGATCGTCGTCTCGCAGCGCTCTGCCTCGGGTCGCGTCATGGCCACCGAGCTCCAACGCGGACTGGAGGGGCTGTTGGGTGCGCAACCCCGCCTCGCGGAGTCGGTCGAAACGCCTGGCACGCTCGTGGTGGGCACGCCGGCAAGCTCTCCGCTGATCGCCGATCTGGGCTGGGCGGCGCAACTCGCCCGGGCTGGCGATGAGGGGTACGTCATCCAGTCGACCACGCTGAACCGGCACGCGGCGACGGTGATCGCATCCGAGGGAGAGATCGGCGCCCTCTATGGCGTCTTTCACTTCTTGCGCCTGATCCAGACACGGCAGCCGATTGCCGCCTTGGACGTTGTGCAACGACCACGGATCGAGCGGCGGTTGCTGAACCACTGGGACAACTTGGACGGCAGCATCGAGCGGGGCTACGCCGGCCAGTCGCTGTGGGCGTGGGACGAGCTGCCAGACCGCGTCGATCCGCGCGCGGAGGACTACGCTCGCGCGAACGCTTCTATCGGCATCAATGGAACGGTGATCAACAGCGTCAACGCCGACCCGAAGTCATTCACCACTCCCTACCTCGAGAAGGCGGCCGCGCTGGCGGACGCATGTCGACCGTACGGCCTTCGTGTGTATCTGTCCGCAAACTTCGCCGCTCCCAAGATCCTCGGGCGTGTGCCCACCGCCGATCCGCTCGACCCCGCGGTCGCACGATGGTGGCGCGAGAAAGCCACCGAGATCTATCGCCTCATCCCAGATTTCGGCGGATTTCTGGTGAAGGCAAACAGTGAAGGTCAGCCCGGACCGCAAGAGTACGACAGAACGCACGCGGATGGCGCCAACGTGCTGGCCGATGCGGTCCGTCCACATGGCGGCATCGTGATGTGGCGGGCCTTCGTCTACGACGAAGACGTGGATCCGGATCGCGTCAAGCGTGCGTACCTCGAGCTCGTGCCGCTGGACGGCCGCTTCCGCGACAACGTGCTCGTGCAGGTCAAGAACGGGCCGCTCGACTTCCAGCCGCGGGAGCCGTTCCATCCCCTGTTCGGCGCGATGCCGCGCACGCCCCTGATGGCCGAGTTGCAGATCACGCAGGAGTACCTCGGCCACTCGACGCACCTCGTCTACCTCGCGCCAATGTGGAAGGAGTTCTTCGACGCCGATACCTACGCCGCGGGTCCCGGCTCGCCCGTGTCACGCGTGATTGACGGCACGCTGCAGGACTATCGTCGAACCGGCATTGCGGGCGTGGCGAATACCGGCAGTGATGACAACTGGACCGGCCATCACTTCGGCCAGGCCAATTGGTACGCTTACGGGCGGCTCGCCTGGAATCCCGATCTCGGCGCCGGTGAGATCGCACAGGAGTGGATCGAGATGACGTGGAGCCACGCGCCGGACGTGGTCGCGACGATCCGCTCGATCATGCTCGACTCACATGAGGCGCTCGTCAACTACACGATGCCGCTCGGCCTGCATCATCTGATCGGCGGAGACCACTACGCGCCAATGCCGGAGAACCCGGATCCTCGCCGCGCCGATTGGTCCGCGATTTACTATCACCGCGCCGACGCGTCCGGCATTGGATTCGATCGAACGAGCCGCGGCAGCGGTGCGGTCGATCAGTATCGCTCGCCCCTGCGCGAGCAATGGAGCGACCCTTCGGCCACGCCCGAAAAGCTCCTGCTCTGGTTTCATCGGCTGCCCTGGGATCACAGGCTCAGCTCGGGACGCACCCTGTGGGACGAGTTGGTCCGCCACTACGCCAAGGGCGCTGAAGAAGCTCGCGGCCTGGAAGCGCGCTGGGCGGCGTTGCGGGGTAGAGTGGACGACGAGCGCCACGAGGCCGTGCTTGAAAAACTGCGCCGGCAGGTCGAGGACGCGGCCCGTTGGCGGGACAAGTGTCTCCGCTACTTCCAGCAATTCAGCAAAGGCGCCCTTCCTGAGTTCCGTCAGGGACGCGCCACGTCCCCTTCAATGGCGTCGTGGTGCTGAGACAGCGGTGATAAGATCCAGGCCATGTATCTGCCTGCCTACCGCGCGTCGTGCATCGATCCATCATCGCCTTACGGTTTGTAGCGTTCATACGGTGAGAAATCGGTGAGTGGCTTGCCGACGATGGTAGGATTTGGCGCAGGACCGAATGGTGGTCACGCCGATGACCGCCGTGGCACCGTGGGCGATGGTCGATCTCCTTTCCACTCTCCAGCAGTGTTTCGGTCACACGTCGTTTCGAGCCGGTCAGGAGGATCTCGTCCGATCAGTGCTCGACGGACACGACGTGCTCGCGGTCATGCCGACCGGATCCGGCAAGTCCCTCGGCTTCCAGCTACCCGCGCTCGTGCTGCCGGGCACCACACTCGTCGTGTCGCCGCTGATTTCGTTGATGAAGGACCAGGTGGACGAGCTGAATGGCCGCGGCATCCGTGCGGCCGCGCTCCATTCGATGCTCCCGAGCGATGCGAAGCACGAAGCGCTGACCGCGGCACGTCAAGGTGATCTCCGCCTCCTGTACGTCGCACCCGAACGGTTCGCGTCGGATTACTTTGCCAGGCTGCTGCGTGATCTCCCGATCGCGAGGTTCGTTGTCGACGAGGCGCACTGCGTGTCCGACTGGGGACACGACTTCAGGCCGGACTATCGCCGGCTCCGGACCGCCGCTGCCGAGTGTCGCCGGAGCGACGGCCAAACCGGCCGTCCGCCGCTCGCGGCCTTCACCGCCACGGCGACGCCCGAGGTGCGCGACGATATTGTCGATCTCCTAGGCCTGGTGAATCCGCGCGTCCTCGTGTCTGGATTCGACCGCCCTAACATTCACCTCCAGATACGTCCTGTTTCGGGCGACCTGGAGAAGCTGCGGTTGCTCCCTCAGCTCGTCGCCGGTCGGCGATCGCTGGTGTATGCAGCGACGCGGCGGAGCGCGGAGGAGGCTGCCGAGACGTTGCGGGAAACTGGCCTCCAGGCGGGCGCCTATCATGCCGGGCTGCGGGATGCCGAGCGGAGCCGCGTCCAAGATGCGTTTGCCTCCGGCGCGTTGCGCGTCGTGTGTGCGACGAACGCTTTCGGTATGGGCATTGATCGGCCCGACGTCGAGGCGGTGATTCACGTCGCCATCCCAGGCTCGCTCGAGGCGTACTACCAGGAGATCGGTCGCGCCGGTCGCGACGGGCGCCAAGCGACCGCGACGCTGCTCTGGAACTACCGTGATGTGAAGACGCGGCAGTACCTGATCGATCACGGGCGAGAGGAGCTGCCCGGCCGTGCGGTGGCTCCTTTGGATCCCGCCGAAGTCGCCCGTCGGAAGGAGCTGGATCACAAGAAGCTACGGCGCATGGCCGCGTACGCCAACGCGGCGGGGTGCCTGAGGGCAACGATTCTGCGATACTTCGGCGATCCCGCAGCACGGGAACCGTGCGAGGCGTGCGGCAACTGCGATCGCCGCGCCCCGCTCGACGCCGCCGCCCGGTTGCGGGTTCGGAAGATCTTGTCAGGCATCGCGCGGGCGGGTGAGCGGTATGGCCGACGCAAGGTAGCGGCCATGCTCGTCGGCCACGTGGAGGACCTCCCCGAGCCGCTGACGCGCTTGTCCACGACCG
Source organism: Luteitalea sp. (assembly GCA_009377495.1). Classification (GTDB taxonomy): domain Bacteria; phylum Acidobacteriota; class Vicinamibacteria; order Vicinamibacterales; family Vicinamibacteraceae; genus WHTT01. The sequence continues at coordinate 30,791 of WHTZ01000077.1, forward strand.
GCCTGCTCCGAGAAGAGGATCCGCAGAGCGTCGAACAGTGGATCGACGCCACGTGTGCCGCAGGGCTCGTCCGCACGTCGGCCGACAAATACCAAACCCTCAGCCTGACGCCACTCGGCCGCGAGGTCATGGCAGGACGCGTCGAGGACGTCGCGATGGCGGTACCCGTGGCCCGCCGCAGACGCGTGCGGCGACGGACTTCGCCATTCCGCGGGGCCTTCTACGCGTTCGCGCGCCGACGTGGGTGATCCCCGCGAGCTCTCTCAGATGCCCGGTTGATTGCCGAGCACTTGTGTCCACAGACGCACGTACCACCGTGTCACCACGCCTTGCATCACATACGGATCACGGCGAGCGAAGTCTTCTGCGACCGAACGGTCCTGGGTGCGGAAGATGAGCAGTGCACCGTCCGCCGGTTCGGCAAAGGCGCCCGCCAACAACAGCTCCCCCCGGTCGTGCGCGTCCTGCACCTGCCGAAGGTGGTCCGCTCGGAACGGTGCACGCTTGGCTAGGTAGTCGTCGACCACTTCGTAGAAGAGTGCGAAATACGGCATTGTGCCTTCTCCTAATCTTCATCCCCGCGCAGTGGGGGCGTTGTTCGTCATTCAAGCCGTGGACGTTGTTACATAGTACGGAGGTATGTGGAGACGTGCGCAGCGAGAGCAGGTCCTGACGGATCGCCGTTGCGGTTGAAGCCTTCGGCGGGCCGTGTCAACGATTTTGAGACAACCTGATTCAGCAATTTACTGTAGCGAC
>WHTZ01000078.1 GCA_009377495.1 Luteitalea sp.
TGACGGCCAGGTTGTCCAGGCAGCTCGGATCCTTTTGGATGTCGAAGAGCTCCTCGGCCGGGCGCTTGTCCACGGATAGACCCAAGTAGCGGCCATGCTGGGGATGGGCGCGGTTCTCAACGAGAAAGGTGAGCGAGGGTGACGCGTCGATATCGTGGTATGCGTCATGCATCGGGCCCAGCGTGTTGTCGTCGTCGTACTTCTGAGGAGCGCCCGCGGGCCAGCGGTCGGGGGCGAAGTTGCGAATGTACAGATACTGCCGTGTCCGGATCGCCCGCTGGGGGTAGCCGAGGTTGTCATACCGTGACGAGGAATGGCGCTCTCGCGCGCTGAAGACATGCTCGCGCGCAACCGGATCGTGCCGCCCGGGCTCGAGGACGTCCATCAGGCTGCGACCCGCGATCGGATACTCTTGCGGTGGCTCAACGCCCGCCGCTTCCAAAATGGTGGCCGTCAAGTCGACGGCCCCAAGCAGTTCCTGGGCTACGCGTCCCGGCTCCACGCGCGACGCCCAGCGAATAGCCAGTGGCTCGTTTTGCAGCTCGCTGAATTCCGGTCCCGCAGGATTGCGCGGACGCTCGTCCTGCCAACGTCCGGGCCCCCACCCCTTGCCGGTATACCCGACCCAGTAACCCGCCTGCTCGAGCAGGTCCGGAAAGACCACGTACTTGGCCGAGAACGAGCTGGCGTGGGTCCCGGCGTGCTCGAGCTGCCACGCGTGGCGGCCGGTCAGGAGTGCCGCCCGCGAGGGACTGCAGCCGGGCGAGGACAAAATGAAGTTTTCAAACAGCACGCCTTCACGCGCCACGCGGTCGAAGGCGGGCGTGGAAACCACCTTGAAACCGTAGGCGGAGGCGTGCGGATAAGACTGGTCGTCCGAGATCGCGAAGAGGACGTTCGGTCGATCGAGGACAGGGTTTTCTCTTCCGCAAGCTGGCAGAAGAAGGGCGGCCGTGGCCGCAGTCAGGGCCAGAATGTTGCGGAGATTAGTCATTTCATTCGTGAATACTAGCACCTATTCTCTCGGTAGCTCCCCCCGCCACCCCTTCTGCAACCTCCCTGATAGCTCCTTCACCACCTCCGCGTACTCGGGCCTCCCCGCCACGTTCAGGTTCTCGTTCGGGTCCCGGTTGTGGTCATAGAGCTCGTGCTCGACGAAATCCTTGTTTGGCACGCGCCACTCCACGAGACGGTAACGGTCGGTTTTGATGGCGTGTCCCATGCCGCGACCCTGGTCGGGAATGTTCCGCGGATAGAGATGGAACGCCGCCGTCTTCCACGACCGCTGCGGATCCTCGATCAGCGGCGCAAAGCTCAACCCGTCCAGCCCTTCCGGTACCGGCAAACCGGACGCGTCGGCCAGCGAAGGGAAGATGTCCACGAACTCGACCAGTGCATTGCTTTTGGCCCCCGTGTTGGGCTGCCCCGGGACGGAGATGATCAGCGGGGCCCGCGCGGCCACCTCGTAGTTGGTGTGCTTGCACCAGAACCCGTGCTCCCCCAATTGCCAGCCGTGGTCCCCCCACAGGATCACCACGGTCTTCTCGCGCAGCTCGAGCCGATCGAGCTCGGCCACGAGCTTGCCGACGAGGGCGTCCACGTAGCTGGTGGCAGCCCAGTATCCGTGGATCGCTTCGCGCGCTTGGGCGTTGGACAGCGGTCCCCGCTGCGGCATGTTGTGGTACCGGCGCAGCTCTCCCCAATCTGTGGCCGCGTAGGTGGGAGCCCCTTGCGGCGGATCGAGGTTCTCGGGCAAGGCGATGTCGGCTGGGTCGTACTGGTCCCAGTACTTCTTCGGCGCGACGAACGGCAGGTGCGGGTTCAGGAAACCGACGGCGAGGAAGAACGGACGGTCGCGGACTTCGCGGAGAATCTGCACCGCCGCCGCCGCGATCGCGCCGTCGGCTAAGTCGTCGTCCGCGACGTCCGGTGCTTCCCATGGCAGGCCGCGGGGCTGATTGCGGCGCTCGGCCAGATCGACGCCCTGTTTGCGCGCCGCACGTTGCACCTGCGCCCGCAGGGCCTCTCCCTCTGGACCGTACCGCGGTGCGGACGGGTACTCCTTCATCCGCGTCCACGAGAGGGGGTCGTCCCGATTGCCGTGCCCCAGGTGGAAGATTTTGCCGACGCGCTCGGTGTGATAGCCGTGCGCCTTGAAGTGCTGCGGAATGGTGACGGCGTCGGGCTGCTGGTCGCGGAAGTGCGTCGGCAAGTCATAGACCTGAAGCGTGTCAGGACGGAGGCCGGTCATCAGCGATGCCCGCGACGGGTTGCAGACGGCCTGCTGGCAGTACGCGCGCGTGAAGAGGGTCCCCTCCGCGGCGAGGCGGTCGATGTTCGGCGACATGACGTGCGGGTGGCCGTAGGCGCCGAGCTCCGGGCGGAGATCGTCGACGGCAATGAAGAGGACATTCAGGCGCTCCTCTTCGGCGGTCGTCGTGGCCGCGAGGGCCACCGCAAGAGCGACCAGCGTGAGCAAGGCGACGAAGCCAGTGACGGGGCGCATGATACGGTCTCCTTAAGGTCTCTAATCCGTTCCTAGCGTCATCCCTGTCAGCACGAGCTCCGGCTGGTTGGCGTTCTCTCGGGAGTGAGCGAGGATGATCTGGCTTGACGTGGTGGGGTTACGCAACCCGAGGCCGATGGTGGTCCGGCCGGCTGCCAGCTCGTTTTGGATGTAGCTGGTCACGTCGAGGTCGTACCACTGGAAGTCGCCGCCGACACTGATTGTGTCCAGTGGCGTGCCGCCGAGCGCGGGTTTATTGTTCCAGGTGATGCCGGTCTCTGACCAGCTGGTGTTCGCCACCGCAAACACGGAGGTGTCGATCACCTCGCTCTCAGCGACCCGGGCGAACAGGCGGAGCGTCGCGGCACCCACAGCCGCGACGCCGCTGAGGTCGAACTTCAGGTACGTCCAGCGTGAGAAGGATGCACTTGCCGTTTTCACCCGCAAGCTATCGGCTGTGCCAAAGTTCGTGTCCGCCTCGCTGCCGCCCTGCACATACGCATCAGCCACCGGCGTCAGAGCGTCCGCGGGCGCCGGGTCCCACGGCGTCGCGTCGTTGGGATCCGAACCATTCAAGTAGTGCTCAATCATGAGATAGCCCGACGTCGTCACCGCGTCTGCCTGACATCCCGTGATGCTGCCGCAATGAATCGACTCCCACGCGTCGGGCATGCCGTCCTCATCGGTGTCCGCGCAGGGCGTGCCAGCGGCTGGCGTCGGGACGACTGCTGGTTCCTCGTCTGGGTCGGGGTTGAGATTAGGGTTGTCGTAGAGCGTTAAGACGCTACTCAGGCCGGTGCCGTCCATGAACTGCTGCACGTAGAGACTGTCGAGCGCGTCGCGGCGATCGAACCACGAGCCATCGCACGCCAGGCCACGCGAGTTCCCCGCGAGCTCGAGGATCGAATCGATCTGCGTATCGGTCATGGCGAGCCGCTGGTATGGCCAGGGATCTCCGAGCGATAGCGGCGTGTCCCTCTTGTAGTCCAGCGGTACGTCAGCGCCAGCCCCCCCTTCGCACTCGGGGTTCAAGTCCCCTTGTGCCTCGCGGCCACACGCGAATTGCTTCATGGACCCACGCCATGCGTCATCGGGTGGTACCGATGCATCAAAGTTATTACGGTGGTTGCGATTGCCGGACACGTGAATTTGCACATTGCTGGGATCACAGCCGCCGGGCTCGAAACACTGCGTCAGGAGGTAGAACGGATAAGCAACTGCTGGGATGTCCAAATTCGTCGCCGGGCCGGGCATGTGGTAGTTGGCCACATAGTCCACGTTCACCGCATGAAGGGATGCCGTAGATCTCGCCTGGCTCGACCCGCCGCTCCAGTTGTAGACGACGTTGTTCACGAACTCGACGCCGCCATCCATGGGCGTCGTTTGGACCCAAGGGAACCGGTGGCCCGGCCCTTGCCAGACGTTGCCGTAGATGCTGCCGCACCGACCCGTCGGGTTCATGATTGTGGGGTGGTGGCTTTCCGGCTCCGCCATCAGCGTATTCGAGACCGTGTAGAAGGCTGTGGCCGTGTCCGCCGGGGCGTCGTTGGCGTGAACGTTTCCAGCATTGAACGCGTTGAACCCGCCGGCGTCCGATGTGCCGGTCCAGTTCACGGATACGTGGTCCACGATTGCCGTCGTGGCCTGGTTGAAATTGGTGACGTTTTTGCGAAACGTCAGATAGCGCATCACCACATGATTGCTGTCTCGTAGCGTGCCGAACCGCCTGCGGGCGATGGTAAGCCCGCCCCCTGGAGCAGTCTGGCCCGCGATGTAGACGTGTGCGTGTACCGGGTCAGGCCACGGAGGGTCCTGCTGGCTCCCTCCCCCTATCCAGAGGTCATCGCCCTCGTCCAGTACAATCCGGCCGCCGGTGCGGAAGATAATGACGTCGTAGAAGTCCCGATCGACAGACTCCCACGCCGCGCGGAGACTCCCGGGACCATCGTTATCCGTATTGGTGACGAAGTGCACCCGTAAGGGCAACGAACGACTTGGAGCCAGGGCAAGCGCGCCGCAGCCACGCGCTTCGGGGAACGCTGGAATCGTCTGAGGCTGCAGGCGTCCAGCGCCGCCCTGGTCCCTCACGATGCCCGTGAGGGATCGGCCGCCGGTTTGCGTGCCACCGGCACCCGCGTTGCTGACGGCCGCCCCGGGGCTTCCACTCTGCCCGCCTTGGCTGTCGCCGGCGCTCCAGGCGAGGGCAAGGCTCAGCGCGATCGCCACCGCTAGCGCGGCGTGGCCGCCGTACGACCGTCGTTCAATGTCTGCACGTCGCTGTCGATACATGGCATCCTCCTCTACGCGCACGATTGATCGTCGTTCTTATATGCGCCGATCCATCCAGTGACCCACCGGACGGAACAGCCCTCATCGCGCGCTACCACTCGAATCGCGTGGTGAGGAGCAGCGTACGCGGCCCGCCCTCGTCGCCGAGGGACCCGGTATTCGGACCGCCGACCGCACTGATCCGGCCAACGTTGTTCGGCGACGAGATACTGGTGTTGGGATTCTGCCAATGCGGACTGTTGAAGACGTTGGTCGCCGTCAGCTCCACCCGCAAAGACGGCGTGCGATCGCCTCCTCTGAAGCGGAAGTACTTATACAAGCCAGCGTGCCACAGGTTCTGACCGGGCCCCTCGATGATCCCCGGGGCGGCGGTGCCAAAGCGCCCGATCGGCGGCGGCTCAAAGGCGTCGACGTCAAACCATCGATCGATCGTTGGATCGGAGATGTTGGGATCCTGGAGCACATCCGGGCGGATCGTCACCAGGGGCCGGTTATTGGACTGCGTGAACGCGATGCCAGCCGGATCTGGCATATTGACGGTTGGGGTCAAGTGCTGCCCGGTCTGCAGAATCCCGATGAGCGAGACCATCCAGCCGCCAGCAATCGCGTCTACCACCCCTGGCGCGCTGGCTAACCACCGCTGGCCCTGGCCGAACGGCAACTCATAGAGGACGAAGTTCACCCATCGGTGCGTCGGAATGAATTGCCGCGGGCCGCGCTGCCCGAGGGGCTGATGCGGATCTTCCCCCTGGCCCTCTTCGATATCGCGCGCCCAGGTCCAGGTGGACTGGAAGCTCAAGCCGTTCCTGAGCCGACGCCGCACCTCGAGGTTCAGCGCATGGTAGTCGTGGCGCGCGCCGTTGTCGACGAAATTGATGGCCGGATATTGCGGGAACAGGCGCTCGTCCGCCTTGTCGATGAAGGGCCGGTCGTCTACGGGCGGCGCATTGACGTTGCGGCTGAACCACTGTTGCCGGCCTTGTGTGCCGATGTACGACAGGCGGAAGCCGGTACTCCAGCGTTCGTGCTCCACGGTCAAGTTCCACTGCCGGCTGTACGGGATCTGCACGCTCGGGTTGACCGCCACGGGCAAGCTGACCGTCGCGGGCCCGCCTGTGCCGGTGGACGGGAAGGCCTGCGGCAACACGATCGTCGGCTCCGCCGAGTTGGTAAACGTGGGCTCGCTGATGGAGAACGGGACGCCGCTTACGGTGAGATTCTGCGCGTCCCCGTCGTAATAGATCCCGAACCCGGCGCGCACGACCGTGTCGTTGCGGCCGGCGAAAGGCCGGTAGGCTACGCCGAGGCGCGGGGACAGGTTGTTGCGGTCGGTCCGCAGGAGCGTTTCCGCTCGCAACCCGACGTCGCCGGCCGCCACCACATCGACGTAGCCCGTCGGCATCAGCGACGAGACCTGCGACAGGCTAGCATTCGGAACGACGATGCTCCCGCTCTCCAGGTCGAAGAGAGCCTGCAGGCCCTGCGCCTCTGTCCAATACGGGGCATAGTCGTACCGGACGCCCAGGTTCAGGGTCAACTGCGGCGTGACCTTCCAGTCATCCTGGAAGAACAGATCCCACCGAGTACGAGTCCTTTCCTCGAGCAAGGGCGGGAAGCCACGGCTGGCCGTGGTGGGGACGCCGAACAGGAAATCCGCATACGGGTGCCCGCTCTCGCTGACGTCGGGCACGGCGCTATACGTGTTCGCAAACGTGACGTTGCCGAACAGATTCTCCGGGGCGACTCTCGCCGCATTGGAATAGAAGCTCATGCTCCCACCGGCCTTGAGCGTATGTTGGCCGCGCACAGCCGTGAGCGTGTTCCCGAAACTGGGCACCTTGAAGGTCCCATTGGGATCTCGCCACGTGATCTGGTTGGGAGTCGTCAGGCCCAGACCGGAGAACCCGAAGCGGAAGAGGCCCTCGATGTCCGGCAGGTCGGGCACCAGCCCTTGAATCCCCAGCTCGTTCACGATGTCGAGGCCCCCCAGCGGCGGCGTGATTGGGTTGGAAGCGTAGGCATACCCGAAGCGGAACTCGTTCAGCAGCGTCGGGCCGAAGATCCGCGTGTGGGCGAAGCGAAACAGTCGCTGCGTACGCTGCTGTCGCCGGAAGCCGACGGTGGGCAACTGACTCTCCCAGGCGTGGGTCCGACTGAAATAACCCGCGAAGCTCGCATAGATGGAATCCTTCTCCGACACGCGATGATCGACGCGGACAGAAGGATGGAGTGTCCGATTGTCCGGAAAGGGAAGGCTGTCCCTGTAGTTCTGAGAGGCAAACGTGTTGGGGTCGCCGACGTTCGGCAGCGGATAGAATCGCTCCTGAAGCTTCTGGGACACCGGATTGATCGCCGATGCCGGGATCCTGCCATCCTCGTAGACCTCACCGGTGAACGGGTTCTGGATCTGAATCCCGAGCCCAGAGAAATCGCCGTTTCGCCACGGCGCAATCGGGACGGTGGAGTTCAGGTTTGCCTGGCGCGGAGACTGCGAATAACTCGACGAGAGAAACCAGAACGTCCGGTTATGTCCGTCGTACAGCTTGGGAATCATCACGGGCCCCCCAAGCGTGAAGCCGTATTGGTGGCTGGTGTCCTCGGAGCGGGCTCGCGTGAATGGGTTGTGGGCGCGGAACTCGGGACGCTCGTGCATCCAGTGCCCCGACCCGCGAAACTGATTGGTGCCCGATTTCGAGGTGAGTGACACTTCTCCGAGCCGTGAGAACTCGGCGCTGTTGTTGACGTAATCGAACTTGATTTCTTCAAAGGCTTCGCTCGAACCGAGAATGTTCCCGACAGCCGACGTATTGCTGCCCGCATCGCCACCGATCCCGTCGAGGTTGATCCGGTACTGCTCTCGTCCTGTGCCGCCCGCGAAGGACTGCTCGGAGCCGGCCACTACGAACGTGGGAACAAGGAGGTATGCGCCGTAGACGTTCGACCGGTTCAGCGGCAATGAGGTCAGCTCGAAGAACGACCGGGTGTTGCTGATGGTTTGGCGGTCCGTCTCGATTAGGCCCGCGCTGGCGGACACGTCCACGCTCTCCTCCGCGCCGGCCACCTCCAAGACGAGATCCACGCGGCGCAGGTCGCCAGAAACCAGCGCAATGTCGCTCACGTTCAGCTCGGCGAAGCCCTCCTTGACCACGTACAACACATAGGGGCCCTCCCGGAGGTTGCCCAGCGTGTAGATGCCGTGCGCATTCGTCTGGGTGCTCACCGTGATGCCCGTCGTGACATGCGTGGCCACGATGTCGACCTCCGGCACGACCGCCCCACTGGCGTCGGTCGCTTGCCCGGTGATCGTTGAGAACGTCGATTGTGCCGCCACGACACGGGGCACGCTGACGCCGATGGCCACGAGGGCGGCGCAGACTACGATGGATCGAATGCTTATCATGCCCATTACCTCCACCTCCTCTGGAAGACTCGACTGACGCGCGACCGCTTCACACGAAGCGCGCTAGTCGGTTCCGAGCGTCGTCCCCGTGAGCACGAGTTCCGGACTGTTGGCGTTCTCTCGCGAGTGCGCGAGAATAATCTGATTTGACGTCGAGGGGTTGCGCAACCCGAGGCTGATGGTGGTCCGGCCGGCTGCCAGTTCGTCTTGAATGTAGCTGGTCACATCGAGGTCGTACCACTGGAACGGCCCTTCGACGCTAATCGTGTCCAGCGGCGTGCCGCCGAGCGCGGGTTTATTGTTCCAGGTGATGCCGGTCTCTGACCAGCTGGTGTTCGCCACGCCGAACACGGAGGTGTCGATGACCTCGGTCTCAGCGACCCGGGCGAACAGGCGGAGCGTCGCGGCACCCACCGCCGCCACGCCGCTGAGGTCGAACTTCAGGTGCGTCCGGCGTGTGAAGGCGGCACTTGCCGTTTTCACCCGCAAGCTATTGGCTGTACCAAAGTTGGTGTCGGCGTCGCTGCCGCCCTGCACATACGCATCCGCCACCGGCGTCACAGCGGAGGCCGGATCCCACGGCGTCGGGTCATTCGGATTTGAGCCATTCAAGTAGTGCTCAATCATGAGATAGCCCGACGCGGACACGGCATCTGCCTGCACGCACGTGGCCGTGCCGCATTGGAGGATCTCCCACGCATTGGGAATGCCGTCCTCATCCGTGTCCGCGCAGGGCGTGCCGGCGGCGGGAGTTGGCACAACCGGGGCCTCGTCCGCATCGATCTGCCCCTGCGGCGTCTCTTCCGGACGGAACTCGATGGGAGCCGTGCCACCGGTCTCCGTGTAGAACTGATCCACATAGACACTGTCCAGCGCATCACGACGGTCAAACCACGTACCATTGCAGTTGAGCCCGCGCGAATTGCCGGCCGTTGCGAGGATCTCGTCTCGCAGCGCGTCGGTGATCGGCAGACGGTCATACGCCCACTCACCCCCTAACGAGAGCGGCCCGCTTCGCCGGTACGCCGAAGGCACCTTGCTGCCTATCGGTGAGCAAGGAGGGGTCATGTGAGGTGATCCGCCGCCACAGGCGAGCTCCCTGTTCGGGCCAGCCCACGCATCTTCCGGATTCGTGGCTGCCACGAAGTTGTTGCGATGGTTGCGGTTGCCTTCCAGGTAGATCTGGACGTTCGACGGATCGCAACCGCCTGGGTTCAAGCAGGTCTCCTGTCGGTAGAAAGGGTAGAGGTTGCTCTCGACGTTCAGGTTGGTCGCTGGCCCCGGTAGGTGGTAGTTCGCGACAAAGTCCGCATTCGTTTCGTGGAAGGTGGAGCTCGATCGGGCCTGCCCGGGTCCACCCGACCAGTTGTAGACCACGTTGTTGACAAACTCGAACCCGCCGTCCATGGGCGTCGTCTGGTGCCAGGGGTACCGATGCCCAGGCCCCTGCCAGAAATTACCGTAGAACGTGCCGCATTTGCCGGACGGGTTCATGACCGTGGGGTGGTGTATTTCCGGCTCGGCCAGCAGGGTATTGGACATCGTGTAGTACGCGACCGTGTCGTCGGCTGTCGTCTCGTTGCCGTCAAGCGCGCCAAAGGCACCCAAGGTCCCCATGCCCATGATGTTCGTGCCGCCTATACCTGACGATCCCGTCCAACTGGCGCTGATATGGTCCAAGATGGCCCGATTCCCGGCAACCGCATTCTTGTCGTTCTTCCGAAACGTCAGGTAGCGGAAGACGAGGTCAGAGCTGTCCGCGTCAATGAGAAATCGACGCTGGGTAATCGTGATGCCGCCGCCGGGTGCTGTCTGCCCGGCCACATAGAGATGCGCGAATTCCGGGTTGTCCCACGGCCAGTTTTCATTGCTCGCATCGCCGGGAATACGAATCTGGCTGGTCAGATCAATCCGTCCCCCCGTGCGGAAGATGATGATGTCGAAGAAGTCCCGGTGCACCACTTCCAACGCGGCGCGCAGACTCCCGAAGCCGCCGCTGTTGGTATTTGTCACGAAATGAACCCGTAGCGGCTTCGTCCGCGAGATGTCGAGGGCTTCCGCCCCACAACCCCTAGCCTCAGGAAACGCTGGAATCGTGTCAGGCGGCTGCGGCGTCATTTCACCGGCCACTGACGCGACCGTGAGTAAGACGAGAACAGCTATGATGCGAGGCCTCTGGTACACGCTTCGTGTCATCGCTATTACCTCCCCGAAAATAGTTGTCTCTCTGTAGATCCCGAGCGGTCCCTCACGTTCGCTGTAACATTAAAGCTTTAACTGGAGCATTAAAGCTTTAACTTGCCGATCGCTCGGATAGCATGTACCGAGCCCAGTCAATCGGGCGTCCAGACCCGAGCGCGGTTCATGCGCACCGTGCCCGTGCACGCCGACGCAAGCGGTCCACCTTTACCGGCACAGCGGCTGCCGCCAATGCCGACGGCCTGACCAATCAGCGAACCGGTGGACAGCACGCGCGACGAGGCGACATGCCACGTACGAACAGCTGACCGACCGTCGGGCCGGCCATCATCAGGTTGTGAATCTTTCGCGAGTAAGGGGGCGTAGGCACATTTGTTGGGCTAGTGCTATACAATATACGACATTGCCCATCAAGGCACCCTCCCTTGCTGTCGTCAGTGCTTCCCTATTCGTTTAACGTGACTCCGAGAAGGTGCCACGGGGAACGTACTCGGCCCGTTTTAAGGGTTTGGCCGGCGACACAGCCTTCCCTTCTGCCGAACGGGCTGGAGGTCAATCCCCTGCCGGAACGGCGTCGCGTTCGGGCCTGCCTCACCTTTATCGCCATACAATATATGATCTCCGCTCGTTGTCAAGCGCACCCCCGGGGCAGAGCTCCTTGACACCGCCGAGGCGTGATGTCAACGGACTATTCTATTTGAGAATGTACATTCCCCTACACAGAACTCCCGCGTGGCCCGAGCTGACAAGTCCTTACTGTCCAAGGGAGGTCAGGAACATGAACTATAGATGGCTTCTAGTTGGCCTTCTTGGCCTGATATCTTCACTGGAACTGTTGCTTGCCCAAACACGCCGCCTGACTCGCGATGATATAGCGACCGTGCGCCCGACAGAGATCCACGATGTGTTCACCAATCCCGGTAAGGGCTTCGTGACGTTCCAACGATTTAACGGAGATACCACCAACGCCCTTCGGAGATGTTGTGGAGATTTCAAAGAGGATTATCCGCTTCCGGTCCTCAGAGATGAAAAAGGACATCTCATCAATACGAACTACCCGAATACCTCAATAGCTTACTTGAGATGGTACTGGAGATTTCTTGAACCGGAACACGGGCGATATCGTTGGGACACGATTGATCGTGCACTCGAAACAGCGCGTGAACGGGGACAGACCTTGTTGCTCGCCGTGGCGCCGCATGGAACACCTGGACGCGGGCAGCACGATGTTCCTGACTGGTACCGGCAGATGGTAGGAGAGCGAACGGCCTGGGCTCATGATAGTCCTGTCAATGGCTGGACAGTGGATGCTGAAGATCCTCGCTACGCTAAATACTACGGCGGCTTTATCCGGAAGATAGGCGAACGGTATGACGGCCATCCCGACCTCGAAGCGGTCGATGTGCGGATTGTGGGAGCCTGGGGCGAGGGTGCGGGATCCGCCTTGCTGACGCAGCAAACAAGAGAGGTGCTGGTTAACGCATACTCGGATACATTTAAGAAGACGCCCCTTATCATGTTACTGACCGATGAACGAACCAATACATACGGTCTGTCGCAGGCTGATATGGGATGGCGGGTTGATTGCCTGGGTGACTTGAGGTTTTGGGCAGATGATCCCGACAAGGACGGCTGGACGCACATGTATGATCATTATCCACGGGCGATTATCCAGTATGGCATGCGTGATGCTTGGAAACAAGGGCCCGTTTCTTTAGAAATCTGCGGGACATTCCCTACGTGGAAAGAACGGGAAGGTTATGGCCTAGAACAGGTTGAAATACATATTCGCGGAGGCGCTCAAGTGGAGGGTGTCGTCCATTAACGGCAAATCCTCGCCAATTCCAGAAGAATGGCGGCCGCTGGTTGATGAGTGGATCAAGAAGATGGGCTATAGGTATGTCTTGCGCACGTTCAGTTATCCACGAGTCGCTGCACCGCGCGGGGAACTGTCCTTTACCTCCTGGTGGGTGAACAAGGGTTCATCGCCGATCTACCGAGAGTATCCCGTGGCCTTCCGCTTCCGGAATAGTGAAACGACCAGCCGAGCGGTGTTAGCCAATGCAGATATCCGGGAGTGGCGACCAGGGGATTTTCTTTACGATGATACGATCCATGTTCCGCATATACCGGAGGGAGAATATCTACTGGAAATAGCCCTGGTGACGCATCCATTGTGGGAAGAGGGCGTTGATCCCAGGCCCGCCATCAAGCTCGCCATTGAAGGGCGAACCGATGAGGGATGGTATCCTCTGGGCACGATCCAGCTGAGAAACGCGTACTGATCTGTCTGAGAGTGTGAAATGTCATCCTCCAGCGCCCGCCGCCAACAGGACGTAGCTTGTTACCCGCGCGCCAACGACGGCGCAGATGGAGATAATTCTGAGCAACAGAATATAATATCTGCAATAGAATAGGTGTTTGACACGACGCGTCGCCTGTGCCATAAGAGGGTCACGACGATATCGACGGACGGCTGTCACGTCGCCGGCTCGGCGCGGGCGGGCGGTGGCGGAACGGAAGGGGAGCGGACGCGGCCCGGTCGTGGAGCTGGGCGCCGCGTGCGCGGGACGTGTGCAAACGCTGGCAGCCTGGTGGTCCCGCCGCGGGGCAGGGTCTTGCGCCCACCCACGACGCGACACAGAACGGAGGTGACTCATGACGTGGCGACGCGTGTGCCTCGTGGGGATCGCGGGCTTGACGATGACAGTAGCGAGCGCGGTCGGTCAACCGGACGGAACACACCGTTTGCCGTGGGGTCCGGGTCTCGCTGCCTGGTATGCTGGCGACGCCGGCATCGAGAACGATCCGAGCGTGGTCTTTGCCGACAACTTCGAAAGCGGTGGAATCGACGATCTCGAATCCCGATGGGGATACATGAGCAATAGTCAGGGAAGCGTGATGTCGTTCAGCGACGATGTCCCTGAGGGATCGGCTGGGTCGCGTTCACTGCAGATGACGGCCACTCGCGGTGAGAACTCAGGGGGCGAGCTGTACAAAACGTTCGATCCTGGATGGGATAAGATCTACCTGCGCTTCTACACCAAGTTCGCAGAGGATCACGGGAATCACCACCACTTTGTCGCCCTGCGTGGCTTCGACGATCCATTACCTTATCCCACGGGCGGCGCGGGCCAACTGGCAGAGGATTATTTCAGCGTCACGATTGAGCCGACCACCGTTGAGAAGAATGCCTATCCGACCACGACGTACCCACCCCCGAGCATCTGGCAGTTTTACGCCTACTGGCCCGAAATGCGCTCTTGGCAGACGGTAGAGGGTGAGCCAGACGGTCGTCCGGACCCGTATTTCGGCAACCAGCTGTTTCCGAGAGAAGCCGCCGTCGTTCCTCGAGACGCATGGGTCGCCGTCGAGTTCATGCTCAAGATGAACTCATGGCCCCGGGCACACAACGGAGAGCTGGCCATGTGGATCAACGGTGAACCGCTCGTGTCCTTCGCCCCTGGAACTCCCCACGGATATTGGATACGAGACCACTTCCGCAACGATCCGTATCATCCCGATGCCAGACCGTTTAGAGGCTTCCGTTGGCGTACCGATATGAACGTGATGATCAACGTCCTTCGTCTCCAGCACTACGTCTCCAGTAGCGCGTTCAACAGTACCCAGAACTACGCCGACAACAACCCGGATTACCTGATCAATACGGAAGAGGCCACCGTCTGGTTCGACAACGTGGTCATGGCCACGGAGTACATCGGTCCGATGGCGGGCACTTATTAACGGATGAGTGGTCACGCGGAGGAACACGACCACCGCGACGGATAGGAGGTCGAGATGCATCAGCGACGATCGTTCCTGGCGCTCGCGGGGATTGTTGCGACCTGCCTCGGCGTCGGCGGTGCGGAAGAGGCGGCAAAGGCAAGCGACCCGCTCCGCGAGTCGCCCCGTCCACTCGCGGAGCGAGCGGACGACAGTGACCGGCCCCTGCATATCAGCGACGCCGACGCGAGCATCGTCAAGGCGAGGCTCAGCGGGCCGCGGTTCTTCGCTCCCGAAGTTTTTCACGGCGCCGAGGACTACTACAACCCGCGCGTGCTGCGGTTGCGCTCGGACTACAACTTCCTGGAGGCAATCGAGGGAGAGGAGCAGGAGCTCAAAAAGCTCCTCATGCTGCGGCACTGGGTCCATAAACAATGGCCGATCGACGATGACCAGCGCTTCAGCGGCGACGCCTTTGCCATCCTCGAGGAGGCGCGCAAGACCGGGGCCGGCTTTCATTGCGCCCACTCGATGACGGTTCAGCAGGCAGTACTGACGGCCGCCGGCTACGTCGCCCGCAACCTGGGCATCGATCGCAGTCATGAGAAGTTCGGCCGCAGCTTCCACCACGGGATCAACGAGGTTTGGTCAAATGACTACGCGAAGTGGGTGGCGCTGGACGCCAAGTACGATCTCCACTTCGAGCGCGACGGCGTGCCCCTCTCGGCGCTCGAGCTGCATGAGGCCCTCCGCGAGAACGACGGCGAGGGCCTCCAGATGGTCAAGGGCGTCGATCGTCAACCGATCCCCAGGCCCAACCCGGAGGAGTACGGCGGGCGGATCGACAGCTACTGGTGGGTCTCCTACCACGTGCGCCAGAACACCTTCACGCAGCCGCACTTCAGCGGAGGCAGCTCGCTGGTGATCTTCGACAACAAAGCGTTCCGCCAGGATGCGTGGTATCGGGGCGCGGGCGACACGTTGGCCAAGCATTGGGCCTACGCGGCGGGCGCCTTCATCCCGATCGCGGACCGTCGCCAAATTGAATGGACGCCTGGCGTAACCTCGCTGGATCGCATCCGCCAGGTAGAGCGGGGACGTCTCCGTGTCGATCCGCGCAGCGCGACGCCGAACTTCAAGGAATACCGCTACCGCATCACCGGCGGCCCATGGCAGTCTCTCGAGGGAGACCAACGGATCGACTGGCTGCTACGGGAGGGTGAGAATACGCTCGAGGTGCGGACCCGCAACCTGTTCGGCGTCGACGGACCGAGCGCCCGTGCAACCATCGAGTATACAGACCCAACCGCTGGAGCACGCACCTCCGACCAACGCAGGCGGCCGTGACAACCGCCGCGCCGGCGGCGTCGTGTCACCCTGTCAGGGGCGTCCCAGCTCTGGGCGTGTGATGGCGATTCTCAGCCAGCGGTGCGCCAGCCGGGGCCGGCCCTCGCGCTGATACACGGCGCTCCAATGGACGTACGCCAGGCGGTTTGAATCGCTTGTGAGGTTGATCCGCTCGGGTGTCCGCAGCGCATAGCGAAATTCCGCTTCCCCGCCCGGCGGGATGGTCTCGGGCGCCCTTGCCGCGGCTTCGGCCTTCACGTCCAACCGTGGAGAGCATGATGCTCGGAGATTCGACACAGGCGACCGGCCGTGATTGCGTACGCGGAAGGTCACCGTGACCGTATCGCCCCTGCGGGCCTCCACCTCTTCCGACACGACGGACACCTCGAGCTCCTCGTCCAGGTCGGGATTGCCTGCCTCGGTGAGCGTGGTGAGGAACCAGGGCACGAAGTTGTAGATGCGTCCGGTCGAGCGGGTGTGTATGGGCTGCGGGTTCGTGACGAACGCTTCCGTGAGCGACCTCAATGGAACGGCGAGGAAAACTGGGTCCTGAGTGAGGCGGTACGCATGCGACATCAGCCGCATGTTCTCTCCCATTGCTAGGGGGTTTGCGGGCGCACCGCGATACGTGGCCTTCGACACGAGGCCGGCCGGAGGACGCCATGGGAACGTCAACGTCCAACGTGCCAGCCGCTCCAGTAGCGCATCAATCTCGGCCAGCCTGGCCCATGCATTGAATTTGATGAGACCGGCGTGGGCCGTGCTGGCGCCAACGCCGGGCGATCCGGCATAGAAGCCTGGAGCCTCGGTGATCGGTGCCATGAGACCGCTCAGAATCGGATGCTCCCACGCCAGCGCCCAGTCGACCAGCCGGGCGGCCCCGCGTACGTACTTCTCGTCCCAGGTGGCTTCGTAGACGTCAGTCAGCGTCATCAGCGAATGGCCGAGGACGCGCTCCATCGAGCCCGTGTTGCTCTTCGGCGTGATGTGGCGCAGCACCCAGTCAGCAATCCCCTGCGCACCCAGCACGCCAATCGGCTCACCGGTCAAGTAGCTGTACCAAACGAGGCCCTGAACATAGCCGGCGTGGTGCATTCCCGGCCCTTGCGCGGTGTGGTGGCCGAAGGTGACATGGCTGTGGACGTGGAAGGCGCCTGCCCAGTCGTCGTGCTGGCTGGAATAGTGGATCGTATCGACGTCGAGGTAGTGCAAGGCTCCGGCCAGTCCAATCCGCAGGGCGTCGGTGTCGCCGGTGCGCGCGAAATGCACGATGGCCCCCGCCGGCGGATCATATTCGTTGTTGTCCCACAACCGAGACCCTTTGACGTAGCCGGGAGAGGCATGATCGCCGTAGTTCTCGAAGCCGAGGCCCACCTCGGCGATCATGGGGCCTCGCATGTTCGCATCGAGCGTGCGTTCCACGGCTGGCAAGCCACTTTGTGCCGCTGGCACCAGCGGGCCCAAGGCCTCGGAAGCCGTGTACCAGGCCGGCTCCGCGAGGGCAAGCACCGGTCCGTGTGCTAACAAGGCCGCCTCGGCTGGTTCGGCGTCGCTGTAGTAGAGGGAGATACGATGCGTCTTGCCAACCCCTTCGTACCAGGCGTACTCGCCACCTTCCTCGGCCCACAATCCGATCTCGAGCCCATCCGGTTCCCAGCGGAAGGCCTTCGGGAACTGCTCGCGAAAGGCCTCGACGCCGGCATGGATCGACCCGCCCGACGCCAACTCCAGGGCGATCCAGCCGGGCACGTGTCGCCGCTGCTCCGTCGCCGCCTCCGCTGACTGCACGACAGCCACCTCCGCGGTCTTCTGGACGACCGCACCCATATTCGCGTGCCCCAGGGCGTGGACAGCCCCGGCAATGGTGGCTGCGGGCTTCACGTTGAACGCGATCGACGTCACCGGGACCATGCTGCTCATCGACCCGCCGACCGGCCCGACGTCGCGGCTATCGGTGTTCGCGACGAAGTAGTCGACCTGCACCAGCGGCGAGTCGGCGAAGACGTGGATGCGCGCGCGATGGTAAAACCCCGAGGCGGGCGTGCCCGAAGGGGCGAGTGTCGTCTCGGCTCGAATCACGGCGTGCAGCGGACCAACCTCCTCGATCTCGAGATGCTCGACGGGAAGATCCAGCGCGCGCCAGGTCTTGCCCTCGGCTTCGGTGATCGTGATCGCCACAGGCTCCGACTGCAGTGTGCGGCCTGACGCCAGCGTGACCCCCTCGAGAATCCCGAATCGTCCTCGTGGGACATGGAAGCGGATCGCGCCGGTGTCCACGTCTATGCCGTCGCCGGTTGAACGAAGCTCAACGCGCGATGCTGGCTCAGCCCGTTTCACACGATTGCCGTAGGCGAGCGTGTAGCGACCCTCTGCGGCGGTGGAGAGGTCGTGGCTGAAATCGGTGTACAGCCATTTCACCGAGCCATCCGGCCACGTCGCCATCGTCCGGTTCTGGCTCGGAACCGGATTGCCCCGTGCGTCGAGTACGGCCGCCTGCCCGGCGGTCGCCAGCTCTCCCTCCGGGATGGGCAGGCCACAGCGTACCGGCCAATGTGTCCCGCCTTCAAAGCGTGGGGCTTCGATCCGCAGAGCGACCTTCTCTTCTTCAACCGATCCGCGCGTGAGCTCACTGGGTTGCTGAACAGCGGCTTGAAACAGACGATCGACCGACGACGCCTCGTCGACGGGATACAGCCGCACGTAGTCGAAGTACGCTGGCCCCTGGGAAATCGGATCCCGATAGCTGGCGTCCACCCAAAACTCAATCACCCCATTCCGCGCGTCCAGCGTGCCGAGCTCCACCTCGGACCCGCCGTCGAAACGCGTCCAGCGCTTGCCGTCGACGGAGACCGCCACGGCACGGCCGGGATCATTCATGATGGCCTGATACGCACCAGGGCGGACGCGCGCGCGGTAATGGAGGGCCGTGGTGACATCAGGGGACCGATTGGCAATGACCGAGTCCGACTTCAAGACGGCCCCATCAAACCAGTAGATCTCGTTGGGTCGGTAGCGAAAGCTGGTGCGCCAGTCTTCGCCCGCCTGATCCGGCTCGGAGAGGTCGTCCAGGTCCACCAGAATCAGCGCCCATCTGCCGTCACCGTCGCGATCTTCCCGCGCGATGCGTTCCCGGTTGACCACGCCGTGGTTGGCATCAAGCACCAAGCCACGCCGCCGGTTCGGATAAACTTGCGAAATCAACGCTCCTGTTTCATAGGCGTCCACGTTCGTGGGCCGGAATTCGAGGTTCGCGATCCAGACCTCGCCCCGGCCGCTCGCCCGAAGGCGCGCGCGGACCCTAGCTGCGCGCGGCCTGACCGGAAAGACACGGCGCACACGCTGCCAATCGGTCCGGAACTGCGTTGGACCCGTTGCCAGCGACGACGGCCCTGGAATCTCCCGGCCCGAGGCGTCGTAATAGGCCAATTCCGGAAGCGCGCGGGTGTCCGGGTCAACCCGAATGCGCAAGCTGACTTCAAAGGCCTCGCCGGGCTTCGCACGGTACTCTCGGAGGGACTCGAGTGTGAATTCGCCTTGGACGGCTGAGACGATCTTCCAGGTGTGAGGTCCCTTCTCCTCCATCTGAACGCCAGGCGTGGACACAGGGCGCCACTCGGCAGACGCGGCCGCCGCCTGCGTGAAAACGAAGAACACTGCGAGGCAAATAAACATAGTTGGCCGGTTGAGCACAGTTTGGGTCCAGCTCCGCGTCTGTGATGGCGAGCCGCGGGTAGGCCCACTCACCCCCGAGCGGTCACGACACGGGGCACGCCGACGCCGATCGCCACGGCCGCGCAGACCACGACGGATCGAATGCTCATCATGCCCATTACCTTTTCACCCTCGAGCTATCGGCTGTGCCAAAGGTGGTGTCCGCATTCTGTCCCGAGCGGCTATATGATATACGATCAGTTCTCCATCGTTGTCAAACTCGCATGATGACGCGGCAGAAAGCATCCGGCGACAGGGCCCCGTTTCTCTTGAAGTACTAACGTGTAAAATGTTACATTCACGATGGCGATCGCTGCCCCCCGCGCCATCAGTGACAATCTGGGATGAGAATCGGATTGGTTCTAACGCCGTTGAATGACTCCAATCTTCGCCTAGCTTGTCAGATCGGCGTGACCGACATCGTCTACTACGACATGGAGACGATGCCTTCCGAGTTCTTAGAGCTGCTTCACTTGCGGTCATGGATCGAAGACATGGGGCTGCGCCTTTCAGTGATCGAGGGCGGTCCTCCCATGAATGACATCATCCTCGGCCGGGAAGGACGAGACGAACAAATCGAAAGCTACAAGAGAGCCCTGGATGCGATGGGACGGGCGGGAATCAGAGTGCTCTGCTACAACTTCCTGCCTCTCAGCGTGCGCGTGATTCGCACCTCCTATACGGCCCGCGAGCGAGGTGGCGCGCGGACCAGCGCCTTCGATGCGAGACTCTGGGCGAGCGCACCGTTGAACAACGATGGAATCTACACCGATGAGCAACTGTGGGATAACCTCGAGTACTTTCTCCGGCGCGTCATTCCAGCAGCCGAAGCGGCCGAGGTCAAGATGGCGATGCATCCAGACGACCCACCTTTGTCTCCCATGGCGAGCATGGCCCGCATCATGACAAGCGTCGAGGCGTTCGAAAGGCTCGTATCCATCGTTCCTAGTCCAAGCAACGGGATTACGTTCTGTCAGGGAAGCTTTGCCGAAATGGGAGTAGACATTCCGTCTGTGATCAGGCGGCTGGCCCGACACATTCACTTCGTCCACTTTCGCGATATCTCAGGCACGCCGGAGCACTTCCACGAGACGTTTCACGACAATGGCCAGACCGATATGCTCGGGGCCATGCGCACATACCACGAGATTGGCTTTGATGGCGTCGTGCGGCCCGACCACGTCCCCTTGTTAGAAGGAGAAGAGGGGGTGGCGACCGGCTATACGATGCTGGGACGCCTGTTCGCCGTGGGTTACATGCGTGGCCTCATGGAATCTGTATGCTCCGAGACGTAACGATTCTGCGGTGGCGCCTCGCTATTTGAAGGAGAGGCCCACATGCGAGAACCAACGCGAGCTCAATAACCGCGAGCATCCAGAACAACGCCGAGAGCTCCCGTAGCGTTGGTCCATACTCTTGTAGCTCGACGACCAAGAACACGCCGCTGCAGACGCCGGCCACCAAGACTGGCAGCAGCAGAGAAGAAATCTTCAGATCTTCGCGGCCTCGAAACGTCCCCACGAGAAGTAGTAGTGCGATTACAAGAAGCACCGAAGGTAGCCACTTCGAAGACCCCGTGGTGGGGAAGAGCACGATCAACGGAGGGGCAAGGAGCTGACCTGCAATGAAGGTCCCCGCCACGATGACCTGCCGGCGTCGCACATTCGCTAGGGCGACCATGGACAGGACCAAGAACAGGTGCTGCGAGGTCAAGGCCCTGGTCGTTACGTGCCTTCTCAGATCGAATGAGCTCGATCCCAGAGGTCCAAACTCAGCCTCGGACTCCGCGCCTTCGAGGAGGGCGGTCTGTATCTGGCCCCCGCTGCCGTATGTGATCACCGTGACGTGGCCAGCGTGCGTGATACCGACCAGATTGCAACGGATAACCAGCCGGCGGCCGCGCACATCCACAGGATATTGCCCGCGCAGCGTCAGGTGATGGTCTGCAGCCGTGGTGATTCCCACGACTTCGGGCTCGATTCGCCTCCCTCCGGTTTCCAGCTCGATCCGCTCGAAGACGGTCGAGGTAATCAGCGCCTCGTGCCTATCCAGCTCCGGTCGGTCCAATCGTCCATTGCGATTCGCATCGATCTCGGCGAATAAGGACAGCTCGAATGAATTCAGGCGAAGCTCGACATGAACATACGACTCATCTGGGACAACCGTGAGATAGCTTGCAGGGATCGTGTGCGCACTGAGAGACAGAGCCAGGAACCACATGATCAAGACACCGGCACCCAACAACGAAGTCAGCGACCGGTGCGGTGTGTTCACGGCACAGACCCCCGCTTCCGAAGCGTGGGATCCTCTCGGAGCAGACTGAGGAGATGGTTCTTGCTCCCAACAATGTGACGCGTCAGGATCTTGCGGATCTCTGGATAGCGTCCTTGCGTCAAGGCCTCCAGAATCTCCTGGTGCTCCTGATGTGATTTCAGGGCGCGATGATACGCTCGTCCCCAGTACACGCGCATGGCCTGGATGTGCGCTTTGAGGGAGCGGTAGAAGGCGTTCAGCCGGGGATTTGCAGCCGCCTCCACAATGGCTGTATGAAAGGCAACATCCCCGTTGTTGTAGGCGGTGTACTCGAACGCATCCTCCGACTTCAGCAGCGAGCCGCACTGATCGAGGATGTCCTCCATTTTGGCGAGATCAAAAGAGTGGGGCTGTCGGGCGCCTCGCCGGGCTGCCCAGAGCTCGATCATCAGGCGTGCATCGAAGAGCTGTTCGATATCGGCGGCCGCGATGGTGCTGACAAACGTTCCTCGTTGGGGGTGAACGGTCAGCATGCCCTCCAGCGCCAGCCGGTTGAGCGCGTCTTTGATAGGGGATCGGCTCACGCCCAGCGCTTTCGAGAGCTCGAGGATGTCAAGCTTCTCCCCGGGCCCCAACCGGCCCTCGACGATCTGGCTTTTGATAAGTTGGTACGCTCTCTCACCCAGGCTGACATTCTCCAAGGGCTTCACGATGCCGACCGGCATAGCAGCTCGCCTCTCCTGCTGGCAAAGTATTGTCGCAACGCAGATTGTAGCCCGATCAGACTATTTGCTGACTCTGGCGCCCAGCGAGGCGAGATCGACCAAGCGGTCCTCAGGCTGATGCCCAGCCCAGGCAATGCTGCGCAAGAGCAAGATCCTGAACAGCGGGTCGTCAAATGTCCAGTTGTAATGTCCAAGTATCGAGACAAACACCCGGCCCTCACCAGGTCCTTCCTTTGTCCACATCAAGGGGATCTGCTTACCTTCCTCCTGACCGGTCGCCAACACATTCACATCGGTGTTCCCCTTGACCAATTCCCAGTAGCTTTCATCCTCGAACACGGTCTTTCTGAATCCTCTCGCAATCGGATGCGTCGCTTGATGAAAATCGAGCTCCACGCGACCGTGTCTGAATTTGGAGGCGCCACCTTTCCAGGCCATCCCGATACGCTCCGCCAATGTGTTGGGATCAGCCGTTGCATCCACGGCATAGTGGAGATAGACGAGGCCGCCACCCCGTTGTAGAAAGGCATCGAGCTGCTTGCCATTCTCTTTGGTGAAAGCCGGGTAATTCCAGTAGAAGACGACCACGTCCGCGGCGTCAAGCCGTCCTGGCTCCGGCCACCCCTCCACAGGGGTTATCCTCACGTTGGCGGCCGAAGACAGCAGCTCGGTCCATCGTTCCTGCTGCAGCGGATAATCGTGCTCATCCGGCCCGTGGTCTTTTGGCCCTGAGACCCAGAGGACTCTCAAGAGCTTGCTAGGTCGAGCCTGGCTCGCTCCGACGCCGCTGTTCTTGAGAACAGCGGTCACTTCGGAGGCATTTCTCATAGGAGGAAGAAAGGGGAGCTCAATCTTGGCCGGTTCCAAGGGGGTCAGCAAATACGTCATCAAGTCCTTCATCTTTGTCTCGCCGAGCATCTTGTCGAGGCCGGAGGGCATCAGCGACGCCGATCGCGGGTCGATATGGCGCACCCCTGACCGTGGCACGGTCGTCTGTTTGCCCGCCGCATCCCTGACGACTACTGAGTCCCCCTTGTAAGACACCGTCCCAACGATTGTGCGATCATCGTCGAGCGTCACCTCGTGGGCGATGTAGTCTGGATTGATGGCGGCGCTGGGATCCTGGATGTCCTTCAATACAGATTTATAGTCTCGGTAGATGAGATTCGACAGATCTGGTCCGATGGTGTTGCCCTGTCTTCCGACACTGTGACAAACAGCGCACGTGGACTCGCCGAAGAACAGCCTCCTGCCTCTGGACCAACTGCCTCCAGCGAGCTCGGTCATCTCCCCGCCAGGGCTTATCTCTGGACCATATATGTCTTCGAGCCACGGGACAAAGAATCGATGGGTGTGTAGAGCCCTCGGCCGAGGATCCTCGCCGGTCGAATAGTGCAGCTCCAGGACTGGTGACGTGCCCGACGTCCGCATCGACACTTCGAGTAAATAAGCCCGCTTGTGCGCCTCCTTGAAAGTCACCTTCGTCTCATGGAGCTCCCCCTTTCTCACCGGCTTGGAGATGCTTGCCGAGCCTGCGTTGATCGACAAGGGTTCGCTCGACCTCAAGGTGAGATGCACATCTTCGGCCGGCAATTCATAATCCAGCGTGGACTCGGGCTGCACATCGGGACGAAGCATGTTCCAGAGATTGAGCTTCGTTCTCCAGGTGATCCTGCCTGGCTTGGTCAGCACGCCCTCGAGCTCAGCATGTTCTGCGACAGGCCTCATTAGCGCTCTGCTGACTCCGAGGTCCAGGTGAGGGACCCATCCACTCCA
The DNA here is from genome assembly GCA_009377495.1 of Luteitalea sp. Taxonomy (GTDB): domain Bacteria; phylum Acidobacteriota; class Vicinamibacteria; order Vicinamibacterales; family Vicinamibacteraceae; genus WHTT01. The sequence goes on from WHTZ01000078.1 coordinate 23,930, forward strand.
TTCGGCGTCTCCGGATGTCGCCTGCCAGGTGACGGCGACGCCGCTGAGGTCATACGAAAGGTCAATGGCCGGGATCTGCCGGAAGCTGTCTTCGCGCTCCTCGTCTCTGCTGAAGGCGGGTAGCGTGACCGCGTAGCTCACAGGTGAAGTGTGCGTGAACGTATTGATGACCACGGTCCGCCGGTCGGCCGACAGATGGACATCTTTCACCTGCAGCCTTTCCCTCGGGAAGCGCATCTGACGTTCCACCGCTTTGTAGCCGGGCCGAAGGACCTCATAGCGGTCTGCAGCTTCTACGTACTCCCCAAACTCAATCGCAACGCGATCCGCGAGCTCGTCCAAGTACCCTCTGGGCACAGGTTTGTCGAATGCAATCCTCACCTCGTCCGGCTTGGCAGCCCAGGCGGAGACCGGATTTGGGATGTCCGGATCGCTGTACGTAATCTTGAAGAGACGGCCCTCTGCGTGAGGGCCGTATCCCCAGTCAGGCAAGCCGGAATGCGTCGCCACCACCAGGTCGCCCTGAGGTGAGATGTTCGCGTCTACTGTCAATGCCTTGAGAGAAGCAAAAATGGCATTGCGTGCAACATAGCCTGCGGGCGTCTTCACGAGCGTCGTACGGTAGATCTTCCCCCGCGAATACCCGCTGACAAGAGCATCACCCCTCCACCATTCCGGGCCGAACGTGCGGCCGCCGTTCACCGGCACATTGAAATTCAGCCCACAGGTAGACTGATGCTGCGGTCTGTAATCGTAAACGCTCGGCTCATCGATGACATCGGGGAGACGGCTGGGATGCCGCGGAGGGAAGCCGTAATGGCGCCCTTCCTCGAGATGCAGGAGCTCGTCGTACGGATTCCCGTTGGGCAGCCAGGTCGCTCCCTCCTGGTCCGTCGCGAACAGATCTCCCTCTTCATTGAACGCCATCGCCACTGGAAATCGTGTGCCAGTACAGAAGATCTCCCGCTCCCGGCCACCTGGAGATACCTTGACTATGGTTCCCCGCTCGTTATTGAGGCCATATTGGGAACGTCCCCGGGAATCTATTAGGTAGGCGTTCGTAAAGTCTGCGGCTCCCAAGGCGAAGAAGATGCTACCGGCTTCATCGCGGGCGATTCCAAACGCATCCACGCCTGTGTCCGTGGTGCCGCTATATACCGAAGGGCCTCTCCAACCCTCAGCAATGACCGTTTCGGTATCGCCCTTGCCATCTGCATTTGTGTCCTTCAAGAGGGATACTTTCTTGTGAGACGTGACGTATATGCCTTCCTCGGCAACGACCATGCCCACCGGTATGAGCAGCGGGTCCTTGTCCCACCAGGGCTCAGCTCTATCCTCGATGCCGTCTCCGGAAGTATCGGTCAGCACGTGAATATGTCCGTCGTAACCAAGTGCGTAGAGGCGCCCGTCTGGTCCATAACGGACTGCGTTGATGTTGTTCAACGATACGGGCAATTCATTGACCGTGAAGCCAGGAACTAACACCTGTACAATGGGAATGTCATCGGCAGTGACGTCGAGCAACGAGCCAACATCACCTGGAGCCGACGACGCGCGACCGCGACAGCCTGTGAGCAGAACCAATAGGAGAATAGCAATAAGGTATCTCGTGCTCGGCGACCTATGAGTCATGACTATAACTAAAGTCAATGTTCAGTTCTCCCTGAGCGCTGGCTCCATCATGCTCATGAATACTTCGACAGCTCTTTGGGCGAACACTGGGTCGTTTATGTTTGCATCGACCTCCAACACTTCAATCGACGGATCGAGTGTGGCCTTCAAGGTCTCCACAAACGCTCGGTCAGCGGTCGGATCCCAGAAGATCTGCTGCTCGTCCTCCGCACTGACGGAGTCCAGCATAGAGAAGCCTTTCAATGGGATGATGAAGGCCGTCTTTCCCTTGGCCGCATTCGCTTTGCGCGCGAAGATGTCCCCGATCTTTCTGTTCTCATCAGAGGTAGTGCGCATGAGGGTAACATTCGGGTTCCATTGATAGAACGTGCGACCCTTGTATTTCGTGGGAACCGTATCCGGCGCGCCAAAATTACACATGTCAATGCATCCGGGAGCGATCAGATGAGGGACACCTGCTCGGCCCGGAGCGTCCAGCCGTTGCTCGCCCGCGTCGAAGACACCTCCGCACAGCGTATCCGCCCACTCCGTCGTGGTAATGTCCAACACCCCTTGGATGACTCCTCCTTCAACCAGATGCTCCAGCGTCCTGCCGCCCGCACCTGTGGCATGGAAGACGAGCACCTCGAAGCCATTCCTGTTCAGCATCGCCCGGCATCGGTCGACGCAAGGGGTGGTATTGCCAAACATGGAGACGGCGATAGTCGGCCGTTTCTCTCCCTTGTCGATGGTCGTTTCCAGCATCCCGGCCAGGGCGCCCGCCGCACGGGACAGGATCAGCCTGCTCAAGGAGTTGATGCCAGCTATATCTGTAAGAGAAGGAACCATGACGATGTCACTGGTTCCCACGTAGGGCGAGACGTCGCCCGAAGCCACGGTGGAAATGCAGAGCTTCGAAATTCCAAATGGCAAAGCCCGCATGGCCGCCGTCACGACATTCGTACCAGCGGATCCACCCATCCCGATGATCGCGTCGAACGGTTCTCTTCTAAATAGCAGCTTGGCGATCACCGCGGCACCATCTGACATCACTGCAACGGCCTTGCCCCGGTCATTGGCGCTGCGGAGCGTGTCGATGTCTGAGTCGGCTGCACGAGCGACCTCGTCGGCGTCAATATCGATGCGAAAGAGATCAGTTCCCCCGACGACGCCGGTGTTCACAGCAATGACGTGATAACCACGCTTCTGGATGAGGTCTATGAGGAACGCGTATTCCGTGGCTTTGGTATCGAAGGCGCCGATCACCACGACTGTCTTGACCATGATCTGGGGGCTGAATAGCCTAGATGTTTCAGAACGAGTAGCGAAGCGCGAACTGGATCTGGCGATTGGTGCCGAAGCCTTGCAGATTTGAGATGGTGCCGAGAGTCCTCCCAAAATCTGCCGAGGTGATGTTCGACACAGGGTTTGCGAACTGAGGAGTATTGAAGAGATTGAAGAATTCGGCACGAAACTGCAAGTTGTGCTCCTTCCTCAGCCGAAAGTTCTTAAAGACCGAGAGGTCGACATTGACAGACTTTGGTCCTCGCTCCGTGTTCCGACCGAGGTTCCCCAGTGTTCCAGGCTCCGAGGTCACGAATGCCTCGGCGTTGAGCTGGTTATCGGGGACGTGAACGTTGGATGGCTGCACCGGTACATCAGGGACGCGGTCCGGCCGGCCAGTGAACTGTCCTACCTGGAGCGGGTCGCATCCACAGAGAATGCTCACAGGGAAGCCGGAGCGTATGGTCGTGATGCCATTGAGCTGCCAGTTGCTTCCTAGCCATCCCGGGAGGCCGGGTGCGTTCGGAAGCTCATAGACGTAGTCGAACACCAAATTGTGACGGATATCGAAATCGCTGCTGGCGTGATCGAGGCCGGGATTCGTATCATCCTGAAAGAACCCAAATATCACAGGGGCATTATCCGTACTATGTGCCCAGGTGTAGCTCACATTGAATCCAAAGCCTTCACGAACAGGACGCCGAAGACTGAGCTGGAGGGCATGATAGTCGGAGATCAGGTCATCCCTCACCATGGTGATAGGGCCGAAGTCTGGCAAGGGGCGTGTGTCTGTGCCGGGTATGATGCGATTGAGGTCTTGGCCGGGACCACCTAGGTGCAATCCGCGGTGTCCAACGTAGCCAATCTGTACCGTCTGACCGCCGAGGGCCTGCTGGATATTCAGATTCCAGCTCTGTGTGTGCGCAGCTTTGTAGTCTTTGGGAGCGGCCGATATGGACGCGACTTGTCTGTTCTGGATTTCCGGCACTGGAAAGCCCTTCAAATCCGGCTGTTCCGTGCGTGTGATCTGTGCAGAGCCTCCAAGAATGTTATTCGGCATGTTTTGGGCAATTGAAAGGCCGTCCATATTGGAGAAGTACCAGCCATAGCCCCCGCGGATCGCCGTTCGATGTGAGTCGAACGGAGAATAGGCAAATCCGAGGCGTGGTGCGAGATTCGTCTTCGGCGCGTCCCAGAGCGATGTCCCGGGAGGGTCGACTTGGCCCGTCGTGGGATCGAAGTTGGCGATCACGCCGTTTGCTTCGGTAGGCGCCGTGTCGTATTGATAGCGCAAGCCCAAGTTGAGCGTGAGGCTCCGGCTGACTTTGAAATCGTCCTGTACGAAGAACGCATAGAAGGTGTTCCGGATTCCTCTTCGGGGCTGGTCGAGCACACTGACCGAGGAAGGGCTGTTGTCGGCGAGCTCATCCAGATTCTGAAACGTCACGATCGACTGAAGGCCGAGGGCCTTGTTTTGCTGGTTGCGAACGACCTGCGCTCCCACCTTGTAGTGATGATTGCCCTTGACCCATGAGAGCGTGTCCATGTAGGTAAAGGAATTTGAGGCAAATAAGAGATCGAATATCTTCGGGCCCACGCCGGCTGAGCCGCTGCCGAGGTTGACGAGTGGAAAATCCAGGATTTCCTGAAGAGTACTGCCCCGGGGATCGATGCGGACGCGGTTGAACCCGAACGCAGCTTCATTGAGCAGGCTCGAGCCAAATGATTTCGTATAACCAAGCTTGACGTTGTGCAGTTCCGCGTCGGCGGGAGCAATCTGCCCTCGGGCCACGCCGAAATTGTCTTCTGTGATTGACGTGTTCCCGTTCCACCGAATGCTCACTTTGTCGGTGGCGCTCAGCTCGAGGTCCACTTCACCAGCCCCGTATCCTCATTGAGAACATCGGAAACCCCCCTGGTGAAACGTGCCAGCCGCGCATCGCTGTCGGAGACGGGACCATTGGGGAGGGGCAGTAAATCAACGACCGATTGCAGAATGGGATCCAGACTGTCGCGAAATTCTTGCGTGGGAACCAGTACGTTCTGGATCTGTCCGATTCGCTGCCGGAGACCTTCGTAGTTGACGAGGAAGAACGCCCGATTCCTGACAAGGGGCCCGCCCACGTTCCCGCCAAACTGGTTCAGGCGAAAGGCTGGCTTGTCCTGCGACGCAGGGGTGAAGAAATTGCGCGCGTCGAGGGCGTCGTTGCGGAGGAACTCGAACAAACCGCCATGGAATTCGTTGGTGCCAGACCGCGTGATGAGGTTGACGACCCCGCCGAGAGACTGGCCATATTCCGCCGAGAAGGAATTCTCGAAGACGCGAAACTCCTCGACCGCGTCGAGACTGGCGTGCGTGAGGCGACCTTGACTGCCTCCCAAGGTGTTCTCCAGACCGGCGTCGCCGGCGACCATGCTCGAGTCGATGCCATCGAGCAAGAACGCCACGCCAGCGTTCTCCTTGAAGACCCCTGCACCTCCCACACTCTTCTGCGCCCCATTGCCCGTCGTCACCGTCCCGGGCACCAAGACGAGGAAGTCCGAAATGCTGCGACCGTTGATGGGAAGGTCCTGAATTTGCTCGAAGGCGACGACGCCACCCAGCGTACTCGAGGCCGTATCCACAGGGGCCGCTTGCCCGCTGACCGTGACGCTCTCGGCCACGTCACCTGGCTCGAGTGAGACGTCGACATTGATGCGATCGCCCACCTGGAGGCCGATCCCGCCGACCGTCGTTTCTCTGAAGCCGGCGAGAGAGGCGGTCACGTTGTAGGTCCCGACCGGCAGCGCCGGCGCCACGTAGGCTCCCTGCTCGTTCGTCAGCAAGCGGCGTGTCACGCCGGTTCGCGTATTCTCCACGGCCACGGTCGTGGCCGGGAGGACGGCGCCGGTTGCATCCGTGACGGTTCCCAGAATGGTTCCCGTATCCAACTGGGCGAAGCCCCTGGCGACGCCAAGAGAGCATTGGAGAACCACGATTGCCGTCAATGACAGACATCGCGTCAAGAACGTATGCTCTGCCATGCGTTCTCCCACCCACACTTTCTCTGTCGCATGTGGCGCCCGACACATGTCAACCTCTTCTGCACGGCACTGGCCGCCCTGCAGGGCAGTCTGCGACTCGGCGCGCCGCGAGCCGAGGCGCGCTCCTGGCTGCACGATTCACGATGTAGCGCGTATTATGTAACATGTCACATGAAAGTCAAGCCTTGTCGAACCAACGGAGACTCGAGAGCGGAGGAGACATGGATGGTCGTTGGCTTCGGTTCGTTCTTCCCCTCGGTAGCATCGCAGTCCTGACCTTCGTATTCCTTCCCGGAGGAACGACACCCGCGCTATCACAGGGGGAGTTGCCGCGGCGCGAAGGCGTGGTGTGGCGTCTGGGCGTGCCGGATGGATCCTCCATGGAATTCGCGCCAGCCAGCCGTGAAAAGGTCGCCTTCCGTGTCGGCCGGGACGTTCCCGCCAAAGACTTTCCGGCAGAGCACCGAGCATCGATGTCGCCCAATCCACCGGGCGAGACGGAAGACAGTCCTTACACCATCACATTTGATCTCGAGACTGGCACACCGGGCCCCTCTGAGCTGGTCTTCGATCTCATCTACCCCGCTGCGGCGCCAGATCGCATCAAGATACAGGTCAACGCCCACCAGGGGATCTTTCCGGTTCGGCCCGAGCACAAAGTACCTATCGATTCTTCCGACGCGAATGCAGCCCTCCTGGCAAAGCAGCGGCTGGTGGTGCCGATTGACGATGCTTGGCTGAGGCCACGAGACAACAGGGTCACCATTGCTCCTCTTGGCATCAGTCGCCTGGAGTACGACGCCATCACGCTGCGCCGCGCCTCGTCACCGAATGCTGGCAAGCCCAGCGTCAATGCGACAGTGTTCTTCGTCCGAGAGGGAGGCGAGCTGAAGGAGATCCTCGAGTTGCTCGTGCCTTTTGGAGAGCCCTTCAAGTCCGGTCAATATCGCCTCGAGATAGCAGGCCAAGAATTCAGCGGACCTTTGGATGGCGCGGGCCTTGATTTCGGCACCTTGCGAACCGAGGTGAGAGTGCCAGCGTTTGCGAAGGCCACCGAGGTCACGTTGGCCGTCACACTCCCCCCTGTGCCAATAATCTGTGAGACAACCTCCCGAGGAAGATTAGTGTAGGGGT
>WHTZ01000079.1:0-30300 GCA_009377495.1 Luteitalea sp.
AAGTCAGGGATCTCGAACGGGAAGCCGCTCACCTCGAAGTTCCCGAGGAACACGTAGTAGGCGCTGCCCCCAACCGGCAGCGCGCGAACGACCGGCGAGAGCGCAACGATGAGCGCTAAAGCGAGCCCAGCGGTACACAGCGGGGCGAGCACTCGACCGGAACCGCTACGAGAGTCTGTCCGTCTCATCGGCCGACCTCCGTTTTTGCACCTGTTCCCGACCAGTAGAACAAGCGCTGGAAGTGGCACCGGCAACACCTCCGCCCGTGGCACTCGCGACGCCGCGGCGTCCCGCGCTGAGGCGGAAGCTCAGGTGCCTGTCGACGCAGCGTGGGGCGCTCCGTCGAGCTGCTTGACCGCACGAAAAGTAATGCACTTAGAGTGCTGGGGGAGGGTAGAGTACACTAGAGCTAATAACACTGCAATAGGGAAAACACCTCCACCGGGTAGCCTTGGCTGAGCGGGGGCGATCCTAGCCGAGAGAAGCGACACGCTCGCTATCGAGACGAAGTTCCGATTCGTCCGACGACACCTTCCCAGCATCGGCGCGATGTGCCTGGTCGTGGCACTGGGACGGTTCGTGCAGACCAGTTCCGCCACGCCGAACAGCGTGTTGGCGCAGATCGCACTCGAGACTCTGGTCTGGGGAGGGTGGATCGCACTCGGAGTGTTCGTCATCGGCCGTGGAAGCTTCTGCAATCATCGAGATTCGTGCGATAGTGAAGGGCCATGTTGGAAGCCCATGGCGTCACGCATCAAGGGCTGGTTCGCCCAACCAACGAGGACGGGCTCGTTCACGACGCTGACCTCGGATTGTTCGTGGTCGCGGACGGCATGGGCGGTCACAGCGCGGGCGAGGTCGCCTCGCGCCTGGCGCTGGAGAGCGTGCACACCTTCATCCGCCGGACGAAAGATGACGAGGAGTTCACCTGGCCGTTCGGCGTCGACCTGCGCTTGTCGTTCGACGCCAACCGCGTCAGGACTGCCTTGAGGCTCGCGAACCGGCGAGCCTTTCAGGTCAGCGAGAGCGGCGCCGAGTTCGCCGGCATGGGAACGACGCTCGTGACGGTGCTGATCACCGGGAGTCGGCTGACGTATGCTGCCGTGGGCGATAGCCGCCTCTATAGCGTCCGCGATCGCGCGCTGTCCCGTTTGACCGAAGACGATTCGTGGATCGCGACGTTACGCGCGCGCGAGCCCGATCTCGACGAGGAGCAGCTCAAGCGTCACCCGTTGCGTCATGTGATCACAAAGGCGATCGGCATGCTGGCCGACACCGACGTGGAGATTCACGAACGGACGCTCATCGCAGGTGAGGTGCTACTCCTGTGCACCGACGGTCTCCACGACATGGTGAGCGACCGCGAGATCCAGGAGGTGTTGGCCGAGCGGGCTTCGCTGCAGGCATCAGCCGACCGGCTGCTCGCACAGGCGCTCGAGCGGGGCGGCCGCGACAACGTCACGGCTTTGCTCGTCCGCTACGACGGCTAGACATCTTCTAAGGCCGAAGTCGTGAGAGATGAAGCAAGTCTTCTGAAGGGCGGCCTTAGAAGCTGTCTTAGGCGCGGCCGCCGTCGGCGGCCGCGCATCTAGTAGCGAAGATCCGCCCCACTGTGGTTCGCCTAGGCTCGGCGGTTTGAGGCGGAGCTTCGCTACTCGTCTCCATTTGACAGACCTCCACCTCCTCGGCTAGGCTACTGTCAAGATGTCTGGTCGCCCTGTCGTGCATACTCATCATCATCACCACGTGGCGCGTGGCGCCGGTGATGGTGTGCGCCGCAGGTAGCGACCGCCCCAAGGTTCTCGTGACCCGCAGCCTCGCCGGCAACGCACACCGGCGGGGCTTTTTGCGTTTTATGGACTTCAGCAAGCTCTCTGGCCTCATTCCCGCCGTCGTTCAAGATGACGAGAGCCATGAGGTGTTGATGGTCGGCTTCATGAACGAGGAGGCGCTGCACCACACGCGCGCGACGGGCTATGTCACGTTTTTCAGCCGCACGCGCAACGCGCTCTGGACGAAGGGGGAGACGTCTGGCAATCGCCTGCGCGTCAAGCGTCTGCTCGTCGATTGCGACGAAGACACCCTGCTCGTTCGCGTCGAGCGCCTCGGCGACGGCAACGTGTGCCACACGGGGCAGCGCAGCTGTTTTTTTACGGAGCTCGATTGACAGTCTGTGACGACGATGACACTCCGACTCGGCATCCCGAAGGGTTCGTTGCAGGACGCCACCGTACAGCTCTTTGCGCGGGCCGGCTTCAACCTCTACGTCAGCGCGCGATCGTACTTCCCCGCAAGTGACGATCCGGAGCTCGAGTGCCTGCTGATCCGAGCGCAGGAGATGGCGCGCTACGTCGCTGATGGCGTCCTCGACGCTGGCCTCACCGGCCTCGACTGGGTCGCGGAGCATCGGCTCGCAAACGGTGGTCCTGATCTCGTACGCGTTGCCGATCTCGTCTACGCGAAGCAAAGCTTCGGCCGCGTGCGGTGGGTGCTCGCAGCACCCGAGGACTCGCGATTTCGGGAGCCGCGAGACTTCGAAGGGACAACGATTGCCACCGAGCTCGTACGCGTCACCGAAGACTACTTCCGGCGGCGCGGCGTGGGCGTGACCGTGGAGTTCTCCTGGGGCGCGACCGAAGTGAAGCCGCCCGTCCTCGCCGCCGGCATCGTCGAGGCTACGGAGACCGGCTCGACGCTTCGCGCCAACCATCTCCGCATCATCGACACCGTGATGGAGTCGAACACCGAGCTCATTGCCAACGAACAGGCGTGGGCAGACCCGTGGAAGCGCACCAAGATCGAGAATATCTCGCTGCTGCTCCAGGCGGCCATTGCCGCACACGGGCGCGTTGGCATCATGCTCAACGTCCGCCGATCCGACCTCGCCAGCCTCCTCGCCTTGTTGCCGGCCTTGCGGCGGCCCACCATCTCCTCGCTCGCCGATGAGGAGTGGGTCGCGCTCAACACGATCATCGAAGAGCGCACGGTGAGAGATCTCATCCCGAAGCTCAAGAGCGCGGGCGCAGAAGGCATTGTCGAGTATCCCTTGAACAAGATCGTGATGTGAGATGCGAATCATTGTCTCTTCGGACGCCCGTGCCGTCGGACGACTCCTCGACCGCGGCCGCCGCGAATCCTCCGGCGTCGAGCGTCGTGTACGCGCGATCGTGGATGATGTCCGGCGAGGTGGCGATCGCGCGGTCGTCGCTTATGCGCGACAGTATGACCGGCTCGATGGCGCGGTTGAAGTGACCCGCAATGAGATTGCGGAAGGTGTCCGCCAGACACCCGTGCGCGTGCGTCGCGCACTGGCGGCGGCCGCACGCCACATTCGTGTCGTGGCACGGGCCCAAGTACCGCGTGGCTGGAAGGTCACCGTCGCTCCTGGCATCGTGGTTGAGCAGCGGGTGACGCCGCTTGCGCGTGTCGGCTGCTATGTGCCGGCCGGCCGCTATCCCCTGCCTTCGTCTCTGCTCATGACCGCCATTCCGGCACGCGTCGCGGGGGTCGACGAAGTGGTAGCGGTTTGCCCGCATCCGCACCCCGTCATCTTGGCGGCGGCGGCGGCGGCCCGCGTCGACCGCATCTTTCGCGTCGGCGGCGCTCACGCGATTGCCGCGTTGGCGTACGGCACAGCGACGATTCCCCGCGTCGACAAGATCGTCGGGCCGGGCAGCACGTGGGTCGCCGCCGCGAAAGATCTCGTGTCGCGCGATTGCGCCATCGACTTCCACGCTGGCCCAAGCGAGATCGTCATCGTTGCGACCCTTGGCGACGCCGCCTGGCTGGCGGCGGATCTGCTCGCGCAGGCGGAGCACGACGTCGATGCGCGCGCCCTCCTGCTCACGCCAAGCCGCCGCCTCGCGCGCACGGTGGCGCGTGCCGTCGACGAGCGGTTACCAGCCGACGGTCCGGCCCGGTCGGCACTCCAGCGAAACGGCGGGATCATTCTGACGCGGAGCGTGCGCGAGGCTGTCGCGCTTGCCAACCGTATCGCGCCCGAGCACCTGGTTTGCGAAACCGACGATGTCGCGCGTCAGGTCACGGCCGGTACTGTTTTCGTTGGCCCGTGGAGCGCGCAGGCGGCGGGCGACTATGCCACCGGCTCGAATCATGTGCTCCCCACGAACGGCGCGGCGCGATTCCGTGGTGGGCTGAGCGCCGCTGACTTCGTACGTGTGTCGAGCGTCCAGCGGCTCACCCGCAAAGGTCTTGCCCGGATAGCGTCCACGTCCGTCACGCTCGCGGAGGCGGAAGGCCTGCACGGCCACGCTGCCTCGATCAAGGTTCGCCTCCCGCCGCCGCCACCAGCCGCCACTCGAGTGGCGGCCCGTGTCGGCCGCGTGGCCAGACGCGTGGCTCCGGCCGATCGGCCTCGCCAACGGGTTCGCCTGGTATGACGCACGAGTACGAGCGGATCGAGGTGCCGCGCAACGGTTTGCGTTTGCACCTCAACGAGAACACGGGCGGCTGTTCGCCCCGCGTGCTGGCGGCGATCGGCCGTCTCGGCCCGGCCGATCTGGCCACGTATCCGGACTACGGCGATGTGCATACGGCGGTCGCGCGCTTCTTTGGTGTGGACGAGTCGCGTCTCCTGCTCACGAACGGCTTGGATGAGGGTATCTTGGCTGCGGCGGTTGCCTGGCTGCGAGGCTCCGCACGAGACGAGGCCATCATCATCGAGCCGGCATTTGGGATGTACGCCGATGCCGTCGAGGCAGCCGGAGGACACATGGTCACGGTGTTGCCCGATGACCAGCTCGGCGTACCGCTCGCCGCCACGGTGGCTGCTGTGACGCCCAGGACACGGCTGGTCTTCTTCGCGAGCCCTGTGAATCCCAGCGGAGTGGTCGTGCCGCCTGAGGTGATCGGGGGTATCGCGCGAGCGTTGCCACCGGAAGCCGTCTTGTTTCTGGACGAAGCCTATGCCGACTTCGCGGACAGCCATTTCCTCGGCGAGCTATCGCACTGGCCCAACGTTCTCGTAGGGCGAACGTTCGCCAAGGCGTACGGCCTCGCGGGACTTCGAGCGGGCGCGGTCATCGGCCACGCCGGGGCCATCGCCCGTCTGCGCCGTATCGTCCCGCCGTACAGCCTCAACGCCGCGGTGGCGGCGATATTGCCCGTGGCGCTCGAGGATCAACAACACGTGGCGTGGTATCGAGGTCAGGTCGAGATATCGCGTGAGCTGATCTACGCTGCGTGCCGACGACTCGGGCTGCGCTACTGGCCGAGCCAGGCCAACTTCGTCCTCGTACACGTTGGCGATGCGCTCACCCGCGTCACCGCTGGCCTGGCCGCCCGGCGCATTTACGTGCGCAACCGATCATCGCAGCCCGGCTGCGCAGGGTGCGTGCGGATCACGGCCGGTGTCGCGGCGCACACCCGGGCGTGCGTGACGGCGCTCGAGGAAATTCTCGGGCATCGGGGCGAGGCGTAGCCGTGCCTGCCCCCTCTGCGGTGATCGAGGAGGGATCGTGCGGCGAGCGGTAGTTCATCGGCAGACGCGAGAAACCGACATTCGCATCGCGCTCGGCATCGAGGGCAAAGGTCGTTATCGCGTCAGCACCGGCATTCGCTTTCTCGATCACATGCTCGAGCTTGCGGCGCGGCATGGCGCATTCGATCTTTCCATCGAAGCAAAGGGTGACCTCGATGTCGACCAGCATCACACCGTCGAGGACGTCGGCATCGCCTTGGGCGATGCGTTCTCGAAGGCGCTGGGACCGCGTCGCGGCATCAACCGCGCGGGTTACTTCCTCATGCCTATGGACGAGACGCTTGGTGTGGCAGCCATTGACCTCGGTGGGCGGGCCCATACGGTGGTCGATCTCGGTGTGCGCGCGCGGTACGTCGGCGACCTGCAGGCGGAGCTCATTCGCGATTTCTTCGAGGGGTTCGCGCAAGGGGCACGCGCCAACGTGCATCTCAAGGTGATGTACGGTCGCTCGAGTCACCATCGAGTTGAAGCCGTGTTCAAAGCGTTCGCGCGCGCCCTGCGCGTGGCGTGCGCGCGCGACCGGCAGCTGGCACGCATGCTCCCAAGCACAAAGGGGCTCTTGTGAAATGAAGAGATCACCAGCGCCAGGCGCGGCTAACCGCCTCCGCCAAGGCTACGGCGGTCCGCCGAAGCTTTATGCGAAGGCGGAAGCCGCGCCCTACTTGTCCCTTGATCATGATCGCGCTGATCGACTATCGGGCTGGTAATCTGACGTCGGTGCGCAAAGCTCTCGCCTTCATCGGCGCTAAGCTGTGGACACCGGCCGCGCCGGAGGAGCTCGCAGATGCGAGTGGCGTGATCGTGCCAGGCGTCGGTCACTTCGGCGCGACGGCGGCCCTCGACGAGGTGTGGCACGCAGCCGTGCGTGGTACCATCGCAGCACAGCGACCGCTGCTCGGCATCTGCCTTGGCATGCAGTGGTTGTTCGAGGGAAGCGAGGAAGCGCCGACTCTGCCTGGGCTCGGCGTGCTGCCGGGCCGATGCGTGCGCCTTGGCGAACAAGGGGACAGTCCTCTTTTTCGCGTGAAGATCCCGCACGTCGGGTGGAACAGCCTCGACCGGCGGGAGCCCTCGCGCCTGCTCGACGGCGGCACGAGCGGCATGCAAGCGTACTTCACGCACTCGTATGTCGTGCCAGAAAGCACAGCGACCGTCGCGCTGACCACGCACGGCGTGCCCTTTCCGAGCGTAGTGGAGCGCGGCCTCGTGTTTGGCGTGCAGTTTCACCCGGAGAAGTCCGCAGACATTGGCCTGCTCGTCCTGCGAAACTTCGTCGCAATGTGCGGCTAGCCGCGCCGCATCAAGAACCAAGGACCCTACTGCCGTGCTCTCCAAACGCATCATCGCGTGTCTGGACGTCCGTAATGGCCACGTCGTCAAGGGCGTCCACTTCGAAGGACTCCGCGAAGCTGGCGATCCGGCAGCGCTCGCTCGCCGGTACAACGAAGAGGGAATCGACGAGCTCGTCATCCTCGATGTCACTGCCACGCTCGAGAAGCGGCGGACGATGGCAGCAACCGTGCGGGCGGTGGCACGTGAGGTCTTCATCCCCCTCGCGGTCGGTGGAGGGATTGCGTCGCTCGAGGATGCCGACGCGGCGGTCGAGGCTGGCGCGGATAAGGTCAGCATCAATACGGCGGCGCTGATGACGCCTTCGCTCATCGGCGATCTTGCCGCGCGCTATGGCAGCCAAGCGGTGGTCGTCGCCATCGACGCGCAATGGCGGGACGGCCGTTTCGCCGTGTACGCGAAGAGTGGAACCGTTGACACAGGCCGCGACGCCGTCGAGTGGGCGCGCGAGGCCGCGACACGGGGCGCAGGAGAAATCCTGCTCACCTCGATCGACCGCGATGGAACGCGGCAGGGGTTCGATTGCGCGCTGACGGCCGCCGTGGCGGACGCCGTGTCCATTCCGGTCATCGCCTCCGGCGGCGCCGGGAGCTTCGATCACTTCGTCGCCGTATTCACCGAAGGCCGCGCGGACGCAGCGCTCGCAGCCTCCATCTTCCACTACGCTGAGCACGCCGTCCGTGATCTCAAGCAGCACCTCGCGATGGCAGGCATTTCCGTCAGAATGGTTCTTGGTTCCTAGGAGACCGCAGAATCAGGGCTTCTCCAATGCTGATTCCTTCGATTGACCTGAAAGGCGGTCAGGTCGTGCAGCTCGTCCAAGGACGAACGCTCGCCCTTGCCTCCGACGACGTGTTCACGTGGGTGGACAAGTTCGCGCACTTCGAGAAGGTGCAAGTCATCGACCTCGACGGCGCGCTCGAGAGCGGCAGCAATGATGGGCTGATTCGCGAGATCTGCACGAAGCTCGGCTGCCGCGTCGGCGGCGGCATCCGGACGATCGACCGGGCGCAGGCAATCCTCGCGGCAGGCGCCACCCACATCATCGTGAGCTCTTCCCTGTTCAAGAATGGCGACATAGACACCCTGTTCGCCGCGGATCTCGCACGGGCCGTCGGCGCCAATCGCGTGATTGCCGCGGTCGACAGCTTTCAAGGGAAGGTCGTCGTTCGCGGCTGGCGTGAGTCGACTGGGCTCACAGCGGTCCATGCGGTTCGGATACTCGAGCCCTACTGCGCCGAGTTCCTGTACACGCATGTCGACACCGAAGGCCTCATGCGCGGCACCGATATCGAGGCGATCCGTCGTGTCCGAGAGGCGACGAGCCGGCCGCTCGCCGCCGCCGGCGGCATCACGACCCGCGACGAGATCGACCTCCTGGATCGAATGGGCGTCGATGCCGTCGTCGGGATGGCCATCTACACCGGTCTCCTGCCGTTGGAATCAGGATGCTGAGAGACCCTCCGTTAATGCAGCCCTGCGAAAGGAGTCGACAGGGAGACCGAGTTTGCTTACCGGGGCATGCTGCTGGGGCGCGAGCTTCCCATCGCGGCCACGACATAATGGTGTGTTTCACCTCGACCGTCTACGCCTCTGCCACGTGGTAGGCTGCCTGCATGCGACCGATCGCCCGACTGCTGCTGCTGTTGACCATGGCGGCCGGCGTCGCGTGCGCGCCAAGCGGTGGTCGTTTTCAGGAAGTGCACGCGCGCGCCCACATCAGCATGCTGGCCGGGACGATTGGCAGTCGACCCGTCGGCACAACGGCCAATCGACGGGCGCGCGGCTATCTCGTCGAGCAGCTTCAGCTCTATGGCTTTTCCGTCCGCGTGCAGGAGACCGACGCCGTGGATCACGAGCACGGCCGCACGGCGCGCGTGGCGAACATCATCGCGCTGAAGCCAGGCGCGCGACGCGAGGCCATTGCGCTCGTCGCGCACTATGACTCCGTGCCGGATGCGCCCGGCGCCATGGACGATGCGCTCGGCACGGCCGTTTGTCTCGAAGCGGCGCGTGTCCTGGCGGCTGGCCGCCAACGGACGCATAGCCTCGTCATCCTCTTGACCGACGGTGAGGAGGTGGGCCTGATGGGCGCCAGGGCTGCCTTGCTGGATAGCGAGTTCGCCGAGCGGACGCGCGCGTACCTGAATTTCGAAGCCATTGGCGGGTCGGGGCCAGCGTTGCTCTTCGAGGTCGGCCCCGGGAGCGGCACGCCGCTCGGCGCGTGGGCCCGTGCCGCGGCGCCGCGCGGCGCATCCTCCTCGACCGAAATTTACAAACATCTCCCCAACGACACCGATTTTTCAGTCCTCGCGCGCGCACAGTTGTTCGGACTCAACTTCGCGCCTGTCGGCGACAGCTACGCGTACCACACCGCCCGCGACGTGCCCGAGCGGATCTCTGGCAGCACGATCCGTCACATGGGCGAGAACGCCGTGACGATTGTGGAGCGACTCGATCGGCTGGGCATCGCGACACGCAGCGACCCCGCGATTTTCTTCGACGTGGCCGGACGCTGGGGCCTGGCTTACAGCTACGCGACGGGCAGGGCCATCGCCGTTGCCGCGCTGCTGCTCGGCCTTCTGGCGTGCGCGACGCTCGTGGTCGAGCTGTACCGGGCATGTGGGTTACTCCGCTTGGTCATGACGGTCGCGTGGAGCGTCGTTGCGGTCGCGGTGGTGTTGACGGCGATGCTCGGAGCGGCGTGGGCGCTGCGGGCAACGCGCGCGGAGTATCACCCCTGGTACGCGTCACCGCACTGGCTTTATCTTTTCCTCATCACCGCTGGCCTCGCGGCGGGCTGGGCGGTGCGGCGTGGCGCCGCAGCAATGCCTGAGCGGATGCGCGCCATCGGAGCTCCGGCTGGCGTGTGGGCGATGGCCCTGCCAGTGTGGCTAGCGGCGACAGCGCTCGCGGCGTGGGGAGCACCCGGCGCCTCGCACTCGTGGTCGATACCGCTCGGCGTGGCGGGCGCCCTACTACTCGTGACGCGCGCAGCCGCCGGGCCCGTCCGGTTCGCTTCCGTCGTCATCGCCTCCACGGTGATCTTATTTTGGGCTGACGAGACCACGCAGGTCGTGGGTTTTCTGGCGCCCATGTTCGGCCGAATGCCGTTTGTCACACCGCTGTGGGCCTACCCTGCCCATGTCGGGGTCGTCGCGTTGCTGCTCGCGCCGCCACTGGTGGCCCTGGTCGTCGGCCGACCGAGGCGCGGCACGCCGCATGGCCTCGTCGGCGCGGTTTTGCTCTTCGCGCTCGTCGTCACGGCCGGCTTTGCCTACGCGTCAGACGGGTACACAGTGGATCGTCCCGCCCGACGCAGCGCGCGGTTCGTGCAGGATGGCATCAGCCGTCGAGCGTTCTGGGAGATCGCCGGCCAGGAGCCCGGTGTCGATTTACACGGCCACGGGCCCCATGGCGCGGCGTGGCAGCGCGTCGGCGATGTCCCACCCACCAGCGTGCCTCTCCCGAGCCTCGCCGGGCCATTCATCTTTCGGAGCCCCGCAGCGGCGCTCGATGTGCCACCGGCCGACGTCACCGCACGGGTCGCGCCTGGCGCCTCGGGTCTCGACTTGGAGATCATCGTCACTCCGCGCGCCGAGGGACTCACCGTGGACTTCGTGCTGCCACACGGCGTGCGACCGCTCCAGTCGAACCTCGCCGGCACGTTCCGAGACGGGCGCTGGCGGGCCACCATGATCGCGCCACCAACCGACGGCGTCGTGCTGCGGGCGCGGCTCGGCGACCTCTCGCTCGACACGCTGCAAAGCGGCGTCGTCACCATCGTGCAACCCGGCCTTCCCGGCGGAGCGGGCTGGCAACGGCTACCGGCGTGGCTGCCGCAAGAGCGCTCTGTCTGGACTGCACGCTCGATCTACCTCGTGTCCGCCGCTCCTCAGATCGCCTCCCCGCTCACCGGCCCACCCGTGCTACGCTAATCGACGTAGTGATTACGCTCAATCACGTAACGCTCGGGTGATCAGGGCCATGGCTGCGAATCCATTCGTTTACGGCGAGGTCGTACCACCTTCAGCGTTCGTGGACCGCGAGGTCGAGCTCGCGCGGCTCGTGACCGATCTGGCGGCCAGCCAAAAGGTCTTCCTGATCTCGCCGCGCCGCTACGGCAAGTCTTCGCTCATCCGGCAGGCGCTCGCGGCACTGGCTCGCCGGCGCGTGCTCACGGTCGAGCTGTCGGTGGCGAGCTACAGCTCGTACGTGGCGTTTCTCGAAGGATACGCGCGGCACTTGCTCGCGCTCGAGCGGCGCGCGGAGCGCGCTCGACCTTGGCTCGCCGGGCTGCTGGAGTCGTTTCGACCCGAGGTGCGCGTCGAGCCGCGCACCGGTGGCGGCCAACAGCTTTCAGTCGCGTTTCCCACGATCAAGCACGCGCGCGACGAGGTACGGCTGGCCGAAGAGGTCTTCCGCCTGCCGGCACGCATTGCGGCCTCCACCGGTCGGCGCCTGGCGATTGCGCTCGACGAGTTCCAGGTGATCACGGCGTACGATGGGGACACCATTGAAGCCGCGCTTCGCGAGGCCGTGCAGCAACAACGTGAGGTGGGCTACGTGTTCGCGGGCTCCGAGCCGACGCTGATGGAGCAGATGGTCACGCCGCGGCGGCCGTTTTACAAGGCGGGACCGCTGATGCGGCTCGATCGGATTCCGAGCGACGTCTTTACCACCTTCGTCGAGACGCGCTTTCGACGCTCCGGCTTCCGCGTCGAGAAGGGTCTCGGTGCAGCGCTCGTCGAGCTCGCTGGCAACTTGCCGTACGACGTTCAGCGTCTGGCACACGAGCTCTGGGATGATGCCCGCGTTGCCGGCTGGCGCGCCGTGAGCGTCGACACGCTCCACCGCACGCTCCGTCGCCTCCTTGGCGAGCAAGCCACGCTCTTCGAAAGCGTCTGGCAACGGCTGACGCTCGCGCAGCGAGCCGCCCTCCGCGCCGTCGTCTTCGAGCAGGGGCGCGAGCTGCTCTCCGCAGACGTGCGCGTGCGCCATCGGCTCGGCGGCCCTTCGTCGGTGCAATCGGCACTCCTGGCGCTGCAACGTCTCGACCTGGTGATGCGCGAAGGGCATGGCCGTTATCAAGTCATGGACTCGCTCTTCCGCGAGTGGGTCGCACGGAAGACGTACTGACGCGAGATCATGCGCATTGTGCATTGTGCATTGTGCCTTGACAAGATTTCACCATGAGCCCCCTCCTCGAACGCCTCGCGTTGCATCGACCGGAACTGCGCGCCTGGGCGCTCTACGACTGGGCCAACTCCGCCTTCATGACCACCGTGATCGCCGCGGTCTTCCCCATCTATTTCAGCACGGTAGCGGCCCGCGGCCTGCCGGCGCATGAGGCCACGTTTCGGTTCGGCATCGCCACCACCATCGCGCTCGCCACCGTGGCGGTCATGGCGCCCGTTCTTGGCGCGATCGCAGACTACAGCGCGGCCAAGAAGCGTATGCTGCTCGGCTTTCAGATGGTCGGAGTCGTCGCCGCAGCCGCGATGTGGTTCATCGGCCCAGGCGACTGGTTACTCGCGCTCGCACTGTTCATGCTCGGGAACATCGGGGTGTCCGGTGCGTTCACCTTCTACGACTCGCTGCTACCCCACATCGCAAGCAACGAAGAGATGGACCGCGTCTCGACCACCGGCTACGCAATTGGATATCTCGGCGGCGGCCTCCTGCTCGCCATCAATCTCACGTGGATCCTGATGCCGGAGGTCTTCGGGCTTCGCGACGCCGATGTCGCGGTTCGGCTCTCGTTCGTGAGTGTGGCGATCTGGTGGCTCGTCTTCTCGCTCCCACTCCTCCGTCAGGTGCCCGAGCCACGGCGGGTGCTCGAGGCCGACGAGCGTCCCGATCAGAATCCGGTCGCGGTGGGCTTCACCCGCCTCCGCGAGACCTTGCGTGACCTGCGTCTCTATCGGCAGGCTTTCCTGATGCTGATCGCGTTCCTCATCTACAACGACGGGATCAACACCATCATCCGGATGGCCACCATCTTCGGCACCGAGATCGGCATCGGGCGCGAGCACCTGATTACCGCGCTGCTGCTCGTGCAGTTCGTGGGCGTGCCGTGCTCGTTCCTCTTCGGCCGCATCGCGGCCTGGATGGGCGCGAAAAACGCCGTTTTTCTCTCGCTCGCGATCTACACGGGCATCAGCATCCTCGGGTATTTCATGCAGACCGCCGCCCACTTTTACGCGCTCGCGCTCCTCGTGGGCACCGTGCAGGGCGGCAGCCAGGCCCTCAGCCGGTCACTCTTCGCCACGATGGTGCCACGACACAAGTCGTCGGAGTTCTTTGGCTTCTTCGGCGTGTTCGAGAAGTTCGCCAGTATCTTCGGCCCATTCCTGTTCGCGATGGCTGCCAGCCTCACCGGATCTAGCCGCAGCGCCGTCCTGTCGGTCATCCTGTTCTTCGTCGCAGGCGCGCTCGTGCTGTCGCGTGTCGACGTGGGCGAGGGCCAGCGGGTCGCACGCGACGCCGAGGCACACATGACAGGCCTCGGGAATCAGAGTCTACGGACAGACACAGGGTCCCACAGATGAAGATAGGTTACCTACCTCATCACGTTATTCAGTCGAAGAGAGCGCCCATCGCTTGGCTCACTCACTTGGCGCTCGTGGCCACGCTCATCAGCGGGCTGACGGGCTGCGACGGTGACAGCCAGCCGCCACGCGAGGCTCAGATGTTCACGGCTCGCGATGGGACGCGCTTCGCGGTGGAAATCGTTGTGGGCGGTCTGGAGGTTCCCTGGAGCCTTGCCTTTGCACCTGACGGTCGCTTGTTCTTCACCGAGCGCCCGGGTCGCGTGCGCATCTTCGCCGAAGGGCGCCTGGTCGCGGAGCCGGCGTTCGTCGTCCCGGACGTGGCGTCGGTCGGCGAAGGTGGTCTGCTCGGGCTCGCACTGCACCCGAACTTCGCGGACAACCACTTCGTGTATCTCGCCTACACCGCCGGGAGCGCCGAGGGCAGGACGGTGAACCGGCTCGTGCGGTATCGAGAGGTCGGTGGCCGCCTCGGCGAGGCGGCGGTGCTCCTGGACAACATCGGCGCGGCAAGCATCCACGACGGCGGTCGCTTGCGCTTCGGACCGGACGGCAAGCTGTATCTCACGATGGGAGACGCCGCGTCGCCATCACGGGCACAGGACCTCGCGTCGCGCAATGGCAAGATTCTTCGCGTCAATGACGATGGAAGCCGGCCGGATGACAACCCGTTTGCCACGCTGGTGTTCACGTGGGGCCACCGCAACCCGCAAGGGCTCGATTGGCACCCGACCACGCGCGTGCTCCTCGCAACCGAGCACGGGCCAACGGGCAACGACGAGGTGAACGTGATTCAAGCGGGCCGCAACTACGGCTGGCCCGTCATTCAAGGCTCGGAACAACGGCCAGACATGCAAACCCCCATCGAGGTGTACACGCCGTCGATCGCGCCGTCGGGCGCATCGTTCTACACGGCGTCGCTCATCCCATCCTTTCGTGGTGACTTCTTCTTCGCCACGCTGCGCGGCGAGCACCTGCATCGGCTACGCATCGACTCCGCCAATCCGCGCCGTGTCGTGCTCAGCGAGTCTCTCATGCAGGGCGCCTTCGGCCGCCTGCGCGACGTCGTCACCGGACCGGACGGCGCGCTCTACGTGGCCACGAACAATCGTGACGGGCGCGGCTCGCCGGTGACCGACGACGATCGGATCCTTCGCCTCGTGCCCGCTCAATAGTGCAGGCTAGCCAATACGCTTCGAGGATCGCAGGACCGCCAACGTCAGCAAGCCCAGTCCAGTGCCCGCGAGCGCGACCGCCTGCGGCCAGAGCACATCGAGACCCACTCCCTTGAGGAATAGACCGCGCACGATTTCCAGATAGTAGCGAAGCGGGATGGCGTAGGTGACTTGCTGGATCGCCACCGGCATGTTCTCGATCGGGAAGACGAAGCCCGAGAGAAACACCATCGGCATCAGAAAGAACAGGATGGCCGTCATCATCGCCTGCTGTTGCGTCCGCGAGATGGTGGAAACCAATAACCCAATGGCCAGCGTGTTCACCACGTAGAGCATGGTCAGCAAAAAGAGCAGCGTCACGCTACCACGCAGGGGCACCTGGAACCAGAACACGGCGACCGCCAACACCAGGCAGACGTCGATGAAGCCAATGACCGCATAGGGCATCAGCTTGCCCACGATGAGCTCCCAGCGCGCGAGGGGTGTCACGTTGAGCTGCTCGAGCGTGCCCTGCTCCTTCTCGCGGACAATCGCCATCGACGAGAGCGTGGTCGTGATGACGAGCAGCACGAGCGCGAGCACGCCCGGCACGAAGAACAGGCGGCTGTCGAGCTCGGGGTTGAACCACACGCGCACTTCTGGCGTGATGCCACCAGGTGTGCGCGTCGTGGCGGATCGGCCCTGCTGCAGGAGCTCTTGTGCGTACTCGGCCACCAGCGAGCTCGCGTAACCGAGACTGAGGCTCGACGAGTTCGCGTCTGAACCGTCCGCGACCGCCTGCACCGTGACCGGGATTCCGCGGGCGATGTCGGCGCCGTACCGTGGCGGTATCGTGATGGCAATCCACGCGTCGCCTCGCTCGAGCAGCGGGTCCATCTGACTGGTCGACGTGAGCCAGTGCTTGACCGTAAAGTACGAGGATGCGTCGAATCGCTCCACGAGCTCACGACTCGCGACCGTACGATCTTGATCGACGACGGCGAGCGGGATGTTGTGGACGTCGGTGGTCGCCGCATACCCCAGTAACGTGAGCTGGATCACGGGTGCGATCAGCGCAAGCGAGCGTGTCCGCTCGTCGCGCATCAGCTCGATCACCTCTTTCCACATGAGATAGCGGACTCGTCGCATGGCCTCATCCAGAAGTCGGGGTCAGCGTTGTCACCCTGTCACCCTGTCACTTCCTACGTGCCGTGCCACTGACGCCGCAGCCGCACGGCCGCCAGCGTGAGCACCGCCAGAGCGAACACCGCCAGACACGCGACGTCGACCAGGACGGCGCCGAGTCCTGCGCCCTTCAGCACGACCGCCCGGAGCGCCGCGAGGTAATAGCGCGCCGGCACGAGGTAGGTCGCGGCCTGAATCGCCACCGGCATGCTCGAAATTGGAAACATGAAGCCCGAGAGAATCGTCGTGGGCAGCACCGACATCAGCGCCGCGATCTGAAACGCCGCTTGCTGCGTGTCCGCGAGTGACGAGGCCATCAAGCCCATGGCGAGTGCCGCAACGAGAAACAGGACGGTCGTGCCGAGCAGCAGGACCCACGAGCCCCGCATCGGCAGACCGAAGAGCCACATGCCCGCGAGAAGCACGACCAGCACCGACGTGAACGACAACGCCAAGTACGGCAAGACCTTGCCAACGACGTAGGACATCGTGCCGAGCGGCGCCATACGGATCTGCTCGAACGTGCCGCGCTCCTTCTCGCGAACGATCGAGAGCGCGGTCGACACGACCGCGATGAGCGTCGCAATGTAGGCAATCAGGCCGAGCACGAGGAAGAAGGAGCTCTTGAGCTCTGGGTTGAACCAGATCCGCGGCTCGAGGACGATGGGCGGTGGCGGCGGCGGTGCCGCCGCTTGCTCTCCGACGAGTTGGCTCGACACGCTGCGCACGATGGCGTTCAAGTACCCAATCACGGTGCCAGCCGTGTTGGCGTTGTCGCCGTTGACGACGGCCTGGACGGACACGGAACGCCCGTTGCGCAGATCGGTCGCGAAATCAGCAGGAATGACTAGAACCGCGCGCGCGGCGTTGCGATCGATGACGCGCCGGATCGCGGCCTCGTCATGTGTCGTCTCGACGAGGCTGAAATAGCCGGACTCGACGAATGCCGCAACCAAGGCGCGGCTCTCGGGCGAGCCGTCACGGTCCTGCACGGCGAGCGTCACGTCGCGAATGTCGAAGTTCAACGCATAGCCGAACAGCCACAGGAAGAATAGCGGCAACACCAGAACCAGCGCCATGGTGCGTGTGTCTCGCCGCACCTGGCGCATTTCTTTTCGTGCCACCGCGAACACATGTCGCAGCACCGTCATCATTCCCTACTTGCCAATCCCTGATCGCTGCTGACTCCTGGCCCCTGACCCCTGTTTTGACTCACCAGATCCAGGAACACATCTTCGAGCGACGGCGCCACCGTCACGACGTCGGTCGCCGACAGGCCCGCCGCTGCAAGCCACCCTCGCACGACGTCTGGGCCGAGCGTCCGGCTGCTCAGCACCGCATGCACGGCGGTACCGAACAGACTCGTGGTTTCCACCTGCGTCTGCCCATCGAGTGTGTTCATCACCGCCACCGGGTCCGCGGTGTGAATCTCGACGATCGGCCGCTCGTCGAAGACACGTTTGAAATCGGTCGTCGTGCCGAGCGCCGCCAGGCGGCCCGCGTGAATCAGCGCGAGCCGGTGGCAGTGTTCCGCTTCGTCCAAGTAGTGCGTCGTGACGAGAATGGTGGTGCCCGCGTGTGCCATGCTCTCAATGAGTCGCCAGAACTGCCGTCGCGAGAGGGGGTCGACGCCGCCAGTCGGCTCGTCGAGGAACACCACCGGCGGCTCGTGCATGATGGCGCAGCCCAACGCCAGACGCTGCCGCCAGCCGACGGGTAGCGAGACCGTGAGCGTCTGTTCGCGTCCTTCCAGCCCTGCCATCTCGAGGACGAATTGCCGCCGCGTGCGGTACCGTTTGCCTTCGAGTCCGTAGATACCGGCGTAGAAGCGGATGTTTTGATCCACGGTGAGCTGCTCGTAGAGCGAAAACTTCTGCGACATGTAGCCCAGGCGGTGCTTCACGCCCTCCGGATCACGGCCGACGTCGATGCCGTCGACATGCGCGGTGCCAGACGTCGGCTTCAGCAAGCCGCACAGCATCCGGATCGTGGTGGACTTGCCCGCGCCATTGGCGCCGAGCAGGCCGAAGATCTCGCCGCGCGCGATGTCGAACGTCACGTGATCCACAGCCGTGAAGTCGCCGAACCGGCGCGTCAGCTCTCGCACGTCGATGACAACGCTGCGTGCCGTCGGTTGCGTTTCAGATCCTCGAGCCCGATCCTGCATGGCACCATCTGTCCGATGGCGCGGCTAAAGCCGCGCCCTACTGGTCACCTTGTCACCCTGTCGTCCTCTCACTTCCCCAGCGCTCGATCCAACGCGGCCGCGGCCAGCTGTGCGTTTGCGAGCGCAGCCGTCCGGGTGAGCTCCGCTTGCAACAGCTCGACTTGTGCATCGAGCAGATCCGTGCTGGTTGCGACGCCAGCCGTGAAGCGCTCGTTCAACACACGACGTGCTTCCGCGGCGCTCTTCACGCCGTCCTCGGCTGCCTGAACGGACGCACGCGCGGCTCGCAGCTCGAGCTGGCGACGGCCGATCTCGATGCGTAGCTGCCGGTCGTACTCATCCAACCGCGCCTCGGCGGACGTCACGGCGGCACGCGCAGCCGCGGTGTCCGCCTTGGCTCGACCTCCGTCGAAGAGCGGCCACGTGACGCGCGCCGAGATGTCCCACGAGCTGTTCCAGTCTTCGCGGCGCGGGAAGAGCCGGGCGTTGGGTCGCGCGTAGTCGACACCGCCAACGAGTGCCATCGATGGCCGGTCACCGGCATCGGCCGCGCGGGCGCGCAGGCGCACCGATTCGACGCGTTGCACCAGCGCCTGCCGATCGGCTCGGCTCGCGGCGGCGTCCTTGGCGAGATCGGTCAGCGGCGCCTCGGTCGTCGGGGGCACGCGCAGGAACTCAACCAGCTCGAGCGGCGTCTCGACCGAGAGGCCCAGCAGCTCGCGCAAGAGCAGTTCGCTCGTATCGCGCTCGGCCTCCGCCTCGATGAGCGCTGCCTGCTGTGCCGATTCTTGAGCCTCGACACTGAGCACATCGCTTGGTGGCACCAAGCCAGCATCGAGTTGCGCCTTGATATCGCGGAGCTGAGCGCCCAGTCGTTCGAGCGCTCGCTCGCGCACCGTGACGGTCTCTCGCCCGGTGACGACCGCCCAGTACGCGTTGACCACCTGCAGGCGCAGCGTGGCACGGCCGTCCGCCTCGTCACGACCGGTCGCGGCCGCTTCCGCTCGAGCCGACTCGCGCGTGGCTCGGCGACGACCACCATCGAAGAAGGGCCACTGGACGTCGAGCCGACTGGTGTAGTTGTCTGGAATGTCTGGATAGACGATGCGAAACAAACCGTCCGGCGTTTGGAGACCGAACTCGTCGACGTGATTGGTCCGCATGTAGCTCGCCTGTGCGGTCACCTGTGGAAGATCTGCGGCCCGCGCGACACCGACGTTGGCCTCTGCCTCGGCTCGCCGTGCGTCGAGCTCGCGCAGCGTGTAGCTGTGCTCGATAGCACGCTCGACGGCGTCGTTGAGCGTCAGTCGCAGGGTCCTCTCCTGGGGCGCCTCCTGTGCCGCAGCCGGCCGGCCGCCGATCATCGTCACGACGGCCAGCGCACCAGCGATCGTGGTCTCTCTCGTTCGTTGCCACCTTGCGAACACGTTCGCCTCCGTTTTGGTCCTATGAGATCAGCCGCTCGATGAAGACGTCCTCGAGCGAGGGTGTGGCGAGCCGTGCGCTCTTGAGCGCCACACCCCCTCCCGCAAACGCCTGCTCGATGCGAGCCTTGGCGACTTCGACGTCCTCATCACCCAGGCGCACGTGCGTGCGCTCACCGAAGCTCTGCACATCATTGGGTGGAAAGAGCGCCGCGAGCAGAAGCGCCGCTTCACGATAGGGCGAGGCGATGATCTGGAGGATGCGCCCCGGGTAGGTGGCGCGCAGCCGCGACGGATCGTCGAGCGCGAGCACGCCGCCATTGTGCAACAGCGCCACTCGACGGCACCGTTCCGCCTCGTCCAGATATGGCGTCGCCATCACAATCGTCATCCCCTGCGCGAGGAACTCCGACAGGAGCTTCCAGAACTCACGCCGCGACACGGGGTCGACGCCCGTCGTCGGCTCGTCGAGCAGCAGGAGGCGCGGTTCATGGATGAGGGTGCAGGTGAGCGCGAGCTTCTGCTTCATGCCGCCGGATAGCTGATCCGCCAGACGGTCGCGAAACGGGTGCAATTGCGTTAGCTCGAGCAACCGATCCCGTCGCGGCCGATAGTCGGCGACCCCGTGGACCTCCGCGAAGAAGGCGATGTTCTCGTCGATGCTGAGATCGCCGTAGAGGGAGAAGCGCTGCGAGAGATACCCGATATCGGTCACGACCGACCGGTGATCCGCCACCGGGTCGTGGTTGAACACGCGCACCGAGCCGGACGTCGCCGGAATGAGGCCGGCGATGAGACGGATGGTCGTGGTCTTACCGGCGCCATCCGGGCCGATGAGGCCGAACATCTCACCGGGCATCACGTTGAGCGTGACGTCCTGGAGAGCGGTGACCGCGGCGTAACGCTTCGTGACGTGGTCGAGCGTGACGGCCGCCTGTCTTGCAGCATCCATAGGCGGTCTCACGGCACGGCCGCGAGCGTGAGCGTGGCATGTACCGGCATACCGGCCTTGAGCACGCCCTCGCGATTGTCGACCGTCACCTTGACGCGATACACCTGCTTCGACCGTTCTTCGGCCGTCTGCACGTTGCGCGGCGTGAATTCAGCGTTGGGCGAGACGTAGGTGAGCCGGCCGTCCACGCCCTGACCTCCGGCATCGGTGCGCACGGTCACACGCTGCCCGATGCGAAGGCGCGGCACCGACGGCTCTGGCACGTACAGGTTCGCCCAGGCGTGATCGAGGTCGGTGATCACGACGATCGGTACGCGTGCGGCGACCATCTCGCCGACCTCGGCGAGCTTCTCGGTCACGATGCCGGACGCCGGCGAAACAACTCGGGCGTCGCCCCGCTGCTTGTCGAGCGTCGCGATCTGGGCGTCTGCTGCGGCCACGCGTGCACCCCCCTGGGCCAGCTCCTCGCGCCGGGCACCTGCCCGAATGCGCGCCAGTGTCTCGCGGGCGGATCGGGCTTGCTCTTCGGCGCGCTTGACGGTCTCCTGCCCCACCTGCACGCGTGTGGCAGCATCATCACGCTGCTTCCGCGAGCCGGCGTTTGCCTGCAGGAGATGCTCGAAGCGATCGAGATCTTCACGCGCCGCGCTGAGCTCGGCGCGCGAGGCCCCGACCTGGGCTTCGGCGGCGGCGGCCTGAGCCTCGGCCTCCCGGATCTCTTCCGGTCGTGCGCCGGCGCGGAGTAGCGCCAGCCCAGCCGCGGCGGCGTCACGGTCTGCGCGCGCCCGCGCGAGCGCCAGCTCCGTGTCGCGGGTGTCGAGCGTCCCCAGCAACTGGCCGGCCTTGACGCGGCTCCCCTCGTCCACCTCCAACGACACCAGGCGGCCGCCGACCTCCGGTGCGACGCGCACCTCGGTCGCCTCGACCTGACCGGCCGCCTCCACCGCATCCGGCCGCCGACCGTTCTGGCACGCAGACGCCAACAGCAACGCCACCACGGCAACCCACCCGCAAAGCCGAACGCGTCTCATCTGGGGTGTCTCCCTCGTCTACGCACGCCCGCGTGTGGCGCGGCCTCGAGCATGGCAAGCACGGTGTTTTGAAGGTGGGCGACCAGCTCGTCGCGCGTGGGCGCGGTGACCGACGGCTTGACCGTTTTGAGGAGCTGCGCGCGAGCGGGCTCGATCGCCAGGAAGAGCATCAGCGGGCCGACGATGCCCATGTGGGTGAGGAGTGGGTTGACCGGCGCGAACGCGCGCGTGCGAACCCCTTGGTCGATGAGCGCTCCCAACGCTCGCCACAGCCGCGCGAGCGCCTGCACCGTTTCTCTGTCGAAGTGCCGGCCCTTGTTGGCAACCTCCCGCAGCACGATGGGTGGGATGTGTGGTCGTTCCTCCGCGGCTTCGACGTACACCTCAACGACGCGTCGCATCTTTGCGGCTGGGGCGAGCGGCTCGACCACCAGCTCATCGAGACGCCCGCCGATCGCGCTGAGCATGTCGAGCACGATCGCGCGGTAGAGGCCCAGCTTGCTCCCGAAGTGGTAATAGACCATGCCCTTGTTGAGCCGGGCGCGGTGTGCGATGAGGTCCACGCGTGTCGCCGCGTAACCAAGCGCGGCGAACTCGGCGCTTGCCGCCTTCAAGATCCGGGCTCGTGAATCGCCGTGTCGAGGTGCCATCGTATTAACTAACTAGTTAGTTAATACAGGTGCAAGGCGCTTGTCAATTCCACGCCGCCCCGCTCCCATCATTGACCCTTAGGGCTCGGTAAGAAATAAGGTTAACATTCTGGCCGCCGATACATCCCGTCTGGCTGCGTTGCTCGTCGGTCACATACGGCCTGTATGCTCCCTCCTCGCGCCTTGCCAGCCGGGCGCCTCGACGCCCATAATGTCAACCTTATTTCTTACCGAACCCTTACCGCGCAACCACGCTGGTGGTTCCCCTTCGCTCGCGCCAGCAGCCAGGCGCGGCCAACCGCCTCCGCCAAGGCTACGGCGGTCCGCCGTAGCGTAGCGCGAAGGCGGAAGCCGCGCCCTACCTGTCGCTGGTCACCCGGTGGGTTGGCGCCCCTAAAGGGGCGCCCTACTCTGCACTCTGCACACCGCAAGATCCAGACACGCTAAACGTGCTTCAATGGTTCTCGTGCGCGTCGTCATCGCCGGAGGCACGGGATTTCTCGGGATCGCGCTCGCACGTGCGCTGCGCGGCGATGGACACGAGGTGGAGCTGCTGACGAGGCGGCCTCCCGAGGTGGCCGCCCGCGCGGCCCCGGGAGACTTGCCGGGGCTCACCTATGTCCAGTGGAGGCCCGAGGAGCCCGGAGGTGAGTGGGCCGCACGCCTGGATGGTCTCGATGCGCTCGTCAACCTGACTGGTGAGTCGATGGCTGCGCGGCGTTGGTCGGCGGCCCGTAAGGTGCAGCTCTGGGAGAGCCGGATCCAGCCTACGCGCGCGCTCGCGGCGGCAGTCCTGGCTGCCACCCGTCCACCTGGCCTCGTTGTCAGCGCGTCCGGCGTCAACTACTACGGTCATCGGGCGGCAGAGGTGCTCACCGAAACGGCCTCGCCGGGCACTGATTTCCTGGCAGAGTTAGCCGAGGCGTGGGAGCGTGAGGCTCAGCGTATGACCAGCGATAGGACGCGCGTGGCCTTGCTCCGAACCGGGCCGGTGCTCGATCGTGGCGGCGGCATGCTGAAGGCCTTGCTGTTGCCGTTTCGCCTGGGCGTGGCCGGTCCCGTTGGCGACGGCGCGCAATACGTGCCCTGGATTCAGCTCGGCGATTGGGTACGTCTCGTCACGTGGATTCTCGCCAACGGCCACGCCGGGCCCTTCAACCTCACGGCCCCACAGCCGGTCACGAACCGTGATCTCGCGCGTGCGCTCGGTCGTGCGCTCGGCCGACCCGCCTTCTTCCGTGCCCCTGCGTTTGCCATGCGCATCGCCCTCGGCGAGATGGCGGACGCGATGCTCCTCGCGAGCGTGCGCGCCGTCCCGCAGCGCGCTCTCGATCTGGGGTTCAGCTTTCGTTACCCCGACATCCACACGGCCCTTCTCGCCTCACTCGAACGCGGGTAGGTAGGGGTTTCCAGGCATTTCGAGGCATCACTTGCCACGAAACGTTTCGGCTGAACCGGGTGCGGTGAACGAGATGGCCCTGTCGTCGACTCGACCGGTGACACGGTAGCGGGCGCGAAGCTGCAGGAAGTCCAAGCCGGCACCAAAGAGCCCCTGGCGCATCGGCGTGATGATCGCATCCTCGACGTCCAGGTCGAGCGTCAGATCAAGCGACGGCCCGCGGCCTCGGACGACGATGTGCTCGGGTTGGCGGCCGCCCGGGCGAGTGCTCTCTTCGATGGTGACGTCGGTCGTGGACGCGATCGGCCCGTCTGGACCGATGACGGCGAGAAAGCCGGGCACACGATCCGCGTCAGCCGCCTCGGCCGGCGGGATGATGCGACCGTAGACAAGCGACAATTCTCCGTGCTGCACCTGTCCCCATCGCCACGACACGTCGTCCCAGAAGCCCCAGTTGTGATCGTGGTAGCCCCGACCGCCGGACAGCGAGACTCGATCGTTGCCGACGCGCAACATGCCGTCGAGCGTGCCGTTCATGACCGGGACGGTATAGCCAGAGACCCATCCACGGCTGCCTCGAACCCAGATCGGTGGCAGGGATCGACCCGGTATCGCGCCGATGCGAATCTGACCGGATGCGCGCGGAGGCGCTGCAGGCCGCACGACTTCTCGTTGGTCGCCGGCAGTCTCCCGCGGGAGATCGAGGGTCACGATGTAACGCCTGCCATTGAGGCGAACGCTGTTGCCGGCAATTGTCAACTCCGGCGCCGAGGCGAGCACATCCGCTTCGTCGATCTCCTGCGAAGCCGAGTAGTTGGTCACGCGATCGCCGTGCTGCAACTGCAGCCGGACGCCGGCGCGGCGACGACCCGTCTCTGTCATGGGACCGACGAGGAACGTCAGATAGAAGCGCGCATCTTCCGTGTGACCATTGAAGTACAGCCACTCGGCCCAGGAGTCGGCACGCGCGGCGACATCTGGTATGGGGTGAAAGCGATCCATCGCACGCAGCACGTCTTCCGGGTCGGGCCGCGCCCACGCCACGTCCGCGTCTGTGTCTACCCAGCTCCGAACGCCGCTCGTTTCCGGATCGCCCAGCGCGCGCTCGAGGCTTGGGATGCCGCCCCGCGCCCGAATAGGCACGCGACCGCCGCCGCGCACGAGATAGAGCGTGCCGCGCGCCATCGGTGACGCGACGACCGCACGCCCGCTGAGCGGCGGTGTCTCGAGCACGCTCGACATGATGAACCGGGCACTCGGCACGCGGCCCGAGGCGCCAGCGATCACGACGTCGCCGCCGCCCACGAGGGCCGGTGCGCGCGCCTGCTCGAGGATGACCGCGCCAATGCCTAGCAGGGTGGCCATCACCGACACGCCCAAACCAAACCCACCAGCCAGCACGGCACTGCGAACCGGACGGGTGAGCAGCGAGCGCAGTGCCACCGTGAGGATCATCGTGGTGGTCCGTCCGGTTCGAAGCGCCCGTCGCGCATGGGGAGCACTCGGCTCGCCCGCGCGGCGACCGCAGGATCGTGCGTGACGACCACCACCGCCGTCCCGTCGGCGTTGACGCGGTCGAGTAGCCTGACGATCTGGTCACCCGTCGCCTGATCGAGCTCCCCCGTTGGCTCGTCGGCGAGCAGGAGGCGCGGGCCATTCGCCAGAGCGCGGGCGATCGCGACGCGCTGCATCTCGCCGCCCGAAAGCTGCGACGGCCGATGGTCGGCGCGCTGCGCCAAGCCCACGTATTCGAGGAGCTCGGCGGTCCGCGCTCGCCGAACCATCTTGGGTATGCCCGCCTCCGCTTGCGGGAGCTCCACGTTCTCCGAGGCCGTCAGCATCGGCAGCAGAAAGAAGCGTTGGAAGACGAACCCGATCCGCCGCAGCCGGATGCGACTCCGCTCGGCGTCCGCCAGCCAGCTCACGTCTCGGCCTTCGAAGAAGACCGCACCCGCTGTGGGCGCATCGACACAGCCGAGCACGTGCAACAGCGTCGACTTGCCACAACCGGATGGCCCAACGATGGCCACGTACTCGTCGTCGTTAATCCGAAGCGACACGTTGGCAAGCGCGGTCACCGAACCGGCCGCCATGGTGAAGACCCTCGATATGTCTCGCGCTTCGACAACGGCTGCGCGGCGTGGAGCTACATCGAGATCTGTCGAGGCGCTCGCCACGTTGTGACCGGGGCGCCGACTCACGAGACCACCTCGTCCCGCAGTGTCGCGGCAATGGGGAGACGTGCCACCAGCCACATGGGGTACATGGCGGCGCCGAGGGCGGTGAGGGCAAGCAAACCGATGTGCTGGACAAGGGCTCGCATCTCGAACACGAAGAAGCTGACCTCGGCGGGGATGCCGGGCATCTCGCGCAAGATGTCATTCAGCCCGATGGAAAGTCCCAAGCCGAGCGGCAGCGCCAGTACGCCGCCCGCGAAGACGAGGATGGCCGACTCCCACAACACATCGGCCACCACACGGCGGCGGGAGAACCCGACAGCGCGAAGGGCCGCGATCTGTCCGAAGCGCTGGTTCACCGATACGGTCAGCAGCACCGTGATCAACAGGAAGCCGAAGAACAGCGTGACGGATGCCAAGACTACCGAGAGCTGCCGGAAGTACGAGAAGTCGGTCTGCTGGAAGCGATCGACGAGCTCTTCGTTCGTGAAGACGTGCAGACGAGGTCGAAGTCGTCGAATGGCCACGACCGCTCCATCGGGGCCGGACCCGCGGCGCGACGCGACGAGCAGAAGATCCGCCTCATCACTCGCCTCGTCGCCGCACGTCCGCGTGTACGCCGCCAGCGTCGCTGCCGCGGTCATCTGCGAGGCAGTGTCGAACGGGAAGTCGGCAATACCAGCTACGCGGAATTCAACTGGCGGCGGTACCGACGCGTCCTGCGCGCACGTGCCACGAAGCGTCAGCGTTGCACCCGGAGAAAGGCGCAGGCGCTGGGCGAGATTGCGGTTGACGAGCAACGTCGGAGGGTGCTTCTTCGACCCAGCGGTGAACGACAGATCGGCGCCCGCGACAATCCTCCACGGCCGCCGGTGTGTGCTGCCAGCCCCGACGAGTGAGAACGTCACGTTCTGGTTCTGAGGGGCGGTCGTCTGCGCGGAGCCGACGCGGACGGGCACGGCGGCTTCGACCTCCGGCAGCGCACCAATGGCGGCCGCCAGTCGGCGCGCGTCCTGAAGACGCGGTCCGGCAAATGGCGTCGCGGCGGCTGCCATCACGCGGACGTCGAAGCCCGAGCGATCCAACAGATCGCGGAAAGAGATGACGAGGCCTCGCGAGAGCAGCAGCATGTCGAACAGCAGCGCGCCCACAGCGGCGATACCGACGACACCGAGTGTCATTCGAGCGGGTTGGCGGACGAGGCTCCGCCAGGCGAAAGCAAGCGACCTCATCGGCGAACCAACGTGATGAGATTCTGGCGGAGGAGCGTCCACGACGCGGCAAGGCTGGCCAGCACACCGAGGGGGACCGCGAGGAGCACCACACGCCCGGCCACATCCGGCGTCACGCGAAGAAAGACGAGCGAGGTGTCGTACCAGGCCTGGAAGAACCGATTGAAGAGCCCCTCGGTCGCCCACGCGAACAATACGCCGAAGATGGCGCCTGTGAAGGCAATCAACAGCCCTTCGGTAAGCACGTGCAACAGGACTCGCCGCGTCGATACACCGATCAGCCGCAGCGTCCCGAACGTTTCTCGGCGTTCCTCAGCGAGAATGACCATGAGGGCGAGCAGGAAGATGGCGCTGCCGATCATGGTGACAATCGCGATCGCCAGGTGGAATCGCTCGAGCACCACGAACGGTGTTGCCCGATCATCGGCGCGGGCGGTCGGCTGAACGACGAGGTTAGGCACCTTCGCGGAAAGATCGCGCGCGAACGCGCCAGCGTCCGCCGGATCCTTCAACGCGACGTTGACAGCCGTCACGGATTCCGTCGCAGATGGATCGTCCGAATCGGAGGTCAGCGCCAGCAGGTCCGGCAGGTGCAGCCGTGCCTCCATCCGCTGCGATGTGAGTCGCATGGGATCGGGCATCGGCTCGTAAGTACCGGCGATGCGAAACGATTGCGCCCCGCTGCCCGATGGATCCGCGGAGAGTTGAACGACATCTCCAATGCGAAGGGCCTCAGCCTCGAGAAGCTGCCGCGAGAGGAGGACGGTCGGCACCTCATCCGCGCCCCTGTCCGACCGGCCATCCGCCGCCGCGAGGCCAACCGCCGACGCGGCGGTTACCACCCAGGCCACGCCGAGGTGGAGCGTGCGCGAGCGGATCATTCGGTCAGTATAGCAAGGGGTACATTCCTGTCTCCTACGTGTTTGTCGCTTGTCTCCCTGGCATACGACAGCACTGCGGGCCTTGCGCGCTGCCGAGCCTAGACTGTGACACGTCTCTCTCGGGGTGCGAACGCTCAAGAACTGCCTGATTTCAGGCGACTTGGTCACCTGCTATCGATCACGCAACAAGTTGCGCGGCACATGGCAACCGCTTTGCTAGGTAACAACGTAGCCGATGGCAATCATCCGTAAGCGAGATTGCAGTATCTGAACCGCTGCCGCGCCGCAGGTCACACCTGTCGCGACGTACCGTCCGTACTGTGCGTTGCAGTGCGGCGCCCTCCTCGCGCGAGACCATGACAAGTGGCACTCGCCGGCAACGTAGCCTTCCCCGCTCAATCGTGGCGTGCTCAGCAGCAAAGCGGGACGCCCACGACCACGCTCAACGATCCTCAACGACTACGCCAGCGTTTCGTGCGCGACGCGTGTGGGCGCTTCGTGCCCATCGACTGGGCCGAGGCCTTCGATCGTGTCGCGACCGCCCTCGACCTCATGGGCGCCCGCACGGTGCGGCAGCCATCGGCATTCTCGGGAGTGGCACACTCACCAGCGATCGCCAGTCAAGGGATGGATGGGGGGACGCGATGAGGGGGCAGTTCGCTCTTTTGGAAGAGGGACTGTCCCCTCTGGGGGCTAGTGACACTAGAGAAAGCTGATGGAGATCGACACCAAAACCAACGTACACAACCTCGGACCCGCCACTCGGATTCCGATTGGCGAAGGCCGCACGTTCTACGCCGGCGGCCAGGAGATTGCGGTCTTCCGCGACCGCAAGCGTCGCGTTTATGCCACGCAGGGATGGTGCCCGCATCGCTTCGGGCCACTCGCCGACGGTCTCGTCGGCAACGGCGAGGTCGTGTGTCCCCTGCACGGGTACCGCTTCGATCTCCGAAGCGGTGTGCCGAAGGGACACGCATGCGAGACGATCCGCACGTTCCCAGTGTCGCTGAACGAGACCGGCGAGATTCTGCTCACACTGGAGGAGCGCTAGTGCTTGTCGTCAGACAGGGATTCGGCCTCAGCGCTGTCGGCATCACGATCGGCGTGGTTGCCGCTGCCGGCCTCACGCCCGCCCTCAGCGACATGCTCGTGGGTATCCAAGCCGCGGATCCGATGACATTCGGGGCGATAGCGTTGTTGTTCCTTCTCATCGCCGCCACCGCCTCCTGGTTACCAGCGCGGCGCGCGGCGTACCTGGACCCGACGGTCGCTCTGCTCAAGGAGTGAAGGGCCGCGCCTCTCAGGCGGGCGATTCCGCGCTCGGATGGAGAGCGACCTTGGCTCTCACGCGTCGAGGCAGGGGCGTGACCTCCCAGGTGAAGCGCTTGACGATTTCGATGAATGCACGCGCCGCATCCGACAAGTAGCGTTGGTCGCAGTGGATCATCCGAGTCGGGCGTGGCATGTCGAGCTCCGGGAGCGGAACCTCGGCAAGGGTCCCGTCGGTCAGCTCTTGCTGCACGCAGATGCGCGGCACGACGGCGAACCCGACCTGCTCGCGCACGAACTGCTTCACGTTCTCGAAGCTCCACAACTCTGCCGCAATCTTGCACCGGCTCCCGTTCTGCTCGAACAACTGCAGAATGCGCTGCGTCGTCGTCGCGCACTGATGATGGAGGACGAAATGCTCTCGAGCGAGGTCACGCAGGTGGACCCGCGACCGCGAGGCTAACGGATGCGCTGGTGACCCAATCAGCACCATTCTATCGGAGTGGATCTGGACGCAATTCAGCTCGCGGAAGATTGGCTCCTCTTTGACGAAGCCGATGTCTACCTCCCGATCGAGAACCTGCCGGGGGATTTCCTCGATCCGGCTCCGGTAGATGCCGACCTTGATTTCCGGGTGCATCTGCAGGTAGCTCCTGAGCGGACCGGGGAGCAAATAGACGGCAGCCGACTCGTGGGCCGCAACCGACACGCTGCCGGCTACGAGGCGTTTGAGATCCTCCAGCGACCGCATGGCCTCGTCACGGACGCGCACCATCCTGCGCGCGTAGTCCGCGAGGAGCCGCCCGGATGGCGTCAAGCACAGCTCCGGTGCGTCGCGCGCGAACAGCGGCGTTCCCACCGTCTCTTCGAGCTTCTTGATGCTTTGACTTATCGCCGATTGCGTCCGATAGACACGCTCGGCCGCGCGGGTGAAGGAGCCCTCGTCCACGACGGCCAGGAAGTGCTCGAGCTGCAGCAGGTCCATGTTGACCTCCGCCAAATGGTGGGCGTCGCACAGTCGATAACGGCGCGTCACACGATTGTAACCCCAACGGCAGGGTGAGGGGACGGGTGAAGCGGGTTATTCGCGCCTGCCGGGTACGTTAGGCGAGATTTATCGAATTATCAAATTTCCGAATTGGACGCCGTGCTCGAAAATGTGTACACACTGCCGTGGCATCTCATCGGTGCGGGATCGTGCTGCAGGCACCGTCGAGATTCCCGGAAACGCTCCTCGAAGAACGAGGAGCGTTTCGGCCGACCCTGTCCCACTCCTCTCCCGCAGGGTCGGCCTCTTTTTCAACCTCTACCGGACTTCTGTTCTCTGCTGCTCGGGAACTGGCGGCTCTTTCTGAACGATGCCTTCTTCCCGCACGAG
>WHTZ01000079.1:30310-30662 GCA_009377495.1 Luteitalea sp.
CGGTTACCGCAACCGTGTCCTCGTAGCGCAGATACAGATCCTCTTCCGGCACCCGAAGCTGCGGATCCACCGAGAAGACATGGCCTGGCTTCAGCCCGCTTCGGTAGCTGCCGACATCGTGCACCGCCATGCCGACGGTGTGCGAGAACACGCCGCCGCCAGTTTCCACGAGTCGGCGCGCCGCTTGCTCATAGATTGGCTTCGAGAACGTCGTGCGGGCAAAGACCGGCTCCATCGCCGTTTGCGCTTCTTCCATCACCTGCGCCGGCGTCACACCGGGTCGGATGCGGGCCAGCACGGTCTTGTGGTACTCGAGCACGAACTGCAGCAGCTCGCGTTGCCAGCGGCTGTA
>WHTZ01000007.1:0-113613 GCA_009377495.1 Luteitalea sp.
AGCCCCAACCCTCGAGAGGCTCCGGTCACCAGCACGCTCGGACGTGATACGGACCTGCTGGCGGCGTTCGTCTCCGCGCGCGACGCGCACACGCTCGATGCCGACGTGAAGCTGTTCTTTGCGCTGAACAACGCGATGTTCGATGCCGGCATCGCGGTGTGGGACTGCAAGCGCGGCTACGACTACGTGCGGCCCGTCAGCGCAATTCGCTACCTGTATGCGGGCCAGCCCCTCTTTGCGTGGGGCGGGCCCGGACGTGGGCTACGCGTCATCGATGGCGCGACGTGGGCCCCGTATATCGCCACGCCGCCGTTTGCCGAATACGTGTCGGGCCACAGCACATTCAGCGCGAGCGCTGCAGAAGTGCTGAAACGCTTCACTGGGAGCGACACCTTTGGTGCTCAGGTGGAGTTGCCGCCTGGCTCGTCGGTAATCGAGCCCGGTCTCACGCCGCGTGCCACGGTCGTCTTGCTATGGCGCACGTTCTCAGAGGCGGCCGATGAGGCTGGTCTCTCACGTCGATACGGCGGCATTCACTTCAAGGATGGCGATATGTATGGCCGTGAACTGGGTCGGACGGTCGGCGCGCACGCGTGGGAGTTGGCAACGGAGTACTTTGAAGGGTGACACGCTGTCACGACATCGCCAATGGCCAAGCCAATTTGACAATAGCTCAGCCCTGATCTACGGTGACCTACATGCGTGACAATCCTGCCCAAGCCTTCCGAAATCCGGGCCGCGGCGTGTTTTGACCCCGTTACGCCATCTGGAGCTTCTCGAACTCAGGCGATGCGCTGAGATCCGGCCTGGCCGCTAGCCCTTCATAGAGGTCGTGGCGTGTACGTTTGCCTCGTCTTTGAGGCAAGTTCGCACGCTGCCGATTGTACCGACCCCTCACGCTGGCGCGCCTGCAGGCCTCGATCTAGGTACACAAGATAACTACACACTAAGAATGTTGTGCCAGTATGAATACGCAGCAAAAATGTAGCAAACATCACCATTTCACATGACATGACATGACACGAGCCGATGCGACGCTCACGTTACCGCAAGTGACCTATCGTCCGCCCAGGTTGGCCGATGCGGTCCGGGTGCACGCGCTCGTGGACGCGTGCAAGCCGCTCGATGTGAATTCCCGTTACGCCTACATGCTCTTGTGCACGCACTTCGCCGCCACGAGCGCCATCGCCGAACAGGGACGCGACGTCGTCGGGTTTGTGTCGGGCTATCTCGAGCCGTCCGCCCGCGCGGTCTTGTTCATCTGGCAAGTGGCGGTCAGTCCGAGCACACGAGGGCGTGGTGTGGGAAAGCGCCTGTTGCAGGAAGTCTTGAACCGGCCGGCGTGCCGGGACGTTCAATATCTCGAAACAACCATCACGCCATCCAACGAGGCGTCATGGGTGCTGTTTCGTTCCGTCGCTCGTGACCGACACGCGGACTATCGCCAGAGCGCGTGGTTTCGCAGCGAGGACTTCGGAAGCGAAGACCACGAGGAAGAGGTGTTGTTGCGGATTGGTCCCTTGTAAGACAAACGCATGAGGACTCTGTTCCTGGCAAGATGCGTTCGTCCTACTAACTGCGGCGCGCCAGGCGGCGCGCCGCCTAGCGCGGACTGAGCCATCGTATTCCATGGCGGCGCAGCCGCGCGAGGACGAGGCGAACAATCATGAGCGTATTCACACAACTCGAATCCAACGTTCGTAGCTACTGTCGCTCGTTTCCGGCGGTGTTTACAGAAGCCCGCGGGTCGGTGTTGACGGATGAGAACGGAAAGGCCTATATCGACTTTCTCAGTGGGGCGGGCACGCTCAACTATGGTCACAACAACCCGGCCATCAAGAAACGGCTGATCGACTACATCGAGTCCGATGGGGTTGTCCACGGGCTGGACCTGGCCACGGCCGCCAAGAAGGAGTTCCTCGAAACGTTCGACCAGGTCATCTTGCGGCCGCGGGGCATGCGCTACAAGATGCAGTTTACGGGTCCGACGGGAACCAATGCCGTGGAGGCGGCCTTGAAGATCGCGCGCAAGGTGATGGGCCGTTGCAACGTGATTGCGTTTACCAATGCCTTTCACGGTGTCACGCTGGGGTCGGTGGCCGTGACCGGTAACTCGCACTACCGCGACGCCGCCGGGTTCCCACCTGGAGGCACCTGCTTCCTGCCGTACG
The DNA here is from genome assembly GCA_009377495.1 of Luteitalea sp. GTDB lineage: Bacteria > Acidobacteriota > Vicinamibacteria > Vicinamibacterales > Vicinamibacteraceae > WHTT01. The sequence goes on from WHTZ01000007.1 coordinate 2,172, forward strand.
ATGGGTACTTGGGCCCCGATGTCGACACCACGGAGTATCTGGATCGTGTGCTGTCCGACAGCGGCAGCGGGATCGATCATCCGGCTGCCGTCATCGTGGAGACCGTGCAAGGCGAAGGGGGCGTCAACGTCGCCAGCTTCGAATGGTTGCGCTCGCTCCAGGCGGTGTGCCGTCGGCACGGCGTCCTGTTGATCGTGGATGACATCCAAGTGGGCTGCGGCCGCACCGGTCCGTTCTTCAGCTTCGAACAAGCGGGGCTCTCGCCCGACATCATCACCCTGTCGAAGTCCCTGAGCGGCTATGGCCTGCCGTTCTCACTGGTGCTGATGAAGCCGGAGATCGACCAGTGGCAGCCGGGAGAGCACAACGGGACGTTCCGCGGCCACAACCTGGCATTCGTCACCGCGACCGCGGCCTTGGATGAGTACTGGGAGGATGACCACCTGGCGAGCGATGTGACGCGCAAGGGTGGGCTGCTGCGCTCGGCATTGAAGGCGATGACGGAAGGCGCGCCTGGCCGACTGAGTGTACGCGGGCGTGGCATGCTGCAGGGCTTGGACTGCGAGAGCGGTGAGCTGGCGTCGCGCATCAGCTCGAAAGCCTTCGAGGATGGGCTGTTGATCGAGCGATCGGGCGCGGCAGGCCAGGTCATCAAGTGTCTTAGTCCGCTGACGATCTCTGACGAGCAACTGCTCGAAGGGCTGCACATCCTCGAAGAGAGCGTCAAGGATTCGCTGGATCACGAGACGGTCGTTCAGCAAGACATGGTAGGAGTGGCCAAGTGATTGTTCGAACGTTGCAGGCAGCAGAGAAGAGTGACCGCCGCATCGTCACCGAGAATTGGGAAAGCGTGCGGCTGCTGTTGAAGTCGGACGGGATGGGCTTCTCCCTGCATGTGACCACGATATATCCGGGGACGATTACGCCGATGTGGTATCGCCATCACCTGGAGGCGGTGCTGTGCGTGGCGGGCGAGGGCGAGGTCGAGACGCTGGAGGGGGATCGCGTGTACCCGATCAAACCAGGGACCCTCTATGCGCTCGACCGGCATGACAAGCACGTGCTGCGGGCCAAGACGCGCATGCGGATGATCTGTGTCTTCAACCCGCCGCTGCAGGGGAAGGAGGTCCACGACAGATCGGGGGCCTATCCGCTCGAGGCAGAGGAGATCGAAGGGTGACAGAACGGCGCAGCTCTCGAGGGCCGCGAGTGGAGTTTCTACATGTCGATGGCGACCCTAAAGGGTCGCCCTACCGCACATGTTGATGGTGCGTAGGGCGCGGCTTTAGCCGCGCCAGGCTGGCTCGGCGACGCTCTACCGTCAACACAAACAGTGCGTCAGGAGAACAACCACATGTCTGTGATGGAAGACGTCTATCCCTCTCGTGTCGGCGACCGCGTGCGTTTGATCGAGCGCGCCGATCCGGTGATCTACGGGACGCGCACACAGCCGGGACCGCTGACTGCCGAACAGCTCGACTTCTATGAGGTCAACGGATTTGTCGTGCTGCCGTCTCTGTTCCAGCCGGACGAGATTGCTCGACTGAACGCGGAGCTGCGAAGCCTAGCCGACTCGCCGACGATTGGCGAGCTCGACGAGACGATTACGGAACCGGGCAGCGGCCACGTGCGCTCGATTTTCCGGATCCACCAACTCAACGAGATGTACGGTCGGCTCGCGCGCGACGAGCGCTTGGCGGGCGCCGCGCGGCAGATCCTGAGCAGCGAGGTGTACATGCATCAGTCGCGCGTCAACCTCAAGCCCGGTTTTGCCGGCAAGGAGTTCTACTGGCACTCCGACTTCGAGACGTGGCACATGGAAGATGGCATGCCACGCATGCGCGCGCTCAGCATCTCGCTGGCACTCACCGAGAACTATCCCTTCAATGGGCCGTTGATGCTCATGCCGGGTTCGCACAAGACGTATATCTCCTGCGTCGGGGAGACGCCGGCCAACCACTACAAGGAATCGCTGAAGAAACAGGAATATGGAGTGCCAGATCACGAGAGTCTCACCGTGCTGACTGATCGTGGTGGCATTGTGGCGCCGACGGGACCGGCCGGCACGGCGGTCCTCTTCGACTGCAACACCATGCATGGGTCGAACAGCAACATCACCCCGTATCCGCGGAGTAACGTGTTCTTCGTGTACAACAGCGTTGAGAACAAACTGCAGAACCCCTTCTGCGGGCTGACGCCGCGACCCGAGCACATCGCGAGCCGGCAGCGCACGGAGACGCTCGCACCGTTGCCGACGTCATGAGACACCTGCGTTGGCCGTGGATTGGCATCGCCTCGCTCACGGTGTTGTGGTCGTGCGGTGGCGATGCCGATCCGGGCAGGTCTACGCTGGAACGCATCCGTCGATCTGGCGTGGTCAGCGTTGGCTATGCCAATGAGGCGCCCTATGCGTATCAGGATCGGGCCACTGGGCGCGTGACCGGCGAGGCGCCAGAGATTGCCCGGGTGATCCTCGATCGCATGGGCGTCGAGCGCATCGAGGGCGTCTTGACGGAGTTTGGCGCGCTGATTCCGAGACTCCAGGCCGGGCGCTTCGACCTCATTGCTGCCGGGATGTACATCACGTCGCCGCGGTGCGTCCAAGTCGCCTTTTCCAACCCCACGTACTCGATCGGCGAAGCCTTCATCGTCGAAGAGGGAAACCCGCTGGGTCTCCACAGCTACGAGGACATCCGCGATGCGCCGAACACCATCCTTGGTGTCGTGTCCGGCGCGATTGAACGCAAGTACGCCCAGCAGGCCGGGGTCGCCGACCAGCAGATCACGACCTTTCCCGACCCGCCGAGTGCGATGGCGGGCGTCCGCGCCAGCCGGGTCAGCGCCTTTGCCGCGACCGAGTTGACCGTACAGAATCTGCTCAACAAAGACAGCGAGGGTCTTGAACGAGCCGAGCCCTTCACCGACCCGGTGATCGAAGGTGAGAGCGTACGGGGGTACGGAGCCTTCGGCTTTCGCAAGGACGAAACAACGCTCGTGGCGGAGTTCAACCGACACCTCGCCGACTTCATTGGAACGCCCGAACATTTGAAGCTCGTCGAGCCTTTCGGGTTCGGCGAGTCCCAACTGCCGGGGGACATGACGGCCAAGGAAGCGTGTGAGGTGAAGGTGAGGTGAGAAAAGGTGATGGAGTGCTTGGGTTAGGGCGGCGCAGATGTTGAAGGTGGCGGTAGGGCGCGGCTTTAGCCGCGCCATCAGAGAGGAGCTAGAAGCAACGTGACTGCAACCAAGAACAAGGCGGATACGGTACAAGAACACTATCAGCGGCTGGCTGAGCGATACGATGACTATCTGCACTACTCGGACGATTTCATCCGGTCGCTGACCTCGAAGATGATCGAGAAGCTCCAACTCCGGGAGCCCGATCGCTTCGTGGACCTCGGGTGCGGCACGGGCATGTATTCCCTCGATATCCTCAAGCAAGTGCCGCTCGCCCATCCGGTAATCGGCGTCGATCCGTTCCCGCAGATGCTGGCCCAGATCCCCAAGGATGCGCCAATCGAAGGGGTCGCGATGGGAGCCCTCGAGTTCTCCGCAGAGGACGGTCGCTACGACAAGGTGTTGATGAAGGAAGCGGTCCATCACGTCGACGACAAGGTGTCGCTGTTCTCGAACTTGTTCGAGAGACTGAGCGCAGGCGGCAGGCTGCTCCTCGTGCACGTCCCGCCGAAGCTGGATTACCCGCTCTTCGACAAGGCTCTGCAGCGTGCGCAGCGGTGGCACGCAGATCCCGAGGAGCTGGTGACGCTCTTGAAGCAGACGGGCTTCGACGTCGAACGAGATGGCTTGGACTACCGGCACTCGATTCCCAAAGAGACGTATTTTCAGATGGTCGGGCGCTGCTACATGTCCGTGCTCTCGTCATTCGAGCCCGAGGAGATTCGTGAGGGTCTGGCCGAAATGGAACAGAAATACAAGGACGTCACAACCCTGACGTTCGTCGACCACTTCGACTACATCACAGGGATCAAAAGTAGTACTTGACGTCCCCGCAAAGACGCTGGCATCGTCGTCGCTAAGAGGCTGAAAGGGACGACGATGGCTCGCATGCCACTACCAGCGTCGCTTCGCGAACGGCTGGGAGACGAAGCTATCTGAGCGGTTCCGCCTCTCGGTCACACCAAAAAAAACTTGACAGGGTCGCCCGTACCGGATCGGCCATGGGAAGGCGAGAGGGTATATGTCTACGGCACAGTCCTGTACGACCGGAACGAACAACTCTTTCGCATGTGGTACATGAGCCGACTCGGCCCGGGCTACCGGCGCCGTGCTCCAGGGCTGACAGAGGCGCATGGCGATATCGTCCTGTATGCCACCTCCAAGGATGGCATTCACTGGGAGAAGCCGAGCCTTGACTTACACGTCTTCGATGGCAGCCGCGCCAATAACATTCTGTTCGCTGACGCTGGGTTTCCAAGTGTGTTGATGGACGAGAAGGCCGCACCGCCAGAGCGCTACAAGATGGCTCTCTGGAACTGGCGGGAGTCGCAGTTCGGTTATCGCATGAGCCATTCAGCAGATGGTCTCGATTGGAAGGCGTATCTCCGCAATCCGGGCCTCGTGAAGAACCGCGAGGTGCTGGAGTGGATCACGCTGGCGCGAGATCCTCGTACGGCTGAGTATGTCGCCTTTCACAGAAGATGGGGCGAGGCCGTCAATGACCGTAAGCGCCGCCTCATTGCCGTCGCGACTAGTCGCGACTTCCAAACGTGGTCCGGCCCGGACACGATCTTCCGCCCGGACAAGACAGATGACGCCTGGATCCAACGAGCCGGACAATGGACCGAGCTTTACAACATGACAGGGTTTGGGTACGGCGAGCAGTTCCTCGGACTGTTGTCGGTATTCAAGGTCGTCAAGTTCACCAAGCTGAAAGCCGTAAGCGGGGCGAACGTCAGTCCCTGGGACGGCCCGATCGATGTCCAGCTCGTTCATAGTCGCAACGGACGTGATTGGGAGCGCTTTGAGGATCGGTCGCCGGTAATCCCGCGAGGGTCTGCTGGTAGCTTCGATGCCGGATGCATCCTTTCCGTCGCCAGCTCCCCCGTCATCTACAACGACGAAATCTGGGTCTACTATACGGCCATCAACACCACACATGGCGGGCCCATGCCTCCGAAGAGAATCACCATTGGACGAGCGGCTTGGCGATTGGATGGATTCGTCTCGCTCGATGCGGGCTCTACGGGCGGTGTGATCGAAACGGTGCCGCTCGACGTCGCCGGAACGTCGTTGCAGATCAATGCCGACGCCTCTCGAGGAGCCGTGGCGGTCGAGGTGTTGTCGGCCGCTGGCGAGCCGCTACCCGGTTATGCGCTTCAGGATAGCAATGTCATCCGATCCAATGGCGTGAGACATCTCATGACCTGGAAGAATGAGAGTCGCCTGAAGGCACAAGGGCTGGTGCGTCTGAGATTTCATCTGACGAACGCACGCTTGTATAGCTTTCGGATCAAATAGCCGCACAACGATGTCACCTTTTTGCTCACTTCGAAGGTTGCAGGCGCGCCGCCTGATCCCAACGCGCGCAACGTTCAGAGGTCACTCGTCTTGGTGCTGTTGCCGCGTCGCCGGATACGCGCTTGTCGTGGTCGTCCACGCGTTCGCCCCCGAGACCGGGCAGAACGCGGTGCAGAGCCACAAAATCTTCAGGACGCCGAATATTGTCGTCGTGCTGGCCGATGATCTCGGCTACGGCGACATCGGCACCTACGGGGTGTCAGACATTCAAACGCCCAATCTCGATCGTCTTGCCGCGGAGGGCGTGCGCCTCACCAACGCCTACGCTGCAGCGCCCGTGTGCACGCCTACTCGCGCCGCATGGGTGACGGGCCGCTACCCCCAGCGGGCCGGCATCGAATGGAATTTCGGCCGCTTCAACGTGGGAGGAACGCATGGTCTCGCGCCATCGGATCGATCGATCGGTCGCGTCCTCAAGCGTCGGGGCTATCGGACGGCCCTTTTCGGCAAGTGGCACCTCGGCACGGCGCCGGAGTTCCGTCCACGTGCACACGGCTTCGACGAGTTCTTCGGCTTTCTTGGTGGTGGCCTCGACTACTACTCGCACGAGTTTGGGGATGGCAAACCGGGCCTGCTGGAGAATGACACGCCAGTCATCAGGGAGGGGTACCTGACCGATCTGATCACCAATCGGGCCGTTCGCTTCATCAACGCCCGCCACCGCGAGCCCTTTTTCGTCTACGTCGCGTACAACGCGCCGCATTTCCCGTTTCAGCCGCCGGGCCGGCCCGACGACATTCGCCGGACGCGAGAAGAGATGCTCGCGGGCACACGGCAAGATTATGCCGGTATGGTGGAGAGCCTCGACGCGGGCGTTGGCCGCATCCTGTCTGCGCTGGACGTCAACGGCGTGTCGCGAGATACCCTCGTGATCTTTACGAGCGACAACGGCGGCGAGCGCCTCTCGCGCAACGCGCCCTTGTTCAACGGCAAGAAGACGCTTTGGGAAGGTGGCGTCCGTGTGCCTTGGCTCATGCGGTGGCCGGGCCGGATCGCTCCCGGCACCACATCGGACCAGGCGGCGATCACCATGGACATCACAGCCACCGTTCGTGCCGCGGCGGGCACGGACGCCGATCCTGCTGCCGATGGCATCGATCTGCTGCCGATGCTCGAGCGCGCCGCGTCCGAGGTCGAGCGTACGTTCGCCTGGCGGATCGGCAACCATCCCGATCGCACGATGAAGACGATACGACGGGGTCGCTGGAAGTACGTGATGGATGGGACTGCCGAAAAGGTCGATCTGCTCTTCGACGTGTCTGCCGATCCGGCCGAACGTCACAACTTGAACTATCGACATCCAGACGTCATGACGGAATTACGCGGCATGCTGGCAGAGTGGGAGCGCGACATGCCCGCCCACCGGATGGCCGAGTCCGCGCCACAAGGGAGAGAATGAAGGAACTGTTCGCCGAAGTAAGGCAGGAGTCGACGCGAGCCAAGGTCTACGCGGCGCTGCGCGACGCGATCGTCTCCGGCCGGCTGCGCACGGGCCAGAAGCTCACCGAGATTGAGCTGGCCACGGCGTTCAACGTGAGTCGTGCGGTCATCCGTGAGGCGTTGCGTGAGCTCGTGCGAGATGGTCTCGTCGAGCAGAGCGCGTACAAGAGCACGAGAGTCGTGCGACTAACGCCGGCGCAGGTCGACGAGATCCTGGGCGTTCGCCTGCTGCTCGAGGCCGAGGCCGTCCGTCTGGCGCATGCTCGGCTCACCCCGGGCGAGCGACGGGAGCTGAAGGGGATGGTCAGCAAGCTCACGCGCGCCAGTGACGATCCACAACGCCAGGCCGCGCTCGATCTAGCACTCCACGATCGCGTCTGGCAGCTCTCGGGGAACGTGACACTTCAGAACCTGTTGCAGCAGATCACGGCGCCGCTCTTCGCCATGGGCGTCATCGTCCGGTCGTCGTCGGCGATCCGCACGCTCGGCCGCGAGTCGCTGCCTCCGGCAGACCATCCTGTTCGAGCTGGGCGAGGGCCTCGCGCACCGTGGCCTGGCTGACGTTGAGGTCGCGCGCCAAGTACAGCTCGCGCAGCGAGTCGCCAGGGCTGAACCGCCCGGCGAAGATGGCCGTACGGAGCGCCTCGAAGACCTGACGGCTGAGCGATCCGGCCTTGACTGGCTGGAGAGGGGCAGCTGAAGTCATCGCAATCGATATCTATATCCTTAGCGATAACATCTTGTCACGCGGCTTCTTGGCGAGCTAGTGGGCCTGACGGCCATCGCCATTCCCGGGAGACGCTCGCTTCAGCCACTGCCGCGCTGTGTGGCGCAGGCTCGCCGACGATTCGGCAACCGCCACGCACGTCGTGTTGTCGCCTCGGCCGGTCGTCCGGAGCTGAAGGATCACACCACACGACCGGGCAGATGTTGTATGCTCCGCGGGTACCAACTAAGGATTAGCTCGTTCAAGGAGGGCAGCCGTGGCTTCCCATGTACGCCGGTTCGCGCCGGCCGCTGGCGTGTTGGTCGTGTGGATGACCGCCGCCCCGAGTCTCTATGCCCAGGGGCTGACGGGTCAGATCTCCGGGTCGGTCGTGGACTCGTCCGGGAGCGTGCTGCCTGGCGCGACCGTGAGCGTCAGGAACGTTGGCACGCAGGCGGCACGCAGCGTCAGCACGGACGAGACCGGCGCGTTCGTCGTGACGGAGCTACTTGCCGGGACGTACGACGTGACGGTCGAACTGGAAGGCTTCAAGACCCACACGCTGAGCGACGTCGCGCTGTCAGCCAACGAGCGCGTCGCGCTGAGGAGGATCGTGCTGGACGTCGGCGAGGTCACGGAAACCGTATCGGTGAGCGCTGACGTGGCTCGCGTCCAGACGCAGAGCGCCGAGCGATCGGGGCTTATCACCCAGGCGCAGCTCGAGGACATCGCGCTCAAGGGGCGCGACTACATGGGCACGCTACGGCTGCTGCCCGGCGTTGTGGACACGCACGGCCGCGAGGCACCCGGCTGGAACAACCTCACGAACCTGAGCATCAACGGCGGCCGCACGAACACCATCAATCTCACCTACGACGGCGTGACCAATCTCGACACGGGGTCCAATACCGGCCCGTTCCTGGCACCGGGACTCGATTCAATCGCCGAAGTCAAGGTGCTGACCTCGAACTATCAGGCGGAGTACGGTCGCAGCTCCGGTGGCACCATCAACGTGGTCACCAAGAGCGGCAGCCGCGATTTCCGCGGAGGCGGATTTTACGCGAAGCGGCATGAGCGCCTGAATGCCAATGAATGGCAGAACAACAAGTTCGGCGAACCGAAGCCGCCGTATCGGTACGACTACGTGGGCTATCACCTGGGCGGTCCCGTGCTGCTGCCGAACTTCAACCAAGAGCGAAACAAGCTGTTCTTCTTTTGGAGCCAGGAGTTCCTTCCCCGCACGAACCCGGGCACGCTGCAGCGCCGGACGATGCCGACCGAGCTCGAGCGACAGGGGAACTTTTCGCGGTCGCTCGACACGAATGGGAACCTGCTCATCATCAACGATCCACTGACTGGGCAGCCGTTCCCCGGGAACGTGATCCCGCCCGGTCGCATCGATGCCAATGGTCAGGCCTTGTTGAACCTGCTCCCGCTGCCCAACGCGACCGACCCGGCAAGGCAGTTCAACTACACGTTCCAGAGCTCGTTCGACCAGCCGCGCAACGATCAGGTGCTGCGCGTCGACTGGAACGTGGCTCCGCGGACGACGTTCTACTCGCGGCTGAACTTTGGCTACGAGGCGTTCAAGGGCGGATGGGGCTTCGTCTTGAACAACGCCAATTGGCCGCAGTTGCCGATCGCGTACGAGATTCACAGTTACGGTGTGGTCAATACGCTGCTGCATACGTTCGATCCCACGACCGTCCTGGAGGTGACCGTCGGCTTGAACCACGGCAAGCAGACCGTGGAGCCGCTCACCCAAGCCGATCTGGATCGCAACGACCGAACGCAGGTAGGCCTCGCGGGTCTCCCACAGTTCTTTCCCGAGAGCAACCCGCAGCGAATCGTGCCGAACGCGAACTTTGGCGCGTCCGGCCTGGCGCTCGAGAACCTCCCGCAACTTGGCGTCGAGGGGCGCTATCCGTTCTTCGGTGAGAACGACATCTGGAACGCGTCGGCCAACTTGACGAAGGTGATGGGCCCCCACAACGTCAAGGCGGGGATCTTCTACGAGTACACGACTCGTCCGGCTGCCCGCAGTACGCAATTCAATGGGACCTTCACGTTCTCGCGCGACACGAACAATCCGCTGGATGCCAATCACCCGTTCGCCAACGCGCTGATCGGATCCGTGGGCAGCTACTCCGAAGCGACGGGCCACCCGGACGCCGACGCGCAGTTCATGAACGTCGAATGGTTCATCCAGGACAACTGGCGCGTGGGACGCAACGTGACGATCGATGGCGGCGTGCGCTTCTACTACATCGGGCCGACCCGCAGCCGCGGCGATCAACTGGCGGTGTTCCAGCCGGACGCCTTCGAGCCCGGGAACGCGCCGCAGCTCGTCCAGCCGATCATCACACCGGATGGGCGACGGGGGATCAACCCGGTGACGGGAGAGATCCTCCCAGCCGCGACGATCGGCGCGTTTGCGTCGGGCTCGGGCGATCCCACCAACGGCGTGCAGATCTTCGACGAGTCGGTGCTGGACGCGCCGCCGATTCAGGTGGCGCCGCGCATTGGATTCTCTTGGGACGTGCGCGGGGATGGCAGGACCGCCGTACGCGGAGGATTCGGTGTCTTTCCCGACCGCTTCAACGACGACGTCATCTTGCAACTGGTCGAGCTGCCGCCGCTGGTCAACACGCCGTCGGTCAATTACACGACCATCGAGGAGCTGTTGTCGGCACCGCTCAGCCTGAGCCCGGGGACCGCCCGGCATCTCGACTCCGACTACGAGCCTCAGATGAAGTACAACTGGAGCATCGGCCTCCAGCGAGATCTCGGCTATCAGTTGGTGGCCGATGTCGCCTACGTCGGATCCGCAGGGCGCCAGCTGCTGCAGGTCAGAAACCTGAACGCGGTGCCTTACGGCACGCGATTCCAGGCCTCGAGCATCGATCCCACGACCGGCGACGCGCTTCCCTCGAACTTCCTGCGCCCGTTCCGCGGTTACGGTGACATCTTGTTCCACGAGTTCGCCGGCTTCTCCGACTACCACGCGCTCCAGGTGCAGCTGAACCGGCGGTACATGGACGGCTTGCAGTTCGGCGTCTCCTACACGCTGTCCTCGTCCAAGACCACGTCTGGCACGGTCAACCCGTTCCTCGACGTGCGTGACCGGAGCTACGCCGGCGAGGGACGTAAGCACAACTTGGCGATCAATTACGTGTATGAGATCCCGAGCCTCGCGAAGCGTTGGAACCACGCGCTGGCGCACGCGATCTTCGACGGCTGGGAGCTGTCGGGCGTGACCACCGCGCTCAGTGGCGCCGCACTGGGGCTGTCGTACGAGATTGAGGACGTGACCGACCTGACGGGCGGTGCCGGCAACGGCGTGGATACGCGTGTCGATCTCACGGGCGATCCCAACCTGCCCCGTGGTGAGCGGACGCCTGACCGCGCGTTCCGCACGGAGGTGGTGCGCCCACCGTCGCTCGAGACCAACCGGATTGGTACGGCGAAGAATGATGACCTGATTGGGCCCGGGTATCTCAACTGGGACATTGCCATCAACCGGAACATCCCGTTCGGAGGCAATCGTCGCTTGCAGTTTCGCGTCGAGCTGTACAATGCCTTCAACAACGTGCAGTTCTCGTCGGTGGACACGGGTGCGCTCTTCGACCAGGCGGGCAATCAGATCGATGCGGAGTTTGGAAGATACACCGCCGCGCGGGACGCCCGGCGCATACAACTCACTCTCAGGGCGCAATTCTAGCGGACCGCGGCCAGGGCCGCGCTCCCTGACGCTCACTTGAGAACCCTGAAACGTGACACGATGCGTCAAGTTTCGGGTTCTCAAGGGTTCTAGGTAGGGCCGCCTCGCCGAGGCGGCCGTTATCTCGCCGACGCGGCCGTTATCTCGCCGAGGCGTCCGCTCCTGTCAGTTCGGCTGAAACGGCTCGTTCGGCGAACACGCCCTACCATGGCGTGACGCTGACTTTCAACGGATCACTATGCTACGTATCTCACGTTTCGTAAGCCTCATCGTCTCGTTGGTGGTGCTCAGTGCCGCGTTTTGGATCCGGCTGGGGGCCACCGAACAGGGCCCGCCAGCAGCCGAGGAGAAGCCGCGCTTCACGGCTGCGCCCGGGTTCGCGGTGGAAGAAGTCTATGCTGCAGAGAAGAGCGGGTCTGTCATTGCCCTCACGTTTGACAGCGATGGCCAACTCGTGGTCTCGCGCGAGAAGGGCCCCGTCGTCCGGCTGCTCGACCGTGACAACGACGGCCTGCCTGACGAAGAGCAGGTGATCACCGATCGTGTGACTAACTGCCAGGGGCTGCAGTTCGACGGGCGCTATCTGTTCGCGGTGGGCGAAGGCCCACAAGGTACAGGGCTGTATCGTGTTGGCGATGCAGACGGTGATGGCGTCGGCGAGCGGGTCGAGCTGATCACGCTCAATACCGGCGCGATCGGAGAGCACGGCCCGCACGCCGTCATCTTCGGGCCGGACGGTTACATCTACTGGATGCTCGGCAATCACACCGCGATTGTGCCGAGCCCGGATCCGCTGTCGCCACACCGCGGGTGGGAAGAGGACCAGTTGCTGCCGAGCTATACCGATGCGCGTGGGCACGCAGCAGAGATTCGGGCTCCCGGCGGAACTGTGCTCCGCCGTCATCTCACTGCTAGGGACGCGGATACCGGCGGGAGCACGGACGGCGATACGAACACGAACACGGACGCGGACACGGACTGGGAGATGGTGAACGGCGGGTTCCGCAATGCGTACGACCACGCCTTCAACCTTGCCGGCGAGCTCTTCACGTTCGATTCCGATATGGAATGGGACATCGGGCTGCCATGGTATCGACCTGTGCGAACGAATCACCTCGTGCCTGGTGGCGAGTTCGGCTGGCGCACGGGCTCGGGCAAATGGCCCGCGTACTACCCGGACAACCTGCCCGAGATGACCAACCTTGGGCGTGGCTCGCCCGTCGGGGTGGCCTTCTACCAGAGCGATGCTTACCCAGAGGAATACCGTGACGCGTTCCTGGTCGCTGACTGGTCGCGCGGGCGCATTCTTGCGGGCTTTCTACAGAAGGCGGGTGCCACGTATACGGAGAAGCAAGTCGACTTCGTCCTGGGCACGCCCTTGAACGTCACCGACGTGGAGGTGGGGCCCGACGGAAACGTGTACTTCACGAAGGGCGGACGGTCCACCGAGGGCGGCATCTATCGCGTGGCACATGAGGCGTCGCGTGCTGGGTCGGAGGCGGACCGGGGCTCGGCTATTGAGCGCGCGTTGACGCAGCCGCAACCCCGTTCGGCGTGGGGACGAGCGGCGATCCGCCGTGCCCGAGAGGAGGCCGGCAAGAGCTGGGATTCCGGGCTGTTGCGAATCGTGAAGTCGGCCGCCGATCCACCCGACCGCCGGGCGCAAGCCCTCGAGCTTCTGCACGTGCACAGCACTCCGCCAGACGAGGCGCTCCTGCAATCGCTCGGGCGTGACCCTGCGTGGGAGGTACGCGCGGCGTCCACCTACTACCTTGGCCTGCATCGCACCGACTCGGCGCGCCGCGAGCTCGTCGGCCGGTTGGACGATGCCGAGCCGTTCGTTCGGCGTCGGGCCAATGAGGCACTCGTGCGCACCGGCATCGATCCGGCCATGGACGTACCGCTCGATCCGGTCGCGGACGTGTTGCCGCTATTGGCTGACGATGACCGGTTCGTGCGCTACGCGGCGCGTGAGGTGCTGGAGCGAGTGAACCGCAATCGGTGGCGGGAGGCAGCGCTGAAGAGCGACACGTTTCCGGCGGCGACCGAAGCGCTCCTCGCGCTCGTCCACACGGCGCAAGTGGCCACCGAGATCCGTCCGCTCCTCGAGCGTGAGCTCGAACTGCTAGAGGCCGGCGTGCCAGACGCGCAGCTTCCTGCGTTCCTGCGCGTCGTCCATCTGACCTTACGGCGCGACGAAGGGGTCAACTACTCGGAGATCTACGACGAGATGGCGGAGTTGTTGCTGGGGCGCTTTCCCGCATCCGCTTCGCCGGTCAATCGGGAGGTCGCACGCACGCTGGCGTACCTGGGAAGCGCCGATGCCATTCCTCAGATCGCGGCGCAGCTGCATGCACCGGATACCTCGCGCGAAGACCAGATCTTCTACGCTTATTGTCTGCGCGCTATGAAGACGGGCTGGGAGGCGGCGTCGCGCCAGGCCATGGTCGACTGGTTCAAGAAGACCCAGGACGAGGCCTGGAAGGGCGGCGCGAGCTTCTTCGGTTATCTCCAGTACCTGTGGAACGATTTCGCGCCGTTGTTGCCGGAAGACGAACGAGCGGCGGCGGCGAAGGCCCTCCCGTCGTTTCACGGCGAGCGCGACACGACCCGGGGGCTGCCCAGGCGGCGGCGTGACAACATCGCCGCCTTTTCCGAGCAGGAGCTGAAGGAGTACTTGCTCTGGGATCCGATGGCGTACGCAGGGGATGCCACCAAAGGACAGGGCTCGTACGAGAAGGCACTCTGCGTGACCTGCCACCGGTTCGGCGAGATGGGGCAGTCCGCGGGTCCAGACCTCACAGATGTGGCGCGCCGCTTCAAGCGCGCCGACCTGCTCGAAGCGATCCTGTATCCCTCGAAGACGATCTCGGATCAATGGCAGTCGGTCGAAGTGGTCACGAAAGACGAGAAATCCTACGTCGGTGTGATCTCGACCGACAGTGGTGGCTCTTTGACAGTACTGCCGGCGGACGGCGGCGCCGCGGTCACGATTCCGAAGTCACAGATCGCCTCTCGGAAGGCTGCGACCACATCAGCGATGCCCGAGGGGCTGCTGAACACGCTCTCGCTCGGCGAAATCTCAGATTTGTTCGCGTTTCTCGAGAACCCACCCACACAATGACGCTGACCGCATTCTGAACCAGAAGCCCCCTCATCACCGCAGCTTGTATTGACGGTAGGGCGGGGCTTTAGCCCCGCCTGGGCGCGGCTAACCGCCTCCGCCCCGGCCAAGGCGAGTCTTCTTCTATTGCTTTGCTACAGGTGTTATGGCACTCTCCTATGGGAGTCCAACACAATGGGCTGAAGGGAGAACGGCGATGAGAGTCCTCCGTCGACTGTGGGTGAGGTTTATCGGCACGCTACGCGGCGCACGGCGAGACGATGAGTTGAGCGCCGAGATCGACGCGCACGTGCAGATGCAGATCGAGGACAAGCTGCGCATGGGCATGTCGCCGCAGGAAGCTCGACGCGCCGCGTTGGTCGAGCTCGGCGGCATCGAGGCGGCGAAGGAGGCGTATCGGGACCAACGCGGGCTGCCTCTGATCGACGTGTTTCTGCGGGACGTGCGGCACGCTGCGCGACGCTTCTGGAGAGAACCGGCGTTCCACCTCGCCGTTGTCCTCGTTCTCGCCTGCACGACGGCCCTCTGTATTGTCATCTTCAGTGCCGCGTACGCGATCCTCCTCCGCCCGCTGCCGTACACCGATCCTCATCGCCTGGTCCGTGTTCACGAGACGGCCCCGGATGGTGAACGCTGGGCCGCTACCGCCGGCAATTTTCACGCGTGGCAGGAGCAGGCAACGGTTTTTGAAGACCTTGTGGCATTTAACGCTCAAACGTTCGAGCTGCGCGGTGCGCGCGGGCCGGAGCGAGTCCAAGGCGCTCGCGTTTCCGCGCGGCTCTTAGACGCGCTCGGCGTGCGCCCGGCACTCGGGCGGACCTTCCTGCCTGGAGAGGACGAAGCCGGCCGGGCGGATGTTGTGCTGATTTCGCACCGCTTCTGGATGCGCTACTTCGATGGCGATCCGCGCGTCGTCGGCAAGCTCGTTCCTGTTGGGGCGAGCCGCAAACGGGTCGTGGGTGTGTTACCCGCCGGATTCGAGTTCCCGGCTGCGCGTAGCGAGTTCTCGGGCGATGCCGTTGAGATGCTCGAGCCGGTCGATTGGAGCCCAGAAGGGCGGACCGACCGGGGAAACCGTACCTGGCGAGTGATCGGCCGCCTCCCGGAAGACATGTCGCTGGCTGAGGCTCGCCAGGGGATGGCGATTGTTGCCAAAAGGCTTGCGGCGGTTCACGAGTCCAATCGGCGCTGGGGTGTCTTCGTCGAGCCGCTGAGAGACAGCATCTTCGGCAAGACCGAGACGCTGTTGTGGCTGATCTTGGTGAGTGTCGGCGCCCTCTTGCTCGTCGGCTGCACGAATGTTGCGAACTTGTTATTGGCTCGCGGTGTGGCGCGACAGCGCGAGTTCGCGCTCCGCGCCGCCATCGGTGGCAGTACCGGCCGGCTGTGCGGTCAAGTTCTCACCGAGAGCTTCATTCTCGCTCTGGCTGGAGCGACATTCGGACTTGCGATGGCGGGTGGAGCACTCCGCGTCCTTCTCGCGCTGGCCCCGAAGGATCTCCCACGAATCGAACATGTGTCCATCGATGGAACGGTCGTTGCCGCCACCTTCGGCCTGGCTGCGGCGACGGCCCTGCTCTTCGGAGCGTTGCCGGCATGGTACGCGGGGCGCTCGCGGCCCAGCGACGCTCTCCGGTCGGGCGGACGTGCCTCGATCGGCCGCGCTGGCGCTCGCCTCCAGTCGGGACTGGTTGTTGGTCAGGTTGCCATGACCGCGGTGCTGCTGATGTGTGCGGGTCTCTTGCTGCGCAGCGTCATCGCCTTGCAGCAAGTCGACACGGGTTTGGATGCCGCGGAAGCTCTGACGTTTCGCGTCGTCCTCGATGAAGAGCGATACCCGGACGAGCAGGGCGGTTGGCGCTTCTTGTCCGAGCTGCTGCAGCGCATCAGCACGTTACCAGGCGTCAAGAGCGCCGCAGCCGTTGCGCCGCACGCACCGTTCGTGTGGAGCGATTCCGTTTTCGGCTTCTCGCTGGTGGGACAGTCAACGCTCGAGCCTGGGCAAGGCGGCGGAGCCCTCCGCTACTGCATCAGCCCAAACTACTTCGCGACGATGGGCGTGCCGTTGCTTGCCGGTCGTGGGTTCACCGAACGCGATGACGGGAACGCGCCGCCCGTGGCGATCGTGAACGCGTACCTGGCGCGGAAGCATCTTTCCGGGCTGAATCCGATCGGCGCGCGACTGAAGGTCGTTGGGGTTCCCGACGATGTGGAAGTGGAAGTCGTGGGCGTTGTCGGCGACACAAGGCATTACGGACCCGACACGCCTATCCAGGAGCAGTTGTACCTACCGTATGCCCAATATCCGTCGACGATGACGACTGTGGTCGCAAAGACCGCGGTCGCTCCTGAGTCTTTGGTGCCGCTCCTTCGCCGAACCGTTGCGGAGGCCGACCCGGAACAAGCGGTCTCCAACATTGTGACGATGGAGCAGGCCATCACCGGAAAGATCGCCGGCGAACGGCTCTCGGCGGCCCTCCTCGCTGCGTTCGCCGCGGTCGCGCTCCTACTGGCTGGTGTGGGCATCTACGCCGTCTTCTCTTACATCGTGGGTCAGCGTACGCCAGAGATTGGACTGCGTCTCGCGCTCGGCGCCCAGCCGCGCGACGTGTTGAGACAGGTGATGGCGAGTGTTCTACGAATCACGGCTGCCGGCCTGACCGTGGGGCTGGTTGTCACCTGGCCGGCCACGCAGTGGCTTCGCGCGCTGCTGTTCGGCGTGGAGCCGAGCGACCCGCTCACGTTCGGCGTGGTGGCTGCGATCCTGTTCGGGGCGGCCCTCGTCGCGTGTCTGCGGCCTGCCCGAACGGCGATGCACGTCAATCCGGTGTCGGCCCTGCGTGGCGAGTAAGGTTGACGTGGTGCTGGAGTGTGGTCACAATGACTACATGAACCGCAGTACGCAAGTTGGCGCTCGAGAATTCAAGACTCGGCTGGGACGGTATCTTCGGAAGGTGCGCGAGGGGCGCACGCTCGTCGTCACCGATCGCGGCACCCCCATCGCAGAGATCCGGCCCTTGGGGGTTGATGCGACGCCAGAGGACGCCGCTCTCGCGAGGCTGAAGGCGATCGGGGCCGTCACCCAACTGGAGGAGGGGCCACTCACCTCCTTTCGTCCGATGCGAAGCCGAGGGGCGTCAGTTTCAGATGCCATCATCGAAGACCGCGCCGACCGTCTGTGACTCGATACTTCGATGCCAGTGCGCTGGCGAAGCGCTATGTCCGCGAGCGGGGAAGCACTGCCGTGCGGCGTCTCCTAGCGGCAGGAAGAGCCGCCACCAGCCGGCTTTCCGAGGTCGAAGTGGCATCGGCGCTCATCCGGCGCACACGAGAAGGCGCGCTCACGAGCCGGCAACGTGACCGGAGTTTGACAAAGCTCCGAGCCGATGTAGCGGTTCTCGCCGTCGTCGAGCTGACACCGGAGATCGTCGTGACCGCCACGCGGCTGCTGCAGCGTTACCAGTTGCGCGCCGGGGACGCGATTCAACTTGCCAGCGCTCTCTACCTCCACCGCGAGCTCGGTGTCTCTGTCCCATTCGTGGTGTTCGACGACCGATTGATCAACGCGGCGCGCAGTGAGGGCCTCGCTGTCGAACCCGTACGACGAGTGACCCAGCGTCGAAGATCCATGTCTCGAGATGGACGTACGCGCTGATTATTGTACGGCAGCGGCAGTCGTTGCGTAGAGGAATGTACCGCACGGATCGCCCGCAATGCTCATGGGCGTTGTGGAAAGCGTTATGCCGCGAGACGTCCATAACGTGGCGCTGCGAGACGAGGAGGCGAATCGCGTGAGATCGAGTCGACGTGTCACCTGTTTACCTACGCTGACGATTGGCGACGGCCCACGCGCGATCTGGGCCGCGCTTCGGAAATCTGGAGCCGTCCTCCTGAAGGACGCGGCGACCACGCCCGCCGCATTCGAGGCCGTGACGGACCAGTTCGCCGCAAGCTTCCGTATCCACCAGGATCCCACGCGGCAACGCTACAGCGATGATGACACGACACAAGGCGTGACTGGAGGCACCGAGGCCATTGGTCTCCACGCCGAACGCGCCTATCTTCCAGGTCGACCCGAGTTGTTGTTCTTCGGTTGTTTGACACCGCCAGTGTCGGGCGGCGCCACGACATTGTGTGATGGCGCAGCGGTGGTCGAAGCCCTCCCACCAGAAGAGGCGCAACGGCTGGCTGTCATGACGCTGCTATGGCGAACCAGCATGCAGCTGCGGATGTGGCAACGCCTGTGGAACACGGACGATCCCGGTGCGGCCGCCGCGCTGCTCAACGAGACGATTGACCGGTACGGGGAACGGGCGCAGACGCAGCACTGGTTCGAGGCCGACACCCTGCACATCGACTATCGGACGCCGGGGCTCAACGCGGGCTGGATTAGCGGGCTGAAGGCATTTGCCAACTATCTGCTGCTCGCAGAGCTTGAACCGGACGGGCCACGTGCGACGCAGATAGATGGCCGTCGGGTTCCTAAGAATCTCCTTGACCGCCTGGCCGAGACGGCAGATGCCCTGACCATAGACATCCCGTGGCAGCGCGGTGACGTCGCCATCATCGACAATACCCGCTGCATGCACGGACGAAGAGCGTTTGCGGGCGGAGCGCGCCAGATTCTCGTGCGAATGGGCGACGCGGGTCAGCAGCTTCGCGCTACGTCTCAATCGATGGCAAAGCAATAGAACAAGCCGTCGCCACCCGTGCCCTGCAAGTTCTCCTGGCTGCAGCCCTTGGACCCGTGTGCCGAGTTCCACGACTCTGGGTTGTCGCCGCCGCCTTGACGGTCGTGATGACCGAGCTGGGCACTTCCGTCACCGCTGCTCGTCCAGTTCTCGCAGGTGGCGTTTGGGTCGCTGGGCAACGCCGTACCATCCAACTGCGAGCCCGTCAGGATGTCGTGTCGGTTGGGATCATCTCCCCGGCCGTTGACCACCTCACCCTTTTCATTCAACGCCGTTTCCTTCGTCAGATTGTTCTTGTCACCGTGCAGGTCGTCGACGTCCTGGGCGATCGCTTCTCCCTTGGCGTTGTACCACGGGCCCGTGCCGATGCGGTCGCGAGCGTTGACGGCCGCCTCATCACCGGAAGCGCCGGTACTGAGGTAGGCGTGCCACGTACGATCACCGGCCCCCGCCGCATCGGCCAGCTCTTGGCAGTGCTGGTCGGCGCCTGTCAGACCGCCGAGATCGGCTCCATTGCCGGGTCCCGCGCTCGTGATGAAGAAGCTCATAGACGTGTCCTGTGCGAGCAGCACGTACGAGCTCGACCCAGCGAACATGATCGCGGCAAAAACGGATAGCGTCCTCGTCATCTGCGCATCCCTCCTCCTATAGCCATTGGCCGATGGCTGTAAACGGTCGGCGGTAGTCTACGCCGTTTGCCACCGCCGGCCAAATCGAGCAGGTCGCCTCGATGCGGAGGCGTCGTTAGGTCTTGCCAGGTGATCGCGTGGGCAGCGCACACGAGCGCTTGTACGCCCAGGTGGTCACGGAGGCGGCGACGAGGCCAGCCAACGCGCTCCAGGCCACCACTGAGCCATAGTCTGCTGCGGATCCCTGCTGGACGCGCTCCACGAGGCCCAAGCCGAGCCCAACGGATACGAAAATGACCGCAAAGCGGCGGAACCAGAAGAGAAACAACATCCGATTCATGCGTACCAGTTTGCCAGACCTGTGATCTTACTCGGATAGGAGAGACAATGGGTTTGAGCTTCGAGCCCGCCGGGATGCTTCTGGAAGTCATCGCCTCCTCGGTCGAAGATGCCGTTGCCGCTGAGCGTGGCGGTGCGCACCGCATCGAGCTGGTCCGCGCACTCGATCGAGAGGGCTTGACGCCGCCACTGGAGCTCGTTCGTGCCGTGCTCGATGCCGTACGGATCCCGGTGCGTGTGATGTTGCGCGAGGGCGCTGGCTTTCGCGTGACCGGCACGGCAGAGACTGAGGCGCTCGAGCATACGGCGCGCGCCCTCGCCACACTCCCGATCGACGGGCTGGTACTTGGCTGGATCGATGAAGCGGCCCAAGCGGATCTGTCGCTCACGGCGCGGATCCTTCGGTCGATGGCTCCTCATAAGGCGACCTTCCATCGAGCATTCGACGCCACGCCCGACCCGTTGCGTACTCTCGACCGGCTGAAGCGGCATGAGCAGATCGATCGCGTCCTGACTAGCGGCGGCAGTGGGAGTCTGGCAGAACGGATAGCTCGGCTCGAGCAATATCAGCGACAGGCGGGACCCCACATCACAATCCTGATCGGCGGCGGCATCGACCCTCCCACCTATCATCGTCTGCGTCCATCGTCGACGCTGCGCGAGGCACACGTAGGCCGTGCGGCGCGGGTCCCGCCAACGACCGAAGGGACAGTGATAGCGTCGCGCGTGGCCGCCTTCTTCGATGAGCAGCCTAGGTTTTGACACGAGCGTCTGCGTAAGGTATACATAACCATGTACATGATCAATGCAGGAGACACAGCATGGCCGCGACCGCTCGCCTGATTGTCATGATGGAAGAAGACGAAAAGGCCACGCTCGAGGCCCGGGCGCAAGCCGCGAAGATATCCACTGCCGAATTCGTCCGCCGCCGCCTTTTCGGACGGGGTGAGCCTGAGGAGGAGGCGCTCCTGCAGGTGCTCGCGGAGCTCAAGCCCGTCGTTCAGAAGGCGTGCGAAACGATCGATGCGAATCTCGCCGAGATCCGTGTCCTGCGCGGGGCCGGCGACGAGAAGGATACCTACGCAGCCAAGCAGGCTCACGGCGACCTGACCCGTGCGGAGCTCGTCTCGATCGCGGAGCGTCTGCAGTCAGAGCCGAGCAATCCTGGTACGGTCCGGCGCCGCGGAGTGCGCCCGTGAGCCTCGTCAAGGAAGCCTGGGACACGCTGCGCTCTGTGGCGACGATCATCGACAAGGTGACTGAGTTGTCTGGCGAGGTGAAAGCGCTGCGTACCGAGCACCGCGAGTTGCGCGATCGCGTGGTTCGCATTGAGACGATCATCGACGAGGCACGACGCCATGCTCCAGCTCGGCGACTTCCACCCAGACGTTAACTGGCGAGCGAGCACGAGTGACATCACTACCGGATTTCGAAAGCAGCGGTCACATTAATCGATACTTCGACGGGAACGCAATTCAGGAGCTACTCGCGGGTGCTTAACGGAAATGGGGGTCGCGAGATCTGGAGGGTCGGAAAAAGGGGACAGGCCCCTTTTTCGAGAACCAACGCCGACGAAAAAGGGGCCTGTCCCCTTTTTCTCCATCGTTCTGGCGATCGTCGTGACCCGCATTTCCGTTAAGCACCCGCTACTCGCCGATGGCGATGAGGTCCTGCTCGGTGCGGAAGTACCAGTGACCGTCGACCAGCGCCGGCGAGGCGAGTAACCGGGCCTCGAGCCGATTGACTCGAATCAGCTCGAACTCCGGTCCTGCCCTCAAGACGAACGTCTCGCCATCGTCGTTGGTAAAGAACACCTTGCCGTCGACGCCGACGGGCGACGCCGAAAAGCCTTCGCGCTTGGCGATGCCCAATCGTCCCTGCCAGACGACCTTGCCGGTGGTCGCTTCAAGAGAGGTAGCAATGCTCGCCATGTCGTTGACGATGTACAGACGCTCGCCGTAGAGCAGCGGTGAGGGGACGAACGGAGAGCCCTTCGGGCTTTGCCACACGACGTGGGTGTCGGTGATGTCACCCGCGCCGCCGGGTCTAATGGCCAGCGTTGGTCCCGCCCGCCCGGATGAGCAGAAGACGAGCCCGTGCCCCACGACCGGCGTTGGGATGACCTCGCGAGTGTTGCCCGAGGCGCGCCAGAGCTCTCGCCCGGACGCTGGGTCGTACGCGACTACTCGCCGTTGGCCGCTGACGATAATCTCGTCGCGGTTGCCAGCACGAATCGCGACCGGCGTACCCCAGCCAACCGTCGCCTCACGTTCCGTTCGCCAGAGCCTCTCGCCGGTGCTCGTAGCAAAGGCCGCGACGAACGCGCCACCCTCCGACCCACCGTCGTGATCTTGATAGAGAATCAACCGGTCCTGGTAGAGGAGCGGCGATCCCGCTGTGCCGTGGTAGTTGTCGAACGTGCCGAGCGAATGGTGCCAAATCAGCTTCCCGTCGAAATCGAACGCGACGAGCCCGCGGTTCCCGAACGAGGCGTAGATGCGCCGACCGTCCGTCACCGGTGTCGGGGACGCGTGGCTGTTCTTCCGATGGGTGTGCTCAGGAGTCCGGTCTGGGACGAACGCTTCCCACCGCTGCTTACCGTTCGATCGCTCGTAAGCCAGCATCGATGCCCGGCCGTCGGGGTATGCAGTGGTCAGGAAGATTCGATCGTCCCAGACGATTGGAGAAGAGTGGCCGCGTCCGGGGACCGGGGTCCTCCATGCGACGTTCTCCGTTCGCGACCATGCGTCCGGATAGCCCGTTCCAGCCGCCAGGCCTTGCCCAGACGGACCGCGCCAGCGTGGCCAATATCTCTGGGCTTCGCCCTCAGGCTCGATCATCGCCACGGCTGGCCGTGGTGCCGTTGCACCGGTGCGCTCCGCCACCAGCCAGCACAGGGCCAAGCTCGCGAAGGCGGCTGCTGAGAATCGAAGGTGTCTAACCTGTGTCCGCATGTGTGATTGTCCTGCAGGATACCATCAGACGCTACGGCCGATTCACTCAACCTTGGCGCGCAGGCGAAAGACACGAGGGCTGACACTTCCGCCGCAATTTTTGCCAAGAACGCCCCTCCTGCGACGCGCTATAAATAGCATTAGCATGACAGATGTGTACGCGGTTCGCTGACACAGGAACAGGAGCGACTGGACGTCGGCTCTGCAGCATGCCATGACGACATACGGCTTCGCGCTCTTCGACACGACCATCGGCCGATGCGGCATCGTCTGGGGCGGGCGCGGCCTCGTCCGGGTGCAGCTTCCGGAGGCCCGCGAGCTGGAGACGCGAGCACGTATGCTCCAGCAGTTTCCGGACGCCCGCGAGGCATCGCCGCCACCCGACGTACAGCGCGCGATTGATGGCATCGTCGCGCTCTTCCGTGGCGAGGCGAGCCATCTCTCCGGCGTCACGCTCGACATGGATCGGGTGCCGCCTTTCCACGGGCGCGTCTACGAGGTTGCACGGACGATTCCGCCGGGCCAGACCATCTCGTACGGCGAGATCGCCGCGCGGCTAGGTGCCCCCGCCGCGTCGCGGGCGGTCGGGCAAGCGCTAGGACGCAACCCGTTCGCCATCGTCGTACCGTGCCATCGCGTGCTCGCGAACGGTGGCAAGCTCGGAGGCTTTTCCGCGCACGGCGGCGTCGCAACGAAGCTCCGCCTCCTCTCGATCGAAGGCGCGCAGGCGAACGCCCGACAGGCGCTCTTCGATGGCGACGGCACGTTTCGCTTCGAGCCAGACGTGGCGGTCGAGCACGTGCGTGCATCGGACCGACGACTGGCGCCCCTCATCGACCGTGTTGGCCAGTTTCGCATGCGGCTGCAGACCACGCCGAGTATCTTCGTCGCGCTCGCCGAGGCGATCGTCTACCAGCAGCTTACCGGCAAGGCCGCTGCCACGATCTTCGCGCGCGTGTGCGCGCTCTTCCCGCGTGCCTACGAAGGCCCTACGGCGGAGCAGATCCTGCGTGCCTCCGACGACAAGCTCCGCGCCGCCGGTCTGTCGCGCCCAAAGCTTCTCTCGTTGCGCGACCTGGCGCGCAAGGCTGCTGCCGGCGAGATTCCGACGCTGGCAGAGGTCCACCGCTTGGAGGATGAGGCGATCATCGAGCGCCTCACCAGCGTGCGCGGCATCGGACGGTGGACCGTGGAGATGCTCCTCATCTTCCGTCTGGGCCGCCCAGACGTGCTGCCGCTCGACGATTATGGTATCCGGAAGGGCTTTCAGATCGCCTTCAAGAAGCGCGAGCTGCCGACGCGCAACGATCTCGAAAAGCGCGGCGTGCGGTGGAAGCCTTACCGCACGGTGGCGAGCTGGTATCTGTGGCGCGCGGCGGGACAGGCGAAGGAATAGCACGCTACTGCAGGCGGAGAATAACCCGGTCCAAGCTTACCGAACCGGGGTCAAACGAATCACGTGCCCTCCCGCTGGTGCCAGCTCCGCACGGATGGTATCTGCAGCAGTAACCTGGAGCCGACGGAACGTCAGCGTCGACGGATCGTCCGGAGCGTGGAGATCATCGGCGTTTATCTCGGCGACGAATCTTCCAGGACCAACGAAGTCCAGCGGTATGGTGAGCTCGCGCGGACTGCCGTCGGACATGCTGCCCACGTACCACTGCTCGTCGCTCCGCCGCGCAACGGTGATGTACTTGCCGACGACGCCGTTCAGCACTCGCGTCTCGTGCCAAGTGACCGGAACCTGCGCTAGGAGCTCGAGCCCCTCCTGCTCGCGATACGCCGCTGGGTAGTCTGCCACCATCGGTAGATGATTTTCAAAGATGATATAGCTCGCCAGCGTCCGGGCGCGGGTGCCCTTCACCACCGGGGCGATCTTCCGCGGGGCGTACTGCCGCGGCCAGACGTGGCGAAACGACCCTTGATGAAAATCCAGCGGGCCCGCCAGCATGCGAATGAATGGCACGGTCACCTCGTGCTCCGGCGAGACGCCCTGCGCATCCCACTTGTTGTATTCCAGATTCAGCACCCCTTCCGCCGTGAGGAGATTGGGGTATGTGCGACGCAGCCCGGTGGGCTTGGAGGCGCCGTGCAACGTCACCGTGAGATGGTGCTTGGCCGCCAGCCGAACGGCCTCATGGAGGAAGGTGACCATCTCCTGATCATCACGGTCCATGAAATCCAGCATCACGCCTTCGATGCCCCACGTCTCGTAGATGGGAAACGCCGTGTTCATGTGTGCTCTGGCCGCTTGCCAGTGCATCCAGAGGCGCAGACGCACCCCTTTCTGCCGTGCGTACCCGAGCACTTCGGGTAGGTCGATCTCGGGCACGCTCTTCGTGATGTCTGCACCCTCGTACGGCACGATGGGCCCGTCGTACCAGGCGCGATCGAAGCCGTCCAATGAGTGATACTCGATGCCCTGCTCGGCACAGAAATCGATGTAATGTTTCATCGTCTGCGTGTTCAAGCCGCCGCGGAAACCAACGTCCCCCAGCGCGTACCCGTTCCACCAGGGAAACGTCGTTTTGCCTGGCCTGATCCACGAGGTGTCTCCGATCGCGCGGGGCTCGTTCAAGTTCAGGATCAGATTCGATTCGATCAATCTTCCCGGGTCGTCGGCAATCATCAAGACACGCCAGGGTGAGACGTGGGGCACCACGGCTTTGACTTTGACCTGAGGGTTGTCCGGCCAAGGCGATAGCCGGCTGATAAGGAGGTTCGAGTGACCGGCTACGCCCGACAGATACATTCCCGCATAGTTAGTCAGATTCGCCTCGGTCAAGGCAATCCAGGTTCCGTCCGGGTACTCGAGAAGCATAGGGAGTCCAAGGAGCGCGTCCGGAGAAACATCTTTCAGTGAGACGAACCGGTAGCGCTGCTCGTACGACGTCGTGAATGCTCCCAGTGGCAAGGTGTACGCCTGGGGGTTCCCGACGAACGCAAACGTGGATTGCTCTTCCGTGATGACGAGCTCTGTCGCACCGGGCAGCTCTGAAAACCGATACCGAAAAGCCACTCCGTCGTTGTACGCGCGAAAAATCACAGCCAGACGCCGACGCGGCTCTGCTCGTTCCTCCAGCGAAACGACGGCCTCACGGTAGTGATCGCGTGCCGTACTGGATTTCCCGGGATACACGGGGTAGGTCTGATCTCTCTCTGCGCGTGTGACGTTGACGATTCTGAAATTGCTGCTGAGTGGTCCGCTGCCGGCAAGCTCAATGCCGAGGCTCGCGCGACGAACCAGCACCTTCCCCCGCCAGGAGACGTCGTAACAGGGCACGGCTTTCTTGCCCGACTTCTCGTACAACCCGAACCCGACACGAATGCTCCCGTCGGGCGACTCGACGACAACCGTGCGACTGCGATCCACTTCGTCTGCTGTGCGCACGCGCCAGTCGGGTCTCGACCATGCGGCCACGGCTGGCGCCAGCAACAGCACCAAGACCGTGACCCTCGCTGTGACGCTCATCCGCTTCATACCGTGTTGCCGCTCAACGCCGCTAGGAATCGGTTGCATGAAAGTCAATCTCTGCTACGTCGGCGAACCCGCCGTCGCTACACAAATCTACACGCTCCTTGTATTTCTGTATGTAGATGTGACGCACTGGGCACGCCTAAGCCAGAGCTAGATGCGGGTCCATCGGCCATCGCAGCGCAAAAATGCGCCTCTCTGTCGGGGTTTTTTTTGATCTGGTCCGGGTTTTGCGAATCAAATAGTCCGACGCTGACTCGGCCACGCGCAGCGCGGGCCGGAACCTGCCCCGCAGGGGCAATAACAACCTGAGCCTCTCGACCACCGGACGGCGTGAGGCTCAGCCTTGAGAGCGCGAGTCTCGAGGCGAAAGGAGCACGACAGCTATGAAGCGGATCTTCGTTGGCACGTGTGTCCTGGCGGCCTGTGCGTTTGCGGTGGCGGCTGGAACAACCCAGTCGACCAGCGCTGCCACGGACAGCCAGGCGGTTTTACAGGAACCCACGGAGCCGCCACAGCAGCCGGAACCGGCGCCGGAACCGACGCCGCAGGAACCGCCCCCTACAGAGCCACCGCCGACAGAGCCTCCGCCGACGGAACCGCCGCCGACGGAACCGGCGCCGACGGAACCAGCGCCGCAGGAGCCCACAGAGCCAGGCGCGCCGCCCGCAGACATGGGCGACGTCACGCTCAAGGGCTGCCTCCAGGCGGGTGACGAAGAGGGCACTTTCAAACTGACGAACATCGAAGCGCCTGAGGGCGGTGAGGCGGGCGACGCGCCCGAGGAGGTTACGCTGAAGGCCCCCGAGGGCGTCGACATAACGCCTCTGACCGAGCAAGTCGGTACCACGGTCGAGCTGAGCGGCAGTTGGGCCGAGCTGTCAGAGGATGAGACGGGTGTTGCCGAGGCCGGTGCCGTTGGTGGCGGCAAGGTATTCGAACCGAGGTCGGTCCAGCCGGTCTCTGCATCCTGCGAAGGGATCTAGCCACGCGAACGCGGTAGGACCCCACGCGCCACGGGGCAATCGCCTCGTGGCGCTTTTTTTTACCCCGCCGAACGCGGGGCCTAAAAGGCCCCGCGCCATGAAGCTGCGAACCCAGCTTTGGGTCTAGGGGGGCGACGGACGCAAGCGACCGCGCGACGTCTGCCGGAACTCGGAGGGCGTGACGCCAAACGCGCGCCGAAAGGCCGCCGTGAAGTGGCTGTGGCTCGAGAACCCGATGTCGATTGCCAGGGTCGTGAGGTCATCTGCGTGGGGCAGCTCGACGAGCGCTCGCGCGAGACGCAATTGGGTCAAGTACTGGTGCAGTGACGTGCCTTCGACCCGCCGAAACAGGTGCGTGAGATAGGCCGGTGACGCACCGACCGCACGCCCCACGTCACGCAGCCGTATCGGGTCCGCGAGCTCTGCCTCGAGAAACTGCTTCGTTCGCCGGATCAATCGTGCCGTGGTCGCGGCGCCCCGCCCGCCGTGCGCGCCGTCGCTCTGGAGCGCATAACGGAGGAGCGATAGCACCAGCTCCTCCGCCTCGAGATCATCCACGTCAGACGCGCCAGTCGCCCAGGACAGGAAGCGTGCGCGGAAGCTCTGTAAAGGCGGACTCGCGCGCCAACTGCGCCGGCGGAACAGGGCGTGGCTCGGCAGGCGGGCACCGGTTGCGTTCGCAATCTCGGAAAGGACGCAGAGCTCCGGTGTGATGATCAGCTCAGCGTAGCCACTTGGGAGGGGACGACTGATCCGGTAGCCCTCTCCACCCGTGACGAACAGTACCTGGTTCGCATCACCCACCACGGTGTCTCGTCCGACGTGCCACACGAAGAGCCCGTGGTACGGAAGACACACCTGAAATTGCGGGGAATAGTGCTCCGCGCTGTCGGAGCGACGCACACCGCCACAACGCAAGTCCTCGACCAGTCCAACGGGCAAATCCAGAAGCCGTGTGCGCGACTGGACCTCTCCGCTGTCGTGGCGTACCGGCCTCTCCGGCCGGTCATGCCTCGCGGCACTCGTCAGCGCGCCTGACGAAGGCCACTCGGGCTCGGGGCTTCTGCTGCCTGGATCTCGATTCCCGGTTCGTGAAGACATCCTGACCTATTGTCTCCGATTCCGGCAGTGGCCAGCCGTCCACCTAAAGAATTTGATAGCGGCGCGCTCGCCCAGCCGCGCCGGCGCCGCGCAACCGGCCGCGGCACGAGCCCGAAGGTTCTTTAATTCACTGACACACCTTCGTCGCAAGTTTGCCACGAGAGCACAGTACTCTGCGTGCGTTGTCGCTACACGCTCGTCGTGCAGTCGTTGTCTCAACGACACGCCGCCGAGCACGGGAGGAACGAGAATGCTGGACGACGCGATCAACAGATGGATGGCGTGCGTCGGTGTGCACGCCAGAGAGAGCTGCCAACTGGCCGCAACGGATGCCTGGTGGCTGCTGGGACTCGTGCTCTGCGTCGTGCTCGTAGCGCACGCGGGGCGAAGGTTCGTGCGCGCTCTCATGACCGTTCCCGCTATCGCGTTGGTGCCGGCGCTTTCACGGCAGCTGTCGACGTGGGTGAAGGCGCGTGATTATGACGAGGAGGAGTTCTTCCGAGCGGATGGAGCCACAGAGCCCTTGGTCGAACGTCGGCGACGAGGACTCGACCGCCTGGCGTCGCTGCTCCACGCCCAGTCTGTCCAGTCCATCGCGTGGGGAAACGCGATCCGCGAGAGCTTTTCCGATCTGCGCTTTACTGACGCCAATCGGGTTCCGTTCCCCTTCGCCCGTGTGATGCGCGACAAGTTCAATCTCTGCTCGGTCGTGACGGCTTCCCACGGTCCGAGACTGCGGAGCGTCGACGGGAACTGGACGATAGACGTGAGTGGTGCGTATGGCGTCAACGTCGCGGGCTTCGACCGCTACAAGGCGTGGATACAGAAGGGCTGGGACCGCGTGAAAGATCTCGGTCCCGTGTTGGGACCGCTGCATCCGATGGTTGCCGAGAACATCGCGATGCTCAAAAACGTGTCTCACCTGGACGAGGTGTCGTTTCACATGAGCGGCACCGAGGCGGTCATGGCTGCCGTGCGGATGGCGCGCTTCAATACCCGCAAGAAGCTAATCGTCTGTTTTTCAGGGGCCTACCACGGTTGGTGGGACGGCGTTCAGCCAGGGCTCGGCAGTGAGCGCCCGGTCGACGACTGTCTGACACTCAAGGATCTCAACCCGGCATCGCTTGCCGTCATTCGCCGCCGGGCGAAGGACATCGCCGCGGTGCTGGTGAATCCGGTGCAGTCGTTCCATCCGAACTCGCCGCCGCCCAACGACGCGGTCTTACTGACGAGCGACGTGCGTAAGACCCACGATTCTACGGAGCGGTATGCGAGCTGGCTGCATCAACTGCGCGAGGTGTGCGGCGCGTGCGGCGTTCCGTTGATCTTCGACGAAGTGTATACGGGCTTTCGGCTCGCCCCGGGCGGCGCACAGGAGTACTTCGGCGTGCGCGCGGACATGGTCGTGTACGGGAAGACGGTCGCAGGCGGCCTGCCCATCGGCGTCGTGTGCGGCAAGACAGCGCTCATGCGCCGCTTCGATGCGGACCGTCCGATGCGCATCGCGTATGTCGTGGGCACGTTCTCGGCCCACCCCGCAGTGATGGGCGCGATGAACGAATTCCTGCGTTGGGCGGTGCAGCCTGCCACGGCGAGGTTATACGACGAGGCGAACCAACGCTGCGCTGACTGGGTGCAATCGACCAATCAGCAGATGGCTGACGCGTCGCTGCCCGTGCGTGTGGTGAACCTCGGGACGGTCTGGACAGTCCTCTTCAAGGAACCGGGGCGTTACAACTGGCTGCTGCAGTACTACCTGCGCGCCGAGGGCGTCACGCTCAGTTGGGTCGGCACCGGACGGTGCTTGAGCAGCATGGACGTCACGGCGGACGACTATCGCGCCTTGCAGGTAAAGTTGGTGGAGGCGGCGGGCTCGATGAGGAGCGATGGATGGTGGCTGACCGAACACGAATATCCAGGAAGGGAGAAGCGTATGCGAATGCGTGTGATGTGGGACATGTTGGGGAGTCTGGTACCGGTGCCGAAGTCTTTGCAGGCATTCTATGTGGCGGTCATGCAACGCAAAGAGGATGACCACCATGCCTCTCACAATGACAAGGCGAATCAGCTTCTCCATCTGTTGAGCTCGAGCGCCTTTCTCTATTGTTACGTCATCATCTTCTCCGACCTCACCACCGCAATGTGCTTGGGGTTGGCGTCTCTGTTCGTGCGCCAATTCGGCCACGCGATTTTGGAGCCACCGTGTCATGACGAGGAAGCGTTGCTACTCGGATACACCACGCGCGACAAGACGCTCATCGTGCTCGGCTACGGCCTGATTCCGGTGATAGGTATGGTGCAAGCAGACGCCTGGACCTTTGCGGCGTTCGCCGCCACGCTCCCCACGATCGCGCTGCATTGGTTTCGCTGGACTCTTTTCGTGGTATTCCTCCGCGTGGCGTACCTGATCTGGAAGCACAACTTCCGCATCTCGATGATCTGGTTCGTCAAGCTCGTCACCGATCCGCTGACCGACGTCGTCACCTATTTCCCGCGTCGCGCCCAGGGCGCCTGACATCGTGGAAGTCGGGTTGTTGCTCTCTGCGGCGGCGTTGTTGAGCCTCGAGCGGATCTGCTATGTCTGGATTTGGCGCGCGCCGGACGCCTTTCGCGTGATGTGCCCCGGGGAAGAGGAACCAGTCGCCGCCGTGCGGTTCCTCTTCTCCGGCTTCAAGGTGCTGCAGCTCACCGTGTTCGTCTGGTGGTGCTACGTCCATGGCAATGGCTCGATCTGGCCGCCCGATGGCGGACCGATCGTCGTGGGGTTGGGCGGTCTCTTCATCGCGGCCGGCCAGTGGCTGAACCTGAGCGTTTTCTATCACCTAGGGACCGTGGGTGTGTTCTACGGCAACCGGTTTGGCCACGAGGTTCCCTGGTGTCGACAGTTCCCCTTTTCGCTGCTCGCTCATCCGCAATACGTGGGTACGGTGCTATCCATCTGGGGCTTCTTCTTGATCATGCGGTTCCCTCACGGTGACTGGTACGTCATCCCGGCGCTCGAAACCGTCTACTACGTGCTGGGAGCCCGCTTGGAACAATAGCGACGCCCCCGTGCACGCTGGTCTGCATAATAGATGGTAGGGCGCAGCTTTAGCTGCGCCATCACAGTCACACGTCAGAGATGGCGCCCCTAATCTAAAGAGGCGAAGAACGATGACGAGATCATGGATCAACGGGCGGATGGCGGGGCGAGAAAGCGCCGTGACCGAGACCGGCAAGGGCCCCCTCGCGGCTGTGGTTGCGGGCCTACTCGTTGCAGCCTTCGCCGGACAATCGCTCTTCTCCGCCGCGCAGGGCCCCGAGGCAGCGGAGCCGGCCGAACGCTATGCGGCCGCCATCGCACGCATCGAGCGCCTGATCACCCACGAGATGCAGGACAAAGGCCTACCCGCTGTCTCGATCGTCCTGGTCGACGATCGAGACATTGTCTGGGCCAAGGGATTCGGGTTTGCGGATCCGGATAACAAGACGCCCGCCACCGAGGACACCGTGTATCGCGTTGGCTCGGTGTTGAAGCTGTTCACGGACATCGCGGTCATGCAGCTCGTGGAGCGCGGCCAGGTGGATCTCGACAAGCCCGTCACGACGTACCTAGAGAGCTTTACCCCGAAGAATCCGTTCGGCACGCCGATCACCCTGCGACACCTGATGTCGCACCGGTCCGGCCTGCAACGCGAGCCGCCAGTCGGCCACTATTTCGACGACACGGCACCCTCGCTGGAACAGACCGTCGCGTCGCTGAACGCCACCGAGCTGATCTACGCACCGGGCACACGCACGAAGTATTCCAACGCCGGCATCGCCGTGGTCGGTCGGGTTGTCGAGATGCTCACGAAGAAGCCGTTCGATCAGGCCTTGCAGGAGAACGTGCTCGAGCGGCTCGGGTTGACCGACAGTGCGTTCTCGCCGACGCCTGCCGTCTCCGGGGCGCTGGCGAAAGCCTATATGTGGACCTACTTCGGTCGTCAGTTCGAGGCGCCCACGTTCGAGCTCGGAATGGCGCCCGCCGGCAGTATGTATTCGACGGTAACGGACCTGGGTCGTTTCCTGAGCGTGCTTTTTCGCCAGGGACGAGGACTGAATGGCACTGTGCTCGAGCCGGAAACGCTGGAAGCGATGTGGATACCGCAATTTGCGCCTCAGGGCGCCACAGAGGGCTTCGGCATCGGCTTCAACGTGGGGCAGTTCCATGGCCACCGACTGGTCGGCCACGGTGGCGCGATCTATGGCTTTGCAACAGCGCTGCAAGCCCTCCCGGACGCCAAGCTCGGTGTCGCGCTGGCGACCACGATGGATGGCGCGAACGCGGTGATGGGGCACATCGCGCGCGAGGCGATGTCCTCACTGCTCGCCGTGCACGACGGGAAGCCCTTGCCGGAGCTGACGCTGCCTGAGCCCGTGGCTCCCGAAACTGCGAAATCGCTGGCCGGCACGTACGTCGACGCGTCCGGCGGCGATCGGCACATTGAGCTAGAAGATCGTCAAGGCACGCTCGTGGCGACGATGGGAAGCGTCCAGTCCGAGGTGAGATCGGTAGACGCATCGGAACAAGAGCTGACGGTCGATGGGCGGCTCGCGTATGGGTCTTCCATCAAGCGCGGCCGCGATGGCGTGCTCGTAGCCGAGGACGTCACCTACAACCGGGTAAGGGACACGGCCATTCCAGCACCAGCACCGGAGGCCTGGACGGGCTTGATCGGTGAGTATGGGTGGGATCACAACGTGCTCTACATCCTCGAGCGCGAGGGGACGATGCACGCGCTCATCGAGTGGTTCTTCCTCTATCCGCTCGAGCAAATCAGTCGAGATCTTTTCGCGTTTCCCAGATCCGGTCTCTATGACGGCGAGAAGTTGCGCTTCGTCCGCGATGCGAAGGGACAGGCAACCGAGGTGATTGCGGCCGGCGTGCGCTTCCCGCGGCGTCCCGTTGGCCTGAACGAAGGCACGTTCCGCATCACCCCGCTCGAGCCAGTGGATGAACTGCGCAAGTTGGCCGCTGCCTCGCAACCGCCAGTCGAAACCGGCAAGCGCCCGGCGGATCTCGTCGAGCTATCCTCGCTGGATCCGACGATCAAGTACGACATCCGATATGCGACGACGAACAACTTCATGAGCACGGCGTTCTATCAGCAGCCCCGTGCGCTGATGCAGCGGCCGGCCGCGGAAGCCGTGGCTCGGGCGCACCGGAAGTTGAAGGCGCGGGGCTACGGCCTGCTCATTCATGACGCCTATCGCCCGTGGACCGTCACAAAGATGTTCTGGGAAGCCACGCCGCAGCCGCAGCGCATCTTCGTCGCCGACCCCTCGCAGGGATCGCGGCACAACCGCGGGTGCGCGGTTGATTTGACGCTCTACGAGCTCGCGACAGGAAGGGCCGTACGAATGGTGGGCGGATACGATGAGTTTTCCGACCGGTCGTTCCCCAACTACCTCGGCGGCACGTCACGGCAGCGGTGGTATCGGGCGCTGCTACGCGAGGTGATGGAGGCCGAAGGCTTCGCCGTCTACGAGACCGAGTGGTGGCACTTCGACTTTCACGCCTGGGCGGAATACCCGATTCTCGATATTCCCTTCGAGCAACTCCCCGTGCGCGAGAAGGCCGACTAATCGTCCCCGGCTCTATTCGTACCGCAGTGCCTCGATTGGGTCGACGCGGCTGGCGCGCTGCGCCGGAACCCATGTCGCGAGCAGAGCGACGGCGCTCAGCAGCACCGGCGCCGTCACGAAGACCATTGGATCCCATGTCTCCACGCCGAAGAGGAAAGTGGCGATAAAGCGTGTCAGGCCGAACGCCGAAGCGATGCCAATCACGATGCCGACGAGCGCGAGACGCATCCCTTGGAAGATCACCATGTTCTTGACCTGGCGCGCCTCTGCTCCCAGCGCAAGCCGGATGCCGATTTCCTGCGTTCGCTGTTGCACGGAGTAGGCCATCAGACCGTAGATCCCGATGGCGGCAAGGAGCACCGCAGAGGCGCCAAACACGGTCATGAGCCACATGTTGAAGCGCTGGCGCGACGTGGAGCGAATCACGACCTGGGCCATCGAGCGAACGTCGGCTACCGGCAAGCCGGTAGCCTGTCGCAGCGCCTCCTGGATTGGTGCGCTTAGCGCATACGGTTCCGTCTGCGTGCGGACGACCCACGCGATGGGCGTGATGCGGACGTTGAGCGCATTTGCTGCATCTGGCACCTGTGTTTGGGGAACGTACACCCTCGGCCCGGGATCGTTGTTGAGCCCTCCGTCGCGCACGTCGCCGACGACGCCGATGATCTGTCGTTCTGGCTCGTCTGCGAACTCCCGCATAACGCCGCGGCCGATGACGAGCCGATCCGTGAGCGGGTCTCCCTTCGGCCAGTACTGCCGGGCCATCGCCTCGTTGATCACGACCACCGCGGGCGACTGTGCTGTGTCTCGGTCCGTGAAGACGCGTCCGCTCTTCACTGGAATCTTGAAGACCTCGAAGTAGCCGGGCGACACGGTGCCCCAGCCGCCACCGCCGTGGTACGGACCCTCCTGCAGCGGTCGCCCGACGATCACGAACGGCAGACCGTAGCCACCCTCGAGCGGCACGCAGCATGTTGCGCTCGCCTCCAAAACGCCGGGTAGGGCGCGAAGCCGTTCGACGCCATCTCGTACCAGCCGCTCGACGCTGTCCGCCTTCATGAACCGCGGGTCGTTGAGCGACATGCGCATCGTCAGAACGTTCGTCGCGTCGAAGCCCGGGTCGACGGTCCTGAGCGCGATCGCGGTCCGAATAAGAAGCGCCGAGCCGACGAGCAGGATGAGCGCCAAGGCGACCTCGGCTACCACGAGCACGGAACGTGTCTTGTTCTGGCGGGACCCGGTGCCAGACCGCCCGCCGCTCTCCTTGAGCGTCGCGCTGAGGTCCGCGCGAGATGCCTGCAGCGCCGGGATCAAGCCAAAGAGAATCCCGGTACCCACCGACACGAGCAGTGTGAACCCCAGGACGCGCCAATCGACGCCGACCAGGGATCCGTCCTCGCCCAGACGGGGCAGACGAGCCGTGTTGACGGCCAGGAGCGCGCGAATGCCGATGACGCCGAGCACCAGACCAAACACACCTCCCGCCACGGAGAGCAGCACGCTTTCCGTCAACAGTTGACGGATGATGCGGTAGCGTCCGGCGCCCATCGCTGCGCGGATCGCGATCTCCCGCTTGCGGCCCGTGGCGCGCACCAGCAGGAGATTCGCCACGTTGGCGCACGCAATCAGCAGGACGAAGCTCACCGCGCCCACCAATACCAGGAGCGTCGGCCGGACGTTGCTGACGAGCGCCTCACGGAACGGCTCGACGCTGAAACTGTTGTTCGCATCGAGCCCGTCGGGGAACTTGCGCCGGTACTCCTCGGCTGAGAGTTGCAGCCGCGCCTGCGCCTGCTGGAGCGTGACACCCGGTTTCAGCCGGCCCGCCGCCATGAAGTAATGGCCTTGGTCACTTGTGTTCGGGTCGAGCTGAAACGGCATGTAGACCTGCGGCGACGGCCCGAAGTCTTCCGGGTCGAACGTCGGGCCCAGGACACCGATCACCACGAACGGCTCGCCGCTCAGTGAGATGCTCTTGCCGATGATGTCTGGATCGCTCTCGAATCGTCCTGCCCACAGGCTATGGCGCAGAACGACGAGGCGCGGACCTTGCGGTCGATCCTCCTCCGCGGTGAAGACACGGCCGCGATAGAGCGTCGCCCCGAGGAGTCGGAAGAAGTTGGCCCAGACCTGTGCCGACCGGAGCTGCTCCGGAAACCCGCCTCCCGTGTAGTTGACCACGCCCGTCGTCATCGCCGCGACATCCTGCACGACGCTGGTCTGCTCACGCCAGTGCTGGAACTTCGCGGGTGACGCGGCCGTTCCCGCACCCTGCGGCGACGTGGTCTGGAAGACGACCAGGCTTTCTGTCGCGCGACCTCGCGCGCACGTGCGTCAGGATCCGGGTGTGTGAAATCCGGTGAGAAGCAGAGCATCGCGCTGACTTGCCCCGTGGTCTCGATGAGGCGCACTATCGGATCGACGTCTTCGGGCGCAAAGGATCGGAAGAAGCCGTCGTAGTGCTCGAGGCCCTCGCCGCCCAGCGTCAGCGCATCCTGAATCCACTGCAGATAGTCACGTCGGCCGTCGCACAGCTCGTCGAAGTAGCACTTGGGAAAGACGGCGATTCGAGGTGACATGGTAGCAGCGCTCAGACGTATGATGCATTATCGCAGAGCGCACCGGTGATCTGCCGAGATCGCGAACATCGCGGAGTGTTCCGCGGCTCGACCAGGAATGAGACGGTGGCTGCTCGCCTAGTCGCGAGATCGGTTGGGTCGACCGCTTGTCTGTGGGACACGGCCACACAGGTAGAAAGCGCCGGCAAGGATGGCGCAGGTACCTGCAGCCACCAGCGCCAGCAGGCCGCCTGGCTCCGCGAGCGAGCGGGCACCCATGGTCGCGTAGAGCATACTGGCGGCCGCCAGCACGAATGCCAAAAGCAGCGCGAGCGCGCGGCGAAATTCGGGCGCTTCAAGCGGCTTGTCCGTGTCTGGAATGGGCGTGGCGAGCCGTGTGAAGAACGTCGCGACGCGCTCTCGGTAGGCTTCGTCTCGGCTCTCGATCAGTCCTGACATCCAGAGGGTCGCGACCGAGACCGCGATCTCGATCAGCGTGGCCACCGGCCACGAGACCTCGGAATGCGCATGAAGGTATAGACCGACGCCGATCCCGACGACCACCGTGGCCAGCGCTCCGGCCGGGCGTGGTCCGCGCCACAGCACGCCAAAGACCAGCGGCACGACCATTGGGATACCGAAGAGCCCGGTGAAGAGCCGGTTGGCTTCGAAGGCGCCGCCGAACCCACCAATGAAGAGCGCGCCCACCAAGACGATCCCCCCGACAGCCACGGTGACGAGACGAGCGACCCACATCAGCTCGCGGTTCCCCGCCGCCGGCCTGATCAGCCGCTGGTAAACATCGCGCGTCATGACACTGGACATCACGTTGTAGTCGGAATCGAGCGCCGACATCGTCGCCGCAAACATCGATGCGAGCATCAGACCCATGACGCCTTCTGGCAGCACCCGCAACGACATGGCGACATACGCCATCTCGCGGTCCGGCAGGTCCGGCAGGGCCACGCGCGCGGCAATCGCCGGCAGCAAATAGAAGGCGGGGAACACCAAGAAGAGCACCGCCGTGAGAACACCAGCCTTCCGCGCCGCCGCCTCGTCGCGAACGCTGTAGAACCGTTGGATGAATGCCCAGTTGCCGTTGTACTTAAGGGTGATCATGAGGTAGTAAGTCACGAGAAACAGCGGGGCGCCGTTTTGGTCCGCTGAGCCAGGAGAAGTGATCCGGCACAGCCGCCACCAGATCATTCAAGCCACCGACCGCCTGCAGCGATAGCGGCACCAAGATCAGCGTCGTCAGGATCAGGATGACGAACTGCACCACGTCGGTCACAACGACAGCCCATAGGCCACCCACCACCGTGTAGAGGAGCACGACGATGCCGGCCACGGGGATAGACGTCTGGACATCGAGCGGCGTGGCACCGGCGACAAACACCCCAAGCGCATACAGCCGCACCATGTTGTCGAGGAGCCGGAAGCCCAGACCACTCCAGGAAAACACCTGCCGGACCGACGCGTTGTAGCGTGTTTCCAGGAACTCGACTGGCGTGAGAATGCCGGCTCGGCGCCAGCGCTTGGCGAAGACGAGCGCGCCGATGATCGTGGCCGGCACGGTGCACCAGATCAGGGTCACCGCAACCAGACCGTCTTCATAGGCGATGCCGGCGAAGGCGACGAAGACCCACGTGCTGAAGAGCGACATGTAGTTGCTGACGCCCGCCACCATCCAGGGGATCGTCCCGCCACCCTTGAAGTAGTCACCGATGTCGCGGATGAACCAGCCGAAGAAGATCCCGATGCCGGCCATCAGGACCATGTAGATCACGATCGCAACATAATCCAGGCTGCTAAGGGTCTCCATTCACCTGGAACGCACCGTCGTCGATCGGTGGAGGACCTGCCAGCTTCGCTCGGCTTGCAGGAGGGTTCGGGCGAGTGGCTCGAGATGCGCCACCGCTTCTTCAGGCAGCAGGCTGCGCGCGACGGGAGGCGGCCGAGCTCCGAGCGCATCCGCTCTGGTGTCTGTCCGAAGAAGCTCACCGTGACCGAGTCAACACGGCCCGCCAGCGCGTCCCACGGCAACGCGGTCTTTCCGCCGCAGGCCAACGGCGACGCCGCCAGCCGCAGATCGAGGTGCTTGGGACGCGTCGCTGCACGCACCTCGTCCAGCAATGTGGCGAGCGCCTGCTGCCGCGTCTGCAGCAGCTGCGCGAGCTCTGCTAGGCCCAGTAGCTCGGGGAGAGCGGTGTCCAACCCAACCTCGTCACGCTCGGCCCAGGCATGCAAGTGGAGCTCGATCGCATTCCGGGTGCGTAGCTCGAGATCGCCGGTAGCCGACCCAAGCGCGTCGCGACAGCTCGGGCAGAAGCAGATCGACAGCAGCCACGTCACAACCCTCGTCAGCGGCACGCCACGTTTGTCGTGCAGCGACGCGTGCTCGTATCCCATGAAGCTCAGGGCCTCGAGATCGAGTCGACCAACTTCCGGCAGCGCCGCAACATCCTGACAGAGGGCCGTGACGTACGCGCGGACGTGCGGGTTGGCTGGGCACAAGGCGTGGGTGTACCGATCGCCGAAGACGTTCTGGATACAGCAGTCCGGCGCCGACACGCCGAGCCGATCGTTGTGACACAGGACGATCCACGCGTTCACCGCGAGTCCCGCCGCTACACATGCCTCGAGGAATGGCGGCACGAGCGAGGCTTCGGCCGCCACGTGCGGCTGCAGCGGCCCTCGGCCGTAGCGGCGCCGGTCGACCGCGTAGTAGACGAGGCTCTGGTCCTGCTCGTAGACGCGGCGGCGGGAATGGTGAGGCAACATCATGCGACCACCGTGATACGCAAGCGCAAGATTGCAGGTGTTCAGGCCGCAATCGAGCAGCTCCGCCACGATCTCACGCGGCCGTGCGCCTTCGAGGTCCCACGGATGCATCCAGATGGAGCGCATCATCGCCATACGCGCCGCGAAGCGGGGAGCGCCCAATCCGTCATTCCGCGTCCGTCTCGAGGTCGCTCAGATCAACCAGCGCCGCGTCGCGACCGCCGTCCACGGTCAGCCAGGTGCCGGTGATCCATTCAGAATCGTCCGAGGCCAAAAATAGGGCCGCCTTCGCGATGTCATCCGGTCTGCCCAGCCGGCCGAGGGGAAACGTCGACAGCACGCGTCGCCGCGCCTCCTCGGGATCGCGGAAGGACTGGAAGTACGGCTCCGTCCGAACCGATTCGATCTGCCCTGGGATGATGGCGTTCACGCGAATACCGTCGGCTGCGTACTCGACCGCGAGACTCCGCGTGAGCGCCAGTAGGCCGCCCTTCGCCGCGGAGTACGGAAACGAGCGCCGGTTGCTCCGATGCCCTTGCGCCGAAGCAATCGTGACGATGCTCCCACCGCGGCCGTGGCGAAGCGCCGGGTGCGCCGCGCGAGCACAGAGCCAGACCGACTTCAGGTTGACGTCGAGGCACTCGCTCCACTCGTGCTCACTCGC
This sequence comes from Luteitalea sp., assembly GCA_009377495.1. Taxonomy (GTDB): domain Bacteria; phylum Acidobacteriota; class Vicinamibacteria; order Vicinamibacterales; family Vicinamibacteraceae; genus WHTT01. The sequence goes on from WHTZ01000007.1 coordinate 42,486, forward strand.
CGCCAGGCTGCTCGACCGGTAGGGTCGGCCCGCGTTGCACACGAGGATGTCGAGGCGGCCGAGCTCTCGGCTCACCTGTTCGAACAGCGCGTCCACCGCGGGTGCCTTGGTCACGTCCACCGAAATGGCTGTCGCCCGATCGCCGATCGCACGCGCGGTGGCCTCGCCGAGATCCGCCGCCACGTCCGCAACAACCACACGGGCACCCTCGGCGGCAAAGCGCGCCGCGATAGCTTGCCCGATGCCGCGCCCGGCACCAGTCACGACGGCAACCTTATCCTGGAGACGCATTCCCGATTCCTGATCATCCGCGGCTGAAACTGGAGAGGACATCTTTGAGGGAGCTCAGCGGCGCCGAGATCGCGGCAACCCTGCGCATGTCCACCTCGACGCCCAGTCCGATCCCATCCGGCACCAGCAGGTCGCCATTCTCGAACCGCACAGACCTTTCGGCGACGTCGCTCGTGTAGAGGACGGGGCCAACCGGATCCGACGCGTAGTCCAAGTGCGGCGCGACCGCGCCCACGTGCGCCTGCGCCGCCGTGGTGACACTAAGCTCCTGAGTCGTGCCGATGATGCATTCGAGCCCGGCGGCGTCCCCGATCGCGAAGAGATCCAGCATGCCCCGAATGCCGCCTGCCACGGTAATCGACACGTTGAAGATGTCCACGGCCCTGGCGCGGATCAGCCGGATCGCGTACTCTCGGCTGCGCACGTGTTCGCTCACTGGATGATCAATCGCGCGACGCGCCTCCGCGATCGCCTCCACATCGTCGCGATCGACAGGGCTTTCCACGGTCTCGAAGGGGAACCGCGACAGGCCGCGATACGCGCGCAGGAATGCTGGCAGTCGAAAGAGGCCACTACCATCCATGGAGGTAAGCCGGATGCGGTCGCCGAGCTCGCCGCAGATTGCCTCGAGCAGCTCCTCGTCGGCCGCGGTGTCGTGACCGAAGTAGAAGCGGAAGGCACGGAAGCCGTTCTCAAACTGTGCCCGCACCAGCTCACGGCGGCCGGGCACGTCCGCCCGGCTCTTCATCCTGAAAATGGGGTAGCAGACCGGAATCCGGTCACGGCGCTTGCCACCGAGCAGCTCATGCACCGGGATTCCGAGCATCCGGGCTTTCAGGTCGTACGAGGCGATGCTGACCGCGGCGCGCACCAGGCAGGCCTTGCCGTGGAAGCGCGTGCCCGGGAAATTCGCCAGCATCAGATCGTCCAGCTCGTTGAGGTTCGTCGCGTCACGTCTCACTAACAGGTTCTCGAGGCAGGCGGTGAGGTCACTGATGTCAGGCATCAACGCTGGCAGGTGCGAGACGTCCGACATCTCGCCCCAGCCGACCGTGCCATCCTCGGCTTCCAACCGGAGAAGCACGTGCTGACTCGCCTCGCCGTACAGCCGCTCGGTTGCGACGGGAAACAGCTTGACATCTGCAATTCTGGGAAAAGCCATGGGTCCGGGCTCCTTGGCGTCAAGCCCGCCGTCAGGGGTGTCTGGCGCGCTGTAGCGCATCCCCGGTCAGGTCTTCGAGCGCCTTCAGGTTCATCTTTCTATCGCCGCGATACCAGTACGTCCACTTGGATCCTCGGGTGGCCAGGGCTTGGGCTTCGCGGATGGTGGCAAGCGCCTCCGCGGCTCGCGTGAGATGTGCGGCACTTGCCGCGCGGTCACCGCGCGTCGCGGACATGTGGGCCTCGAGGGAGGCCTCCAGCCAGCACGTCAAGCCGAAGATGATGCCGTGCTGTGCGAGCAGGTTCGCCTCGAAGAATCGCCGGGCGGCGGCGGACATGTCGGTGGCGGCTTTCCTTGCCTCGGTACCCGCATCCTCGAGTCGCTCGCGCTGTTGTCGCGTCAAGTGGAGCAACTCGGCCACCCCCTGCACCTTCGGCAAGCGCTTGGCCGAGACGCTCGAGAGCAGATCCTCTAGCGCCTCCTGGCCGGCCGAGCGGGTCAGCCCGTCCAGGAGCTGCGGCGCATTCGCCAGGTCATCGGTGACGTAGCTCGCGAAGTACGCACGATAAGCACGTTCGGCCTCCGACGATGCTGCCACCCCGAATTGTCGCTCACACCAGTCGTGCAGGAAGCCATCCGGATCGAAGGAAGAAAAATCACGCAGCATGCGGGCTGAGGCGTCGATCCCGAGGACGAACTCGCGGACATTCGAGACGTTCAGGATCGCGTAGTGCGTGTCAGCGCGCTCAACCGCCAGCTCGTCAGCCGCGCCGTAGCGGCGGACGTCGAGCCAGGCGTGCGATGCCGTCGCCATTGGCGTCGCGGCGGCAAGGCCGAGAAAAGCACGTCTGTTCACCGTCATCATCACATTCACCAGATGAGCTTGGCACCGAACTGGACCTGGCTGTCCGTTCTTCTCGCAATGTGTAAATGTTTCCATTGTGGAAATGATTACAGCCCTTGCGCTTATGGTCTGGCGTTCTCCAGGTGACTCGGGGGTTACCGATCCGTGGCTACCAGCCGGAGCCCGGCCGCTGGCGGTGCACAGGAGTTGCGTTCGAGCAGTTGACAGGGGAACGTACGAGACGGCAAGCGCAGGCTCGGCCTGGCCAGCTTCTGCATCAGCATCCGGGCCATCTCTGCGCCCAACTTGTCCTGGAACACGCTGACGGTCGTCAGAGATGGCTCGAGCATGGAGACCTCCTCGCGGTCGCCGAAGCCGACGAGGCTGATGTCGCGGGGGATCGCGATGCCACGACTCACTAGCGTCTTCCAGACGCCGCCCGCGACCTCGTCGTTAGCGGCCACGATCGCCGTGGGCGGCTGATCGCGCCGAAGCAACTCCGCGGCCGCCAGCCGGCCATATTCGATATGGCTCACCTGCCAGCTCTCTGCGACGGTCTGGCTCTCGAGGCCCGCCCTCGAGAGCGCGCGACGGTATCCGTTGAAGCGGCGCCGAAACCACGGCAAGTCGGTGTTGCCCACGAACGCGACGCGGCGATGGCCTAGCCGAATCAGGTACTGGACGGCGTCGTCGACCCCGGCGATGTCGTCATACACGACTGCGTCCTTCTTGATGGCCTCCTTCGGGCCAATGAATGTGTTGCCCAAGATGACGTAGCGAAGCTTGATGTGCCGAAGCGCGGCGAGGAAGTTTCCGTGGTGAACCCCTGCCAGGATGAGCCCGTCGACCGAGCCCTGCTGCGCGATAATTCTGGGTAACGGCAGGCGTGACACTGGCGTGTTGGGGCCGTAGCGGCACGGCGCGAAGACCAGGTCGTATCCCGCCTCCGCCAGCACACGTTCGGCCGCCACTAACATCCGCACCTGCATCGAGTTGAGCGACTCTCGGTTGCCCAGGAGAAAGCAAATGGTGTCCGAGGCGTTCCGCGCCAGCCGCTTCCAGTGGATGTTGCGGCGGTAGCCGAGCGCAGCGACCGCCGTCTGCACGGCGCGGCCCGTCTCGGGATCGAAGTACCCCGAGTCGTTCAAGACCCGCGACACCGTGGCCGTGCTCACGCCCGCGCGGCGCGCCACGTCCTTGATTGTAGGTAGCCGCATGTGAAATCATTTACACGTGAACGCCCAGCGCTGTCAACACCGGCTGTCAACACCGGCGATTCCGCTCCGACGTCCTCTTGCGATGGCGTTCACGCCCGAGCTCCTCGAAGACCGCATCCAATAACGGTGGCTGTAGACTGCCCGTGCGGCACACGCGGAAGACCTGGTTGAAGCATCGGCGGGCCCGCGGCCGCACGATCCTGAGGCCATCGGCCGGTCGCGGAACGGCGTCGAGGGGAACAATCGACGCACCGAACCCGCTCGCAACTGCGTCGATGACCTCCTCGAGCTCCGTGAAATGGCATCGTGCGATACCGCTCGGTGGCTGCTCGCCGAACTGTGTGTCGAACCAGCGTCCGAAGACGTACTCGGCCTCTTCGTAGGTGACAAACGGGATCGTCGTGTAGGTTCGCAAGTGCCGCCAGGTATCTGCCGTCCCCTTGAGCCTCCTCGGGATGATCAGGACGAGCTCCTCCTTGTACACAGGCGTGAACTGAAGCCGGTGCGACACTTTCGTGTGATACACGGCACCGCAGTCGACCTGCCCCTCCTCGACCATGCGGAAGACATCCACCGCCGTTCGAAAGAGCAGCTCGAGCTGGCAGTTGACATCTCGTGCGCGATCACGCAGGCGCGGGTACAGCACGTAGCGACCAAACCCGCTAACGGCCGAGAGCCGGATTGGCGCGTGAGGCTCGGCCGCCGTTCCTCGTCCTAGAGCCTGCTGGCGGAACTGGTGGAACGCGGCCGCGTACTGCTCACCCAGCTCGCGCAACCGGCGACCGTGCGCCGTGAGAATCAGGACGCGACCGCTCCGCTCGAAGAGGCGTACGCCCAATGCGTCCTCGAGGCGTCGAAGGTCGTAGCTGATGGCCGGCTGCGTCTTGTGAATGCGAAGCGCGGCGCGTGCCAGGGTGCCTTCCTGACAGACGGCAAGGAAGGCGTCTAGGTGTCGGGTGTCGACAAGAGAGGAAATCATAGAGGATATCTATTGAATAGTTACAGAAATTCGAATTGATTTTATATCATGCCGGCGTCTACCCTCAGGTCATGCGTCGTTCCGTGACCACTTCAGTTTTGGCCGCCCTCATCTTCGGCATCGCCGGATGGCCGGACGAAGGAGCCCTCCACTCACAGTCGGCACCGGAAGCAACCGCGCGCGCGGCGTTCCTGTTTTCCTATCGACCCAAGCCCGGCAAGCAAGCGCTCTTCGATGAAGGCTACCGCCGTCATCTGACGTGGCATGCGCGGATGAAGGATCCGCTTGTCTGGTATGCGTGGTACGTGACAACCGGCGATCGCCTCGGCTTGTTCATCGACGGCAGCTTCGGTGCAAGCTTCGACGCGTTCGACAAGCGCGTCGACCCCGAGGCCGACGCAGCCGACTTTGCGCAGACGGCCGGCGACTTTGCGGACGACGTGTCCCGCAGCGTCTACCGTCTTCGGCCAGACTTGAGCACCAGCCAGGCGTTAGAGGATCGTGCTCCCACATCCACAATCGAGGTCACGTATTTTCTGCTCGAGCCAGGTCACGAGCGGCAGTTCGAAGCTGCGCTCGCCGGCCTTCGCGCGGCGGACGCGAGCCCAAGCGCAGGTCCGCACTACACGTGGTACCAGCTCGTTGTCGGCGACGAGCAGCCGTCGTACATGCTGATGATCCATCGGCAGGGCTGGAGCGACTATGGCCATGTGGGAACCGAAATCAGCCACATTCCAGGAATCGTGTCGGGCGAACAGGGCGCCCGCGAGCTCGAGAACACGCTCGAACAAAGCGTGAGGCGCATGTGGAGTGAAACGTGGAATTATCGTGACGACCTCAGTCTCGTGCCTGAGGGTTAACGAGGAGGTACCTAGCGCCGGCGGCGTTCAACTCGGCAAATAGATCGCTGAAGTCCTGGTTGAGGGACATCGGGATGACGCCAGGCCTGATACTCCAACACCATATCCCACACCATGCTCAATTTCTCCCGAGGGGGGACATTTTGCCAGTACGCTTGCCCGACCGGATCCGTACGATCGTGGAGCCGGCGCACGACAACCTGGGCGTTCTCACGAACGCGAGTTGATTTCACATGCGTATTGTACAGTGCGGCGCCTCGCGGTACGTGATTCTCGGAGGCGCGCAAGACGTCGGGCTCACCTCCTGCACACTCGACTGTCCTCAACTATACTCAGAGGCGCCGTAGATGACGGTGGCTCGAGACGACGTCACCTTTCGCGTGTAAGCACGTCGAGGGCACGCTCGATGTCGATCGACGTGTTGTAGAGATGCGGCGAGAGCCGGAGTGATCCCGCGCGAAACGCGAAGTGAATACCCTGCCTGCTCAACGCGGCGTAGACCTGCTGGTTACGACCAGCGTCTCTATGCGAGAAGAAGATGAGCGTGGAACGTCGTGGACCAGGCTCGGTTGGGCTCGTGATCATGAAGTGGTCTTTGTCGAGACCCTCGATGAATCGGGTGACCAAGGCCTGGTCGTGCACACGGATGCGTTCGAGACCGAGATCAACGATGTGTTGGACGGCCGCAGTGAACGGCACGAAGTTGAGGAAGTTGGCCGTTCCAAACACGTCGTAGGCACGTGCGCCCAGCCCCTCCCGCAGCTCCACTTCGACCAGCTCCTTCCCGAGATCTTCGGCTGTCTGCATCGATAGCCAATAGGCTTTGATCGGGTGCAGCCGATCACGAAATTCTGGCCTCAGCCAAGCAAAGCCCGTGCCGTACGGGCCGCAAAGCCACTTGTGGCCGACACAGGTGAAAGCGTCCACCGGTGCTTCGGTCAGGTTGAAAGAACGAGCGCCGAGTGCTTGTGAGCCGTTGATGACGAACGACACCCCATGCTCGCGGCAGATCGTGCCGAGGGCGTCCAGATCGACGGCAAATCCCGAAAATGAATGGACCCATGTCGTGCAGAACACGCGTGTGCGCGACGTGATGGCAGCAGCGAGCTCGTCGGGCTCGACCACGCGTCCACGGGGGCGAATGCGGACCACCTTTACCCCATGACGACGCTCCATGAGGAGCCACGGCAAGATGTCCGAGGGAAAGTCACCCTCCATGACCAGCACTTCGTCGCCCTCCTGCCAAGGAAATGCGGACGCGACGAGATGGAGGCCGTAGGACGCACTGTTTCCCAAGATCACTTCGTCAGACGGCACGTCGAGAAGCCGACCGAGCACAGCGCGCAGCCGTGCCGGCACGCCACTGAAACGTTCCGTGGTGAGCTCGAACGGGGCCACCTTCCAGGAGATGGCGTCCCGCGCCGCGTCAGCGGCGACGAGCGGCAACGCGCCTTGGTGTGCCGTGTTGAGCCAGGTGCGACCGTCGAAATCGCCAAAACCTGGTAACGCCTGAGAAATGTCCGTCATGCCTCTTGCACACTCTACCGTTCGAAACTATACTCGTATCCGTTAGATTAGAGATGACGATGGCCCAAGAACTGACCGATCCCGATGCCTTCTTGCCGCTACCCACAGCGGTGTTTCACATCCTCGTCGCGCTGGCCGACCGCGACCGCCACGGCTATTCCATCATGCAGGACGTCGCCGCGCGAACCGACGGCCAGGTCCGTTTGAGCGCGGGCACTCTGTACAGCTCGATCCGGCGCATGCTGGAACAGGGCCTGATCGAAGAGCTACGGGAAAGCCCGGACCCTCGGAGCCGGGATGAGCGGCGCCGCTATTATCGCCTGACGCGATTGGGCCGCCAGGTGGCACTGGCTGAAGCCAGGCGGCTGAGCAGCATGCTGAGCCAGGCGCGGGCGACCGGCTTGATTCCGAGAAAGCTGTAGGCCGTGCTACCCATCGGTTTCTACCGGACGCTGCTGTGGTGTTACCCGGCGTCGTTTCGCCGGGAGTACGGCACCGAAATGGTGTCCGCGTTTGCCGAGCAGGTGCGGGACGCACGGGAGCGCGGCGGCTGGTGGAACGAGGCGTCGATCTCGCTTCACACCCTGCTCGATCTCTTGCTGACCGTCCCCCAGGAGCATTCACACGTCATGCGACAAGATTTGCGTTACGCGATCCGCACGCTGGCTTCGAATCCGGGCTTTACGGCGGTAGCCATCCTCTCGCTGGCGCTTGGCATCGGCGCCAATACGGCTATCTTCAGCCTGTTGAACAGCGTTCGGATGAGCGCGTTGCCGGTTAGCAACCCGCATGAGCTCGTCCTGTTGACGAATCCTGGAGGGTGCTGCGTTACGGTCGGCCGATCGAGCGGCGAGCGCAGCATGCTCACCTATTCCGAGTTCCAGCAACTGCGGGATCAGTCGACCTCGTTCTCGAGTCTGATGGCGTCTCAAGCGGGTCTCGAGAGCGTGCAGGCGCGCGTCGACGGCGGCGAGCCCGAAGAGATCCAGACCCGCATGGTCTCGGCGGAGTACTTTACGACGTTGGGTGTGCGACCACTGTTAGGACGGGCCTTCCGGGACGAAGATCGCGTGGAGAGAGCCGCTCCTTACGCGGTGATCAACTACGACTACTGGCAACGTCGCTTCGGTGGGCGTGCCGATATCCTTGGCGTCAGGATGGCGATTCGCGGCGGCGTGTTCTCGATCATCGGCGTGGCGCCCGCCTCGTTCTTCGGTGAAACGGTCGGGCAACGGCCGGATGCCTGGCTGCCGGTGAGCATGCAGGCAACCGTGCTACCCGGCAACGACTGGCTGCGCGACACGCCAGGTGCCCTCCACAAAGCGATGTGGCTACGTGCGTTCGGCCGCCTGAAGCCGGGGGTGACGATCGAACAAGCCCAAGCCGACGCCAACGTAATCTTTCAACGGGAATTGGCCGCCCACTATGGCACCACAACCCTGACGCCGGAGGATCGAAAGACCTTCCTCGATCAGCGGCTCAAGCTGCGGCCGGCTGCCACCGGCGCCTCGCAGATTCGTGGGGAGTTTTCCGATGCTCTGCTGATGCTGTTGGCCGCCGCCGGGATCGTGTTGCTGATTGCATGCGCCAACCTGGGCAATCTGCTGTTGGCGCGGGCCACCGCGAGGAACCGGGAGATTTCCGTGCGCCTGGCATTAGGGGCGAGCCGCGGTCGACTCATGCGGCAGTTGCTCACCGAGAGCATGGTTCTCGCCTTGCTGGGAGGCATAGCAGGGCTGTGCGCCGCCTTGCTGCTGCGTGCGGGACTGCTGCGACTGGTACCTGACTCGATCCAGCTCCCGGCCACGCCGGACGCCCGCGTCCTCGGCTTCATCTGCGCTTTGACCCTGCTCGCAGGACTCGTTCTTGGACTTCTTCCGGCGTTGCGCACCACGAAGACCAACGCCGCAGCCGGCTTGAAAGAACAAGGCCGAGGCCTGGCCGGGTCAGCGGCCTGGCAGCGCGTCGGGAAGGTCGTGGTCGTGGGGCAACTGGCGCTGTCGTTGCCATTACTCGTGGGTGCCGGTCTGCTCCTGCAAACGCTCGCCAATCTCCGGCAGGTCGATCTGGGCTATGAGAAAGAGCGCTTGTTGACGGTGCAGATGAACGCAGGGAATGCGGGGTACGACGAGCAGAGCTGGGGACCGGTGTTTCCGTTACTCCTCGACCGGATTCGGGCGGTGCCGGGTGTGCGTGCGGTGACCTATTCGGCGCTCGGCCTCTTCACCGGTGCGGACATATCAGACAAGGTCGTCGTCGAAGGACATACGCCGCAAGGCGACAACGATGAGGGTTCGCCGTTGGACAACATCGGCCCCGGCTATTTCGCGGCACTTGGCATCCCGGTGACGTTGGGCCGAGAGATTACCGAGCAGGATCAACACTCGAGCCACAAAGTCTGCGTGATCAACGAGGCGTTCGCGAAGCGATTCTTCGAGGGCCGCAACCCTCTTGGGATGCACGTCACGCGGGTCTTTGGCGATCAACGCAACACGTGTCAGATCGTGGGCGTGGCGAAAGACTCTCGCAGGCGCGGCATACGCGGCGACATCGAGCACCGGTTCTATCTGCCGGCGACGACGCCGATCGGCGTGAGCTTCGCAATCAGGACCGCGGCCGAGCCATCCAATGTGATCGCGGGCGTGCGGCGGGCCATCCGGCAGATCGATTCGAATCTGCCCATCACGGCGCGTCCGCTCACCGAGGTCGTGGACGACCAGATGGTGCAGGACCGACTGTTGGCACAGCTTTCAATCGCGTTCGGCGTCGTGGGCCTCCTGCTTGCCGCGATCGGCCTATACGGCGTGCTCTCGTACGGCGTGGCGCGGCGCACCAATGAGATCGGTATCCGGAAGGCGCTCGGCGCGCAGCATGGTGCCCTGATCGCGATGATTCTGCGCGAAACGGGCGGGCTGCTGGCCGTAGGGCTGGTCGCGGGGATCGCGCTGTCGGCGGCAGCCATACGACTGATCACGAGCCGGCTGTATGGCCTGGAGCCGACCGATCCGGTGACATTCGCAGCCGCGATCGTGGTGCTCTCGGGTGTGGCGCTTGTCGCGACGTGGCTTCCGGCGCATCGGGCGTCGCGCGTCGATCCGTTGGTCGCGCTGCGACACGAGTAACACCCAAACGCTACCCATGCTGCCTCTCGGTTTCTACCGGACGCTGCTGTGGTGTTACCCGGCGTCGTTTCGCCGGGAGTACGGCACCGAAATGGTGTCCGCGTTCGCAGAGCAGGTGCAGGAGGCACGGGAGCACGGCGGCTGGTGGGCCGAGGCGTCGATCTGGCTTCACACGCTGCTCGATCTCTTGCTGACCGTACCCCAGGAGCATTCACACGTCATGCGACAAGATTTGCGTTACGCGATCCGCACGCTGGCTTCGAATCCGGGCTTTACGGCGGTAGCGATCCTCTCGCTGGCGCTCGGCATCGGCGCCAATACCGCGATCTTCAGCTTGTTGAACAGCATTCGGTTGAGTGCGCTGCCCGTCAGCAACCCGCATGAGCTCGTTATGTTGACGAATCCAGGCACGTCCGGGCTCGGCATCGGCAGCTCTAGGGGCGAACGCAGCCTGCTGACGTATCCCGAGTTCGAACAACTGCGGGATCAGTCGACCTCGTTCTCGGGTCTGATGGCGTCGCAAAGCAGTCTCAACCGTGTGCAGGCGCGCGTCGATGGGGGCGAGCCTGAAGAGATTCGCACGCGCATGGTCTCGGCAGAGTACTTCACGACGCTAGGTGTGGCCGCGGTGCTGGGGCGAACCTTCGGAGAAGAAGCGCGCGCAGAAGGGACCGCTCCATACGCGGTGATTAGCTACAACTACTGGCGCCGCCGTTTCGGCGGGCGCCCTGACATCCTCGGCGCCACGATGGCGATTCGTGGAGGCCTGTTTTCTATCATCGGCGTGGCGCCCGCCTCGTTCTTTGGCGAGACAGTTGGACAACGGCCGGATGCCTGGTTGCCGCTGAGCATGCAGGCCACCGTGCTCCCAGGCCGCGACTGGCTTCGCGATCAACCCGGCAATGTCGAGAAAGTGATGTGGCTGCATGTGTTCGGCCGCCTCGAGCCCGGGGTGACGATCGAGACAGCGCAAGCCGGCGCCAACGTGCTCTTCCAGCAGGGACTAGCTGCTTACTACGGCTCGGCGCCGACACCGGAGGCGCAGAAGGAGTTCCTCGATCAGCGGCTCAAACTGCGGCCGGCTGCCACCGGCGCCTCGCAGATTCGCGGGCAGTTTTCCGAGCCGCTGCTGATGCTGTTGGCAGCCGCCGGAATCGTCCTGCTGATTGCGTGCGCGAACTTGGGCAATCTGCTGTTGGCGCGCGCCACCGCGAGGAACCGAGAGATTTCCGTACGCCTGGCATTAGGGGCGAGCCGTGGTCGACTCATCCGGCAGTTGCTCACCGAGAGCATGGTTCTCGCCTTGCTGGGAGGCATCGTAGGGCTGGGTGCCGCCTTCTTGATACGTACCGGATTGCTACGTCTCGTCCCGGATTCAATTGAGCTGCCGGGCGCGCCTGACGTCCGCGTCCTCGCCTTCGCCTTCGCGCTGACACTGGCCGCTGGACTGGTGCTTGGGCTGCTGCCGGCATTGCGGACGACGAGGACGAACGCCGCGACCGGATTGAAGGAACAAGGCCGCGGGCTGACAGGCTCGACGGTGTGGCTGCGCGTGAGCAAGTTCGTGGTGATCGGTCAACTCGCGTTGTCCCTGCCCCTATTGGTGGGTGCCGGCCTGCTCCTACGGACGCTCTCGAACCTGCAACGGGCGCATCTGGGTTATCCGAAGGAACGCGTGCTCTTGGTGCGTGTGGACGCACAGACGGCTGGGTACGAGGAATCGCGCCGTCCGGCGTTGTTCGGGCAATTGCTCGACCGAATCCAGGCGGTGCCGGGCGTGCGCGCGACTACGTATTCGAAAAATGGCCTGTTCTCCGGTTCGGATTCCGGGGATCAGGTCATCGTGGAAGGATACGCGCGGCAAGGCAACAACGACCGGGGCTCGGCGTACGACCATGTCGGACCCAACTACTTCTCCACGCTCGGCATCCCGGTGCTCCTGGGCCGCGAAATTACCGAGGACGATCAGCCCTCGAGCCAGAAAGTCTGCGTGATCAACGAGGCCTTCGCCAAGCTGTTCTTCGAAGGCCGCAACCCCCTCGGGATGCACGTCACGCAGGTCTATGGCAATCAACGCAACACCTATCAGATCGTGGGTGTGGCGCGGGACTCCCGGGCGCACAGGATACGCGGCGAGATCGAACACCGGTTCTACGTGCCGGTGACACAGCCGGTGACCATGCCAAACGAGGTGAGCCTTGCCATTAGGACCGCGGCCGCGCCGTCCAATGTGATTGCAGGCGTGCGGCGGGCCCTCCTGCGGATCGATTCGACTTTGCCCATCACGGCGCGTCCGCTCACGGAGCTTGTGGACGAGCAGATGGTGCAGGAGCGGCTGCTGGCGCGGCTGTCAATCGCGTTCGGCGTCGTGGGGCTCCTGCTTGCTGCAATCGGCTTATACGGCGTGCTCTCCTACGGCGTGGCGCGCCGCACGAATGAGATCGGCATCCGCAAGGCGCTCGGCGCGCAGCATGGTGCGCTGATCGCCATGATTCTGCGCGAAACGGGCGCGCTGCTGGCCGTAGGGCTGGTCGCGGGGATCGCGCTGTCGGCGGCGACCATACGACTAATCACGAGCCGGCTGTACGGCCTGGAGCCGACCGATCCGGTGACATTCGTAGCCGCGATCGCGGTGCTTTCAGGCGTGGCACTTGTCGCGACCTGGCTTCCGGCGCATCGGGCGTCGCGCGTCGATCCGTTGGTCGCGCTGCGGCACGAGTAACCCAAACGCTAGCCATGCTGCCTCTCGGTTTCTACCGGACGCTGCTGTGGTGTTATCCGGCATCCTTTCGCCGCGAGTACGGCGCCGACATGATGTGCGCGTTCGCCGAGCAGGTGCGGGAAGCTCGGGAGCGAGGCGGATGGCGGGCCGAGGCGGCAATCTGGCTCCGTACTTTGTTCGACCTCTCGCTTACCGCACCCCAGGAGCATGCTCACATCATGCGACAAGATTTGCGTTACGCGATCCGCACGCTGGCTTCGAATCGGGGCTTTACCGCGGTGGCCATCCTCTCGCTGGCGCTGGGCATCGGTGCCAATACCGCGATCTTCAGCCTGTTGAACAGCATTCGGCTGAGCGCCCTGCCGGTCAGCAACCCGGACGAGCTCGTCATGTTGACCAATCCCGGCGCGAGCGGGCTCAACATCGGATGGGAGACCGGTGAACGTACCTGGCTGACGTATCCAGAGTTCACGCAACTACGAGATGAGTCGACCTCTTTCTCTGGTCTGATGGCGTCTCAGAGCGGCCTCTCACGCGTGCAAGTCCGTGTCGACGGGGGTGAGCCGGAAGAGATCCAGACCCGTATGGTCTCGGCGGAGTACTTCATCACGCTGCGTGTGACGGCGGCGCTGGGACGAACGTTCGCTCCCGAGGAGACGCAAACGGAAGGGGACGCTCCCTACGCGGTGATCAGCCACGACTACTGGCAACGCCGTTTCGGCGGGCGCCCCGACATTCTTGGCACGACGATGACGATTCACGAAGGGATCTTCTCGATCATCGGCGTCGCGCCGCCCTCGTTCTTTGGCGAAACCGTCGGCCAGCGACCCGACGCGTGGCTGCCCCTGAGCATGCAGGCCACCGTGTTGCCGGGTCGTGACCGGCTGCGCGACACACCCGACGATCTCGACAAAGAGATGTGGCTCCATGTATTCGGCCGCCTGAAGCCGAGGATGACCATCGAGAAGGCGCAAGCCGAAGCCAATGCGATCTTTCAACGAGGAATAGCCACCTACTACGGCAGGTCGGCGCTGACGACAGAGGAGCAAGAGACTCTCCTCGATCAGCGTCTGAGATTGCGGCCGGCCGCCACTGGAGCCTCGCGGATTCGTGGACAGTTCTCCGAGCCGCTGCTGATGCTGCTGGCCGCCGCCGCGATTGTCTTGCTGATAGCGTGTGCCAACCTCGGCAATCTGCTGTTGGCGCGCGCCACCGCGAGGAATCGTGAAATCTCCGTACGCTTGGCATTGGGCGCGAGCCGCGGGCGTCTCATCCGGGTGGTGCTTACCGAGAGCCTGCTGCTCGCGGTGCTGGGCGGTCTTGCCGGCTTGGGTGCCGCATTCATGCTTCGCGCAGGTTTGCTGTGGCTCGTCCCGGATTCGATTCAGCTGCCAAGCGCGCCAGACGTGCGCGTCCTCGGCTTTGCGTTCGCGCTGACATTGGTGGCCGGGCTGATGCTTGGGCTGTTGCCGGCCTTACGGACCACGAAGACGGACTTCGCGGCCGGATTGAAGGAACAGGGCCGCGGACTCGCGGGATCGCCCACGTGGCAGCGCGTGGGCAAGCTCGTCGTCGTCGGCCAGCTTGCGCTGTCGCTGCCCTTGCTGGTGGGGGCCGGCCTGCTCCTCCAGACGTTCTCGAACCTGCAGCGGGTGGATCTGGGCTACGCCAAGGAACACCTGCTCATGGTGCGTGTCGACGTCGAGGCGGCCGGATACGAGGAAGCTCACCGAGTTCCGCTGTTTCAGCGCCTGCTCGAACGGATTCGGGCGGTACCGGGCGTGCGCACAGCGAGCTATTCGAAAAATGGCCTGTTCTCCGGTTCGCGCTCAGCGGGTGGGATCGTCGTAGAGGGCCACACGCCGCAGGGTGAGAACGACGGCGGCTCCTCTTGGGATCATGTGGGGCCCAACTACTTCTCCACGCTCGGGATCCCCGTGTTGCTGGGCCGCGAAATCACTGAACGGGATCAGCCATCGAGCCAGCGCGTGTGCGTGATCAATGAGGCCTTCGCCAAGCTGTTCTTCGAAAACCGCAACCCGCTCGGGATGCACATTGGCGAAGAGAACACCCATCAGATCGTCGGTGTTGTGCGGAACTTTCGAGCACAGACGATACGCGGCGACATCGACCATCAGTTCTACGTGCCGGTCACACAGCCCCGGAACGTGCCAAGGGAGATACGCTTCGCGATCAGAACCACGGCCGAGCCGTCCGGTGTGACCGCCGATGTGCGACATGCGGTGGAACAAGTGGATCCGATGCTACCCGTCACCAACGCGCAGACGCTTGGCGAGCTCGTCGATAACCAGATGGTAGAGGACCGACTCCTGGCGCGGCTGTCGACGGCGTTCGGGGTCGTCGGCCTCCTCCTTGCTGCGCTCGGGCTATACGGCGTGCTCTCGTACGGCGTGACACGGCGCACGAATGAGATCGGCATACGGAAGGCACTCGGCGCGCAGCATGGTGCGGTGATGGCCATGATTCTGCGGGAGACCAGCATGCTCGTCGCTACAGGGCTGGTCGCCGGACTCGCGCTGTCGGCGGTGACCATCCGATTCATCGTGAGCTACCTCTATGGTCTGGAGCCGACCGATCCCGTGGTACTCGCGGCGTCGATCGCGCTCCTATCCACCGTTGCGCTTCTCGCGACCTGGCTTCCCGCGTACCGGGCATCGCGCGTCGATCCACTCGTTGCGCTGCGGCACGAGTGACTGATGCCGGTGGCCGTTAGCGAACGACTTCTTGCGCAGCCCGATGCTCGTACACGCCGATCTCCTTCATCAACGGCACAAGAAACTTGATCCCGCCGGCGAATCGGCGGTCTACCTCTTCGATGGTGGCTTTCTTGTGCCCTTTGACGATGATCGGGGAGCATTGCTCGTAAGCCAGGTACCCGTCATAGCCGATCTCCTTGCAGGCCTGGAAGAAGACTGGCCAGTTCTCGATGCCCTCGCCCGGGAGAACTTCATCGAAGCCGTACACGCCCATGAGCGACTTCTTGAAGCGGAAGCCGAGGGCGTGCGAATGCGCCATCCGGTTGCCAACCTTGAGCACGGTGTTCCGAACGAACTCGTCGCTTTGGTCTTCGAACAGCGGCAGGTCCAAGCCGATCTTCACGTTCGGCAGATTGACCTCTTCGACCATGTCGATCGTGTCCTGAAGTGAGTTCGTGATCGGTGGATGGTGCTGCAGTGCGATGGTGATCCCGAAGTCCGCCGCGATCCTACCTGCTTCGTGAATCCCCTTGCGGACATACTCCCACTGGCGCAGATAGTCGTCCTCGGTCGACACGTCGATGTTCCGCGAGTGCATTGCCGTGTTGCTGTAGCCCAGGTTCCAGTGCTCATGCATGAAGTAGCCGATGAAGCCGGCAAGGATACGCACGACCGGTGAACCAAGGTCGGCGGCGAGCCGACAGCACTCGCGCACGAAGAGCAGCTCTTTGTCCTGCGTCTGGGTCAGGATGTGGCTCGACATCATGAAGTTCGTGCACGCCTCGACGGCGCCGAGCTCGACGCCGCGCTGACCGGCGAGGTCAATCAGCCGCTTGCGACGGTCGCGGTCGACGTCCATGGGAAACGCCATGGGACGGTGCGGAAAGATATCGACGGCGGCATATCCGAACCGATGGGCGCGTTCGATGACCTCTTCCAGCGTGAGGGGATCGCCCTGGTAGAAATAGCCGCAATACGCCACGGAGTCGAGGCTCAGCTTCATGGTTTCCTCACTTGCTCTGTTGCGTGTCCCGAATTGCCTTGTTCTCGTACAGCAGCACGCGGCGGTGACTCCAGCCGATGGAGACAATGTCCAGGTCTCCATCGCCCTCGATGTCCACGACCACGGCGCCATCATGGTGCTCATCGCCGACCGAAATCACGTGATCCTTCCATTCCGTGCTCTTTCCATCGATGTTCTCGAAGATATGGAGCTTGGCCGTCTCTGGCTGCTCGTAATTGTGCTCACCGACAATCACATCCACATCTCCGTCGCGGTCGATGTCTGCGACATCCACGCTCATCGGCCCGACGACGTCGAGAGAAATGACGTGCTCCGTCCAGGTTTCAGCCGACTCTGATGGCTGCTCGTACCAGGCGAGCTTGCCCGGCTCATTGATGGCTTCGAAGCCGACAACCGCATCGAGCCGTCCATTCCCGTTCATGTCCACCAGCTTGTTACGATCGGGATCCCCTTCCGTCGGATGGAGCGTGTGGAGGGTCCACTTGGTCTCTTCGTTCCTGAGCCACTTCGTGCCCAGCAGCAGATCCAAGAGCACTTCGCCATCGATGAGCCCCACGCTGAGCGCTTCGTCCTGCGACTCCTTCGACGCCGTGTCCAAGCCCCACTGGTCGCTCGACGGATCCTTGGGAACCGAGAGCATCTGCACGCCCTTCCCAGCAGCGTGCCAGGAAAGCGCCACCTGAATAGATCGGCCCAGGTACGGGCGCACGATGGCGACTCCCTGTAGAAAATCGCCACCAGGTTCTGGAATATTGTCGAGGATCTTGAATGCGCCCTTGCCGTCGTTTCTCGCCCAGGCCAGCGTGGTCGGTTCCTTACTCTGCGGCGCTCCCTTGGTTCCCAGCAAATCAATGGCGCCGTCCCTATCGAAGTCGTAGGCCACGGCGACGTCGCCGAAGCCCTCTCCGACAGCCTGGCGCGTCCAGTCGCCTTCGGCCTCGCCCGGATTCCGGTACCACCACGCGCCCGTGACGAGATCCGGTTTGCCGTCGCCGTCCACGTCCGCCGGTACGATGAAGACCGCCCGCTCGGGTCGGTCGGAATCAATGACGTGTCGCTCCCACTGGTCCAACGAGAGGGTGCTCGCAGGTTTGGAGGACAGATTCTCCCAATACTCGATCGGCGTTGGACCCCCGTGGTTGCCGTGATTGGCTCCGATGATGTCGACATCTCCGTCGTTGCCGATGTCGGCAACGCGCACATTATGAGAGCCGGAACGGCCGACGACCTGCGCGTCCCACCGGAGGGCATCGCCCTGATTCAAGAGAATCATGATGCGGCGCTCCCGTGATTGCTCCATTTCAGCGATGATCACGTCGAGATTCCCGTCCCGATTCACGTCCGCAACCTTGAAGGTATGGACATGTGAGACCGTGTCATCGATGACGTGCTCTTTCCAAGGTCCTTTCTTTGGATCCGGCGACTCGTACCACACCAGCTTCCCCTCCTCCTCCGCAGGAGCGATCAAGACGTCCGGCCGGCCGTCCTTGTTGATGTCTGTCACCAGCACGCCGACGTCATCCGGCCAACCGGGTGCCATCTCGTGCCGTGTCCACGCGCCGTCCCGATCCGCTGGCGCTTCCAGCCAGTAGCCGTTTTGCGCGATATCAAGGTTGCCATCGCCATCGATGTCTCCCAACGCGGTTCCGCCTCGACCGCCTCGAGACGCTTCGCTCTCGTGCCACTTGTCAGGGGACTCCTGCCAGTAAACGCGGGTCGTCTCTTCGCGTACGACGATGTCCACCTTGCCATCACCATCAACATCTCCAACCTCGACGTCGTGTGCGGGCTTGCTGTCGATGGCGTGGAGCTTCCACTCATCGCTCGTCGGATTACCTTTTGGCCGCGGGTTCTCGTACCACACCAGGCCAACATCGATCTTCGGGATGATGATGTCCAAATCCCCGTCGTCATCGACGTCTGCCACTTGCGTGTCCGTCGTGAAGGCGCCGCTGTCGATTCGGCGCTTCGTCCAGTCAGGCCACTGATACCAAAACAGCCCGGCGCCGGCATGGCTGGCCGCAAGCACGTCCGGGGCACCGTCACCATCCAGGTCGCCGGCGGTCTTGCAGTGCGGTCGCGCGTACGGGTGACGATCGATGACGATGTGGCGGAATTTTAGCGGACCGAGATCGGCCGGGGCCGTGTCGTGGCCCCAAAGTCGAACGTCCGCACACAGCATCACGACCGTTAGGATTGGCATCACGACCGCCAGGGCGGCGCACGTCGGCCTCTGTCTGTTCATGCTAACCTGCCTCCCTACCGCGCCTGGTTGACCCACAGCGACACCTCATTGCCTCGCCAGTTGGCACCGAAGAGATCCGGGGCTCCGCTGCCGTCGATGTCCATGATGCGCATGCTGTGGGAGCCTCTGGTATCGATGACCTGTTTGCGCCAGTCAGCTCCATTTCCGCGATTCAGGTACACTTTCACCTCGTCTGGATCTTCTCCCTGCTCCATCTCGGCGGTCGCCACATCCAGGTGGCCGTCCAGATCGAAATCGGCGAGACCGACGAAGTGGTGGACAGCCTCGACATCGGGGTCGATGACGTGTTCGGTCCACACACCGGACGTGGGATCTCCGGTGGCTTCAAACCACGAAATTCGGTAACGCTGGCCCTCCAACTCAGCGGGCGAGAGCACGATGGCTGCTCGGCCGTCTCCGTTGATATCTCCGACGTCGATGAAGGTGTTGGGATGCGTCCAGGTGTCCGTGTAGTGATGCTCCCGCCAGGCGTTCGCACCGAGAAATCGGCCGGTGTTTTGGTACCAGCGACCATTGACAACGATGTCGATGCGATCGTTGCTGTTGATGTCGGCAGCGCGCAGTCCTTCCCCGTCCGGTATCGGAAAGCTTTCGCGCACCCACGGCGAGGCTGACGCCTGCTCGTAGAGAAACAACGTGGCCCCGGAGTCGCCGAATTCGCCCTGATTTCTGCCGACAATCTCCATCTTGCCGTCGCCATCGAAGTCGGCCACTTCAATGTCATGCAGGCGACCCTCCCCAATCACGTGCGCGGTCCACTCCGGATTCCTGTACCAGACGAGGTTCGCATCGGCCCGGATGGCGATGACGTCGGGCAAACCGTCTCCGTCCATGTCCGCGAGCTCGACATCGGTACTAAAGAGATGCTCGCCGTCGATCGTATGCCGCGTCCAGGTGGGATTCTCGTACCAGACCATCCCACGGCTCTCGTGGCCGCCCACGATCAGATCGACGAGGCCGTCGCCGTTCAGATCACCGAAGGCCTTGCACCAGATGTCCTGCGGTCCATCAGCATCGATCACGATCCGCTTGAACGGCGCCATTTCGGATTCAGACGGCGCACGGTTTTCGGCCGGCCGCGTCGTCGCTCCACAACCAATCGTCAGGACGAGGAGAGCGCCGGTAACAGCCTTCATGGTAGTTTAATGGCCTTCATGGTAGGGCGCCCCTTGTCGGGCGCCCCTTTAGGGGCGCCGCCCTCCCCGGACCGCGATTCTGATCGACCGGCGGGGGTGCCTTCGATTCCCCTCAGGCCAGAAAAGCCCCGCCCTCCCATCGACAGAGGGAGCTGTCCGCTTAGAAGAGGAGCTGCGCGCTGAACTGAATGGACCGCGGCCGGTTCGCCGTGCTGCTGACCTGTCCGAACGATGCGTTCGTGACCGAGCCATTGGGCGCGCCGAACTGCGGCGTGTTCGTCACGTTGAAGCCGTCGACGCGGAGGCGCAGCCTGTAACGCTCCAGGAGCGTGAAATTCTTTGTGAGCGTCAGGTCGAGGCTCATGAAGCTGTCCGCACGAACGTCGGGCTGCCTGCGTCCCACATTTCCAAACGTGAACGGCTCTGCCGGCGAGAACACGCTCGTATCGAACCACTGGTCGATATCGGGGTCGTCCAGCTTGGCGCTCTGCCCGTTGTTCACGGCGGGACGCCCGATCGCGATCGGGAAGCCGCTCTGGTACGTGCCGATCCCGCTGAGCGTCCATCCACCGAGGATCACATTGAGCGCCGGGTGCATCCCGTCGCCGACCGGCTTGCCGCGACCGAACGGCAATTCGTACACGGCGCCGAAGACGAGCCGGTGCGGTACGTCAAATTGGGAGAGCGAACGCTCGAGGTTGCGATTGTAGTGATCGAGCGGGCGCGCATCGAAATCGTCGATCGTCTTTGAAAACGTGTAGGACGTGAGGAAGCTGAGGCCTGCCGACAACCGCTTCTCGGCGCGCAGCGTGAAGGCATTGTAGAGCGAGCTCCCCGCCATCACGCCCGTGCGAACGACAGAGGTGTATTGCGGATACGGCAGGAGCAACTGACGGCGGGACACCTCCGGGGTCGACAGCTCGCCCTGCTCGATGATGCCGTAGAACGGATTCGGCACGAGCTCGTCCAGCTCGCTGCCCAGCTCCAGATATTCGTTCGGCAACTGGTTCTCTTGCCACCCGCTTCGGTTCTCCTGTTTGAGCGCTCTGCTGCCCCAGTACGCCGCCTCAACGAGGAGCCGGTCTCCGAGCTGTCGTTGGACCGTGAGGTTCCACTGCTGGGTATATCCGACGCGTTCATTGCGCGTCCAGCCGGAGATGCCCTGGCCGGTATTGACCAGCGGATCCCGATCGCCCCTCGGCAAATTGAAGCCCTGCGGGTAGGGGTCGCTCAGCGTATGGAGCGGCGTGATTCCGTTGTCGAGCGACGTCGCCCAGCTCGTCACGCCGTTGTACCCTGCATACACGTTCACGTCGTACGCCGCAATCCACTGCGGCGCGTAGAAGATGCCGTAACCAGTCCGGATGGCCGTCCGGTCGTTCAATCGGAAGGCGAGGCCGATGCGCGGGGCGAAGTTGTTTTTATCCGTTTCAAGCAAGTTTCGGGAGCTCCCATCGGTTCCCACATAACCCACCAGGCCCGTGAACGGAATACCCACTTGCTCCGACAGCGGGTTCGGCGCATCCAGGTCGAGGAAGGCCATGCGGTCGTCGCTCTCGGTCTGGCCAACTTCGAGGCTGTACCGCAGACCCAGGTTCAGCGTGAGACGCGGCGTGATGTTCCAATCGTCCTGGAAGAAGAACCCGTAGTATTGGCGATTGAGCGTGAACACGTCGGCGTGCGTGACCGATCCGCCAGAGCCCAGGCCGAGGAGCAGAGAGGCCACGCTGTGACCGGCGGTCGCGCTGGAGCTCCGTGGATCAGGACCTTGCGTGAAGTTGCGATTGAATTGAAAGGTCCCGGCCGAATTGAGATTTCGGTCCAGGTGGAAACGCGGAAGGCGATAGTCGAACCCCGCTTTCATGGTGTGTCGACCCGCCAGCTTCGTGATGTTCCCTTGCACCGACATGGTGTCGCGAATCTGGTTGTAGAACCGGTCTCGCCCCAAGTTCTCCGCGTCCGTCGAATTGAACTTCGGAAAGAAGGGCACGGCGGTGTCGACGTAGTTCTGCGGAAGTCCCAGTTGCGAGGTATCGAACCCGAACGACGGCGAGATCTCCGCCGTGTGGTGCCGCGCGAAGGATGCTCGCAGCTCGCCCGTCATCGTGGACGAGAAGGTGTGCATATCCGACACCATGACGTTCCACGAAATGTCCGTCGGTGCGCCCGTATTGGCTGCCGGGTTTCCGGGCTCGAACGTGTTCGCGGCGACGCGCGTGTCCTTCCGGTAGGAGACACGACCCGAGAGCCGGTTCCCGGTGCCGAAGTTATGATCGACACGTGCACCGTAATTGTTCATGTTCGCCGTGGCATTGTTGATGCTCACGTAGTTGTTGGTGTTCGTGACGGGATCCCCGGCGACGTTGGGCTCCGGGTAGTAACTGAGCACCGCCTGCGCAACGGGGTCAAGGCGGTCGGGTGGAATCACGTTCCCTGCAAACGGTGAGCGGACGCGCTGGCCGTCTGGCAACCGCTGCAGGCTGGCCGGGTCATAGATCGTGATGAGCTCGCCGTTCGACGCCCGAGTCTCCGAGAAGTCGCCTTGGCGCTGGAGCAGCGTCGGAACCGTGGAGGTGAAAGTGAACGGAATGGCCTGGCGAAGAGCTTCGTAATTGCCGAAGAAGAAGGTCTTGTTCCGGCGAATCGGCCCACCGAAGTTGCCACCAAACTGGTCGCGGTTCCAACTCGGCGGGTCTGGATCGCCGGAGCGGTTCGAGAAGAAGTCACGGGCATCGAGCCCGCTGTTCCGGTGAAACTCGTACACGGTACCATGGAGCTCATTGGTGCCGCCCTTGGTGACGATGTTCACCACGCCCCCGGTGGTTCGACCAAACTCGGCCGAAAAGGCGTTCGCCTCCACCTTGAACTCCTGCGTCGAGTCAACCGGTGGAATATAGGCCATGTAGCCCCGGTCGACGCTCGTGTTGGGCGCGCCGTCGAGCAGCACTTCGTTGGACAGTGTCTTTCCACCGCCGATGGAGAAATCGGTGGCGTATTGGTCGCGGCCACCCTCGATATCGTTCGCGCCAACGCCGTCTGCACTAAAGAGTCCCTGTGTGGTGACGCCGGGCGACAGCGTGACCAGCAGCATAGGGTTTCGCGCGTTGAGCGGCAGCTCTTCGATCGCACGCTGATCCACCACTTGTCCGAACGACGCGCGCGTTTCGAGCAGGGGTGCCTCTGCCCTCACCTGAACCTCATCGGTCACCTGGCCGAGCGTGAGCTCCACGTCGAGCGTCAGACTCGCGGCAACCGGTATGGTGATCGGCTCTCGACTATAGGTCTCGAACCCGGTCTGCTCGACCATGAGGCGGTAGCGCCCGGGCTCCAGATTGAGGAGACGGTATGTACCTTCCGCGTTTGCGCGCGTCTGTTGGGTCACGCCGGTCTCGAGATTGACGATCGTGACGGTCGCCTCGACCATCGCGGATCCTGTCGGGTCGGTGATCGTGCCGGACAGGGTGCCGCGGTAGGTCTGAGCGGTTGCGGATCCAAGGAGTGCCAGTAGGCTAATGCATCCGGCGAGCGTACGTGAGGACCGCACATTCGACATCTTCTCCCCCATGGAAAGGCTTTGCGCAGAATCCGAAATCGCCGTCGAGATGCGACCGCACCGGTCGCGAAGACTTCGCCGCGCCCGTGCGAGATGTCCCTGTGCCGTTGTTCAGCCAGAGATCGAGTCTCGGCGCGTTCCACGTGTACGGCTTGTTCACCACGTCGAGGTCACCATCGCCGTCGACGTCGGCCAGCTGGCCCTCATGCCAGCCGTGGCCGCTGACCAGCTCGGTTGTCCGGAAGCGTCCGCTGCCGTCGCCGTAGAGGATCCACGCGGTTGCGCCGGGATGGTCCGCGGGATCTGGCGTCTTCGTCCACTTCGCCATCTCGGCGGCGAAGATGTCCAGGTTGCCGTCGCCATCCACGTCGGCGACGTCGAGCGTGTGGCCGTGAACCATGTCACGGTCCAGGAGATCGCGGCCGCGCCAGGAGCTGGCCCGTGTCGGGTCGCCGTGGGCTTCGTAGAACCTCAGCGGCCCGCTTCCGTCGCCCGGTGCGATCACGATCTGGGCGACGTCGCCCTTCTTGAACCGACCGGCCCGGATGCGGCCCCCAATGGTGCCCACCTTGACCGGCTCGAATGCCCCGTCCGTGTACGTGAACCAGTAGTTGCCCGCGAGCAGGTCGGTTCTCCCATCGCCATCGACGTCGAAGGCATCGAGACCCTCGGCGTACTCGGCCGCGTCCTCCACCTGTTCGCCCGCCTGGCCGGCATACAGGACCTCTAATGGCCATCGGTCGACGTTCTTGGGATCTGCGGGAATATCCGCGATGAACAGCGACTTCGCCCGCTGATTCCAGAACACGAGCTGTGGCCGACCGGTACCCTTGAAGTCCCCAAAAATCTGGTCGTGGTGCTGGTTGGCGCCTTCGGCTTTGATGATGTGCCTGGTCCAGGGCACGTTGGGGTCGAAGCTCGGGGCCGGGTTCTCCCACCAATACAGCGTGTTCCCGCTGGAGTCTTCGCCGAACACGATGTCCAAATCGCCATCGCTGTCGATGTCGTGCGCGGCGCCCCCCGCCTCGAGCCGGATGAAATCCTTCTCGATGACGTAGCGATCCCATCCCTTCTCGGTTCGGCGGATCCAGACGAGCGCGGGCGCGTGCACCCGATAGCTGATGACGATATCGGCCGCGCCACCGTTGCTCAGGTCTGCCACCAGCAGGCCCGTTTGTTGATTGGATCCGGCGGGATTCGGCAGATCACGCGTCTGACTGGACAGATGCACCCACGTGATCTCCGCAGCCGCCATCCAGGAACCAACCAAGAACAGCGCGGCAACCAAGAGCAGGGGGCGCGTGGCACGAGCGCGTGGTCGCACAACAGGCATAGGACGAGTCGCACCGACAACGGGTGAGAACCAGACCGGAACGCAAGTAACGAAAACGTTTTCGGCAATACGAATATCACGGATGTCTCAGTCGTGTCAATGCACATCGAAAAGGATTTCCTGTCGGGTGCTTGTAGGGATGGTAGGGCGGGGCTTTCCTGGCCTGAGTGGGAATCGAAGGCAGCCCCGCCGATCGATGGCGGCCCTAGGGCCGCCCTACTGATACGTCCATTTGATGATCCAGGGATCCGACGTGCGCGACTGGAACGCCTTCAGCTTCTGCTTGTGCTTGGCGAGGACGCCCTCATACTTCGGATCGTCGGCCAGGTTCTTCGATTCGTGTGGATCGCGCTCTAGATCGTAGAGCTCGAACTCCGGTCTGTTGACGTAGGTGGCCACCGTCCGCTGACCATAACGCGCCTCCGGGCCTTGCTTCCAGGCCGCTTGCCAGGTGCCGGAGCTCCACAGATCCGTGGCAAAAGGGAACGGAAGCTGGTGAGCGATATTCCAAATCAGCTTGTACTTCCGGCCGCGCACCACGCGCATCGGGTAGTACATCTGAATCTCGTGGAACGTATGCGAGGCGTATACCTCCTCCCGCCCCTCCGCTTCATCTCCCTGCGCGAAGGCCAGAAACGATTGCCCGTGCAGCCCATGTCGGTCCGGGAAATCGCCAACCTGTCGTACCTGCGCGCTGCCAATGTGCTGCTCGTAGACCGGGGGCTCGGCGCCGGCGAACTCGAGAATCGTCGGGGTGAGATCGACCCAGCTGACCATCGCGTCAGAGGTGATCCCTCGGCGCTTGGCATCAGGGTGGCGCACGATCAGCGGCGACCGGAGGCCCGGTTCGTAGACGGTGGTCTTGGCACCGGGAAACGCCGCGCCGTGGTCCGACAGGTAGATGATGAGGGTGCGTTCGTACACGCCTTGCTCTTTCAGCAAGTGCACGAGGCGTCCCAGCCCCTGATCCAGACGCGAAACGGCCTGGTAGTACTGGGCGAGCTCCGCACGCGTCGCGAGCGTGTCCGGAAGCCATGGTGGCACGACCACATCGGCCGGGTCATAGGACACGGACTCGATCCCTGGATATCCCTCCGGCACGTTCCCAAAGCGATCCGGACGAGCGTCGAGCTCCTCCGCACGACCACCACCGCGATGGGGATCGTTAGTGGCGAAGTACAGAAAGAACGGGCGCCCGTCCTGTGGCGTCATGACGGCGCGCGCGGTGTCAGCCATTTCGACAGGGCTGCGCCCGTTGCCCGGGAGCACTTGCTCGAAGGGGTACGCCGATTCCGGGGCCACGTGGAACTTGCCGATGCGCGCGGTCCGGTAGCCCGCCTCCCGTAGCAACATCGGCAGCGTGCGGAGGTTGTCGTAGCTGCGGAAGTGACTGTAATCGTGCTCGTGTCCGTACTGCGCCGTCCGATGATTGTGGAGCCCCGAGAGAATGACCGAACGGCTCGCACTGCAACTGGCAGTAGTCGCGAACGCGTGACGAAAGAGGACGCCGTCGGCTGCAAGCGCGTCGAGGTTCGGGGTGCGAACCACGGGATGCCCGTAGGCGCCCGCGTCCTGTCCATGATCGTCAGCAACGAAGACGACGATGTTGCGAGCGGCCGCCGCTGGTGATGGTGAGTCGCTCTGCTGGCTCCCTTGTGGGGTGGCAAGCATGCCTCCGAGTAGGACTACGAGCGCCAGGATGGCGCGTTCGACCTTGATAAATCTCGGTGTCACAGGATTTAGAACCCTTGAGAACCCGAAACTTGACGCATTTGAGTCGAGTTTCAGGACTCGAGATGGTAGGGCGCGCTCGCCGAGCGCGCCGTCACGGCCGCCTCGGCGAGGTCACGGCCGCCTCGGCGAGGCGGCCCTACCTAGAAGAGAATCTTCAAGCCAAGCTCCAACTGCCGGCCGCTCGTGCCACCTCGTTGCGCCAGCGATCGGCCAAAGGTGGAGTTGAGAACGCCCGTGTTTGGATTCGCTCGATTGAGCCGATTGGTCGCGTTGTAGGCAGCAAGCTTGAACTCAGCCCGCACGCTGCCCTGCAGGCGGAACTGCTTGGTCAGCGTGGCATCAAGCGTCCAGAAGACTGGGCCGGTGAGGCTCGGGTACTGCAACGGGTTCGTCCGCGGCGTGTAATCCGGCTGTTGCTGGAACTTGGAGGTGTCGAACCAGCGGTCGGGCGTCGGGTTGTCGAGCGTCGGGTCGCCGTCGACCAACGCGGGCCCGAACCGTAGGAACTCACCAGAATTGAAGTAGAAGGCGCCGCTGACCTGCCACGCGCCCACAACAGCATCCAGCGCCGGATGGAGGTTCGCGAGATAGGCGCGGTCGCGTCCGAACGGTAGCTCGTAGATGCCCGCTGCAGACAGGCGATGCCGGGGACTCCCCTGGCCAGCGGCGTCCTGGAACGTGAATTCGTTGAGATAGTTCGCGACCGCATCGAAGTACTCCTCGGTCCGCTGGCGATGGTAGTTGTATCCAAAGAGGAAGCTGTACCCGCTCCGATACGGTCGGCGGGCGCTGATTTGCAGCGCATGGTAGCGCGATCGGCGCTCCGGCGTATAGGCGACGTGTAGCCCGCCATATTGTGGGTACGGTCGCAGCAGCTCGCCCAGGCTCACGGTTTCTTGGTTGCGGAGCGGGCCCGGGAAGGTCTCTGGGGTGAGGTACTGATAGAACGGG
The DNA here is from genome assembly GCA_009377495.1 of Luteitalea sp. Taxonomy (GTDB): domain Bacteria; phylum Acidobacteriota; class Vicinamibacteria; order Vicinamibacterales; family Vicinamibacteraceae; genus WHTT01. The sequence continues at coordinate 69,924 of WHTZ01000007.1, forward strand.
TTCGGAACCGTCGCGTCGAGCGCGCTGCCATGCTCGTACGACAACCTCGGATCCATCTGATTGAGGTTTCGCGTGTGGGGCACGTTGTGCCCGAAGTTCACGAAGTAGGTGACGTCGGTGACGAGCTCGCCCAAGAGCTCCCGCTGAAGCGAGACGTTGATCCGGTCGTTCACCTCGGGCTTGAGGTCCTGGTAGTACCACACGAGGTTGTCCCCCCCGAGGCCGAGGTAACGCCCGTTGTCCTTGCCGAGCGGCGGGATCAAGGGGTTGCTGTCCGCCGGGAAGGGATCGTTCAGACGCGCCTGCGGGATGCCCTGGAGCGGCGGCCCCACGGACTGCGTCGCGTCGAATCCGAGGTACGGCGGCTCGAGGAAGTTGAGGGCTTCGAACCCGGCAAACGGAGAAGGCGAGAAGTTGTATTCGGTCGGCACGACGTAGCGGGCGTAACCGACTCGCAGGGCGGTCTTGTCGTCGATCCGCAGCGCCAGACCCGCACGTGGCATGAATGCCGCCTTCGGCGCGTCCCACATGCCAGGATTGTCGCCATCGGTGAAGGTCCACGCCCCGTTGAACGAGTAAGGCTCGGCCATCAGCGCGCTCGCCGCCTCCGGGATCTGCGGAGGGTTGGCTTCCATCTCCGGGATCGGCTGCGTGAGGTCGAGGAACCGCGACATGTTGTGGTCGGGGTCGTGCCACGCGGTTTCGAACTCGTAGCGGAGCCCCAGATTCAAGGTGAGTCGCTGGCTCACCTTGATGTCGTCCTGGATAAAGCCTGCGTAGAACTCCGTCCGAGGTCGCTTGACCGGTTTGGACACGGCGAGCGAGTTGGGCGCGAGGGCACCCAGCAGGAACGAGGCGTACGGATGGCCCGACTGCCGCGTGTCCGGATTGATGTACGTGTCGGCGGTCGTTGCGGCGTCGAAGAAGAAGCCGGTCGTACCTGTGACCAGGGTTTCGCCCCCGCTGCGCCGCGTTTCGAAGCCGACCTTCCAGTAATGCGCGCCGCGCTGTTGGGACAGCTTCGCGCTGAACGTCGCACTATTGGGATGTTGATACCAAAACACCGTGTGCCCACCGAAATGTGAGCCGCCGATGTTGAACCGCGGATGATAGACGGGGAAGCCGGTTTCGAACGACTGATACCAGGGGTTGTTCGGCCAGAAGTCCGACCACCCACCCGGACCCACGTCGAAGCCGGGCGCACCGTAGTCGTCCACGAGCGAGTGATAGTCGCCATGAAAGTTGAGCAGTGTGCGGTCGTTCACCGTCCAGAGCGCGTCCCCGGACACGCTCAGCGCGTGCCGCGAGCTCATATCCAGAGGACCAAACGCGGGTGAGTCGTTGGGGGTCGGATTCAATGTCTCCACGATGGTGTGGATCCGGCTGAAGCGTCCGTACACTCTCCACGCGTCGTTCACGTTCCAGTCCACGCGGTTGGAGAAGTTCTTGTAGTCGGTGATGCGCGTCGCAGAGGTTTCGTAATTGTTGACGCCGGTGATGTCGTCGCCCGTGCCGTTCGGCTCCCACAGGCTGTCCATCAGACGCCCGGCGAGCGGATCGATACGGTCGGCTGGGATGCGATTGCCGGGGAACGGGGTGCGCGTGACCGTCCCTGTTGCCGGGTCGACCGTCGTAGACGAGGGATCGTAGATGACGCGCAGGCTGCCATCAGGGTTGTACGACTGCGAGAAATCGCCGGCGCGCTCGCGCGCCGTGGGCATCGTCCGGACGATCGAGAGCGGGTCGTGCGGCCGCCATTGCTCGTAGCTGGCGAAGTGAAACACCCGGTTCCTGACAATGGGATGACCCACGACCCCGCCGACGATCGCGGTGCGCGCTTTGGTGTCGTCGCCTGTCGTGCGGTTGGTAATCGCATTGAGCTCGGGGTACCGTCCCGCGAAGAAGGCGCTGCCTTGCCACTCGTTGGTGCCAGACTTCATCGTGATGCTGACCACGCCGCCTCCGCTGTGACCGGACTCGGCATCAACGCTGTTCTGCAGGATGGTGACCTCCTGCACCGCGTCTGGTGGCGGCGTGTAGGTGGCCTTGTGGCCGACGCCGATGGGGCTACCGTCCACCCTGAGGTCGTTCTTGAGGCTCGTGCCACCGCCGAGATCAACGCTGTTGGCCGCCCAGGAATGATACGGATTCATCTCTGTGCGCGTGTTGACGGCGGCGGGATCGAGCAACGAGAGCTTGAACGGGTTCCGGTCGAAGCGCGGCAGCTCATTGGCCAACTTCGTGTCGACGGAAAGCGACACGCTCGTCGTGTTGAACTGCACGGCCGCGGGCGTCTCGGTCACCGTCACGCTCTCCTCAATCCCGCCCGGATTCAAGACGGCGTCCACCGTGACGTCACCGCGTGACTGGACCCGGATGTTCTCCACGGTGAACGGCGCGAAGCCGTCCAGCTCCGCGGTCAAGACGTAGAAGCCTGGCTCCACGTAGTCGAACAGGTAACGTCCCGTGTCGTTGGTCTGCCGCACGGTGCTGACCCCCGTGCTGACGTTGAGCAAGCTGACGGTCGCCCCCGGGATGACCGCCTGGTCCGGGTCGACGACCAGGCCTTGCACCCGGGCGCGATAGTCCTGCCCATGGACGTGCGGTACCGCGAAGGCCAGGAAGAGCGCGACGAGAACGCACACGTTTCTGTTCATGCATCCCTCCCTCTAGATATAGGGCCAGGGGCGAGGTCCCAGGGCTGTCTCAGGGACCAGGCAACAGGAGTTCAGGAGTGTGGCAGATCTAACTCACCTCACCGACATGCCGCCTTGGCTTGGAACATGGCCTGCTTGGCCCGATCAACAATCGCACCGGCGTGCAGGCCGAAACGCCGCAGCAGCGCCTTGTAGTCACGGCCGGAGCTGGCAAAGCGGTCGGCGAGGCCCACACGGTGCACCACGACCGGACACGCTTCGGACACGACTTCGGCAACCGCACCCCCAAGGCCTCCGTAGATGGAGTGATCTTCGGCCGTGACGAGACATCCGGTCTCGTGTGCCGCCTGCACGATCGCGTCGCGGTCAATGGGCTTGATGGTGTGGCAGTCTAACACGCGAGCCTCGACTCCGCTACGGGAGAGCTCCTCCGCGGCGATGAGCGCCTGTTCCACCATGTTGCCGGTCGCGATAATGGTCACGTCGCCGCCGTCGCGGAGCCGGATCATCCTTCCTATTTCGAATGGCACGTCCTCCGGGTGAAGCACCTGTGCCACCTGGCGGCCGAGCCGCATGTAGACGGGGCCGACGTAGTGAGCAATGGCGTGTGTCGCGAGACGGGTCGTGATCGGATCCGAGGGCGAGAGCACGATCAAGTTCGCCATGGACCGCATGATGGCCAGATCCTCGACTGCCTGGTGTGAAGGACCGTCGCCGGCGATCTCCACGCCGGCGTTGGTGGCAACGACCTTCACGTTGCGCTTGGCATAGCACAGCGACTGGCGAATGCCCTCGCACGCGCGCATGCTCGCGAAGATGCAAAAGGTGCTCGCAAACGGGATCAGCCCCGTCGTGGACGCGCCGGCCGCCATGCAGACCATGTTGAGCTCGGCAGCGCCGCAGTTGAAGAAGCGCTCCGGAAACCGCTCGCCGAACCGGTAGGTGTTCGTGGATTTCGCGATGTCCGCCTCGAAGACGACAATCCGCGAATCCCGCTCGCCCAGCTCGACGAGTGTCTTGCCGTACATCACGCGGTTCGGCTGCGCGTCGATCATCGACCCTCCACCTCGCCCAACAAGCGCTCGGTTTCTGCCTCGGTCAACGGTTTGCTCAGCGAATGCGAGTCCACTCGTTCTTCGAGTGATGCCACACCTTTACCTTTGACCGTTTCGCCCACGAAGGCAAACGCCTTCCACTTCTCGGCCACCGGATTCGGGCTCATGATGTCCGCGGTGAAGCCGTCCGTCTGGAGCTTGTTGTTATCGACGAAGACAGTCAGATTATCCAGCTCGTAATGGCTGGCCGCCATCGCGGATTCCCACACGAGGCAGTCATCCCGTATAGAAAACGTTTTCGGCACCAGCCAGTCTATCCGAATGCCCTGCGTCGCTGTCAAGTGAGCGTCGCCCTGGCCGCGGTCCGCTAGAATGAGGCCGTCACGTCCACGACTCAGGAGGACCCCGTGATACGCGTGCTGCACTACGCACTCCGGCAACTGCGACGCAGTCCTGGATTCACAATCGCGGCCATCTTGTCGCTGGCGCTGGGCATCGGCGCGACGACGGCGATGTTCACGTTGATGGATGCCCTGCTGTTCCGGCCGCTGCCGGTCCGCGAGCCGGAGCGGTTGGTCCGCATTGCTGCCGTCGATGCACGAGGCGAGGGCGGGCTGCCCGCCTCGCTGCTCGAGCTGCTCCGGCGCGAGCGCATCTTCGACGGCCTCTGTGGCTTCAGCACGCAGGGGCCGACCGTCGAGATGCACGGCACGATCGTTCCGAGATGGACGCACACGATGACGGGCGACTGCTTCGAGACGCTCGGCGTGACGCCGGCACTAGGCAGGGTGCTGCAGCCCGAGGACGACATGCCCGGCGCGCCCAGAGTCGCGGTCCTCAGCTACGATGTCTGGCAGCGCGAGTTCGGAGGGCGCGCGGGTGTCCTCGGCCAAGAGGTGACCATCGAAGGAGAACCCGTCACCATCGTCGGTGTTGCCCAGCGCGGCTTCAGAGGTCTACAGCTCGGCTTTCCGCCTGACCTGATCTTTCCCCCCACCTCGCTGGACGAATACCGGCGTGCGCAAGCGTCCGCGTCTGGGGCTTCCACCTCGGCGTTCGCGCGGCTGAAGAAGGACGACTCGCAGGGCCAAGTCACGGCCCGGCTGCAGACGATGTGGCCGCGGCTGCTGCAGGAGTCGGTACCGCCGGCATATGAGGGACGTGAGCGCGAGCGCTATCTGCGCCACCGGCTCTCCGTGACGCCGTTCTCAGATCTCGACCGGTTCACGCTGCGTGACCGGTTCGAGGCTCCACTGATGGCCCTGCTTGGCATTGCAGCACTGGTGCTGCTCGTCTCGTGCGTCAACGTCGCAAATCTGTCGCTGGCGCGAGCGATGGCGAGGCGCCGCGAAATGTCGGTGCGGCTTGCGCTTGGTGCTGGTCGCTGGATGCTGATCCGCGACGCATTCGCGGAGAGTCTTCTCCTGCTCACCGCGGCCGTCGGCGCGGGTGTCGCGCTCGCGTACTGGGGAACCGCGCTACTGGTGTCGCAGTTCGGCGCCGCGTATTCCATCTTCGGCTTCGCGCTCGATGTCACACCGGACGCGCGCGCACTCTCGTTCACCTGTATCACCGCCGTGGTGGCATTTCTATTGTTTGCCATCGCCCCAGCCGCGAGGAACAGCCGCGCGGGGGTGACGACACTGCTGAGCGGGTCGTCGAGTCGCGTGGTCGGGGATCGAGCTCCGTGGCGTCGTGTGCTCGTTGTGGCCCAAGTCGCATTGACGCTGACGCTCGTGACCGGTGCTGTGCTGTTCGCGACGGCCCTTGCACAACTGCGCGCGATGCCGCTCGGCCTCACGGCGGAAGGTGTGCTGAGCATGCACCTCCTGCCACTGCCGGGCGCGTATCAGAATGAGTTCCCCCGGGGCCCCTACTATCAGGAGCTCATCGAGGGCATGACGCAAATCGCAGGCACTCGGGACGTCGCGTTGGCTAGCCGCCTGCCGCTCTCTGCGGCGGAGTCGTTTCTCGTCCCCGTCGGCGTGGCCGGCGTCCCCGGAAGCGAGATCGAGTCCGACGGGGTGCTCGTTACCGATGGTTTTATGCAGACCATGGGTATACCGCTCGCCGCCGGCACGGACTTTCGTCGCAGCGACGCGCCGAGCGGCGTGAGGAGCGTGATCGTCAGCCAGTCGCTCGCACGCAGGCTCTTTGGCCGCCGTGATCCGCTGGGCAAGCGCATCCGGATCGGCTGGGATACCGAGGCCCCTTCCCGAGGAGAGGTCATCGGCGTCGCGCGAGATGCCGTGGTCACCAACCCGCGCGCACGTAACACACTCGTGGTGTATGAGAACTTCTGGCAGGCGCCAGCATCGGCCCAGCAGTGGCCGACGCTGCTGATAAGGACGGACGGCGATCTCGGTCGGATCGCGGGCACCGTGCGGCGCGAGCTGCAGGACGCGGGACGTGAATACCCGACTCGCGTACGCACGCTCATCGAGGAGCGCGACGCCTCGCTGATACAAGAGCACCTGGTCGCCTCGCTGTCGATAGCGTTTGGCGGCCTGGGACTTACGCTTGCCGCGATTGGCCTCTACGGTCTGCTCAACTTCTCCGTGGCACGTCGCACGCCCGAGATTGGCATCCGCATGGCGCTCGGCGCCGAGCGCGCACACGTCCTTCAACTCGTGCTCCGCGAAGCTGTTGTGCTGATTGCCGTGGGCGTACTGATCGGTCTGCCGATCACATTGGCCGGTGCCAGAGCCGTTCGCACGCTGCTGTACGGCGTCGGTCCGTTCGACATCGCACCACTCGCGGCGTCCATCACCGTGCTCGTTATCGTCGGTGCGCTGGCCGCGTGGATCCCAGCCCGTCGCGCGGCCTCGGTCGCACCGTCCGAGGCCCTACGGCACGAGTAGCAAAAGGATGCCTGGGAAAGATGGGAAAAGGGGACAGGCCCCTTTTTCGGAACTGGCGCCGACAAAAAAGGGGCCTGTCCCCTTTTCCCCCCGCGGGCAGGCAAATGTAGAACCCTCACGTCTGTGGCAGAGCGCGGGCGAACCGTGACAGGCGGAAGGGTGTAAGGTCGAACCCGCTTCGGCCGTCCGTGACGAGGTCGGCCACGATCTCGCCGATGGCGCTCGAGAACTTGAAGCCGTGTCCCGAGCACGGGCTCACGATGAGAACCTGCGGGTGCTCGGGGTGCGCATCGATGATGAAGTCATCGTCTGGCGTGTTCGTGTAGAGGCACACGCTGGAGCCGCGCCACGCACCGTGTAGATCGGGTAAGAACCGCGCGAGCAGCGATCGCATCGCTGCCACTTCTTCCGGCGCGACATCCCGCCGTACGCGCGCAGCCTCCGTCAGCTCGCCCTGATGGTGCCGGGCGACCTTCACGCCTTCCGGGCGGGCCGGGAAGCCATAGAACTTCAGACCGGCCGCGTACTCGAAGATGAAAACCGGTAGGCGCTCCGGGACGAACCGCACGGCGTGCTCGCCCGGATCGAACCAGTGGACGATGGCCCGCTCGATCGCCAGCGGCAACGCCAGATCCGGCACGAGTGTCGGCAGCCAAGCACCGGCGGCAATCACCAAGCGATCGGCCGTGTACCGGCCGCTCGTCGTCTCGATTGTGACCTCGTCCTGACTTGGCTGCCAGGCTGTGACGGTCTCATTCGTGCGCAACGTGGCGCCGCGCGCCGCCGCCAGCCGTAGATGCGCCTCGACGCAGCGCTCCGGGAAGAGCATGCCGGCACGTGGCTCCAGCAGCGCGACCATGTCCTCCTCCAACTGCAGCGCAGGACAGCGGCGATGCACCTCCGCCGCGGATAGCTCTTCGTACGGCAGGCGATGACGCTCCACGCTTGCTCGCGCGCCAGCTACGACCCCGCTGTCGGGCCGGCCGATCGCCAGCCCCCCGGTCTGCTCGAAGAGACGCTCGCCACTTTCCTCTTCGAGGCGCGCCCAGCACGTGTACGCGTGCTGGACGATCGGCACGTACTGCGGATGCTCGAAGTATGCCTCGCGGATGATACGCGTCTGGCCGTGCGACGAGCCCATCGTGTGCGGGGGCGCGAACCGATCGAGCCCGAGCACGCGGCGGCCCCGCCGCACGAGGTGATAGGCCGCCGCACTGCCCATCGCGCCGAGCCCGATGATGGCGACTTCGAAGCGTGGAGACATCGACTCGCGTCAGTCCTGCTGTGGACTGAATGCGCACCTAGTCTACACAGCTCGATCGCTGTTGTGTGAGGACCGCACAATCCCCATCTGTCACAACTCAAAAGCGACTCATGTCACTGCTCGTGCCACCCGCCGCGGGGATGTAGGACGTGAGCACGTAGTCGGTGACCATGCGGTCGGCGCTGAAGCGCCAACCGAGCGTCCGAATGGCCCGCTTCATCCGCGCGATCCAGCCACGCGGCAGACCATCGCGATCGCGATCGTAGAAGAGCGGAACCACCTCGTCGCGGAGCACGCGGGCCAGCGCCTCGCCGTCGCGACGGTCGTGAAGCTCGGTCGGTGTGTGCGTCTCGCCCGCGCCGATGGCGAAGCCGTTCAGCCCATCGTAGGCCTCTGCCCACCAGCCATCGAGGACCGAGAGATTCAGCCCACCGTTGAGCACGACCTTCTGGCCGCTGCTGCCAGAGGCCTCGAGCGGCCGCCGCGGCGTGTTCAGCCAGACGTCAACACCCTGTACGAGGTGACGGCCGACATCGATGTCATAGTCCTCGACGAAGAGCACCTTGCCGGCAAAGCGTGGGTCGCGCATCAGCCGCGCGACCTGCTGAAGAACGTCTTTGCCAGGCTCGTCCCGAGGATGGGCCTTTCCGGCAAACACGAACTGGATCGGCACCTGCGCATCGTTGACCAGCGACGCGATGAGGTCGATGTCCTGCAGGATCAAGTTGGCCCGCTTGTAGGTGACGATGCGCCGGGCGAACCCAATCGTCATGGCATCGAGGCTCAACGACTGACGCAACTGGTTGAGGACATCCGTGCCCTCCCCTCGCCGCTCGGCACACCGCACGGCCCGCCGCCGCGCGAACCCGATGAGCCGCGTTCTGAGCGTTTGGTGCGTCTCCCACAGCTCGCCGGCGTCCACGTTCTCGATGGCCTCCCAGCAACCGGGCTCAGCACACCGCCGTGGCCACTCGGGCCCCAGATGGCGGTCGTACAGTCGGTGCATCTGTGGCGCGAGCCAGGTGCGCACATGAACGCCGTTGGTGATATGGCCGATGGGCACCCGTTCTTCGGCCCAGCCGGGGAAGAGCGGCGCCCACATCGCCCGCGTGACGTGGCCATGCACCGACGAGACGGCATTCGCTCTCCGCGAAATCCTGAGCGCCAACACCGTCATGCAGAACGCCTCACTCGGGTCTGCCGGGTGCTCTCGCCCCCACGCCATGAGCTGGTCGTGGTCGAGCCCCAGCGCCTCGCGCAGCGGGCCGAGATGCTCGTCGATCAGATCCGCCGAGAAGCGATCATGGCCCGCCGGGACGGGTGTATGTGTCGTGAAGACGACCTGCGCGGCGATCCGGCGCATGGCCTCATCAGCACCAATGCCTTCACGGGCCATGCGATGTCGTGCGAGCTCGAGGCCGGCAAAAGCACTGTGGCCCTCGTTCAAATGCGCCACGCCCGGCGAGATGCCGAGGGCCATCAGGGCCCGCACGCCGCCAACGCCCAGGATCAGCTCCTGCCGAATTCGCACGCGCTCGTCGCCGCCGTAGAGGCGCGCGGTCAGCTCACGGTCCTCGGGTTGGTTCCCGTCGACATCGGAGTCGAGCAACAAGACGGTGTTGCGACCGACGGTCAGCTTCCAGACACGCGCCGCAATCGCGCCCGTGCGTGTCTCGACCGTGACCGTCACCGGGTCGCCATTGCCGGTGAAGGCCGGCTGAAGCGGGAGCAGGCCGCTGTCCACCTCGATGTAGTCCTCCCGCTGGCGACCGTCGCGATCGAGGCGCTGCTTGAAGTACCCCTGGTCGTAATACAACCCAATGCCGACCAGTGGAATGCCAAGGTCCGACGCGGCCTTGATGTGATCGCCCGCCAGAATGCCCAGGCCACCCGAGTAGATCGGAATCGACTCGTGGAATCCAAACTCCGCGGAAAAGTAGGCGACCGGACGGGCCCAGAGCACACCAGCCGCACGATGTTGGTCAGCGTTTCGGTTGGGTTGCCGCTATGCGAGACGAGGCGGCTGATCTCTTCCAGGGTCCAGAGCAGGGACTCCTCTTGCGTGAGAGCGGATTCGGCCATGGTCACACTTCTCTCCCGGTATCAGCGGGCGAGGCGCCACACAAAGGCCCATCACGGACCGCAGACGCAGCGAGCGCGAGGTGGCCGCGCGAGGAACGTAAGGAGCTTTAGCAGCAAGAACCGTGCTGTCCTGCGGCTTTGATCGACTCGGCGCGGGCGATATCGGAGGAGACCTCGAACCTGCGCTCAGGGCCGGCTATTCAGGTTCCTGACGAGAGAGGTGGAGCCTTCGGATCTCTGCGTCGGCTCGAACGTCGAGACAGCAATATCGTCCCACGCTGGCATTTATGAGACATTTCTGTAACATTGGCATTCGATACCAGCCCATGACATCTCTCCGTTCAGATACTTCCAAAACGTATTCTGAACCTGTCGATCTCGACGCCGCTCGTTCGTCGTGTCAGTAGAGCCCACGTTCGGCCGGTCGGGGCGCGGGGCTCCTAACCTAAAACCCAGTAGGAGATATAGCGATGCGATTCATGGTGATGATCAAAGCCAACAAGGACACAGAGGCCGGCGTGCTGCCGAGCGAGGAGCTGCTTGCCGCCATGGGGAAGTACAACGAAGAGCTCGTGAAGGCCGGCGTGCTGCTGGCCGGCGAGGGGCTGCAGCCAAGCTCGAAGGGCGCGCGCGTCAAGTTCTCGGGAGACAAGCGGACCGTCATCGATGGTCCGTTCACAGAGGCGAAGGAGCTGGTCGCCGGCTTTTGGCTCTTTCAGGTGAAGTCGCTGGACGAGGCGATCGAATGGGTCAAGCGTGTGCCGAATCCCACTGGTGAGGAGAGTGAGATCGAGATTCGCCAGGTGTTCGAGCTCGAGGACTTTGGGACCAGTGAGGCCGTCAAGCACCACGAGCAGCTCAGGGAGCATCTCAGGAAGCCGTAGTCGTTGGCTTGCAGCGACGAATTGAAGATGGTGTGATCGGTAGCCATGACGGCTACCGACACACATCGTGCCATCGACGCGGTCTGGAGGATCGAGTCGGCAAAGCTCATCGCTGGTCTCGCGCGGATCGTGCGCGATGTCGGTGTCGCCGAGGACCTCGCACAGGATGCGCTCGTCGTGGCCCTCGAGCAGTGGCCGGAGTCGGGCGTCCCGCGTAACCCGGGCGCCTGGCTCATGGCCACCGCGAAGCATCGTGCGATCGATCACTTGCGCCGCAACACGCGGGTCGAGCGCAAGCACGAGCAGCTCGGTCACGAGCTCGAGGCGGAGCGAGACCGGGTCATGCAGAATCTCGAAGCCGCGCTCGATGATGACATCGGCGATGACCTGTTGCGGCTCGTGTTCACGGCCTGCCATCCGGTGCTCTCCACCGAGGCGCGCGTTGCGCTCACGCTCCGCTTGCTCGGTGGTCTGACGACCGAGGAGATCGCGCGCGCGTTCCTCGTCCCAGAGCCGACGGTCGCCCAGCGCATCGTCCGGGCCAAGCGGACGCTCGCCAAAGAGCGCGTCCCCTTCCAGGTCCCCCGCGGAGCCGAGCTTCCCCTCCGTCTGTCGTCGGTGCTCGAGGTCATCTACCTCGTCTTCAATGAGGGTTACTCGGCGACCGCCGGTGACGATTGGATGCGACCAGCGCTGTGCGAGGATGCGCTCCGTCTCGGACGTGTTCTAGCAGGGCTCGTGCCAAAGGAGCCTGAGGTCCACGGCCTGGTCGCGCTGATGGAGATCCAAGCGTCGCGCTCGAGGGCGCGCGTGGGCGCGTCTGGAAGGCCCATCCTGCTCTTCGATCAAAACCGCGCGCTCTGGGATCAGCTCCTGATCCGTCGTGGTCTGGCGGCGCTCGAACGTGCCGAAAAACTGGGCGGGGCGCGGGGACCGTACGCGCTCCAGGCCGCGATCGCCGCCTGTCACGCACGAGCGCCGACACCGGAGGCAACAGACTGGGCACGTATCGTGGCTCTCTACGGGACGCTCGCAACGCTCGCGCCCTCCCCCGTCGTGGAGCTGAACCGTGCGGTCGCGCTCGCGATGGGCTTTGGTCCCGAAGTGGGTCTCGATCTCGTCGACACGCTGACCGCCGAGTCCTCGCTCAAGAACTACCACCTCTTGCCGAGCGTGCGCGGCGACCTCCTCGCCAAGCTTGGTCGCCTCGACGAGGCACGTCTCGAGTTCGAGCGCGCGGCATCGCTCACGCGTAACGCTCGGGAACGCGAGCTGCTGCTCGAGCGAGCCGACGCGTGCGTCAGCGCCGGCTCCCAAACTCCGCCTCGATGAACGATTTCACCCCGTCGGGTCCCGTCAACCGAAGTGTCACGGGCCCATTCTCGCGGTGTACGTCGAGGCGGAAGTCGAAAAAGGAGCAGCAGCGTCGTTCGAAGGCGACCCAAGTCGCGAGGTCGGTGATTGGAAGCCGGTCGCGATCCACCTCGAACAGGTAGCCATCGGCTATTTCGTGCCTGTTGACAATCGCGCCAAGGACGCGGGCGCTGATCTGTTTGTACGCCGCGCGTTCGCTCGGCGTCAGGGCGTCGATGTTGCAGACGAATGGAGAGTCGGAATCCGGGGGCTTGCTTTGAGGCCCGAGCGCGGATGCCGCCACGCCAAGCATGCCGGTCATCAGAACCATTTGCCACGACGTCATCGTTCCTCCTCGCCGTTGGGGGAGCCTTGTCAGCTCCGTCACAAGCATGCTAAGACTTCAAGGAAGCTTTAAGTCAACTGGAGATCGTCAATGGCAACGCTATCCATCGGTCAAGTCGCGGGGCGTGCCGGCATACGCCCGTCTGCGCTTCGGTTCTATGAACAGACGGGCCTCCTCCCGCCCGGCCCGCGAGTGAGCGGCCAGCGTCGGTACGATCAGAGTGTGTTCGACAAGCTGGCCCTGATTGCGTATGCCAAGCGGGTGGGCTTCACCCTACGTGAAACGAAGCTGCTCCTGTCTGGGTTTTCGAACGACGTCCCGCCGTCGGCGCGTTGGCGCGGGTTGGCGAATCGTAAACGCGCAGAGCTCGACGCGCTGATCGCCGACGTTCGCCGGATGAAGCACCTGCTGGACGTGGCGTTGCACTGCGAATGCCCAACGCTCGACGAGTGTGGCCGGCGGCTTCGATCGCTCCAGTCTGAATCTGGAATGACGCGAGCGAGATCGAAGCTCGGCGCGCGCGCCAATCGGGTGATGACAACTCGCGGTACACGGTCGCGTCCGACGTGATGGGCTCCTCTGACGCCGCCGCGCGGTGCCTTGGGACCATCCCGGCGCACTATAATCCTGACGTGTTGCTCTCCACGAATCGCTCCCGCACCATCTGGCCCCGGCTAGTCGGCGTCCTGCTCACGCTGGCCGCCTCGTCTTCGGTCTACGCGCAAGCGGTCCCGGCGACCGGTCCGGCACGTCGGCCGACCGACGCTTCATCCCAACCGTTGTCACGCAGCCTCTCGCAGATCAGCCAGGATTTCGCAAAGCTGGTTTCCGCGGCCTCGCCCAGCGTTGTGCAGGTTCTTGCAACCGGGTACGGAAGCGCGACACCGGAGGGCACAGGCATGGGCGGTGTGGTGTCGACGCAGAGAGCCGGGGGTTCCGGCGTCGTGCTTCACGCCGACGGGTATATCGTGACGAACGCGCACGTCGTCGCCAACGCGCGTCGCGTGCGGATCGTGCTAACGCCACCCACGGGGCCAGCCGCGGGCCAGTCGATCGTGCGCCCGGCCGGGCTCATGCGCGAGGCCACGCTCGTCGGCCTCGACCGCGAGACGGATCTTGCCGTGCTGAAGATCGACGAAACGAAGCTCACCCCCTTGCCCCTCGCGGATTCGGACGAGCTGCAGCAGGGACATCTGGTCATGGCCTTCGGAAGCCCGCTCGGTCTGGAGAACTCGGTGACGTTCGGCGTTGTGAGCGGTGTGGGACGCCAGCGCGCGCCAGACGACCCGATGGTCTACGTGCAAACCGACGCCCCGATCAATCCAGGCAGCAGCGGCGGTCCTCTCGTCGACGCCTCGGGGCACGCCGTAGGCATCAACACCTACATCATGTCGCAGTCGGGTGGCAACGAAGGCGTCGGCTTCGCGGTGCCCAGCAACATCGTACGCACGGTCTTCGATCAGTTGAGGACGACGGGCCGGGTGCGGCGGGGCACGCTTGGCGTGCTCTCCCAGACCATTACGCCGTCCATGGCGGCCGGCCTCGGCCTCGGACGAACGGGCGGCGTGATTCTCGCGGACGTCGCCGAGGGCGGGCCGGGCGCGGCGGCGGGCCTCCGGCCGGGCGACGTCGTGCTCTCGCTCGACGGCCGGCCGATGGAGAACGCGCGGCAGTTCGAGGTGAACCTGTACGCGCGTCGTGTCGGCGATCGCGTCACGCTCGAAATCCAGCGGGGCAGCGCCACGACGCGCACCACTGCCGCAATCGCGGAACGCCCAGACGACCCCGCGCGGTTCGCCGAGCTCGTTGATCCAACCGAGAACTTGATTGCACGCCTGGGCATCCTGGGTGTCGGGATCGATTCGGATGTCGCCGCGCGGCTTCCGCACCTACGCGCCAAGGGCGGCGTACTGGTTGCGGGAATTCTCGCAGGCACGCCTGGCGTCCCAATCGGTCTCGAAGCGGGCGACGTCATCATCGCGGTGAACGGATCGCCGGTTGCCGCGCTCGCCGATCTGCGCGCCAGAGTCGACGCGCTGCCAACGGGCGGGGCATGCGTGCTGCAAGTGCAACGTGCCCAGGCCCTGATGTATATCGTGCTGGAGCTGGAGTGATCAGGCTGTGCACTTCTCCGGCTACGCTCGAAAACAAAGTGCGACGGTGAATAACACGGCGGCCCCGAGCGCGGCTATCATTCGCACGTGATTCCAGGCTGTCCAGGTCGAGAGGTACCCGACCCAGAAGTTGGAGGCTGCCGGATTGGACGGCGCCAGTACCGCCAATGCACTGTTTCGCGGCACGTTGAACAGCATCGTCACAAGAACAGCCCCGACGAGATAGAGAACACTGCCGATCAACCAATACGTGGCGCGCGGATCCTGCCATCGCAGAAGAGATGCGATGAATAGGAACAGGCACATTACAGACCACGAGAGCAGAGGTTGGAGGGGGCTGTCGGTCGAGGAGGTAATCGGCGTTATTCGTGCCGAAGCGCCGCAAGCGGATTCACGCGCGAGGCGCGACGGGCCGGCAGCCAGGCCGCGAGAACCGCGGCAAACGCGAGGACGGACGCAGCGATGACGAATACGCCCGGCTCGCTCGGCCTGAGGCCGAACAGGATCCCGCGGGCGAGGCCGGTCAGCATGAGAGCAACGGCCGCGCCGATCACGACACCAGGCACGAGCATTCCCACGACATCCCTCAGGACGAGGCGCATCATCGACCGTGGGCTGGCACCAAGGACCATCCGCACGCCAAGCTCGTTCGTGCGCCGCGCGACCTGGAACGCCAGCACGCCGAATATGCCGACGCCCGCGACGATGAGCGCGAGCAGACCGAACAGGCCGCCGAGCGTGGCCATGAGCCGCTCGGCCGAGATGGATCGGTCGATCACCGTCGCGTACGTCATCGCGGTTCGCACGCGCAGCGCTGGATCCGTCTCGCGGACCAGGCGTTCCACGCCAGGTACGAGGCGCAGCGGATCGCCCTCGGCGATGCGCGCGAGATAGCTGTAGCGGGACGGCTGGTCGCCTTCTCGCTGCATCCACGGGATGTACATCGTCTTCAGGACGGCATCGCGGAGGCTCTGGTACTTCGCGTCGCCCACGATCCCCACGATCTCGTAGGTGATGTCCAGAGAGGTCACGCGCCGCCCGAGGGCCGGTCCGTCCCCGAAAAAGTACCGCGCAAAGCTCTCGTTGACGATGGCGACCTTCGGCGCCGTGTCGGTATCGCGATCGCTG
The DNA here is from genome assembly GCA_009377495.1 of Luteitalea sp. Taxonomy (GTDB): domain Bacteria; phylum Acidobacteriota; class Vicinamibacteria; order Vicinamibacterales; family Vicinamibacteraceae; genus WHTT01. The sequence goes on from WHTZ01000007.1 coordinate 85,668, forward strand.
AACTCACGGCCGGAAAGAAGCGGTGTTCCCAGCGTCGCGAAGTACTCGGGCGCAATCACGTTGAAGCCAACGTCTTCTGATTCGTCCGATCGAAATGCGTAGCCTTCGACCTGGACTGTTCGATTCCAGAGGTTTCCGCCGACTGGCAAAACCGCAGCCGCGCTCGCCGATCGTACTCCCGGCAGTGTCCTCAGCCGCTCGAGTAGCGCACCCTGCACGGCCATCGCGCGCACCGGATGATATGGCCGGCTGCTCCTGACATGCACGACGAGCACTCCGTCACTGTCGAATCCTCGGTCGACGGCGTACAGCTTGACGAGCGTGCCGATGAACAACGTCGCCCCAACGATCAGGACCATCGACATCGCGAGCTGGGCAACGACGAGCGTCTTGCCCAGGCGGCCATGGCCCTGGGCGCGCACCTCCTTGAGCGCGGGATTCACGTTGACGCGGACTGCCTGAAGGGCCGGCGCGAGACCTGCAGCGAGGCAAGCGACGAGGGAGACTATGGCCGTGAAGACGAGCACGCGCCCGTCAGGCGCCACTGACAGCACGACGTCGCGGCCGCTTGCGAAGAGGCTGACCAGCCGAGCACTGAACCAGCCTGCCATCGCGAGGCCGACACCTCCGCCGAGTAACGCCAGGACCAGCGTCTCGGTCAGGAACTGACGCACCAGCCGTGCGCGCCCGGCGCCGATGGCAAGGCGAATCGAGATCTCGCGCTGCCTCGCCGCCGCCCGCGCGAGCAGCAGCCCCGACAGGTTCACGCAGGCCAGCAACAGGATGAGCCCGACAGCCCCCATCAGGATCAGCAGCGGCTGCGCGAGGTCGTCTCGAAACGGGTTGAAGCCGTCCGGCGCGGAAAACGCCGCGGCACGCTGGCGCAGAATGTCGGCGCGTTCCTTCTCGGGTGCGCGAGCGGCCTGCGACTGCAGGAACGAGCTCCAGAGCACTTGGACCTCGGCGTTCGCCTGCTCGACGGTCGCGCCGGGCTTCAGCCTGGCCAGCAGGCCGAGCCAGTTGTTGGTTACTTCGCCGCGTTGCTCCTCACTCATCATCAGGAGCAGCGGGAGCATGAGATCAGGAGCGTCCCCCGCTCTGACACCCTGGAAAGACGAGGGTGTCACGCCGACGATCGTGAACACGCGGTCGCGGATGGTGAGGGACGTGCCAATGGCGGATGGACTGCGGCCGAAGCGCCGCTGCCAGTAGCGGTCGCTGATGACGGCCGCCGGAGACGAAGGCGACAAGGTATCATCGGCGGGCCCCAACAAGCGTCCGGCCGCGGCGTCAAGCCCGAGGACACCGTAGTACGCACCGGAGACGAAGTCCGCCGTCACGAAGTCTTCCTCGCCGTCGATGACGATCAACTCGCCGGAGCTCCCGTGCGCGAAGGCGCCAGAAACGGACTGGACGTGATCGCGAAAGTACTCGAACAGTCGATACGACACGCCGCCCGGGCGCCCATCCGGCCTGATGCGGGTGATCTGCACGAGCCGATCCGGCTCGCGTACAGGGAGCGTCCGCAGCATCACGGCATTGACGAGGCTGAAGATGGCCGTGGTGGCGCCGATGCCGAGCGCGAGGGACAGCACAGCGATGGCGGCAAATCCGGGATTCCGCCGGAGCGTCCGCACGGCGTAGCGCAGGTCTTTTGCCAGATCGTCCAGCCAGCGCCCACGCACGTCTCGGCATGCCTCTTCGATCTGTGCCACGCTGCCAAATTCCAGGAACGCGCGCCGCTCGGCCTCTTTGCGGTCCATCCCGGCAGCCATGTAGTCTTCGATCAAACGGTCTCGATGGAAGCGGACCTCGTCACCAAGACGCGGGTCACGCCGCTTGTTCAACCACATGCCTCACTCCGCCGTGCTGAGGATGCCCGAGATCGCCGCTGACACACGATCCCAGTACGCGCGCTGCTCCTCGAGCTGTTTGCGACCGAGCCTCGTGAGCGAGTAGAACCTCGCCTCGCGACCCGTATCGGACGCGGCCCATTCCGCCCGAAGCCAGCGGCGTTTTTCGAGACGATGCAAGGCAGGATAGAGGGAGCCCTGCTGGACCTGCAGCACGGCGCCGGACATCTGCTGGAGACGCTGCGCAATGGCGTACCCATGGATCGGGCCAAGCGCGACGACCTTCAGGATGAGCACGTCGAGCGTGCCCTGCAGCAGGTCCGCCTTCTGACTGTCAGCGGCCATACCAAGGCATTCTACACGTCCATGTGTAGAACATCAAGGCGTTGAATCACGACCAGAGCCGACGGTCCGGCCCGGAGACTATCGTCTAATCTGCTCATCGACAATGGACCAGGATGTCCGCTCGAGATCTGCGAATGCGGCGAGATCGTCAGTCGCGGCCTGTCCTTCCGGCGTGCGCCACGCGTTTTCCATTGCCTCTCGAGTCTCCCAGCAGAGCTCGACGACGGCGTCCCACTCCGGGTCGCATCTGGTGGCATCTTCCACAACGTGGTTCTGCCGGTATGCGACAAGGCCAGGCAAGCGCTCTGCCATCGGCCCATGTACGTCTCGCAAGTAGACCAGACACCTGTCGCGTGTGAAATCTTGTCGCCGATAGAGAATGACGATCAACTTGCACATCTAAGGACTCGTCTGGGAATCCTAAGCGGCAGCAGCGCGGGCGAACGACTCGAGGAGGCGACCCCAATCGCCCGTACTGTCGAAGATGGTGCGCATCTCATCGCGACGTGCCCCGTAGCGGTCAAGGTGCCGATGTTCCAGCTCGACACGCGTACCGTCCGTGCCCTCGGCGATGATTTCCGCAGAGCGACCGTCTTGCTCATCAGCGAGCGATGAAGCCGCCGTTGATGAACAGCGTCTGGGCCGTGACCCACCCGCCTCTGGGCGAGACCAAGAACTCGATAAGCGGCACGATCTCCGCGACTTCACCGAGGCGGTTCTGTGGACTCATGTGCTTCAAGAACTCGATCGAGTCCGGCGTCTCCGCCGGATAGAAGAACGAGGTGTTGAGGGGCCCAGGGGCGACCGTGTTCACGGTCACACCGCGATGTCCGATCTCCTTGGCCAGCGCGCGGCTGAAGTCCTCCAGCGGCGCCTTACTGCCGGCATAGATGGAGTAATAGCCGGTCGTCGCACCCAGAAGTGTCGTGCCAATGTTGATGATGCGGCCGCCATCGGAAATTCGTCGCGCCGCCTCTTGCATGCAGAAGAAGGCGGCCTTGGCGTTGATGCCGAACGCCCGGTCGTAGTCTTCTTCCGTGATATCTGTGAATGGCTTCTTGATCACGACGCCGGCGTTGTTGATGAGAATATCGAGCCGGCCGAAGCGTTTGTCGCTCTCGGCGAACATTCGGCGCACGTCGCTCACGTTGGTGAGATCTCCGTCCACGACGAGCGGCTCGGCGCCCTGCGCGCGCACCGCCTTGGCCGTCTCCTCGGCCTCGGCGCGCGAATTCTGACCCCGGTGATGGACGACGACACCCGCGCAGCCGTTCGCGGCGAGCATCCCCGCATAGGCCCGACCCTGGTTTCGTGTTGCCCCAGTCACCACGGCTACTTTGCCTTCCAGTTCCTTCGCCATTGCTTCCTCCTTTTCTGATGCCGCGAACCGAATGTATGACAGCTGAAGCGATAACGTGCGTGGATACGCGATGTGTAGCGAGGGGCCTTCAGGCCCCTCGTTTGGATATCAAATATGGACCGGAAGGTGACACCAGTGGCTGGGAGTCTGGAGAAATCTTTGACAGCGGCGCCCCAATCCGGTCTCGCCCGCGTACGGTCAGGCAGCCGCTGGTAATGGCATCAATCGGCGGCTTGCAGGCCTGGTCACGTAGGAGACGATCAGAAGTGCCAAGAGTGCCAGCGGCATGCTCCAAACTTGCACGCCGTCCCCAGCCGAGTAGTGTGCGATGAACGCCATTACCCACGCGAAAGGCGTGCCCGCATATGCCCATTCCTTCAGCAGCGCAAACCCGGGCAACAGCAGGACAATGGCGGCCGCCGGCTTGGCGATTCCAAGAACGATCCTGAGCTGCTGCGGGTAGCCGTACTTAGTGAACCCGGAGACCACCTGCTCACTGCCGGTGAGGTAGATCAAGGTAAACAGCAGCATCAATGAAACAATCGCGGTGCTGCTCCAGTAGGCAATCTTTCCGAATCATGGATCCTCCAAGACCGCGACGACGCGCTTCTCATTGCGACGCGATCAAGCTCGGAATCAGCCGCCTTTCGACCAGCTTTCTGACCGAATTCTGGACGGTGCAGTCGACAATCCAGTCGTCACCGTCAGCCGGCGGGCCGTCGCCGCAGCCGTCCATGCGGCGCTGGAGACTCTCCAGTTGCCTGATCGCTATATCGAACTGGCCCGCCTCTACCAGCCTCCGCACCACCTCCAATCTCGCCAGCGTCGCGCTCATGTGGCCCCGACTCTTGTAGGCGCTCACGTCGGCTGGCAGCGCGTCGTTGAGCGCGATGAGATCCTTCAGCGGATCCGAAGGCCACTCAAACGCGCCGATGTCCACGCCTTCGCCCTGCGGCCGCGGGTTGCCCTCGATGTCTGTGGCCGCTGCCAGATCGCTCGAGCCCGCGTCGATCGCGGGCGCACCAGGCACCAGGTGCACATCGAAGGCCGGCGGGGTCGGGTCCACGAACAGCGCGTCCTTGTCGCTGACGCCAACGATCAGGTTGTGATCCTCGGTCACGCCGCTGCTCGTCAAGTTGAGGTCGCTGGTCAGGTTGTTGCGGACGATGTTGCCGGTCGACGGGGTGCCGTCCTTATGATCGCCGATCTGGATCCAGGGCGGCCCGGTGCTGCTGTTCTCCCGATCGATATCGATCACGGTGTTGTTGATCACGCGGACGTTTGTTGCCCCCAAGAACGTGATGCCATGCCAATGATCGGTGAAGATCACGTTGTTCTCGACGATCCAGTCGACGAACATCCCGTCAAAGCAGCCGATCCCTTGCAGGGCGCGGCGTAGCAACGGGCGACTCGGATCGTCGTCGCTGCTGATGAACACGTTGCCGCGCAGAATGATTCCCCTCACCTCGCCGGTGCCCACGCCCCCGGGGCCGACGCTCCATGACTGGAAGCCGTCGTCGTGATTGTCGTTCACGTTGTAGGAGTTCTTGACGAGGTTGTACTGGAACGTGATGTCGTCACCGAGACCGCGCAGGCCGTCGCCCGAATACGAGTCGACGACGTTCCCCTCGACCAACGAGTCCGAGGCGTTCACGCTGATCGCGAAGTCAACGTTCTGGACGACGTTTTCCCGGAGCGTGATGTTGGTCCCGTCAGCGGTGATACCGTTGGCGGCGAGTTGGTCCCAATCGTCCGCGCTCCAGCCAGAAGCGTCCTCCACCGTGAACAGCAGGCTCTTCTCGATGGTCACGTTCGAGCTCGAGCCGCTGATCCGAGCGATGGTCACGCTCTCGAACTCGGGCGAGTGCGAGGGGCTGATGCTGAGGCCGCTCAAAACCCAACCCTGAGTATCGGTGAGCTCAACTCGTCGTAAGCGAGGGGTCTCACCTGGTGCTGCGGCGATGGTGATGGGAGTCGCGAAGCTCCCACCGCTGATAACGAGCTCGCCGTGGAAGCCGGTGCGCAGCCACACGGTGTCGCCGGCTTGGATCACGGCACCGAAGTGTCCGTCTTGTACGACTTGCTCGAGGCTCTCCCAGGGGCTCTCTGCGCTACCATCGCCGTCCGCCGAGCCTGTAGCGGGATCCACGTAGTACTCGGCGCCGAACGCTGGACTCGACGCGTTGAGCGCGAGCACCAGAACGGCCGCACCCAGACAAGCCAACATCCCCTGCCCTGTTCGCCGTGGCAACGTCATCTCCGACCCTCCTTCCACGCGACGCGGTGCTAAGGACTCGTGACGCGTTCTGTGGTCGATCAACCAAGAGTCCAGCGACTCATGTTGCCCGTATCATATACGGTAGTCGGAAGCAAGGTTTCACAAAACGCGGGATAGTATTAGCCCTTCAGTTGCCCTCTATGACAGAAACACCGGAGCAGCCATTCGACCTCACGCGGCGCGGTAGTAAGGGTTCGTCGCGGAACAAGGAGGACTTCGATGTACCGATATCTGGTGCGGTGGACTGTGTGGGTCTTCGTGGCAGGGTTCCTCGTGGCAGCGCCGCGGTTCGCGGCTGCGCAGATTACCACCGCTACCGTGGCGGGAACGGTCAGGGACACACAAGACGCGGCCGTGCCGGGCGCAACGGTCACGCTAACGAGCGCCACGCGCGGCACGACGCTGGGCGAGACGGTGACCAACGCGAGTGGCGACTTCCTGTTTCCAAATGTCCCCGCCGATACATACACCGTGCAGGTGACGTTGGAGGGCTTCAAGACCCTGAACCATCCTGGCATCGAGGTCAGCCCCGGTGACCGCGTGGTGGTTCCAACCCTGACCATCGAGGTTGGGGAACTGGGCGAGACCGTGGAGGTGAAAGCCGAGACCCCATCGATTCAGGCGCAAAGCGGCGAGCGATCCTTCACCATTGCCACAACCGAAGTCGAGAACCTCCCGATTGCCGGCCGCAATTATGCAACGTTGACGCGGCTGACGCCGGGCGTGATGACCAGCACCTGGCCTGGCCAACAGGCAAGCCGACTCGGCGGCGGCGGGCAGAACAACATCACGATGGACGGCGTGTCGGTGCTGGACACGGGCGCCAATGCCCAGATGTTGTACTTGAACCCGGACGCAATTGCCGAGGTCAAGGTGTTAACGGCGGGCTACCAAGCAGAGTACGGGCGTTCGAGCGGCCTGCAGATCATCTCGGTGACCAAGAGCGGCACGAACACCTTCCGCGGATCGACGTACTACGTCAAGCGGGATTCCGCCTGGAACACGAATAGCTGGGAGAACCAAGAGAACGGCGACCCGAAGTCGGTGTCAGAGCAAACTGATTGGGGCTATACGATTGGCGGACCGGTGGGCCGGCCTGGTGGCGACAACAAGCTGTTCTTCTTCTATGGTCACGAGCTCCGGCCCCGGACGACCGGCAACATCACACGGCGCTTCCGGGTCCCCACCGAGCTCGAGCGGCAGGGCGATTTCTCGCAAACGCTCGACAACCAAGGTCGTCTCTTCAATCTGATTCGAGATCACACGACGGGGTTGCCGTGCGAAGCATCGAACACGAGTGGGTGCTTTCAAGACGAGGGGATGCTGGGGCGGATTCCGCAGGATCGCCTCTACGGGTCGGGCAGAATATCCTGAACCTGTGGCCGCTGCCTAACATCGAGCAGCAGCCGGGCACGGCCTATAACCTGGAGTTTCAATCGCCGGTCCAGGAGCGGCTGTCCTACCAACCCTCGATGCGCGTGGACTATCAAGTGGCCTCGTCGCTGCGGATCACGGCGAAGTACAACGGGCAGAAATCGGAGACGGCGCGCGGCGGAGAGCCGAACATCGGGACGATTCCCGGGTTCAACGACACGCGACAGAAGTTTCCATGGATCCACGCGTTTGCCACGACGGTCAACTACAACGTGAACTCGACGACGTTTCTCGAGGCGACCTACGGCGTGTCACAGAACCGGCTCGGCACACCGATCATCACGGAAGCGGCGAATCGATTCAACTCTGGCTTGGGCGACCTGCCGTTGCTCTTTCGCGATGCCGGGATCGTCGATTCTCGGTTCTACAATTTTCAGGCGTTGGACAGCCTTGGCGCGCCATTCTTCAACAACGGTCGGATTGAGCTGCCTCCGACGTTCCAGTGGGGCAGCCTTATCGGAAACGCGCCGCCGAATCTGAGCTACCCTCCGTGGCTGAACATCAACCGAACACAGGATCTGGCGGTCAGCCTGACGAAGGTCATGGGGCAGCATCACATCAAGGCCGGCTTCTACCTGAATCACAGCTACAAGGCGCAGAACCTGTCACAAGGGGGCGGTGCACCGTTTCAGGGCGAATTGAGCTTCGACAACGACACGAACAATCCAATCGACACCGGATTTGCGTACGCCAATGCGGCGCTTGGCATTTTCTCGTCCTACCAACAACAGTCGCGATTCGTCGAAGGGAGCTACATCTACAACAACATCGAGTGGTACGTGCAGGACAATTGGAAGGCGAGCTCCCGGCTGACGCTCGACTACGGCTTGCGCTTCACGCACCAACAGCCGCAGTACGACCAGTTTTCGCAGGGCTCGAATTTCTTCGTGGACCAGTGGAGCGCCGCCCAGGCACCGGTGCTCTACACGCCGGCGTGCGCGGCCGTCAGTCCGTGCGCGGCGAACGATCGCCAGGCCAGGAATCCGGTGACCCGGGAGTTGCTGGGTGCCGGCAGCGCGGCGCTGATCGGGCAAATCGTGCCGGAGACCGGGAACGCGTTGAACGGGATCCGCTCGGCGGGCGACGGGATCTCAGAGTATAACTACAAGTGGCCCACGCTCGCGTTTGGTCCGCGCGTCGGGGCCGCCTACGACCTGACCGGCGATCAACGAATCGTGCTGCGCGGCAGCGCCGGCCTCTTCTTCGACCGGCCATACGGCGATACCGTCTTTGCCCAGAGCGGGAATCCGCCGAACTCCACGTCCACGATCGTGCGGTACGGGCAGCTGCAGAGGCTGGGGACTGGCGGTCTGACGAGCCAGGGCGTGCCGCAGCTGATCACTTACAGGTACGACAATGACAGCCTGCCGTCTTCCGCGCAGTGGAATGTCGGTCTCCAGATGCCGCTGTTCTGGGCTTCGACCTTCGATATCGCCTACATCGGACAGCGTGCTTTCAACGTGCTCCGAGCTGATGGGATCTGCTGTGAGGTCCAATCGACGAATCTGAACGCGATCGATATCGGCGCGGCGTTCCTGCTCGAGAACCAGGACCCGACCATGGCGCCGAGCGGCACGCCCGGTGAAACGGCCCTTCCCGCGGAACTGCTGCGTCCGTATCGCGGCTACGGCAATATCATGGAGGAGCAGCAGAGCTTCTGGCGGCTGCATCATTCACTCCAAACGTCCTTCCAGCGACGCTTCACGAACGGGATCTCTGCGGGCGTGAACTGGACCCTCACCTTGAGCGACGTGGGTACGACCGGCGTGCCGCTTCGCCTGCAGCACGACCCCGATGGCAGCATCTCGATTCGGGATGACCAAGGCGAGTTCAACGAGCTCATGAAGGACCAGGGAACTCGACGCCACATCCTCAAGGGCCATTTCGTCTGGGACCTGCCAGACCTGGAGATGGGGTCCGGCCCGGCTCGCGTACTGCAGGCGGTGGTCAACGACTGGCAACTCTCGGGCATCTACACGGGCGCATCCGGCGCGAAGTACGACATCGGCTACGGCTATCAGAGCGGGGGCGCCAGCGTGAATCTCACGGGGTCGCCGGACTACGGCGCGCGCATCCGCATCGTGGGGGATCCGGGGCGTGGTTGCTCGGGTGACCAGTACCGCCAGTTCAACACCGAGGCGTTCGCCGGGCCGGTCTCGCCGAGTGTCGGGCTCGAGTCGGGTCAGAACTACATGACGGGCTGCTGGGAGAACATTTGGGATCTGGCGATCGCGCGCAACATCAGGCTCGGTGGCCGCCGGAACCTCCAGGTGCGGCTGGATATGTTCAACGCGTTCAATACCGTCGTCTACAACGCTCGGGAGACAGAGCTGCAACTTCGCAGCCCGACTGATCAGACGATCCGCAACGCGCAGTTTGGCCCAGACGGTTCACTTGACCAGGACAGGCTGCGACCAGCCGACGCTGGATTTGGTGCAGCCACCGGAGCCCTGCCGCTGCGCGAAGTGCAGCTACAGGTACGCTTCTCGTTCTGACTGCGCTTCGAGCTTGCCGAGACGTAGTCCAATCGTTCACTCGCAGCACCTGGGGGAATCGCCGCCCATCCTCGTCTCGAGCGTGAACGCGATCTCCTGGCGTCGCCAGCTCAGGGCCCAGTCACGTTGCGGCTCGACCTTCAACGGGATCGACAGCCGCCCCACCGCGTGCCGCAGCTCCGTTTCCGGCGCGTTGCTGTACGGGTTGAACGGATAGATCGGCCAGGTCAGCCGGGCGGTCGGATCGACCGTGAGTGTCCAGCCGCGGTGGCGGATCCAGCCGCCGATCTCTTCCGGTCCTAGCTCGATACGGTTCTCGTCGAGCGTAACCTTGGTCTTGGCGGTTTCAAGTACTTTGCCCGACTCGAGAACGAGCTGCAGGTTCATGTGCGCGTCCCCCATGCGGTTTGGTCCCACTTCCGTGATCTGGAAGTGAAGCGTCAGGCGTTCCGGTTCCGGCCGCGGCACGCGCAGATCCACGAAGAACGTGCGGTACGCCATGCCGAGGCGGTCCGCCTCGTCGCTCATCCGCAGCCGGCTGCTGCGGGGAACGGTCGCCACCTCGTCTCCGTCGTTTTCCATGAACGTGGCGAGCTCGGGCTGATGTTTCGAATTAGCGCCGGTGATGATCATGCCGAGTGTGTCGTGGTAGATGCTCACGTTCCCCTGCCGGTCGAGCGTGAACTGGCTGGAGCTCGGCGGGTCGTACAGGCCGGAGAGGCAGACCGTCCACGGCGCGGTCCTGCGGATGCCGGCCGGCACGGGCATCTGATGGACGGCACGCGACAAGTCCTGCGGGATCTCGGCAGTGGGTCCCTCGTGATAGTAGAGGGCGCTCTGGGACAACCGACCCAAGTCGCGGCCGGACACGTTCCCCGCGGTGAAGAACGGCGATAGGAACTCGGCATAGCGGCGGCCGTCCGGCCAGTGGGTGAAGCCGAAGTGGCCCCAAGCGCTGACGTCCCAGTGGCGGTTGCGGCCGTTGATCGTCTCCACCGGCTCGCCGTTGGGCCACGTGAAGTACTTGTGGAAGTCAGTCGATCGGCGAAGAGCCTCGAGCGCCCCGGTATCAAGGCTGTGCTCGTAGTACAGGGCGACGCAGGTCATGGTGATGTAGTCGTAGCCGGTCGTCGGGCCATTGTCCGTGAACTCGCCCCAGTAGCCACCAGGAGCCTGCTCCTCGGTTGCCAGGCGGTGCATGGCCCGGGTGCCCAGTTCCTCCCATTCCTTGTTCTTGAGCACCCGTCCGGCAAGATAAACCGTCGAGGCAAAGAGCGCGAAGTGGTTGGTGGACGTCCGGATGAACGGGCCCTGGTAACGGGGAAAGTCGATGCGGGCGTCCGTCTGGCCAGCGAACCAACGGACGTTCCGCTCCAGCTCCTTCCGCCAGCGGGCGCGGCGCGCGTCGGAGAGCTTCGATTCGAGCAGACGGTAGGAATCGAGCCAGAAGTGGATCTCCCACTCGTAGTCCTGCCGGTCCTGAGAATCGTCTCGTTCGCTCTGACTGACCGCCACGTCCCCGAGCTGCATCGCCAGCTCCAGAAACTTCTCGTCCCCGTACGCGGGGTTCGCCGGATGCTGCTTCGTCACCAGCACCGCTGCGGCAAGCATGTAGCTGGGGGCGTCGCGCAGTTCCGGAGTGGACGCGATGCGCTGCAGCTCGGCGACCATCAGGTCGAAGTAGTCGTCTGGCGATGCAGCCGAGACGACCCTCGGCGCAGCCACCAAGGCAACGAGCGCAAGAACGACGAAGTGATGTATTCTCACGGCCTCCTCCCGCGCTCTGGTCGTAGATAGATGGCAAGTCTAACCTGGCCTATGCTACAACGGACCCCGCCGGAGCGCCCTCGGACCGCGGAAACTCGCGGGGAGAAACCATGAGCTCCATGACCCGCAGACAAGCGATCGCCGGCCTGTTGGTGGCGGCAGCCGCGCCCCGGCTGCGCGCGCAGCACCAGCTCGACTTCCTGCACGACCTGACGGACTTCGGCGACATTCGCGAGATGCTGCCAAGCTATCTGCGACGCCGTGCTCACGGTCTACTCGAAGAGCGCAGGCGCACCGTCGAACCGATCTCCACGGCACCGCAAGTGGACGCACGGCGCGCCTACATACGCCGCGTGATCACCGACGCCGTGGGCGGGCTCCCCGAACCGACGCCGCTCAATCCCCGTGTCGTGGGGACCCTCGAACGAGACGACTACAAGATCGAGAAGATCATCTTCGAGAGCCGCCCGAGCTTCTATGTGACGGCGAATCTCTACCTCCCCAAGACTGGCGAACCGCCCTACCCCGGCGTTCTCTTTCCGCTCGGACACGAAGCAGGCGGCAAGAGCCACGCCACCTGGCAGTACATGCTCATCTCGCTGGCCAAGCGAGGCTACGCCGCGTTGGCCTGGGACCCGCTGGGGCAGGGCGAGCGCGCTCAGATGTACGACGAAGATTTTGCGCAGCGTAAGCTCATACGCTCTACCACCGAGCACACCATGCTGGGCATTCAATGTCTGCTCGCCGGCGACAACCTCGCGCAGTACACCATCTGGGACGGCATTCGCGCCCTGGACTATCTGCTCTCGCGCCCCGAGGTGGACGCCTCGCACATCGCCTGTACCGGCAACTCCGGCGGCGGCACGCACACGGCCTATCTCGCGGCGCTGGAGGACCGCATCCATGTGGCCGCGCCCTCGTGTTATTTGACCTCGTGGGGCCGGCTGCTCGATACGATCGGGCCGCAAGACGCCGAGCAGGTCCTGCTGCCGTTTCTGGCGGCCGGTCTCGATCATGCCGACTTCATCTATGCCTTCGCGCCGCGGCCGTATCTCATGCTGTCGGCCATCCGCGACTTCTTTTCAATCGTTGGCGCGCGCTCGACGTACGCCGAAGCCACTCGACTCTACGAGCATCTGGGAGCGAGCGAGAAGATGTCGATGTCGGAGGTCGACGCCGGTCATGGGTACCACAAGCCCAACCGCGAGGCCGCCTACAACTGGCTGAGCCGCTGGCTCAAGGGAACGGAAGACCGCACGCCCGAACCGCCACTGGATGTCGCCGCGACGGAAGACCTCCGCTGCACCGCAACCGGCCAAGTCGCCACGTCGCTTGGGGGCGAGACGGTTCACACGCTCAACCGGAAGCGAGTCGCGGCCGTCGACCCGGAGCTGCCCGCGATCCAACGTGCCGCCGACGTGGCGGCCTACCGCCGCGAGATCCGTGACCGCGTGCGGCGCCTGAGCGCGTTCGAGTACGAGACGGGGGCCCTAGAAGTGCGCGACTACGGCCACATCGAGCGTGACGGCTACCGCATCGAAAAGCTGACGTACGTGAGTGAGCCGGGCCTTGTCATTCCGTCGCTGCTGTTCGTGCCAGAAGTCGCGTCTGTACGGCCCGCGGTGGTCTACGTGGATGGTCGGGGGAAATCAGCCGAGGCCGCGGCGGGCGGAGACATCGAGTGGTTCGTTCAACAGGGCCACGTCGTGCTGGCCATCGACGTGCGTGGCATGGGCGAGGCCAGCCGCGTCGATGATCGCAACGGTTCGGACTTTCCAAGCTACTTCGGCGACTACGACAGCGCCATGACCGCGTTCCTCATCGGCCGGAGTCTGGTGGGCATGCGTGCCGCCGACATCCTACGTGGAGTCGACCTGCTCGGTGCCCGCGACGATGTCGACGCCACAGAGATCCGGGGGGTCGGCAAAGGCAACGGAACGGTGCCGTTGCTGTACGCTGCCGCGCTCGATGACCGGTTGCGGACTCTGGCGTTCGAGCGGATGCTGGTGTCCTACCGCGCCATCGTCGAGCAGCGGATTCATCGCGGTGTGCTGGAAGCTGTTGTGCCAGGAGCGCTGCGGCAGTTTGACTTGCCCGACCTAATCGCCAGCCTGATCCCGCGCAAGGTCTGCATCGTGAACCCCGTCAACCCGCTCGGCGACCGCCTATCGCCGGACGCGGCCGAGACGGCCTATTCACGCGTCTCCGAGGCCTTCCGTCGTGCCGGAGCAGTGGAAGCGATCCGGGTACTGCGCCGAAAGGATGGTGAAGGCCCCGAAAGCATTTACGAGCCCTGGATCAGCAACGCCTCGAGTGTTCACCTCAAGGGACAACCTCGCACCACTCGCTGATAATTTCATCGCATGATCTGTGTCGGCGACTTCATCGTCATTCGTGGGAAGGATGAGGACGGCGCGACCATACCAGTAACCATCACCAGTGACACGATGATGGGTTCGGACGGGCGAACGCGCTGGAAGAAGGGCGGAACGCCCACGGTCTATTCGGGAAAGCAGTTCTGGTGGTCCAAGCACGATCCTGAGTTCGAGGAGGTGATCGACACCAGTGGACGGTGGGACGTAGAAAGCCCGCTAGGTCTTGCCCGTTGAACAGTGACTCCCATTCGACGCCCTGATAGTAAGCTGACTGGGAGAAGACAGTGGCAGATACGCCGGCCGCGATGAGGAGCGCCATGACGGGTCGGCATCGAAATACTGGCACCAGCTTTCGTCCTTTCAGGTGAGTTACGAGACGACTTCGAGACCCATCTGGATCTCTCGTCCGAGCTTTATTGTACAAGGCAAGATAATCGGGACCTGTGTTTTAGTAGTGCACTCACTTGGCAGAAGTCAAGTCGTCTTTGATCAACACGAGATTCACAACCCTCACCCGTTGCTTTCGACTGAGGTGCCACGATCTCGATAGTGTATTGACTTCCGCAGTCTCGTCTGTGATGATGCTTTTCTAAAAACTATATTGTGTTGTACAAGAAAGTCCGCGAGACGCCAATCGGTGAAGGTTTCGTCGGAAGCTCGTTTGTTGGGAGGGGGAGATTCTATGCGACAGCTATCCACGGGAAGGCTATTGCTGCTACGGGTGGCCATCGGCCTCATAGCCGTTCTGGTGCTCCCTCACACGGTCGTGGCCCAGACCGGGAGCGGCGTGGTCACAGGCGTGGTGCAAGACGTGAATGAGGCCGTGATTCCGGGATTGGAGGTTTCACTGGTCAACCTGGACACCAATGTGAGTCAAGCGACAGTCACCAATGAGGTCGGCCTTTACTACTTTGGAGGAATCCCCAGAGGGAACTATCGCATTTCGGTCCAGTTGGAAGGCTTCCAAACGTGGACGACCAATTTTGAGCTGCAGGTGGGCCAGACCGCGTCAATCAGCCCGACATTGGAGATTGGTGAGATTGGTGAGACCCTCGAGGTGCAAGGCGCTGCCCCGCTGATCAACACCGAGGCGATGGGCGAGGCCGATGTCAGGGATTTCGACCGGATTCAGCAGCTGCCCCTGAACGGCCGGAGCGTCGCCAACCTGTTCAACCTGACTCCAGGCGTGGAAGGGGGCGGCAACGCCCGTGTCCTCGGTCAGAAGGTGGGTTCGCTCCAGATTACAACGGATGGGATCTCCTCGGTCGACCGCTTTGGCGGAGGGATGGTCCGGATTCCGCCTGCACTGGACGCGATTCAGGAGTTTCGCATCGACACCGTGGGCGCCGATGCCCGTTACTCGCGCCCCGCCACCGTCACCCTGGTCACGCGCAGCGGGACCAACGAGCTTCACGGCAGCCTCTTCGAGGTGCACCGGAACAACGCGGGGGGGCTCCGGGCCCGGCGCCGAGAAGAATCAGAGGGAGATGCTGCCAAGCTGATTCGCAATGAGTTTGGCGCGAACGGCGGTGGTCCGGTCCGGCTCGGACCCCTGTACGACGGCCAAGACCGCACCTTCTGGTTTGCGGCGTTCGAAGGCTTGCGACAGCGACAGGAAAACCTCACGGTTTCCAGTGTCCCCACCGACGCGATGTGGAACGGAGACATGAGCGGTCTCGTCGACGCCCAAGGCAACCAAATCACCATCTATGATCCGCTGACCACCGATGAAAATGGGGTGCGCCAGCCGTTTCCCAACAACGTCATCCCACGCGATCGCATCCATCCCTTCGCCCAGCAGCTCCAGGGGCTGACCCATCCGGCCACCAACGACATCAATCCCCTCGTCGGCAACAACCTGGAGACGGCATACCCGGTGAAGAACGACGAGAACAAGCTGACGTTGAAGGTGGATCATGTGCTCAGCCCCATCGACCACCTTTCGGTGCGCTGGTCGCGTGACACGCGAGAGAACCGAACTGAAGGCGGCCGCTTTGGAAGCCCGGCCAACGCGGAGGCGGGACTGGGTACCGGGCGGCAGGATGTGGAAATCAACAACGTCTCGGTCAACTACCGCCGAACCTTCGCGCCCACGTTGCTGAGCGAGGTGCTGGTGGGCGTGAACCGGTCGAACAACAGCTCGGGCACACTGGCTGATGCGACACCGTTTGCCAACGAGCTGGGTCTTCCCAACCCGTTCGGCGTGACCGGGTGGCCGACCCTGTCTGCAGAGTTTCCCGCTTGGGATGCCGATAACCGAAACGATCAAGCCCTGACGCGCGGGACCGTGGAGGGGAATCTCACCTGGATTAAAGGCGATCACGCCATCCAGTTCGGGGGCGCGTTCTCCCGTGAGCACAACAACGTGCGCGAGCTGCAGCAGGCCCAGGGATCGCACTCGTGGAATGGAGACTGGACGGGTCTGTACGACCCCATCGGCGATCAGAGGGTCTCGCGAACGGGTCACGAGTTTGCAGACATGCTGCTGGGCACGCCCAGCTTTCTCTCCAACCAGTTCAACCGCGGGTTCTTCTACCTCCGCAATTCGGAGCTGGCGTTTTACGTGCAGGACAAATGGACGGTCACGCCGCGTCTGACCTTGCACCTCGGCCTCCGCTGGGAGAAATGGACCCCGTTTACGGAGGGACAGAACCGGCTGGCGGCCATCGATCCTGATACGGCCCTGGACTCGTTTCAGGTGGTAACCGCGACGGGTCACGACATGCGGTCGCTCCCAGGCGTTCCCCCGGCCGCGCTGGACTCCTGGGAGGTGAGAGGCCTCAGCTGGGTTACCGCGGACCAGGTGGGCATGCCGGATAGTCTGTTTGCGGCCGATAACAATAACTTCGGTCCCCGGGTGGGGGCGGCGTTTCGTCTGACGGATAGGACCGTGCTGCGCGGGAGCTACGGCGAGTACTTTTGGCCGATGCCCCTCTCGCAGATCCTCCAGACCTCCAGGATCAATCCGCCGCTGAACCTCCGCTTTACCACCCAGCCAAACCTCACCGACGGCTCGGGGACCTGGACCCTGAGGAATCAACCCAATCCGGACAACTTTGTCGGCCGGGCAGACGTCGCAACAGAGGGAATTGTCGACATCACGTCGAATGCGGCCCAGGCGTTGGTGTGGGACGCCCGCAACTGGCAAGATGCGCGATCGCAGGCCTGGAATGTGACCATCGAGCACGAATTCATAAAGGAGACGGCGGTGCGGCTCAGCTATCTGGGCAACCACGGCAGCAACCTGGAACAGCGCGCGTCCTTCAACAGCCAGGAACTGGAATTCAATTTCATCGAGCGCACGGGCGAGCCGGTCGTGGGGCAGCGCGACGTCCTCAGAGCCAACCCTGACTGGAACCCTCATTATCTGAACCGGACCGGCCGCTCCAACACGCATTCGGCCCAGGTCGAAGTCGCGCGCCGTTTCACAGACGGGCTGGCCTTTCAGTGGTTCTATACCTACTCGCGCCAGCGCACGACCACCGATGCCGACGGCTTCAACCCCGGCAACGGGACGATTAATAACACCGCCGGAAACCGGGCCGTTCCCGAGAACCACCAGATTCTAGGGAACCCGAGCTTGAGCTACGACGACAGGCTGGACCTCATCTACTTCAACGGCACGAACGTGCCGCCGCACCGCATCGGGTACAACGCGCTCGTGGACCTGCCGTTTGGCCGAGGCCGGCGCTGGGCAGGCGACGTGGCCCCCTGGCTGAATCAGCTCATCGGCGGATGGCAGGTTGCCCTGATCGGCGATTGGCGCAGCGGCTTCTGGAGCAGCATCGATCCCTCACGGCGCCAGTTCGGCAGCCCGGACGAGATTCTCCTGGATGAGGATGACCGGATGATCGTGGATATCTTCGGAAGGGAGCAGCGCTTGTGGTTCCGCGGCGACTTCGATCCGAATGAGGCGATCAGCGCCGGCGGCGATCTGGCTGCACTGGTGAATCCGGATTGCACCCAGCGGGTGGTGCGCCAACTCGGACCGAGCTGCGACAACCAGCTGCCGCAGGAGCTCAGCGACGGTACGATCCGGCTCACCCCAGTCGGTGACGCGTTCAACACCGATCCCAGGGCGTTCTTCCTCGGACCGGGCGCATGGAATCTGGATTTTTCCCTGTTCAAGCACTTCTCCCTGTCGAACGGCATGAGCCTGAGGTTTACCGCGGACTTCTTCAACGTGTTCAATCACCCGAACGACGTAGCCCCCGACTCGGTCACGGGGCTGCAGGATCTCAGCCAGCAGGACAATGAGCCGCGGACGATTCAGTTATCCCTGCGGCTGAACTGGTAATCGACTGAAACGGGCCACTAAGCTTTCTCTGCGAGATCGAACAAAACCTATGGCTTCTCGTTCGAAGAGACAGCAGATCCTGCGGCCGAATGAAATTCGCGCAAACAACCGAGCGGTCGTGTTACAGATGCTTCGGCGCTCGGAGCGTGTCTCGCGCGCCGAGATCGCGCGCGGCAGCGGTCTGTCGGAAGGCACGGTCTCGCGCCTTGTCGCAGGCCTCATCGACGATTCGCTGGTGATCGAGGACGGCGCGGAGAATTCCACCGGCGGTCGCCCGGGCAGGTGTCTGCGGCTTTCCCCGAATCGCGTGGCGCTCGGTGTGAACATCGATACCTGGGAAACGCGGTTTTCAATCGCGAACATGCGGGGTCACATCCTCGAAAGCCGATCAGTGTGAACACCGCCGGACCCCGGTCGGACGCTGGATGTCATTGCTGAACAGTCCAGGGCGTATCACGTGAAATATGGCACTGATCGCTTGGAAGACCTGGGTGTGACGGCCCGCGGCATTGTGGACAGTCACACGGGCATGGTCCAATTGGGCAATAATCCGCGCTGGCAGCGCGTTCCCGTGCGGGAGACCTTACAGAGCAAGCTCGGTCTGCGGGTGCATGTGGAGAACGACGTGCGCGCCGCCGCTCTCGCTGAGTATCACTATACAGATCCAGATGTGGAGAGCAGCCGTTGCCTGCTGTTTGTCGCACTCGGTGAAGGGTTTGGTGTGGGTATCATATTGGATGGAAGACTCTATAGGGGCCCGCATATGGCCGCAGGTGAATTCGGCCAGATGGTGATTGGCGACAACGCGGGTTCGGAGCGTCATGATCGGCGCGATTGCTTGGAACGGCTGGTGTCGAACCCGGCGATCTGCGAGCGGTATGCGGCGCTGAGGTCCGGACGCGGCGCCGCCAATCCCCGTCATAGCGCCACTCGTGTGCGGAGGATCTGTCAGGCGGCCTTGGACGGCGAGGCCGAGGCACAGCGGGCCCTTCGTGAAACCACGCGGTATCTGGGGCGTGGCATCGCAAACCTGATGTGGGGTTTGGATCCCGACACCGTGGTCCTGAGCTCCACATTGGGCTTGGCGTGGCCTCTGCTCCTGCCGGTGATTCAGCAGCAGCTTCCTGATCTTGGGGGCGGGCGCGCCTTCCGCAGCGTGCCGATCCGCCTCTCCGTCCTAGGCGAGGAAGGCACGGCTGTCGGCGCGGCAACCCTACCCTTTCGGCGCCTGTTCCACACAGAAGAGCCCGTTGCTGGCAATCAGCATCGGTTCCCATAGGAGGTGTCTGACAGATGGCCAAAGAGCGAAATTCAACGCTAAGCCGACGGCACTTTCTCATGACCAGCAGCGCCGCGGTGGCGGCGACGGCCGTCTCACGTGCTGCTGCGACGAGCATTCCGCAACAGCCTGAACGTCTTCGGCTGGCGGTGATCGGAACCGGTTCGCGAGGATCGCATACGTGGGGGCGGGAGCTGGTCGAGAACTACAGTGACGTGGTGGACATTGTCGGACTGTGCGACATCAACGGCAAACGTGTGGAGGCGTCGAAGACACTCATCGGCACCGCCGCACCGACGTTTACCGATTTCGACCGGATGCTAAGAGAAACCCGGCCGGATTCTGTCATCGTCACGACGATCGATTCGACCCACGCCCAGTACATTATTCGAGCGCTCGAGCTCGGCTACAACGTGATCACCGAAAAGCCGATGTGTACCGACGAGGAACAATGCCAGGCGATCCTCGACGCGCAGAAAAGAAGCAAGAACACCGTGACAGTCACCTTCAACGCGCGCCATGGCTCCGAGGACAAAAAGGTCAAAGAGCTCATGATGGAGAAGGCGATTGGTGACGTCCTGTCGGTCGATTTTCACGAATACCTCGATACCAGTCACGGCGCAGACTACTTCCGCCGCTGGCATCGCCTGAAGAAGAATTCGGGCACGCTTTTGGTCCACAAAGCGTCGCACCATTTCGACCAGGCCAACTGGTGGCTCGATTCCGCGCCGGTCGAGGTGATGGCGCGCGGAGACATCCGCTTCTACGGCCGAAATCATGCCTTCCGCAGCACGCATTGCCGCGCCTGTTCTTATAAGGAGCAGTGCAAGTTCTACTGGGACGTGACGCGCAATCCCACATACGTGAAGCTCTACGTCGACTGCGAGTCGGAAGACGGCTACCTGCGTGACGGGTGCGTCTGGAAGGAGGACATCGACATCTACGACACCATGGCGGTGACGGTGGAATACGAAAATGGCGTTCTGCTCAACTACACGGCTAATACCTACCTCCCCTACGAGGGGCAGTCAATTTCCTTCAACGGCACGGAGGGCCGGCTCGACTACCAGAGCTACGGCGGCGGTGGTCACGCGGCGAAAGAGCTCAGACTGACGCGGAGTTTCGGAAAGTCGGCGGTCATCACGGACCTGCCTCCAGCGCGCCAGGGCGGCCATGGCGGCGCCGACGCGTCCATGCAAGACCTGCTGTTTCGCCGGAAAGATGACGCTGATCCGCTGGGACTGCGCGCCGACCTTCGAGCCGGAGCGCTTTCCAGCCTCATTGGAATTGCCGCATACCGCAGCATCGAACAGGGCGGTGCCGTGATTAAGATTGCTGATCTCGTCAAGTTCTAGAGGGCCGCGGCTTTCAGCCGCGCCCCCCGACGCTCACTTAACGCACCAAAAAACTTGACTCAAAGAGTCAAGTTTCGGTGCCTCAAGGGTTCTAGCGGACCGCGGCCAGGGCCGCGCTCCGCGACGCTCACTTGAGAACCCTGAAACCTGACACAATGCGTCACGTTTCGGGTTCTCAAGGGTTCTAACGGGCCTAGCGCTTCTTCGGGGCGGCCGCCTTCGTCTTCTCGCCCTCGGCGACTTCCTTCGCGCGGAACTTCGCGATGGCCTCGATCAACGTCACGGGGACGGGCTCTGAGAGCGGGAAGCGGATCGTGCCCTTATTGTTGACCTCGTACGGTGCCAGGGCGTCCTTGAACGCTGCGACAAGGGGAGCGGTGGAGGGGTAGAGCGAGTAGTGCTGCTTCCACGCAGCGAAATAGAGCACGGGGCGCCCGTGCAGTTTGTACGCGGGCATCCTGTACGAGATCGCTTCTTCGGCTCCGGGTACGGCCTTGCGGATGGTGCTCCGCACGCGTTTGAGTACGCCCTGCACGGCCCGTGGGAAGCCCGCGATGTATTCATCTATATTCTTGGGTGGTGCTTGATCAGTTTTCATATCGTCCCGATGTGAAAGGCGTCGCGGCTTTCACCGAAGCGACGCGACGAGCTCGTCGAGCTGATCCATCGTCGCGCGCAGGCCGTGCTCCATGCCCGACGCGAGAGTACTGTCGAGCACTTCCTTCGACGGATACAGCTCGTGCGCCACGAGGTGCGTCTTGCCGTCGTGCTCGTCGAAGGTGACCGTGACGATGACTGCCCCGGCGTCACCCACTGGCTCGAAGCCCTTCGCCTCGAAGAAGTAGGTGTAGACGAGGCGCGAGTGCGGCGTGACCTCGGTGTACTTGCCTGAGAACGCGATTTCGTCACCCTTGTCGCGTTGGAGAACGTAGCGGTAGCTACCGCCGACGCGGATGTCGGCGTCGCAGCTCACCACGGAGACGCCGAGCGACTTTGGCGCCCACCAACGGCTCACGAGCTCTGGCCTCGTCCAGGCGTCGAACACGATGCGCGCCGGCCCGTTGAACGTGCGCTTGATGACGAGCTCGCGATCGGACGTGCGCTCCAGCGACGTGCGGTTCATCGGGACGGGCTCCCTGCTTTCTCTTGCGACCATCGGACGTCTCCTTCCCTTTGAGCTCTTCGATGAGCTCGTCCAGTTCCTCGAAGCGCGCATCCCAGAGTTGGCGATAGCGCTCGAGCCACTCGTGAAGTTGGCGAAGCGGTTGCGCGCGCAGCTCGTAGAGCCGCTGCTGGGCGCGCGGCTGCACGGCGACGAGCCCGGCTTCCTTCAGCACGCGCAGATGCTTCGAGACCTGCGGTTGGTTGAGCTGAAGGCGCTCGCCGATGTGGTTCACAGAGCGAGGCCCGGAGCGCAGCAGCTCGACGATCCGGAAGCGGTTGGGCTCCGCAAGAGCAGCGAACGTCTCGATCACGATCCTAATATTCCTGCCACGGCATATTCCTGTCAAGGAATTTTAGGTTATTTCCTCCCACTTCGGGACATTGACCCCCTTCACGATGAGCCACAGGGAGAGTCCCAATTCCGCGACAAAGGCGGGCAGGATCAGCCAGGGGAACAGCAGCCTCGCAGCGACTGCCGGTGCCACCATTTGCGCCAGGCTGAACACGACGTAGCCCACGCCCCCAATTACCAGCAGGGTGCCGAGGATCCTGGGAAAGTATCCCGATCTGTGAATGAGATAACCGAACAGCACACAGCAGAAGCCGAAGAACAGCAGGCTGACGCCGTAGCCATAGCTATGCACTCTGAGAAATACGTACGCCAGGACGTACAATTGCTCCGGATCGAGGGCCTTCAGGTAGTCGGCCCGACCCAGTACGACCAGGGCCGCAACTTCGAAGAGCTTGGCGACGCCGTAGATGCCGACGAACGTCAGCCTGAAGAACGCTGCGAGCAAGGCCACATTCCGGCTCACTGGCCTGAGCAGAACATACAGGATCATCGCCAGCACGACGTCGCACACACACGTGAGCATTTCGCCCGCCAGGCCGACGCGGAACAGTGTCTCGGAACCCAGGATGTTGCTGGCGGTAGCCGCGGCGTCGCCCGGCACGATCAGCGTGCCTCGGACGAAGGTCTCGCCGAAGAGGGCGGCCACGATGATGAACAGATAGAGGATTCCGCCGATCCGTGCGTAAGTCTGTGGTGAGGCTTCAACGGCACGACGTGTCACGTCGCCCCCTTTGTAAATCGACATCAGCGTTGCGCGGCGGATGTGTCAACGCGCGCATGCGGCGCTTGACCCTGTCCATGTAAGACGATATCTTACCCGTGTGAAAACAACCGTCTCGTCCAAGGGCCAGATAGTGTTGCCCGCTGAGCTCCGGCAGATGGATCGGGTCGAGCCTGGCCAGGAGTTCGACGTCGAACGTCTCGACCGTGGCGATTATCGCCTCATCCGGCGTGCCGCCCGGCCGAACGATGGAGCCGTCGACTGGCTGCTCGCCTGTCCGGAGAAGGGCTTTTTCGTCCCCGTCGCATCAGAATCGACGGCCACGCTGTGAAGTACCTCGTCGACGCCAACGTCCTCAGCGAGCCGACAAAGCCGGCTCCTGAGCCACGTGTGATCGACTGGCTGCGCGCCCACGAACAGGACATCGCCGTCGACCCCATCATCCTCGGCGAGCTACGATTCGGCATCTTGCTGCTGCCCAGAGGGAAGAAGCGAACGGCGCTCGAGCGGTGGTTCGACGCCGGTGCCCAGCGTCTGCACTGCCTGCCGTGGGAAGCTGACACCGGTTTGAGATGGGCGGAACTGCTGGCGCGTCTCCGGACCACTGGGAAGGCGATGCCGATCAAGGACAGCCTCATCGCTGCTACAGCCCTCGTCCACGACCTGATCGTGGTGACGCACAACCGTTCGGACTTCGGAAAGACCGGGGTACGGATCGTCGATCCGTTTGTCCGCTAGCCGCGAAGCGGCGGTCTTGCGCCGCGCGTCGGATGACGACGACGGGGTTCGATGAGTCCGCTTCGAGCGCCTTCAACACGGCGCGTGTCCGATCGCGTACGCCCATCTTCGCGAGAATGCTGGTTCATCGCGATGTTTCATCGGCAACTGGCAAAAGGGGCGAGGGTTTCTAGGATGCGTCACCCGATTCGAGCGGCGTCACGTGCAGCTCGCACCTGTGTCAGATGGCGCTGCGCCCAGACGCAGATCGCCCCGAGCGGCCCGAGCAGCGTCCGCCCGAGCGGCGTCAGGCTGTACTCCACGCGAGCCGGCACTTGCGGGTACGCGCGCCGGCGGACGAGGCCATCGCGCTCGAGCGAGCGCAACGTCTGCGTGAGCATCTTCTGTGAGATACCGCCGATCGTCCGCTTCAGCTCGCCATGCCGTCGGGCACCGTGCCGCAGGGCGTAGATGACCAGCATGCTCCAGCGATCCGCCAGAAGCGCCAGCACCTGACGCGAGTCGCAGTTGGGGTTGAACACATCCGGTTTGATTCTGGACATGACCGTTCTGGTGCGGCGAGTAGGCACTGGCAGGTGCCTACTTGCGGGCGTACGAGAGCGCGCGAATAATCCTATCCGATTGCAACAGCGTCGAGAGGCCAACGTGGCACAGCCCACTGGCACTGTTCATCGCGTTCGATCCGGTGTCTTCACCGTCAACCGCCGTCTGGTGGAGACCAGCTCGGTGCTCTTGACACCCATCGCAACGACGACAGAGTGGACCGCGCCACTCCGCGGATGAACGGTGCCCGCGCTGTTGCCACCTAGCGGCTTCAAGGAGTACTCACAGTATGACACCTCGCATTCACCCGTACGTGTCGAAGGAACCGATGGTTAGGCCCAACGCCTTCATTGTCGAGGCAGAGAACGAGCTCGTCATTGTCGATACGACCTTGACCGTGAGCGACAGCAAGGCGCTCAAGGAGATGGCGGCTGGTCTTCACAAACCCATTGTCGGCATTCTGCTGACGCACGGGCACCCCGATCACGTCGCCGGCACGGCGAACATCGCTCCAGAAGGCGAGGTACCCATTTGTGCCCTGCGTTCGGTGCATGACCTGATGAAGGCCTCGGAACAAGCGAAACACGAACAGTGGTCGGCGATGTTCAAAGAAGAGTGGATTCCGAAATGGGTGTACCCGAACAGGATCGTGAAGGACGGCGACACCGTACATCTGGCGGGCCTGGAGTTTACTGTCGTCGACCTGGGCGCCGGTGGCGACAGCGACGCCAATTCCATATGGCTGCTCGAGAACAACACGCTCGCCGCGTTTGTCGGCGATTTCATCTTCAACGACCACCACACCTACATGGCGGACGGGAGCGTCCTTCGCTGGATCGCCAATCTCGAGCGCTTCGAGCCCCTCATGTCGAAGTACAAGACCATCTACGTCGGCCACGGCCCTGCGTCGGATTCCTCGGCGATCGCCGGGCAGAAGGACTACCTTGCGGCCGCCTGCGCCCATGCGCTCGAAGCCACGGGCGGGACGGCTGTCTTCACTGAGGGATCGAGGAAGAAGTACGAAGAGCTGATGTTCGCCAGGTACCCCGACTACGGCTTTACGTTCACAGTGGCCTTCTCGGCGGACGCGCTCGCGAAAGAGCTCGTCGGAGTGGCTCCCGTTTGACTCGCGCCAGCATGTAGCGGTATTGTAGCAAGAATGGCTACGATCGAGAGGTTGACGTGAAGTTCCTGAGCACCCGCGATCTACGGAATCGGCCTGGCTATGTACGTGATTTGGCCCAAGAGGACGATCTTGTGTTGACCGCGAACGGCAAGCCGATCGCGATCCTCGTCGGCATCGAAGAGGACGAATTCGAGGACGCCGCCCGGGCGATTCGGCGTGCGAAGGCACAGCTCGCGCTCTCACGGATGCGGCGCCAGGCTGCGGCGCGCGGTGTCGATCGGCTCTCGTCGACGGACATTGACTCCGAGATTCGTGCCGTGCGATCGAAGCGGAAGCCCGCATGAGGGTTGTGATCGACACGAATATCCTGGTCTCCGGCTCCATCAACCCGCACGGAGCGCCTGGCCGCGTCGTCGATGCGGTGCTCACGGAAGCCGTGACGGTTCTCTACGACGACCGGATCATCGGTGAGTATCGGGACGTCTTGAGGCGTCTCAAGTTTGGCTTCAACCAGGGCGATGTCGACGCGCTCGCGCTGTTCATCGAAACGACCGGCGAACTGGCCGCCGTCAAGGGGCTGGATGTCGTGTTGCCGGATCCCGATGATCTGGCCTTCCTCGAGGTTGCGGATGCTGGCAGCGCCGATGGCTTGGTCACAGGTAACCCGAAACACTTCAAGCCGGTGCGCGGGCGTCACCGCGTCAACATCTGGAGACCCGCTGATCTCCTCAGCCGCTTGCACTAGAACCCCTGGGGGCATCGAAAACTTGACGCATTGTGTCAAGTTTCGGTGCGTCAAGGGAGCGTCGGGGGACGGAAGCATGACCGTCTGATGCAACGCCCCTCAACGGGCGCGGCGAGTAAGCTCGGCCTGCCGGCGTCCGTGCCACTGGAGCGCAGCTGAGACCTCATCACGTAGCTGTTGCGTGGGCCGTGACTACGTTTCCCGAGACCTGGCGCAGCTCGCGTTCCGGGTCGCGTTCAAGCGCACGGGCGAGCGCCTATTCGTTGGTCATCGCCTCCATCGGCGAGATGCGCGCGGCGCGGTGCGACGGCAGCAGGCAGGCGGCCACGGACACCGTCCCGAGGACGACCGCCGTGGCGGCAAGTGTCGCCATGTGAAGGGCCGGCACCTGGAAGAGGACCGCTTGCAGGGCGCGGCTCGCGAGCCACGCGCCGAGGACGCCAAGCGCCGTTCCGCCGATCAACAGACGCAGCGCAAGCGCTACGAACTGTCGGCGTACCTGCTCCGGCCGCGCGCCAAGCGCCATGCGCAGGCCGATCTCGCGGCGCCGCTGAGCAACCGCAGAGGCCAGCACGCCATACGTGCCGATCGCGGTGAGCAGCAACGCGATCGCGGAGAACAGGCCCGCGAGCAGTACCGGCGAACGGCGAGCCACGAGACTGTCGGCGATGCGCGTCTCCATCGCCAGCAGGTCGTTGACCGGCAGCTCGGCGTCGATGTTGCGCACGACGCTCTGCAACGTGTTGCCGAGCGACTCCGGCGCCAGGCTGGTGCGCGCCACCACGTAGAACTCGCCGTCCATCCGATACCCGAACGGAAAGAACGCCGCGCCCTGGGCCTCGGCGTCGGTCAGGTCCGCCTGTTTCATCGGGCTGACGATGCCAACGATTGTGAAGGCCTCAGCATCGGGCCGCTCCTCCGCGCCAGCGAACACGCGGTGGCCGATCGCGCCGCCCTGCGGCCAATAGTGCCGCGCGAAATCCTCGTCCACGACGCACACCCGCTCCGCGCGACGGGAATCGGCCGCGGTCAGAAAGCGCCCATCCACCAATGTCATGCCGAGCGCGCTGAAGAAATCGCCGTCAACGCCATAGGAATAGTGCCCTTGCAGCGACTGCCCGGGCCTACGCACATAGCTCTTCACCGTCACCGCGCTCTTGTTGCTGATGCCGCTCAACGGGACATTGGTGGCGATGCCGACCGCCCGCACACCCGGCTGCCGACCGAGCTCCTGGCCGAGCCGTTCGACGAAGGCGAGGAGCGCCGCGCCGTTCGGGAAGTTCTTCCCGGAGATCGAGAGCTGGCCGGTCAAGACGTGATCCGGCTGGAAGCCTGGTGGCACGTCCATCGCCTTCTTCAAGCTCGGACCGAGTAGTCCCGCGCCCGCGAGCAGGACGAAGGCGAGGGCGATCTGGGCCACGATGAAGCCGTGACGCAGGCGCTGCGCCGCGCGGCTGACCGTGCTGGTGCGTGACTCGAAATTGAGCGGGTTCGATGACCGGTCGCGCAGGTTGAACCAGGCAATCGGCAAGCCCATCACGATTCCCATAACCGCCGCGCCGACCAGCGCGATCGACGCCACCCGCATATCGAGCGCGATCCGCGCGCCCAGAGGGAGATGCTCCGCGCCAATCGCGCCGAGCAAGCGGACGCCGGCCGCGCCCACGAGGAGGCCGAACAAGCCGCCGGTCAGCGTCAGCACCGTGGTTTCGACCAGCT
>WHTZ01000007.1:113710-164231 GCA_009377495.1 Luteitalea sp.
CAGCTGCCGCCAGAAACCGTGCGTGAGTACGGCGACGCGGTCGGCGCGATAGGAGGTTTCCTCTTCGGTGAACCCACGTCCCATGGCCGGTAGCACCCCGAGCGTCTCGAAGAACTCCGGAGACACGCGCGTGGTCGGCACCCGCTCGGTGGCGCCCGTCTCACCAATGACCGACGTGCCGTCGCGGTACGCCGCCACGAGGGAGAAGGCGGCAATCTTCCCTCGGCGCTCGTAGTAGTTGGTCAGCGAGCAGCCGTCGTTTGGCACGCCCGCCTTGGGATAGGTGTTGAAAACGCTCATCAACCGGTCGGCGTCCGGGAACGGCAGCGGCCGGAGCAGCACGGAATCGACGACGGCGAACATCGTCAGGTTGGCGCCGAGGCAGAGGGCGAGCGTGGCGAGGGCGGTGAAGGTGAAACCGGGCGAGCGGCGCATCAGGCGGACGGCGTGGCGCGTATCCCGCTGCAGCCCGTCGAACAGGCGCAGCCCGCGCGCCGCGCGGCAATCGTCCTTGACGTTGTCCACGCTGCCGAACTCGATGCGTGCGCGCCGCATGGCCTCGTCTCGCGACATGCCGCCGCGCACGAGATCATCCGCGTAGTGTTCGATGTGGACCCGCAGTTCCTCGGACATGCCGTGCTCGAAGCGGCGCCGTCCCACCGATGCGCGCAGCATCGACGCCAGGCGTTTCACCATCTCATACCTCTTCCCGCGACGTGTTCAAGGCCGCGGCAATCGCCGCCGCCAGGCGGTTCCAGCCGGCCGTCTCCTCGCGCAGGCGGCGGCGTCCGGCCGCGGTCACGGTGTAGTACTTCGCGCGGCGGCCGTTCTCGCTCTGGCCCCACTCGGCGCTGATGAGCCCCTGGTGTTCCAGGCGATACAACGCCGGATACAAGGAGCCTTGTGGAATCTCGAGTGCCTCGCCGGAGATCTGGCGGATGCGCAGCAGCACGCCGTAGCCATGCATTGGCTTCAGGGACACCGCCTTGAGGATCAGCATGTCCAGCGTGCCGGGAAGCAGGTCTGCAGTCTTGCCCACGCGTGGTCGTCTCCTAGTCTAACTAGGACTATAGCACAGGCTCTCTTTAGGTTGTCAAAAGGAGTAGAAACGCGAAACGCGCGCGTAGACATGAACGGTTGCGGCGCTCCTGCAGTATGCCGCGGCTTATGCCATACTCCGGTCTATCAGCAGCGGAACCGCGCGTCATGGCAGACTCCCATAACGCATCCGGCGCCGATCACGCACAATCGGGTGACCGAATCACCGAGCTCTTCCGCTCTTGGCGCCAGGGTGATCGGGCTGCGTTCGACGCCCTGTTCGAGCCGTCTCACATGGCTCGCGGCGCGCCGCTTGCCGGCCGGCCAGCGTCCGGAGCTCGCTGTAGAACAGCCGTGGCCATCAGTTTGGTTGCCCCGGAATCTGGCACCCACCAGCGTAAGCGTACTTTTACTGATATGGATCCCTCCGCCACTGCTACTGTCACCCTTGCCATTGCGGATAGTGAGATTGCCGATCACCACTTCCACGCCCGGCAAAATGGTGATGAGGCGATGATCAGCCTGCCCGGTCTGTGCATGCGCCTGGAGACGCGTACGATCCCGACCTTCACCCACGAGCCACAGCGACTTATCGATCGTCAGCGGCTGGCTGCTGGAGGTGTAGGTGCCGGCCTCGATCTGGATGACATCCCCCTCGTCGGCGACGCGAATGGCCCACCGAACCGTTCTGCAGGGGTTGTTGACATTCGCGCAGTTGTTGCCCTGATTGCGACCGTCGGGAGCGACATAGCGGGTGGTCAACGCCACGGCAGGCGTGGCGAAGACGGTGCCGACAAGCACGATGGCAACAAGACAGGATGTGCGATGCATGATCTCTCCTGGAACCCTTGAGAGCCCCGGGGGGCGCGGCCGGAGGCCGCGGCCCGCTAGAACATCTCCTCCCCATTAGATCTTCGATTCGACTCCACGCGTGCACTTGGCAGAGCGGAGACCCAAGGCGGGGCAGCCCCCGCTTCTATAGGATTCGCATTCGGCGCCCGAACGGGCTCACAGTCCTGGCTAATGCGAGAAAACGGCATCGCATCCAAGCCGGGGAGTTCAAGTCCGTCTGTCTGCGCCTGATGGAGCAGGTGCGAGAAACGGGCGAGGAGTTCGTGATCACCAAGCGTGGCCGGCCAGTCGCGAAGCTCGGTCCCGTCACCGACGGCGACCTTCGCCCATTCGTGGGCCGTTCGCGCGGCGTCATTACGGCGACCCGCGAGGGACCTGCTGGCCCCCGTTGACGCCGATTGGGAGGTTGATGTAAATGCTTGAGGTTCGGGTCTCAGCTCGTCTGGTAGACGCGGGCGAGCTCAGCAGCGAAATCCTCGAACGGCGTCCGCGTCGTATTCTCCGCTGTTCGGCGTGCGTTGACCGTACCCTCGTTGAACGCGCGCGTCATCTCGACGTAGAGCTCGGCAAAGCTCGCGGAGAGCCCGGCCTTCACGAGCGCGTTGGTCATGTCAGCGTAGGAGAGTTGGACGTACGCAAGGGTGGGCTTGCCGATGTGCCCGCCGAGGATACGTGTCGCCTCGGCGTAGCTGATGTCGCGTTGCCCCAACAACTCCCGAACGACCACACCGCTCCAATCGCGAACCCTCAGCGCCTTGGCGGCGGCGTCGGCGATATCGCGGGCCGCGACCATGGGTATCGCCAAATCGGGCTCGACGGAGTCGGCCACGATCCCTTCATGTTTGATGACCTCGAGCTGGTCGTAGAAGTTTTCGAAGAACGACACCGCACGCAGCAGGAACAGATTGACGCCGTCGAGCTGCATGAGCCGTCCCTCTTGCGCGCGCAAGCCACGGATGACGCCGGTCGCTTCGTCTGAATCGGCGCCCATGCTGCTCAACGCGACGACGTACTGCACGGCGCTGTCGCGGATCGCGCTGACGATCGTCGCGCCCGCCTGATCCTGCTGAGCGAGGTAATCCGTCGCGCGGCGCTCCATGGGAAGGAGCGTGTAGACCACGTCTGCACCGCGAAAGGCGTTCGTCAAGAACGTGGCATCGGCGGTGTCGCCGGCTAGCACATCAGCGCCTGCGCGCTGTAAGTCCGCGAGCTTGCTATCTGATCGGCCCAGTGCGCGGACCTTCTCGCCGGCCCCCAGCAGCGCTGCTGTGATCTTCCTTCCAGTATTCCCGGTGGCACCCATCACGGTGATCATGCTGTCCCTCTCATTTGCCAACGCCTCCGAGCAGCGCGACGGTGAGCCATGCGGCGGCCGCAAACGCCGCGGCCGTTCGCACATGGTTCCACGCCGTCCACTCGCGTAAGTATCGAGACCAGAGAACCGCAGAGCCCTGAGCCGTCGGCTGCACTGCTGCCAATGCATCGTTCCTCGGGACGTTGAACATAGCAGTCACCCCTAACGTGCCGATCAGATAGAGTGTGCCTCCAACGAGGACGCAGAGGGCGTCCGGTTCGTCCCAGCGAAGGAGCGAGTCGATCATCACGAGCACGCACAGGACTGGCGTTGCCGTGAATGCCGTCCCAAAAACTGGATTGAACACGGCGATGTTGATGGCTTGCATGGTGGCCATGCCTGCAGGTGGGGGCTGCTGCGCGAGGGCCGTCATGACGGCGACCGAAAAGGCAAAGAAGAACCCAGCCATCAACCCGCAGCTGAGGGCCGCCACAGGCGTCACGAAGCCGATGGTGTCGCTGCGCACGACACCTGTGGCCAGCAAGTACGCCCAGAGGGCGGAACCGATTCCTCCTACGAGCCCACCGGCGATCGCTCCCCTTCGAGCAGCGATCACCGCACCGATTGCCGCCCCCGCGGCCGCGCCGATCCCGAGCGCTGCCGCCATCGGCGACAAGAGCGAGCTGCCAATCATAGACGCATCGACTATAGGCACCGCAGAGAGCACTGACAATGCTGTGGCGTCCGCGATTCATGCTCGATCGTCCACAACCGTAGACGAGGTGGCTCACGATAGCGATACTCAACGAATGACGGACGCTTGGCGATCAGTCGAGCCGCTCGGGGATGCACTGCATTTCCTGCGGATGAACGGCGTCTTCTACTGTCGGTCCGAGCTCACGGCGCCGTGGGCGCTCGATCTGCCACCGTTCGAGGACTGCATGATGTTCCACGTCGTGACGAACGGCGAATGTTGGCTCGACGTCGACGGAACGGACGCGCGGCAGCTCCGTCCGGGCGATCTCGCCTTGGTTCCACGCGCGGCGGGGCACCGCCTCTTCAGCCAGGCAGGTGTTCCTGCCGTGAAGCTCTTCGACTTGCCGCGTGAGCTCGCCACAGACCGGTATGAGATCATTCGCCACGGTGGAGGCGGCGCCGCGACGACCGTCATCTGCGGCGTCGTGCGCTTCGACCATCCGGCCGCGCATCATCTCATCGGGCTCCTGCCGAGAGTGATCAGCGTCGACGTCTGGAGCTCGCCCGAGACCGAATGGCTACAAAGCACGTTGCGCTTCATCACCGCTGAAGCGCAGGAGTTACGCGCCGGCGGCGAGACCGTCATTACCCGTCTCGCCGACATTCTCGTCATCCAGGCCATTCGTTTCTGGATCGCTCGCGATCCCTCGGCGCAGACGGGCTGGCTCGCCGCCCTCCGCGACAAGCAGATCGGCAGCGCGATTGCGTTGATACTTCGCGATCCGACCCGCCAGTGGACGGTCGAGATGCTTGCGAGGGCGGTCGGCATGTCGCGCTCGGCGTTCGCGGCACGCTTCACGTCGCTGGTCGGCGAGTCCGCGATGCGGTACGTCACACGCTGGAGAATGCACGTCGCACTGACGTGGCTGAAGGACGGCGATGTGACGCTCAGCGACGTGGCCCGCCGACTCGGCTACCAGTCCGAGGCGGCGTTCAGCCGGGCGTTCAAGCGCTTCATCGGCAGCTCGCCCGGCGAGGCCCGGCGAGACTAGCGCCCGTGGAGGTCGCCGATCTCGCCCAGAGATCCCCGAAGGGAGCTCACACGATGCGACCCACCTGTCTCTCCGCCCGTCGACCACAGTCATCGAGGTCTCGGCTACCGCGTCGAGCTCGCGACGTGAGGTCGCCGCGGCAGGCACGCGGTGCTTGACAATACGTGTTGTATCCGCCCCGATCAGCCTGATCCGGTCGCCGACCTTGACCTTCAGGACGGATTGTATGCGCATCGACACGTCGGCTTGAGCACGCGAATTGACCCAACGGCGCGTCCACTCTCCTGGACGAACGAGCATCGGTCCTGGACGCTCTGCTATAGTCAACGCTCGACCGATCTTCAATATTGAAAGCGTGATCATCGTGTCATCGTCATCGACGGCGAATAGGAGACGGAATGAGAATGAAGCCAATCACGCCACATCTCTGGTTCGACAAGGAAGCGAAGGAAGCGGCGGAGTTCTACTGCTCGATCTTCCCGAATTCCAGAATCACCAATGTCACGACACTCCGTGATACGCCGTCCGGGGACTGTGATGTTGTGTCGTTCGAGCTGGCAGGGCAGCCCTTCATGGCGATCAGCGCCGGTCCGCTGTTCAAGTTCAACGAGTCGATTTCCTTCATGGTGTATTGCGACACCCAGGAGGAGATCGATCGTTATTGGGAGAAGCTGTCGGCAGTGCGGGCGGCCGAGCAGTGCGGCTGGGTCAAAGACAAGTACGGACTGTCGTGGCAGATCGTCCCGACGGCGTTGGACGAGATGATGCGTGCCGGCTCCAGCGAGCAGATCGCGCGCGCGACACAGGCGTTCTTGAAGATGAAGAAGTTCGACCTCGTCGCGCTCCGGCAGGCCTACGATGGTTGACGGATGACGAGGCCGCAATCGTGACCCTGTTTCATGCAATTCTGGTGCTGGCCACGTTTCTCTGTTCTCTGGTGGCCGGCCTTCTGTTCGCCTTCGCGGCCGTCGTCATGCCTGGCATCAGGAGCCTGGACGATCGCGGTTTCATCCAAGCGTTTCAGGTGATCGATCGCGTCATTCAGAACAATCAGCCGCTGTTCGTCCTCGTGTGGGCCGGTTCGGTGCTGGCGCTGATCGCGGCTGCCGTGCTTGGCCTATGGACACTGAGCGGGCCCGATCGCGCGCTCATGATCGCCGCCGCGCTGCTCTACCTCGCAGGCGTGCAGTTGCCGACGATCGCGATCAACATTCCGCTGAACAACAGAATTCAGCAGCAGAACGTCGGCGCGATGACCGAGACGATGCAGAAACGTGCGCGGGACGACTTCGAACCGCGCTGGAACCGCTGGAACGCCATCAGGACCGGGTGTGCGAGCCTGTCGTCCATTCTGTTGCTGCTGCTCCTGACGAGAGTCTGACCGCAGGTGAGCCTAGCGGCTGGAGTGACGGGCTACGGTGGTACCCTCGGCGCATCGACGTCCTGTGGGGTCACCTCATGCTGGCGAAGAAAGACTAGACGCTCCCTCTCGTGCGTTCGAGCCCTCAGGCGCTTGAACTCGGCGAGCGCTCTCCGTGACTCCTCGGCGTGGCCCAGCGCCCGGTGCGCCTGCGCCAGATGAAAGAAGGCCACGTCGAGCTCCGAGTCGAGCGAGACCGCCTTCTCGAGATGGGGCACCGCCTCCTGCGGCCTGTCTGTGGCGATCAGCACTCGACCGAGCCCTACCCGCGCCTGCTCGAGCTCCGGATAGTGCCGCACCGCCTCCTCGAAGAGCTCGCGCGCCCGATCGAGGTCCCCGGATATGCGGCTGTACCCGGACGAGTGTCGTCCGCCTATCCAAACCGGCCGCCCGGAGCAGTTCCGGCTGGACGAAACACCGTGTAGCCTTGGTCCGCCCGACCTGCTGGAGCAACCCAAGGTCAAGCGATCTCGCTGCTCTCGCGTTGAGGCCCGAATTCGGTCGCAGCTCGAGCGTGTCCCGTCCCCCCACGGTCACTTGAAGGGGAACGCTCAGGCGACCAACACACGCGCGCGTCCGGCCGCGCGCGTCCGAGGCTTAACGACAATCTCCACGTCGCTTCCCAGTAGCACGAGGAATCGTACGAGCCGATCTAGGGAGAACCCGGCAAGCCGTCCACGCGTGAGCGCGGAGACCTTGGGTTGGTCGATCTCGAGCACGTCGGCGGCTGCGGCTTGCGTCAGGCCCCGTCGCTCGATGATGGCACCGATCTTTCGCGCCAACTCTGCCTTGGCCAGTGCTTCCGCAGGCCGTGGGTGGCCCAGATCGGCGAACACGTTGCCACTCCCGACGACAAATGCCTTTTCCTTCTTGGCCATCGCCTTACTCCTTTGCCTCGCTGATCTCGACAGCCAGCTTGAGACGTCGTTTGATGAGGTCAATGTCCGCCTGCGGCGTCGCGATGCCGCGCTTTGACTTCTTCTGAAAAGCGTGCAACACGAACACTCGCTCGCCCAGGCGCACCGTGTACACCGCCCGAAACGTATCGCCCCGGTGGTCTGACACAATTTCCAACACGCCCGAGCCCAGGCCCTTGAGCGGCTTCGCGGACACGTGTTTCTCACCCCGCTGCGCCAAGTACAACGCATACCCGACTTCATCCTGCACACCGGATGGAAACGTCTTAAGCGTCTTGAGAGTATCGCCAAGCCACACCACCGGCTTGATCGGCGCAGCGGCCATAGCATTGAGTATGCCATATTTAGCATGGCTCACGCGCATGACACCTTCGCCGTCTCAGTCGGTTGACCCTCAATCCGGCGATCGACCGTGCGCTTGGTGAAGACGGGCAGTTCAGGCGGGCCGAGGCCAATGGCGAGGCGTCAGGCCAGTACTCGGTAGTCCCGATTGCGCGCGCCGCTCGGAAAGTAGACCAGTTGGCCGCTCGGAAAGTAGACCACCCGAGGGACGTTGATTCTACGCTGTTCTGACCCCAATCGTCGTCAGGGAACGGCTTCTCGTTGTGGTCATGGCCTTGGTCAATGGCCTGTGGGCGGCGGGGACCACCGTGCTGTGGTGGTCCTCGCCGGCCATAGGCCGGGCGCGTCACGCCGGGGCTCGCCGCTTGCGCATGCGATAGCTCTTACCCTTGGTCGTGATCACCGTCGCGTGATGCGCCAACCGATCGAGCAGGGCGGTCGTGAGCTTCTCGTCGCCGGCGAAGACGGTGACCCATTCAGCAAAGGCCAGCTTCGTCGTGACGATGCTCGCTCGCCGTTCATAGCGGTCGGTGATCAGGTTGAACAGCAGCTCACCCCCGACGCGATCGAACGGCACGAAGCCGAGCTCGTCGACGATCAGGACGTCGACGCGGCGGAGCCGCTGCTGGAGCCGGGTGAGCTCCCGCGCATCACGCGCTTCCAGCAGCTGCCGTACGAGATCGGCCGCCCGGGTAAAGAGCACCCGCCGTTTCTGCTTGGTGGCTTCGACGCCCAACGCAATCGCCAAGTGCGTTTTGCCTGTGCCGATCGGCCCGGCGAAAATCAGATTCTCCGGCTGGGTGACCCACTCGCCGCGCGCGAGCGTGTGGAGCTGCGTGGCGTTGAGGCCCTCGGCGGCGGCGAAATCGAAGGTCTCGAGCGTCTTCACCTCGGGAAAGCGGGCGTCGCGGAGCCGCTGGCGGATCACGGACTCGTGACGCGAGGCCTGCTCGGCGCTGAGCACTTCGTGGAGATAGTCTTCATGGGGCCAGTGCGCGTCGCGCGCTTGACGCGCCAGCCCCTCGAAGGTGCGGGCGACGCCCGGCATTTTCAGCGCCCGGGTGAGCCCGATCACGAGGTCGCGGGTGACCGTCCCGGCCGTCATACCGCCCCGCCGTGGAGCCAGGCGTCGTAATCGGCCGCCGCGCCACTCGCCACCTCGCAGTCGCGCAAGCCCGCCGGGACCGCGTCGACCGGCAACCCGATCGCCGGGGTCGCGGGCGTGAGGGCCAGCAACGGCGGCGTCCCCCGCCGCAGGGCGGTGGCCAAGGCCGGCACGACCACCGCCGCGCCGCGCGTATCGAGGTGGCCGAGAATTTTGGCAAAGACCCGACCTCGCGTCGGCTCTCATGGTCCGATGACGTTACGTACGCCATTCATGACCTGCTTGATTTCTATCGTGCTGGGCTGATTCCGCTTGAACAGATCCGACTGATTCGAGGAACGCTTGGTCCCGGTGTTGAACGCGATGCCTTTCTCGAGCGGGTATTTAAGCGACAACCTGGGTGGGAGCCTCGGCGCACGGAGTACGAAGCCGCGCTGGACAGTATCCTGGACATTCTCCCGTTCGATCCCTTGCATCGGTACTCAGGAACCGAATCGGACGAGCAACTGCTCTATCAGTTTTCCACAGAACTGATCACGAAGTACGTTACAGCGATCACCCCTGACGCGGGCGGAGAAACGCTCGTCACAATCCCACAGAACGCGAGGGATGAGGTGGACGTCCTCCAGGAGTTTGTATGGGCGTACGTCATACACAACCCCGATCTCGCTGTTGTTCAAGCGGGGCAACGTAAAGCGATCCGCACAGTTTTCACACGGTTTCTTGGCGCGGCGCGTCACCAACAGTTGCACTTCTTTCCGGTCGGTTTCCGCGGCCTGGTCGCTCGCTGCGCGAGCGATGACCGACTCGTGCGTGTCGTCGCCGATTATGTTGCTGGCATGACGGAGAGGGAGCTTATACACACGTACCGTCGCCTCGAGGCCATGGTCAACTAGAGGCCCGGTAGAGACTGGTGACTACCGCATCGCCTATCTGATGGGGCCGTGTCGAGGGCGTGAGCGTCGTGTGGCGGAGCAGTCGACGGCGCGATCCCTCACCTGAGACGGACATCGAACGAGCGGCCACCGCACCACCAATCTTGCGACGCGTGCCGGCGATGGAGTCGCCACGGACGCCCGCCACGCGACATAATCACGCCATGAACTCGGCTGACGACCCAGTGGCCCTGGGTACGGCGGCGCTGAGGCACGGGGATTGGGCCGGCGCGCGCCGGCACTTCGAGACTGCGATCGATCACGGGGAGACGGGGCGGGCTCTTGACGGACTGAGCGATGCGCTGTTCTGGCTCGAAGAATTTGAAGCGAGCCTCCACCGCCGCAGTCGCGCGTTTGCCCTGTACCGAGAAGAGGGCGATCTGTGTCGTGCCGCTCGCGCTGCGCTGTGGCTCGCGATGGGATACATCAGCGTCTACGGCAACGCGGCGGTGGCCAACGGGTGGTTGCAGCGGGCGGAACGGCTGCTGGACGAGGCGGGCCCGTGTGCCGAACGCGGCTGGTTCGAGCATCTGCGCGGCAAGATGACGCCCGACGCGGCTGCGACCGCTCGTCACGCGCACCAGGCCGTGGAAATCGCGAGGCAACACGGCGATGCCGACCTCGAGGTGTGGGCCTTGTCGGAGGAGGGTCGTGCGCTCGTATCCATGGGCCGCGTGGACGAGGGCATGGCGATGCTGGACGAGGCGGTGACGGCGGCGACGGCTGGAGAAGCGCATGACCTGTTCGTGGTCGGCAATGCCTGCTGCAACATGCTCTCGGCCTGCGATCGTGCGGCCGATTTCGCGCGTGCCGTGCAGTGGTGTCAGGTCGTGGACGAGTTCACGCGACGTCACCACTGCCCGCCGGTGTTCCACTATTGCCGTGTGGTCTACAGCGGTGTCCTGATCGCGACGGGCCGGTGGGACGAGGCTGAGAACGAGCTGAAGACGGCACTCCGAACGGTGGAGCGCGCGTACCCGCTGGAGAAGGTGCACAGCCTGAGTCGCCTGGCCCTTCTGTGTGTGCGGCGGGGGCAGTTGGAGGAGGCGGGCCAACTCCTGGCTGGTCTGGAGACGCATGGCGTGGCCGCGGAAGCATCGGCGTTGCTGCACCTGGCGCGCGGCCAGGCGGTGCTGGCTGGCGCGCTCCTCGAGAGACGGATCGAAGCCATCGGCGATGGCCTCGCCGCCGTGCCGCTACTCCGGCTCCTGGTGGAGGCCAAGCTGAGCGCCGGAGAGCTCGAGGCCGCCAAGCTTGCGGGAACACGACTATCGGCGATCGCGGAACGCTCGAAGCGGCCGCCCATCCAGGCGATGGCGTTTCTCGCCAACGCGCGTGTCGAACTGGCGTGCGGCGAAGCGGCGCACAGCGCCCTTGAGAA
This sequence comes from Luteitalea sp., assembly GCA_009377495.1. Taxonomy (GTDB): domain Bacteria; phylum Acidobacteriota; class Vicinamibacteria; order Vicinamibacterales; family Vicinamibacteraceae; genus WHTT01. The sequence continues at coordinate 124,743 of WHTZ01000007.1, forward strand.
AGCGTCCAGCCTGTTCGATGAATTGGGCATGGCGTTCGATGCGGCGGTCACGCGGCTGGAGTGGGCGCGCACTCTTTCCACGAGCGACCGCGAGATCGCCACCGAGGACGCGCGGCTGGCCTTGTCGGCCTTCGAGCGGCTCGGCGCCCGGCCTCACGCAGACCGGGCGGCGGCCTTGCTGCGGGAACTGGGAGCCGGCAGCCGGCCAGGCCCTCATATCGCCGGCGCGCTGACGCGGCGAGAGAATGAGGTGCTGGAGCTCCTCAGCCACGGCTTGTCGAATACAGAGATCGGCGGCCGCCTCTTCATCAGCCCGAAGACCGTCGAGCACCACGTGGGCCGCATTCTGTCCAAGTTGGGACTGCGCAATCGCGCTGAAGCGGTGGCCTGGGCGCTGCGACACCCTTCCGCGAAATCCGACGACAAATAGGGGTTCCCCCCGATGTGGAGGGCCTCGTCCAGGCCCCACACTGTCTTCCCATGCAGGTCATTGCGTGCGGCGGGTCCGCGAGCGGGAGGCCGCATCGCTCGGGAGAAGGGAGCCATGACGACGATCCCAAAGCGGACACCTTCCGGCAATGGATTCGCGATGCGTGGCAGCGCCTGCGGCCCTTCTCGACCTGCAGGACCTACATCAGCTTTTCAAATCGCCGGACGAGGAAGCCTCAAGGTCCGTCCGTTCGAGCCGGGTCAGGCACGATGTGACGTCACCACCGGAGCTGCGCCCAGCGCTCATAACGCAGAACGGCGCGAATCCGAGGGAGCCCACGGCTCACGATCAGGTTTCCCCCGTACGAGAGGGCGAACCCACTGACATTACGTCGGCACTTTGGTTGGCGCGCGCGGAGGGATTTTGGAAATGGGAGGATTTGGAAATGGCCAGGATGGAACTCGAGAGCTACCGCCGCACCGTCTACGAGATCGCGCAGGCGATCGCGCCGGGCTGGGAGCGTCAGCGAGCTCGCATTGAGGAGACCGTGACCCCGGTGCGCGACTGGATGGTCACGGAACTCGCACCACGATCCGGCGATACGGTGCTCGAGCTCGCGGCCGGGGCGGGCGACACGGGATTCGAAGCGGCTGCGATCGTCGGCGAGACCGGGCGCCTGATATCGACCGACGTCTCCCCGGCGATGGTGGAGGTCGCCGGCCGTCGTGGTACCGCGCTCGGCCTTGCGAACGTGGATTACCGGGTGATGGACGCCGAGCACATCGAGCTCGAGGACGACTCGGTCGACGGTGTCCTCTGCCGATTCGGATACATGCTGGTAGCGGATCCTGCCGCGGCGCTCTCCGAAACGCGCCGTGTGCTGCGCCCCGGCAGGCGCCTGGCGCTGTCGGTGTGGGGTGCTCCCGAGGGCAACCCGTGGATAACTATCCTTGCCCGGATGCTCGTCAAGCGCGGCCACATGCCGCCGCCAAAGCCCAGCGACCCCGACCCGTTCAGCATGGCGAGCGAGGAGCGCACGCGGGCGCTCCTGGAGGGCGCGGGCTTTGCCACCGTGCGCACGGAGGCGGTGTCGGTACGCTTCGCCTACCGCGACGTCGACGACTTCATGAGTTTCGCAAACGACACGGCGGGCCCACTCGCGATGGTGATTCGGGGACTCTCGGAGGGCGAGCGCCAGACGATCACGCGACAGCTCGGAGAGGCGTTCGCCGGCTTCGTTGCCGATGGAGGTTACAGATTCCCCGGCGTCTCTCTCAACGCGGTAGCGAGCTGAGGTTACCTGTCAACGAAGACGTCGTAGCGTGCGCAGCACGGTCCGCGCCAGCTCCTGTCGTAGGGCGAAGACGTGCGGCGCTTAGGCGGACTAAGACGCTGTCGAACGCGGATGGCTACGCCTTCTGACGACGCGGTCATCCAGGTGCACGGCATGGGCCCGTTCGTCCTCAACCACGTGAACCCGTCGGATGACCCCAGCCAGAAGAAGCAGTGAGCCGATCCGCGTGAGGAGGTGAGATGCAGGTTCAACAGTGGGCAGCTCGAATGCTGCTCGTGAGCAGTGTCGCTCTTGGCGTCCCAACAGTCGCGGCGGGCCAGGACCGGAACAGGAGTGGAAATGCCGTCACTCACTGGAACACGATTGGCGCGCGGCTGATGGTTGACCCGGGTCCGGTTCTCGGGGGACGCGCGTTCGCCATCTTCCATGCGGCCATTCACGACGCCGTCAACGGCGTGGAACGTCGGTACGAGCCCTACACAGCGGATCTGTCATTTCCTGGCGCTTCGCTCGACGCTGCCGTGGCCACTGCTGCTCGCGACGTGCTCGTCGCGTTTTCACCGACGCGGCAGGCAGAGATCGAGGCCGAGTACACCGCGGCGCTTTCAGCCATTCCGGATGGCCCGGCGGAGGCCGAAGGCGTGATCCTCGGCCGATTGTGCGCACAAGCAAACGTCGATCGACGAATCGACGATGGCATCGCGACCGTGAACGAGCCGGCGTATGTGCCCACTGGCGAACCTGGCGATTACGATTTCACGCCACCGTTCGACGCACCACCACTCGGCCCCACGGCGTTCTACCCTGGGTTCGGCCGGCTTACGCCCTTCATCATCGATGTCGCGAAGCACCGTGTCCACGGGCCGGATCGGCTCTCTGGCTTCCTCTACACGTTTGACTTCAATCTCCTCAAGTCCATTGGCAGCGTCGACAGCTCGATCCGAAACGCCGATCAGACGGAGATTGCGTACTTCTGGTCCGAGGAAGCGGAACTGATATGGAACCGAATCGCCAACGCGATTCTGCGTGATCGTGATGCAGAGATGCCTGGCAGGCGGCACGCATCCTGGCCCTCGTCAATTTCGCGATCAACGACGCAGGTATTGCGGTGATGGCGGCGAAGTATCACTTTCGCTTCTGGCGGCCCTACACGGCGATTCGCCGGGCGGCCGAAGACGGCAATCCTCATACCGAACCGGATCACGCGTGGCAGCCCCTGTTATCGACGCCGCCGATTCCCGAATATCCGGCGGCGGCCGCCGATCTCAGCGCAGCAGCGGCCGAAATTTTGATTCGCAACTTCGGCGACCACATGCGTTTGAAGGCGACGAGCACGACGCTGCCCGGAGTGACGCGCCGATTCGAGAGCCTGACCCAGGCGGCGTGGGAGGCCGGACTCCCGCGCGTCTATGGAGGCATTCATTTCCTTCGCGCAGTTGTTGACGGGTATTGGCACGGGAAGGGGATCGGCCGTGCTGTCAGCCGGGCACTCCCGCCTGCGCCTGGCTCACGCGAGCGATCGCTTTCGGGAGCGGACCGGTAGCGCGCGCATGCCACCGCGTCGCGTCCTGCTGTGCTGACAAGCTGCATGCAAAACCACGGCGTCAGCGGCGAGCACGGTCAATGTTCGGCCGACGAGATCGCCCGCGAGCGGCTCCTGGCTGGCGACCTTGTCGCTGGTGGAGGTCGTCCGCCGCCGTGGCGCCGCGCTCGAGCTTGGGACGCTGGTCGCCTGGCAGACCGCGGCAGAGTCTCCCAACCGTGTCCGGTCCGTCTCCGCGTTGTCGACGCCGCACGGCGACGCGTTCTTCGAGGCGATCGAGCGAGATGCGGACCAGAAGACGCGTTCGCAGTACATCGAGTTGTTCCGCATGTCGGTGGCGCTGCGGAGACGTACATCCAAGCAGAAGATTGGCAGTTTCTTCGGCGGGTGTACCAAGGCAAAGTGCCCGACGCGATGGCGATCAGGAGCATCGCGGGATTCGTCGAGCCCGGTGCACTGACGGCAGCGCTGAACTGGTACCGTGCCCTGGATTTGCACGGTCGCATGGGCGGCGTCGTGACTATGCCCACGCTCTTCGTGTGGGGGACTGAGGATCTCGCCATCGGTGAGGCCGCAGCAGTGAACACTGCGTCCCATGTGCGCGGACCGTACGTGTTTGAACGGCGACAAGGCACGTCACCTTGGCTCCTGGACGAGACGCCGATCTGGATTGCCACGCGACTCCGACAACACCTCGAGTCGGTGCGCGGCTCTGCTCGCTGAGTCTTATTTGGCGCGGCAGCCTTCCCTGCGACAAAGTGCGAGCTCACGAGCCGCATTTTCGAGAGTTGGAACCAGCTGGACCGCTGGCTGCGGCACGTCGAGGGGCTTCGGCGAGCGGCGTGAAGCCGCCAGCGGAGTCAGGCGCTCAGCGCGCGCGCCGCCGGGCGATCCGCTGGCGTCGGCACGCGCAGGGCACTTGCCGGCAGAGTGATCACGCCGACGGTGTTGCCCGTCATGTCGAAAAATTCGACCGAGTAGCCTTCTTCCCCGATACCGGGCACGATATGCCGCTCCACGACCGTGCCGACGTCGCCGACACGCAGGCCGTGCTCGGTGACGTCGCGGGTCAGGATCACGTCGCCGTACATCTCAAAGGGCATGTCCTACCTCGGGTACATGGTAATGAATCGTGGCACATCACTTCCAGTGTCGATCTGCCAGATCGAGCAGAACCGCACGGTCTTGCCGCTGGGCGTCCTGATTGGTCCCTCGATCTCGTAGACGACGCCGTATGCGTTCTCGGAGGTGCGCGTCACGTCGAGCGACAGGTGCTGAGCCCGCAGGTCCGACTCCAGCAGGTGCGACGCATCCGGCCGATATCCAACGCCAAGGAGAAGCCTCGCCTTCGCGGCGCCCCGCTTGTGCGACATGTTCAGCAGGTAGCCGGTGAGCTTCTCCACGGCGATGATCGCACGATCAGCGTTTGGAACCGTCATGTTGGAGGACGCGCTTGCGAGCCAGAAGCACTCGTCGGATTCGACGCGTCAGTGGGCGCCAAGAGCCTTAGACAATATTGCACAGCGGCGAGCGCCGGCGAAACTGTAGGCCGAGGGGGCCGGAGCGGGGCTCCCGGCGCAGTATCAGATCAGTCGGAGGACGGCCTACACGTGGGTGGGCGGTACGAGGCAGATCTCTGTAGAGGAACCAATTGCACCTGGACAGGAGGAAACAGAACGCAATGAAACCCGAAACGAAGACGGCACACTTCATCGTCTTGCTCGTGTCCGCTTCATTTGTAATCGCACTCGACGGCTGTTCGTCCGGGCACGTGCTCGTGGAGAAAATGGATCCGTCCGCGCAACAGCTCAACACTCAACCGATCCCCTACTCCTCGTTCTGGGAAGCCATGGAGAACCTGGACTTTGCCGCGGCCGATCGGCTCTTGCCGAGCGATGAGCAGCGAGCGTTCGCCGCCGCCCTGAGATCCGCGACGAACGGCGACATTTCCGGCGCGGAGATGACGCTTCAAGCACTGCATCGTCGGGCGCAGGATCCTCTCGCAAAGAAACATTCCTTCAACCTTCTTCAAGCCTTTCTCTTCTATGAATCAAAATGGGCGGACCTTCAGAATTTGGAGCACGATTCGGCTGTTGGGGGAATCGAAGACCAAGAGTTGGCCGAGGCATACGGCAAAGCGCCAAAGGAAGTCTACTTCTTTCCGTCGGAACCGGTCGAGGTACCGATCGGGTTGAGCCGGAGCGGCTCGCCGATCATTCCCGTTGAGATCAACGGGCAGCCCAAGAATTTCTGGCTGGATACCGGTGCCAGCGTAAGCGTTGTCTCATCCGACGTTGCCATCCAATGCAATGTGGAGCCGGCAGGCGCCCGTCAGGTACGGACTCAGACCGCAACCTCCAGGGAAGTCAGCAGCCGGCCTGCTGTTATCTCCGAGCTGAAAATCGAAGGGATCCGGATTCACAATCATCCGGCAATCATCCTTCAAGAGGAGGATCTGGAGTTCAAAGTGCTCGGCTTTATCCGCGTCCTTAAGATTGATGGAATTGTCGGTTGGAATGCCATCCAGAACATGGATATCGAAGTGGACTACCGGAACAAGCGCGCCTCCTTTCGGCGTCCTGTCCGGGATCGAAGTGTTCAACGAAATTTCTTTTGGATCGGCTATCCCGTGGTCACCACCCGATCGGAGAATGGGCGAAAACTCCGGTTCGGGATGGATACGGGGGCAAGGAACAGCAGTATCCGGGAGAATATTCTTAGAAAGATCCCCGCCCCAAAAGTGAAAACTGAAAAGCGCAGGATGGGATCCGCGGGGGGTTGGGAAACAGCGAACGTGAAAGTGTTGCCAGAGCTGACAGTGGTTCTCTCGGGTTATCGCCTGCTGTTTGAGAATATCGCCACAAGCCCGTCCGATCTGGCGACTTTCGTCACGCTCGACGGCGTATTGGGAAACGACATTGCCGACAGGGCGAAGCTCAGGCTTGATATCACGAACGGCAGGTTCACTCTCATGAAATAGGGCAATGCACCACCGCGAGCGCAACTATTCGGTCGGCGAAAAGCTCCGCCTTCTGGAGGGATCCGCCCACGGCGCAGCAGGTGCTCGACACAGCGCTCGCCTTTTCCGTTATCAACCGTCACTTCGACGTGGCGGACTTCCTCCTCGAACACGGCGCCGCTATCAACACCACCTGGAACTCCCATGAGCCGGCGAGCATCCTGCATCACCTGGTCTTTGAGGGCAACGACGACTCGATGCGATTGCTCATCGACCGTGGCATCGACATGACCATCAATGACTACCGCTGGAGGAGGCGGCGGCAGCGGGAACTGAAACGATGAGCACGCCCAGAGCTCTGGGCCGAGTACGTCCGTGAGCCGGCGAGAGCCCATGCGGCTCCGCAGCGGCTGCCGACCGATGACGTCGCAATGGCTGGCGGACCCACCGCGGGACCCACCGCGGCGCTGGACAGCCAGTCCGGCGCTGGCTATGGTACAGGCATAGATAGACTATGCCTAGGGAAAACTGGACTTCCTCCAGGGACGGTATGCGTGCGCGGAGCGCCTCGGCGAAGGCGCGGTCCTCTGTCATGCGCGCGTCGATCTCCTGGCGGTGGTCGAAGTAGTAGGCCAACGCCGCGTACACGTCGGCGAGGGTGAGGTCGTACTCGGTAGCGATTTCATCCGCGCTCTTCCCGAGCCGTTCGTGCCAAATCGCGACGTCCTGCACGGTGATGCGACGACCACGGATACGAGGCTTGCCGCCGGCGGTGTCCGGCGTTAGTTGGATGTGGTCGTCCAACGCTTTGCTCGACATAGGCCCATTCTAGCCCACCAGCGGCCTGCCGCCGATCGAGCTCCGTGATTGTAGTGTCGTCGGTCTCCAACTCGTCCGTGGTGAAAAGACTCGCAGCAGAGCTGCTTGCCCGGGGGCGCAGATTCGCTCAGCCCCACGCCCGGAGTCACTTCGTCGCTTCCGATCGGGCATTGGCTCTGAAATCGGGCCGCGACCGATGCGTCGATCCCTCAGTAGCCAGCAAAGCATTTAAACTGAAGGCTTTATGAGGCTAGCGTGCCGGTGCAATGCTGATTGCTGCTAAGTTGCTGAAACACAGCATGTTAGTGCCGGAGTGGGTTCTGACCCCACCCACGTGGCTTGCAGAGTAGGAAGTAAGTCCTTGATTTACAGTTATTTAAGGCTGGCGGAGAGGGTGGGATTCGAAGCCCGCCAGCGCCTTTAGAATCTGTAAGTTACAGAAACCACGTTGCCGTCGTTGCCAGAAATACCGCCGTTGCCGTCGCGCATTGCCCGCCATTGCCCGCTGACCTCCGGCCGATCCGGTTCCGTCGATCGCCGCCGCTTGCCCGTCTTCGCCTCGAGCGCGTGCACCATCGCCGGCGGCCGCGTATTCGTCGGCTCCAACGACGGCCGCGTCTACCGGCTCGATCTCGCCAGCGGCAAGAAAGTCTGGGAATACGAAGCCGCCTCGCCCGTGACGTCCTCCCCGGCCGTCGCCAAGGGCAAGGTCGTCGTCGCCACGGCCGACGGCCAGGTCATCTGCTTCGGATAACGCCACACGCCAACAGTTGACAGCCTCTCCCCAAAAGGAGGAAACTTCCCACGTCCATAGTTCGTCTATGCAAAGAGGCGCTGATGAAAGACGCTAAGACGAAGCGCAAGAACGAGCTGCTTCCGGGCACGCTCGAGATGTTGATTCTGAAGACGCTGTCGATCGAGTCGATGCACGGCTACGGCATCGCGCAGCACATCCAGATGCTGTCGGCGGACGTGCTGACGATCGAAGAGGGATCGCTGTATCCGGCGCTGCAGCGGATGCGCGTCAAGGGATGGGTGTTGGCCGAGTGGAAGATTTCGGCGCACAACCGGCGAGCGCGCTTCTACACGCTCACGACGGCCGGGAAGACGCAGCTCGGCGTCGAGGAATCGCGATTCTCCCAGATGTTCGGCGCGATCATGCGCGTGATTAAGACGACGTAGTGTCCTGACGCTCAGGAGGGTGCCGTGGGTTCTGTGCTCCGACGTCTGCTGTTCTTCTTCCAGCGGAATCAGTTCGATCGGGATCTGGAAGACGAGCTGCGCCTTCACGAGGAGATGAAGGCGCACGCCCTCGCCGACGCGGATGGCATGAGCGGCGACGAGGCGCGGGCGGCCGCGCGGCGGCGGATTGGCAATCCGCTGCGGCTGCGCGAACAGTCGCGCGAACCGTGGATCTTCGCGACGGTCGAAACGTTCGCGCAGGACGTGCGTCACGCGCTGCGATCGATGCGGCGCGATCCGGCGTTCACCTTCACCGCCCTCGCCACGCTCGCGCTCGGCATCGGCCTCAACACCGCGATTTTCTCCGTCGCCTACGGCGTGCTGTGGCGGCCGCTGCCATATCCCAATCCCGATCGCCTCGTCATCGTCTCGTCAGCGCAGCAGACCGGGACGGGCGTCAGGACGTTCTCGACCTGGCCGCCCGTGACGTACGAGGGGCTGCGCCCGCGCGTCACCACGCTCGATCATCTCGCGGCCTATACCTCCATCGACGCGCAGTTCACCGGACGCGGCGAGCCCCTGCAGGTGCCCGCGCTCGACGTGAGTCCGAATTTCTTCGCCACGCTGGGCGTCAATCCCGCGCGCGGCCGCGCGTTCCTCACCGGCGCGGCGGCGGCCGACGACGATCGCGCCGCGATCGTCAGCGATCGGTTGTGGCGCACGTCGCTCCAGGCCGATCCGGCGATCGTCGGACAGTCCATCACCATCGACGGCGTCCCCCGTACCGTCGTCGGCGTGCTGCCGCCGGACTTCACCTTCAGGCTGGTGATCCCCCGGCTCGGCGCCCTGCCGGAGGCGGACATCTTTCTGCCCAATCGCTGGTCCGGCGATACCGGCAGTAACGCGTCTCTCTTCCTGCTGGGCCGCTTGAAGCCAGGCGTGACGCAGGAACGCGCGGAAGCGGAATTGACGGCACTGGTGAACGACCCGTCGATCGCGCCCACCGGCGCACTCACGATGGCCGGCAGATTCTCGTCGAACGCCCGCACGCTCGCGCGCGCGGGCGGCTTGCAGGAGCACGGCACGGAGTCGGCGCGTCCGCTGCTGCTGATCGTGCTCGGGGCGGTCTCGTTCGTGCTCCTGATCGCCTGCGTCAACGTCGCGAACCTGCAGATGGCGCGCCTCACCGCGCGCCGCGGCGAACTGTCCGTCCGCATGGCTCTCGGCGCAGGACGCCGGCGCATCGTGCGTCAGTTGCTGACGGAAGCGGTCGTGTTGTCGCTGCTGGGCGCGTCGCTGGGCGTGCTGCTCGCGTGGCTCGCGATCGGCGCCACCCTGCCGCTCGTGCCGCAATCCCTGCTCCCAGGCGTTGGTGGCTTCGTGATCGACGGCCGCGTGATGGTGTTCTGCCTCGGCTTGACGCTCGTCTCGACGCTGCTGATCGGGCTCGTGCCGGCGCTGCGCGTCAGCGGGGCCGCGTTTGGCGAAGGCCTCGCGCTGCACGCCGGCGCCGCGCGCACGACGGGCGACCGTCAGGGCGAGCGGCTGCGGACGCTCCTGGTCGCCGGCCAGATCGCGATGACGCTCGTCCTGCTGATCGGCGCGGGCCTGCTGATCCACAGCTTCGTGCGTCTCACGTCGGTGCCAACCGGCTTCGAATCGAGCGGGCGCGAAGGCGTCGTGCAGACCGTCAAGGTGACGTTGCCCGAACGCCTCTACGACGGGCCCGACCGCATCCATGCGTTCGCGCGGGACGTGCTCGATCGCATCCGGTCCCTGCCGGGCGTGACGTCCGCGAGCCTGATCAACTCAGCGCCGTTCCAAATGATGTTCATCCAAGGCAACTTCGAGATCGAGGGTCAGCCGGAGCCGACGCTCATGGCCGGCACGCCAAAGATCGACGCGGGCTATTTCAGCACCATGGGGATTCCGGTGCTGGCGGGGCGCGAGTTCACCGCACAGGACACCGCGGCAGCGCCGAAAGTCGCGATCCTCAGCGAACGCATCGTGCGCGAATGCTTCCCGGGCGGGCCGCGCGAGGCGCTCGGCCGGCGCGTGCGCGTGAGCGTGATCGATCGTGGCGACTGGCTGACGGTGGTGGGGGTCGTCGCGGACATCCGTCAGAGGAGTCTCGCTCAGGACGTGCAGCCCATGATCTACGCGCCGTTTCAGCAGGATCGCAGCGGGTTCCTGCGGTTCGTGTCGTTCGTCGCGCGCACGGCCACGCCCGCCAGCGTGGTCGAAGGTGTCCGCGCGGAAATTCGCCGCGTCGCGCCCGACCTGCCGATCGAGAGCGCGGTGACCATGGACGAAGCGGTGGCGGCGTCGGTGGCGCAGCCGCGTTTCCAGATGGTGCTGCTGGCGCTGTTCGCGGTGAGCGCGACGCTGATCGCGACGTGCGGCCTGTACGGATTGATGGCCTACGCCGTGACGCAGCGCCGCCGCGAGATCGGCGTGCGCATGGCGCTCGGCGCCCAACGCCGCGACGTGCTCCGCCTCGTGCTCACGCGCGCGCTCCGCATCGTCGTCGCCGGCCTGATCGTCGGCCTCGCCGGCGCCGCCGGCGTGACTCGCGTGCTGCAGACGTTCCTGTTCGGGGTGACGCCGACCGATCCGATCGTGTTCACGATCGTCACGCTGCTGCTGATGGCGGTGGGACTGATGGCGGCATGGCTGCCCGCGCGCCGCGCGACACGGATCGACCCGTGCGCCGCGCTGCGCGCGGAATAGCCGTCAACGGAAGTGCCCCATCAGTGATGGGCGTGTGATTCGTCTTGCGGCACGTCGGGGTCGGCAACCCACGCCGCGAGGCGTTCGCGCGTCCAGTGATGCGCGTCGTTCAAATGCACGATCAGCGCGCCCAGCGGCAGCTTCTTCTTGCTGCATTCGGGACAGGTGCGCACCACGCCTTCGAGGCATTCGAACAGCGATCGAGCCGCTGCGGGCGGACGCCGTCGGCCGTGTCGGGCAGACGGTAGATGCCCTCGTAGGCCGCGCCGAGCGCGCAGGAGCTGTTGCGGCCGCGCGGTAGTAGTCGCCGAACGCCTGGTCGGTGCGCCGCTTCGAGCCCTCCAGGATCGCGCCGGCCAGCTCACGTTCGTCTTCTCTCAGGTCGTGCACCATGGGACCACCCTCCTCCGCGCCGTCGTCCAACCGGACACGGACGCGCGGATCCTTCCAGGACCACTGAGTGCGAGACCGCCATTATCCACCCGGAAAGCAGGCGCGCGCCAGCGGCTTGTCACAATTCTGCGTCGATACCTGCAATTTCATAGCCGACGCCGGAGCGCGGGCGCATCGTATAACCGCGGCGACACACGGTCTGATTCGCCCCGCCTGCCGCTCAGTAGCTGAACGCCATTTCGCGACGAAGTACAACAGCGCGATCGAATGCTTTCGTGAAATCCCGAACTTGATTGACCGAAGACGTTTGGAGGTTTGGGGGGTATTGCGAGGGAAGGCCGAACCGAACCAGTCAGTCAGGTCTGAACGAAACCGCGAAGGGAGCGTGCGCTCGGCCCTTCTCCTTCACCGGCAGCCGCAGCATCCCGAGTCGGGAGTCTTCTCGAGCGACGCCAATCAGATGACCGGTCCGAGTGCTTGTCCGGCTAGCCGGATACGCGGCTAGCCAAGACGACGAGCGCGGTCCATGTCGCCGCGCACTTCAGCCGCTCAGGTCCGACGCTACTTGTAGACGCCGACTCAAACCGCTCCGCTCTCGTGTGGGCAAGGCAGTCCCGACTCCCATTCACCGTAGTCGACGAGCGGCAGGCCGCCCGCGCCGTTCGCGACCTACAACCTCACCACACAGTGATCGACACAGCCGCACGCCCGGACCCCGACGTCATCGAGACGCTCGCCCGAGGCTGCGACTTCCTGATCGTTCCGACCACACCCGATGCCCGATCCATCGCCGCGCGGGTCACAATCACTGAGGCGATACAAAGACTCGGCGCCCATCAATGGCGTGTACTCCTCACGATGGTTCCGCCGCCGCCTAACGCTGATGGCAACACCGCGCGTCAGGAACTGGTCAATGCCGGCCTTCCGCTTTTTCGCACGGCCATCTCGCGAACCGTGGCGTTCTCCCGCGCGGCTCTGAAGGGCGTACTTGTTGACGACCTGCCGCCCCGCCTCGGAGCCAGGGCCGCCGCTCAGGAAATACCCGTGTGATGGAGACCAAGTCCACAACCGCTAACGACCTGAACGCTCTCCTGAGAACGCTACGACCCGTTCCGGAAGCAACCGGTTTCCCCAACCCAACGATCCCTGCGGAACAACACCACGCGACTCCCAGCGAGGCTCCCAGCGATCCGCTCGCTCATGCATCTGTCGGCGCTGTTGATTTGGTCGCCGCCCCAGCGCGAAAGCTCGGTAAGAGAAGCGACCCTGCATACCGGTTGACAGGTATCTACCTCCCGCGCGCGCTCGCGGACGACGTCAAGCGACGACTTGTCGGATCCGACCTCGATCTTAGCGATCTCGTCACCGACCTTCTCCGCACGTGGCTTACCCCATCGCAACAGCCACCAGGCCCGCGATAGAAGATCCCAACCCGTCTACTCGTTGGCATTCACACCGCCGCCGCTTCGTCCGCGCCGATTTCTGAAAGTGCCGCCACGTCGCCCAGCGCAGCAGCGCCTTCAACGCCACCAAGCGCAAAACCGCCATCCCAACGCTGCACCAACTGCGGCTCTGCCGGGTTATGCACAACGATTCCTGCACCCATTTGCGCAGCCGCTGCCGCAAGAAACTGGTACCAGCTAGAGATAACCTTCAGCCGCCGCAAGACGTAGCTCCGTGGCGCACTGCCGTTCGTTAGTTCATCGCAGTAACGCAGCACGTCCGCGAGCTGCACGCGTAGCACCGCGGCGGCGTCCAGCGGCCATTCGATCTGAAGGAACGAGATGAAGGCCTTCATGTCCTTGCGATACGCGCTGCGCGTGTGCTTGGACGGACTTTGATTGATCCACGCATCGGTGATCCGCGGAATCCGACTCCTGAATAGCTCCGCCTCCCGGCTCCCCGTGTCCTGTTCCTTGAAAGACGCCGGCGCCGTCGCGACCAGCGGAGTGTCTACTCGTGTCTCTACGTCGTGCGGCGCTGCCGCGCTCACCTGCACAGCGACTCGCCTCTCGTCTGGCACACCCGCGGGGTGATCGAGACCATTCGCCTGATCAATCGCACTCGGCGATTGCCAGGTCGTCCGCACGGCGGCTTCCAAAGCCACCTGCCTCGACTTGATCCAGGGCGCATAGTGCTTCTGCACGATCGCAGGCGTGTTCCCCAAGAGCATCGCAACAGTGACGTCCGAAACCCCTTGCTCGAGCAATGAGCAACTGAACGTGTCGCGGAATCGGTGGCTACGACCGTTCTCTACCTCCGCCAGTTCGAAGAGTGACTGCAACTTGCCGGACCAGTTCGTCGCATGCGTTGTCAGCTTACCGTTTCCTGTCGTGAAATACGGATGCCCAGGGCGTTGGATCTTGTCCAACGCGTCGTTCACGAAATCCGGCAGCGGCACGAAGACGGGAACCCCGGTCTTCGTTGTGTAGAGCCGCAGTTTCGTCCCGACGCGCTGCGCGGGATGCAGCGCGACCATGTCCGAGATCCGCAGGCCCGAGTAGCGCATCGTGAGGACAAAGGCCCGCATACGATCCTGATTGTCCTTCCCGCGTACCCGATCGCAGGCCGCGACGATCCGCGCCATCTCTTCGTCGGTAAACGGCAGTGTCGGCAACACATCCACCTGCGGTGCCTTCACCGCCTTCGCCGAGTTCCTGTCAATCCAATCCCGAGCAACGCAAAACTCAAAGAAAGCGCGAAGGCGCTCAAGGTTCTTCGTGGCGTAGTTCGGACCGTCCTTCCACGTCCCACGGAAGTCGTCCATCCGCGTCACGCTCAACTCGCTCACCATGATCAGACTCTCGTGCTCACACCAGTTCGCCAGACGGGTCAGCAACGTCCGGTACTTCCCCAGCGTTTCCCACGACAAGTTCTGAGACTTCAGCGAGGCACGGAACCTCGCGATAGCTCCAGGGATTGGAATCGTTGTGGGGTCCTCAGCCAGTGGGGAGGCCTCAGGCTGGGAGGCAGGCTGAAGACGCGGCGCGATGCGCGCCGCCGCTTGTGGCGTCGATGTCCCACGCGCCTGCGCGGGGCACTGCGCCCGCTCAATTCGGCCCGCCTTTTCCCAACTCGCCACGAGTTCCGCGGCGGGTTCCCAATACGTCAGGTCGAGCGACATGCGCACGTACTCGCCACCTAGCGACCCTTGCACATAGATCGGACATCGACGCTGACACGCCCGATTGTTTCGAGCGTTTCTGGGCTTGCCGTAGTACGGGCACTTCTCGGTGTGGCGCCGGTAGATCGTGAGGGGCATGTCGGCCTCCTGTCACCCTCTCCGATCCGCTGAACGCCGAAAGGACCCACGTTTCTAACACCCCGGTTACCGCCAGGGGTACCCTGTGGGGGTGGCCGTGAGGTCCAAATCAGGCGCACCTCATCTGTAGCGACACCCACAAAAACTGGTAAGTCCTTATTTCTCAGTTCTTTATGGATTGGCGGAGAGGGTGGGATTCGCGCCCGGAGCGGCGCGAGCCGCGGAGGGCTGGAAACCGAGCCGCTCCGCCCACCTCGAACGAAGTTCGCGCTGGCGGAGAGGGTGGGATTCGAACCCGACACGACCCTTTAGATTCTGTAAGTTACAGATTCTACGTTACCAGGGTTGCCGTAGATGCCAGCGGTGCCGTCGCGCCTTGCACCGGATCGCACCGACGGCTGAGTTCGGCATTGTTCTCTCATGCGGACGCGCACCAACCCATGGCGCCCGGCGACATCGTCCGGCACGCGGACTATCCGCAGTGGGGAGGCGGGTACGTGATCCGCGCGAAGAAGACCTCGTCCGACGTCTTCTTCCAGTGGGGTGGGAAACGAAGGATTGACGCGGGCGAGCCGCTCGAACCCAGTCGGGCGAGCGGAGTCGAGGCGGAGTTCTTCTCACTGTGCGCCGGCTTGTCGGCGAGATCGTGGTCACGGGGCCACCACAGCGTCTACGCTATCGAGCTCGATCGGGCGGTCTGGAAGAACCGCGCCTTCCGCGAGCGCAATCCTGGCGGTGCGACGGGCGGGTGCTTGTACATCGGGGTGACCGGGCTCACGCCCGAAGAGCGGTTCGAGCGTCACCGGTTGGGCACGCAGTCCGGAGCTTCGTCCGCGCCCATGGCCTCAGGCTGTGGCTCGACCTGGTGGAGGGGTTCTCGCGCCTGCCGTACCGGATTGCGGCCTGCATGGAACCGAAACTCGCCGCATAGTTACGGGCACAGGGGTTCGCGGTGTGGCAGAACTGACACGCCGCGATCTGTTCCTATGAGTGACGAGGTCAAGAACTACATCACGCCGGGCGGCTACCGACGGCTGCAGGAGGAGCTCGCACGCCTGTGGAAGGTGGAGCGGCCGCCGATCGTCACGACCGTGGCGTGGGCCGCGGGCAACGGCGACCGCTCGGAGAATGGCGACTACATCTACGGAAAGCGGAAGCTGCGCGAAATCGACCGGCGGATGCGCTATCTGTCGAAGAGTCTCGACCGGGCCGTCGTGGTGGACAACGCAGGCAAGACGCACGAACGGGTGCATTTCGGCGCGACCGTCACGATCCTCTACGAGACCGGCGACGAGCGCGAGGTCACCATTGTGGGCGTGGACGAGCTCGATTCCGGCGACGCACGCGTGTCCTGGCGCTCTCCGCTGGCCAGGGCGCTGCTGACGGCAAAGGTCGGAGACACGGTGACGCTTCGCGCGCCACGCGGACCCGAGCGCCTCGAGATCATCGCGGTGCGCTACGACGACCTGCGCTAGCCATGCTCGAAACGACCCGGCTTTGCCTGACGCGTACGCAGATTCTCGCCTTCCGCCGGGCCGTGCAGGCGCTCGACGAACGGCTGCGGCATGACACATCGTCGCTCCGGCGCGCGGCATGGGCGGGCCTGCAAGACAGCATGCCGCGAGCCGCGCTGTTGTCCACGGACTAACGAGAGCCTCAAGTCGAGCTTGGCGCGCCCACGCCACGGTTGAACTGTCTGAGAGGATTGGATTCGGCGGACATCGTTCGCCTGAATGAGGGGCTCGCTTGCCATCCGAAGGATGGTGGACCCGATTTGTGCCAGTGAGTACGATGCGCGTTGACGAAGCGGCTGAGGCAGGCTTGCCCGCACGCCATCGACGCGGTGTCGTCTGCAGTAGTTCGTCTCTCGCACCGCTCTTCTTCGAGCACGTGCGGCGTCCCGGTCGACGCGGGGCTCGCCGAGCACGAGATGGCGACCGCCACATCGCCTAGCCCGGGCAGGCGCTGGCGTACAAGCTTGTAAGCGCAGATCCGCCGGCATCGTCGTGAGGCGGAGGAGAAGCTGGGGCCCACGTCTGCGTCGATGGGCGAGCACCAAAGGGATGGCTTCATGAAACCGGAACGAATCGATACGCACAGCACTGGTCCATGAGCGATATGCCAATACATCCGTGGCGCATGTGAACGACCACGTCGTCCGGATCAGCATCATGACGGAACCCTTCTACTGGCACGTCCACCCCAACACCGACGAGGTCTCGGTTGCCGCCGTCTGCTAATGGCCGGTTTTCAGGTGTCGATTAATGGCCGGTTTTGGGTGTCCACCGAGGACTGGTCCTGAAAGCCTGAGCTGAAGACGCTTGCCGTCACATGCGCGGTGAATTGGAAGCCACTCAAAAAGAACGGGTTACAAGTAGGACGATGGCGAGTACAACGGTCGCTCTTCTTAAGTTGCTGAAACAGAAACATTTAGATCCGGAGTGGGTTCGCTAGCCACCCGCGTGGCCAGCCAGATCGTCATTAAGTTATTTATTTACAGTTAGTTATGATTGGCGGAGAGGGTGGGATTCGGTGCCAGTCGCGACGCGCAAAGCACGTCGCGCCAAACGGGGAGACCAGCCGATGCGCCAGCTCGCCGAAGGCAAGTTGGCGGAGAGGGTGGGATTCGAACCCGACAAGACCGTTTAGAGTCTGTAACTTACAGAAAGCACATTGCCGCGGTTGCCATGAATGCCATGCTTGCCGCGGCGCCTTGCACCCGATTGCACCACGGAACCTGCGGCCCCTCAAGGCCGCCGACGGAACATCGGGCCCTCAGTTGCTCGCATCGCCGCCGAGACAGGATCAATCAGGGCCATCGTTGCGCGCCGTGCAGGATGCGGACGACGTCCACCACATCGTCGCGCACGGCGTAGACCACAATCCATGGCAACGGCGAAAGCAGCAGTTCGCGTGTGCCGGCCTTCTTCCCAGGGCGCCCGCGATGCGGGAACGACAACAACGTCTCGGGCGCGTCGTAGATCGACCTCACGAGACGAGAGGCGCGATCTGGCGCCTGGGCGAAGAGGTAGTCGGCGATACGCTCCAGATCTGCGGTCGCCGCCTCCGTCCAGCGCAGTTGCATCAGCGACCGGCGTCGCGCTCGGCAAGCTTCCTCGCAAGGCGCGTCCCAACGGCGTCGTGGGTCAGGGTCTGGCCGGCATCGATCTGAGCCAAGCCGATCTCAACCTCGCGGAGGAACCAGTCGTCGTAGTCCACCGCGCGTTCGAGCGCTTCACGAGCCAGAGCCTCGACCGACACGCCCCGGCGGCTCGCAGCGGCTGCCAGCTTGCCCTCGAGTTCCTGCGACAGGTGCAGTTCCATGATCTCAGTGTACTGACCCGGCTACCGCCGTCAACCGTTGCCCATATCCCAGGATCGGCCGTCCTGAGGCCACGGCCACGCTGGTCGTCACTATGATGAACAGCGATTCGCCCCACCCTTACGGCGGCCTGATTCGGCCCACGCCAAGGATTGGTGGCTCCCGTATCTCTCGCGATGCGCGGTTTCGCTCTACACGCCGTGGCGCCCCGTCGTCACAACCGCCTCCATCTGCTCCCCAATCGTTTCTCTACTTGGACGGCGACTCGTAGGCGACGCTTCTCAGCCGTGCCAGCGGGGTCGCCCTGACGGGCGGAACGGGAACGCGGCTTATCGGTCTCACACGCGGCTGTGGACCTCGCCGAACAGGGATGCGGTCCGCGCTCTTTGCGCCGTCCGAATGGCTCAGCCATCGCCTCCTCCGCGTGCACCTTCCGCGCTGTAAAGGAAAGCGGCGCCAACCGGCGCGGAGTACGCGCTTTTAGGGATCAGCCTCGCAGCCGGTCGAGATTCTACCGCCTGCGGGGCGTTCTTCTGCGGTGCTTGGCGAGCAAGCGCTGCTGTTTTCGATGAGCCTCAATGAAGTCGTTAATGGCTTCGGTACAGGCGAGCCTGAGAATCTTCAGCGTCAGAACCGTGTCGAACGTCGGACTCGGTTTCCCGCAGGTCGCGACAGCGGCGGTCACTTGATTCAGGGAAATCGCAGTCCGTTGGCCGGGATCCGCGACGCCCAACATCGATCGGCCGCCGAGGGGACCATCGCTGCCGTAGACGGCGATCCACTCGAACATCGCGTTCGGCGTCGCATGCACCTGGTGGCTGGCCGCCTTGTAGGACGGACGCCAATGAGAGAGAGAGGTACGTCTCTCTACGTCGTCAAAGCCGCGCACGTGGTCGCTCGGACCGTTGGCCGCCCATCCGTACGGACTCCTGAAGCCGGGCCCGAACGTGGCGATCCGCTTCCTGACGATCCGTTTGAGACGGTCGATGTCCCGGCGATGAAGTCGCTTCAGTCCAAGTCTTCGAGCGTGCTTCTGGTGCAGCCGGGCGGCCTTGAGCTCATCGATCGCCTCATGCGCGAGGAATCGCTCGGCTGCCGTCTCGCCGTGCTCCTGGAGAAACAGCGAAGTCACCGCGATCTCGTGAAGCGTCCGCCATCGGGCCATCGCGGCATCGGCAAACCCCGCCTGCAGGAGCGTAAGCACTTCGTCGGCGACCGTGCAGGCCCTGGCATGCAGCCGAATCAGCACGTGAGGTAGCCGGTCGGGTGTAGCCGAGTACTGGGCGGCCAACTGGCCGCCGAGCTCTCGCGTGATCGTGAGCATCATCGCCAGGCGTGACAGCCCTTTGCGCCAACGCCGCCACTGGTGGCGCTGAAACAGGGCGAGGCTTTCCTGCTCGGACGTCGCCTGGTCAGGCCACCGCTTGATGAGGTCGTTCAAGAGTCGAGGTGCGAGCTTCGTTGTCTCTGCCTCCACGATCCGAGGCAATGACTTCCGAAGCCGGCTCTCGATGCGGTTCAATACCCGGAGGTCGGCCTTCGTGATGGAGAGCTTCGGCTGCCTTCTGCCCGCTGGCACGGCGGGGTCTGGTAAGCGAATCGTGCTGAATTCTCGCGCGCGGACGGCTCGTTCGATACCGTCTCTGGTCGCTTTAGAGACCGTGACGCTTTGAGCCCGGAGTTTTCGAACGATGATGTCAACGACCGCACGTTCGGCGGCCTCCAGCGTCTTGTCCGTGATGACTTTGATGAAGGTGTCGTGGAGAGCCACGCCGCCAGCTTACACGGTCGCAGGATGGCGCCGGACACCGCAATAGCGTCACCGGGAGGTGTGCCCGAAGTGTGCCCGGAGGCCACCGGACACAGTCCGATTTAGCCCCATTCCAGTTGTCCCAGCCGGCAATCGGATTGGCCCCCGCCGGGTAGTCGTGCGGCATTTACCAGTACCTATCGCGGTAGATCACCAACCTGCGTAGTTTGAGCACCATCAGACGCGTCCGGATCGGAACGATTCACGGCAGTGGCACTCGACAAGACGTCGAGCGCCATTCTCCTCCTAACGCGTCTTAGGTCGGGCCATGTCCCAGCTCGACCTAGCAGCGGGCTGCCCGTCTGTGGTCACACCTGCGGGTCGCCCTGTGCGAGACGACGCATTATCATCCGACGAAGTTGCTTCACCAGACGCGCCGCAGGGGCATGCTGGTCTCGCGGAGAACCGATCACTTGGTGGGTCGTGACAGCGGACAGTCTTCCGAGTTCACTGGCATCCATTCCAAATGCCTCTCTCTTGCTGTCCATGATTTCGTCAGGGTCTGCCTCAAGCGTCGAGCCGTCGAGAAGAATCAAACGTCGACCATCCGCCTGGAGATTCTTGAAGTGGTCTTTGTCTTCGTTTGAGAATTCGCCTTCAAGTTTGCTGAACACCAGCCACGCATCAAGGCGGGCCGCCAAATCGCCCATGCGCACTATCTCGTGAGCGTGCAACGACTGTCGCGTTTTTGCCTCCCCCACCACGATCTCGACTTCATCGCTGACTCCGCGCACACAACACATAAAGTCCGCTTCGTGGGACTGAGCGCCGTCGGTGTAATTGAACGACGTGTAGTAGTGCAGGTTCGTCACCCACGTTTTGATGTGAAGGATAGCGAGGAGAACGCTCACACACCCCGCCATCTTGCCATCCAACGCGAATAGCCCATCGGAACGATAGTGCCACTTTTCGCCTTCCAGACGCGGCGTCCTCTGCTCTGTAAAGCACGACTTGCAGGCAAATTGCTCATCGAATTCAGAGATGTGGTACCAATCGTGACGTCCGCACGATTCGCACTTAAACATCATGCCTGCACGTATAGCCTTCTTCTCAACCAACCGGTCCAGAATCGTTGAGACGTCTCGCCTGTAGTCACTTGGCCGATGATGACGATGCAAGGTGGCTCGAATCTCATCGGCAGGAAGAGATCTCCCTCTCTCCAAACGTTCAAGAACTTCTCGGACGCCCCGGTTTCGGAAGAGCCACGCGGCATGAATGCCACCGAGCTGTGCGATCATGCGTTGCGCCGCAAGACCACTCGAACTAAGAGCATCGAAACGAAACCCTGCATCCTTCAAAACGGCTTTGACAACATCTGCGGTTGGCACCTGTCGAACAGACGTGTCGCGATGGTCACCCTCTCGATGACACACCAAGCCGGAACGGCTAACTCGGGCCGCGCGCGTCCCATGCCCATGACCGAGATGAAATGCCACTAAGCGATCGCATTCGGGACGAAGCCACGGCAAGTGGTACTGGTGGCTGTCATCGTGGTCGGAGTACACGTCTAGCTCACTCGCCCATTGCTGGAAGTACGCTGGGCCGTCGAACTCGCACGATGGTGCCGCGCCTAGTAGATGGCCCCAGCCATTTTCAAGGATCGCAACCTGATTTGAGCGTGAGGCTTCGATCGCGACAGGCCTGATGTCAGGTGGGCGCCCATTAATCCGCATGCCAAACCGGGGGTACCACCCTCGTCTTGTGATCTGAAGACCAGAGACCTCTGAGGCCCAAAGGCGCACTTCGTCAATCAGCTCGTCAGAGATGCTCCGAGCCTTAATCACCTCGCCGTCGTAGTGCATCGGCATGTTCAGCTTCGTTCGAGTTGCGAAGGCTCTCACGCCGTTTGCGTATTCGCGGTAAAACGATGCCGGAAGCGGAAATACGATCATTCCCGCTGCACGAAGATTCCAGAAGTCCATTACATCGAACAGATTGGCGTGATCCAGTAGGAAGATTGCGACGTTCACAAATGCTGCCTGTCCCAACGCTTGGACTGACAGTGCAGTGAAATCGATCGGGTACCAATGCTCGCTGAACTGAAACGCCTCACGGACCGCGGTATCGAAGACGCTTTCGTGCGCACCAAGGCGCTCGCGCATCAGTCGAATTGCGCCCTCCCTCGAATAGCCGCCGAACTGCGCCGCTACGAACCGCTCGAGGTCAGCGGCGGCAGCGTTGACGATGCGCACCCCCGCATCGGCAGGGCCACCGCGAATTTCGTCCTTCCAGAACTGATCCAAGAACGGCCAGACTTCAAGGAACACACCAGAGCGCTGTCCGGGTCGGATTTCGTGAGTGAGATCAGCCTCCTTCAGGTGCTGCCCGCGAAACATGCCGGCGAGAAATGGGGGCAGGGTGTCAGTGCCGAGGGTGACGACAAAGTCTGGGTCGAAATCCTTCAGGGTGCCAAGAATCTCAGTTTCCGCAGGGTCACCGAACTGTTCTTGCACTCCGACACGCGCCCTGGCGGTCTGATCGAGCACGATGATCGGATGGTAGATGCCGCCCCAGAGTACCGAGCAGATCTTGGTCGCCTTCAAAAACAGATTCGGGTCTGGTCCAGCAAGCAGGAATGCGAGAGAGGTCGGACGGATCGTCTCACGGAGAAATATTGTCGAAGGCATGTCGTCAGGCGCGTCGAAATCGCAACACGTGATCGCAGGACTCCACAGGCACCACACTGAAGTCTACTTCGATCGGATCGCCAAGCTGACCCGAACGACCATCAGACCTTTGTAACAATGGTGGCCCCGACCCTTCGAGCGATAAGGCCACAGACGACGAAACATTCGCGGAAAGGCGAAAGCGACCGTAAAGTTGTGATCTAGAGCAGGGATTCCAAGCCCAATGTTCTGGCCGCCAAAGGCACCGATCAATCGGGTGTCAACTCGCGATTGATCGCGACAAGTCGCCCAGCGTCGATCGAGCCGCGGCTGTGACCGCACACTACCGACACAGTTCCCGCTCAGCCTGAGTCCACCGGAGGCGGGATGCATGGTGGGTGCTTCGAGCACCCACGTGGCAGTCTCAAGAACCCACGTGGCCCAAACGCGCCTGTTTTCGCGTCGTGGCTGGGCGAAGATCGCGGCGAAAATCGTAGCCGTTGCACCCGAGCGGAAGGCTATCTTTCTAAACTATTGATTCGTGATCTCTCACACCGGAACGTCCCTTCATGAATCACGGGCGCCAGATCGAACGAATCGTCGCCGGCGCACCCTTCGCCGCTGTAAACTGCCGCTCGAGGACGTGCCGGTGACTCGGTACACGGCGACCGGGCGCGGGCCGTAGAGTGTCAAAAATGAGCTTCGTAAAGGTTTCTGCGACGTTGGGGGTGACGGCCGCCGACCTGCAGGCGTTCAATGACAGGTCGATGAACCCCGAAACGATGAAAACCGACGTCCGCGTGGCCGGGGAGCGCGCCGCCGGCTTGCTGGCTGGCATTGAGGACACCAGCGAAATCATGGGGGCGATGGTCTACATGTACGACCTGACCCAGGACCGGATCTATCTCGACCATCTGCGTGAAATGTCCCGCGAGGTTCTCATGAACCGGGACGACCACCGCGGCGCCCCTGTGGACGCGTTCACCGGCCGAGTCATGCCGGCCTGGGGGAAGAGCACCGTTTCGTTCGGCTCCCTGCATCACGCGAACATCTTCGACGCCGGCCTCTGGTGCTACCCGATCGCGGCATTCGCCCGAATCGTAGGAGAGACTCAGAACCTCGAACTGCGGACGCTCTATGAAGAGGACGCCGTCCTGTTCGCTAACGCCGTGGCGGAGACTCTGTTCGCTTTCACGGCGTACCTGCGCATTCGTCCGGCCGGCATCAAACGCTTCGTGCACCCGGAGCAGTATCGCACCTTGCTGACCGCGGCCCAGTGCGACGCGGCGTATCAGGAAGCGGTGAATGGAAACGGTCCGGAGGGAGGAATCATCGGGGAACCGGGCGGACTGAGTCGGCTCAACGTCTTCCGCGGACTCTGCAAGAGTGCTCACAGCGTTGCGGACCGTCCCCTCCCGCACAACAAAGCCCACGCATTTGAAATGGCGATGATCGAAGCGTGGCGCGCCGTTGACAGCCCTTTCCACCGGGAACGCGTGAGCGGCAACTTTGTTGTTGACTGGGCCCGGGGCAGCGTTCCACGTGACATCCAATCGACGTATCGCTGGTTCGAAACCAATCTGCGGAGGGGCGGGACGTCGGCCGCGTTCCCGGAGGGGTGGCTGGTGTGGAACTACGCCGATGACGTCCCGAAAATCGGGGTCGAGGACACCAGCCACGGAAACCTCTCGATGCGCTATGTCGGGGTGCTGCACAGGAGCCTCGAACGCGTCAACGCCGCGCTCGTTGCCGCGGGCCAGGAGCCAATCGACTTGAGCCTGACGCGACGACAACTGGCGAACACGTTTCTCGCCAAGATCGGAACCGGGCGGGACCTGGCGCACGAGGTGGATGGTAGGTCCAACGACCGTCCGCAGGACTATTACAACCGGACCTGCGCCGGCTGGCTGGACCTGGCGCAGGTCGATGTCAGGATCTACAAGAAATGCCATGAGGTTGCGTTGCGCGTCGTCGAAGTCGAGGAAGAGAGCGGCGTCGAGAGGAGGCAGAAATACCTGACTCCCCTCATCCATGCGTCGTTGCTTTTCAACAAGCCGCGTGGCGGCCCGCCGACAACAGTACCCAACGTCATCCACAAGACCCGGGAGCAGGCCGCACTTGAGATCAGGGCCGCTGGTCTCCTGCCGAGTTTCACAGGGCAAGCAGGGAGCGACGCCTGGGTGGAAGTTCAGAACCCACAGCCAGGTGAGGTGATTGACAGCGGAAACGTGGTGTTGTGTGACACACGAGGGGGACCCATACCAGGGCCGAACCAGACCAGAGTGCCCAACGTCAAGGACCTTATGAAGGAGGAGGCCGCGGCCGCGATCACGAGCGTGGGCCTGGTGCCAACATTCACAGGGGGCGGCAAATGGGTCGGACGTCAATCGCCTCTCGCAGACGAGGTCGTGAACCGCGGCAGCAAGGTGAGGTGCACACTGAGGGGCGGGCGACCACCAGAAGAAAAAGAAGAGCCATGACCTCCTCGACGAGAGCCGGACCAATGGGCAATCCGGGAAAGAACGGTCTTCAGCCTCTTCGAGGCACCCCTATTTTCTCGAACCTCGACGCCCGGTCATCAGGGCGTCAGTCCTTGCACACGTGTTGATCTCGTAGACGTGCTCAGTAGATCATGAGGGTAACCGGCTCAGCTGGTCTGGAGCGGCAGCCACTGCCGATATACAGACGCCACGGCCTCGGCAATCGGCTGCCAGAATCCCTCACGAGCCTCGAGCGACTGTTCGATCTGCACGCCATTCGCGCCGTTGGCGCTAATCCTGTTGACGATGTTGCGCGGGTTGTCGCCGTCGTACTCCTCAGACGCCCTTGCGACACGGACCTCGATGCCCGAACCGGTCAGTGCGCACTCCAATGCGGCGGCAATCTCCTGCTTGAATGACCCCAGTGCCGTGCCGCCGACGAGCACGTCGGCCTCGGAGAACCCGTGAAACGACACCGCCTGGGCGAATCCCCGACCCACAATCGCGTTCAGCAACGGGAAGCTCGCTTCATGAATATCTGTTGACGTGACGTGCCAGCGCTCGAAGGCGCCGCCGCCGGTGTTAAAGCCTTTACAGCACCACACGCTCGCGCGATCGCACCCGAGAATCGCCGCCACCCGTTCGGCCTGCTGATCGGTCTGGCGTTCGATGGCGCCTCCGTGGGGCGCAAGCGCCACGAGGCCCGCCTGTCGCCCGTTGTCATCGAGCCGCTCGACGAACTCCGAGTGTTCTCGTGCCTCGGCGTCTGAAAACGTGGGATGCGGCACCTGCGTGTCGACGCTGGCGTCGAACGCCTCGCTGGTGCCGAGCCGCTGCCGCGCCGTGAGGGCCATGCGAATGGTTGCGTCGACGGCCTCCTGCCGCGTTTCGGAGACGGTGTACAAGGCCAACTGACCGGAGTCCCTCGTCACACGCAACTGAGTCCCGACCACGAGCCCAATCGACGCGAGCCGTTGGGGATCGAGCGAGCAATGCTCCGCCCGCCCAAGAAGTGTCGACTGCGAACTAAATGCCTTCCTGATCGCGCCATCGAATGTCGCGCGCGTCGCATTCGACGCGCCGCCCTGCGCGTTCGCAGACGCCTGCCGTGCATCCTGTTCCATGGCAGTTCTCCGCGCTGTTGTGGTTTGAGGTGAGGTGATCAACCGATCCTCGGTTGTCACCGCTACTCCCCGTCGACGTGCGGTCCATAGAATACGCTCGTTCAGCTCCGGGGATGCCGAGATCCTCGTCCGACGCCCACGAGCGCCCAGTCCAGTCCGCCGAAGAGACGGCGCCCCGCCGGAAGAAGGTCCAGTCGGCACGCTAATAGATGGCCACAGTGTTCGTGCGTTTTCGGGGATGAGGGAAGAAGGCGAAGACGTTCTTCTTCATGGAGGGCCATACCGTCACGAACATCCTGACGATCATGGAGAAGCTCGATAAAGATCTCGATACCCCGTTCCTTGGCTTCTACGAGGGGCTCTCAGAACACTCGCATCCGAACGCACACGGCATGGCCCTGACGTACATCCAAACGCATAAAGCGTGCGTGACGACCTACACCGACCAGAACCTTGGTAGGCGGGACGTGTCCATGAGCCTAGCGATAAGCGCCCTCGCGAGCGCGCTTCAGATTGCCGACACGGCAAATCGACAATGCGACGAGGATCGGAACGCGTTCATTCTCCTAGCGGAGAAGCGGATTCATGAAGCGGGCACCTGGCCGGCGGACATTCCGTATCCGATTCCTCGACGAAGCGACGGATCGTTTCCAACAACGATTCGAAACGAGTCGTCTGACACTCCCATGCCGTAAGAGTCGCCAGCCCTGCACGAGCGGGGCTCGTTGCACTCTCCTTGTCGAGTCTTGACCGCGCGCGACCCAGCTGGCCCCTCTTACTCTGTCGCGTCGACGGTTTCTATCCGCATTGCAAAACGGCCCGCGATACCGTCTCTCGGCTCGACGAAGAGCCTCATGTGAGTCCGACTGCTCGAAGGAGATCGCGGCAGAAATCTCACTCCAAGGGTCGTCTGACTGCGCGGCGCGACGAACCTGTGCGCGGCCGTACGACCGGATGCGGGGGTTAGAGCACGAGGGGGCTGACGCGCCTCGACACACAGTTCGCGTAGCCCGACCCGCTCGCGTGGCCGAGACCTGCGGGAAAGGCTCTTGGAAGGTCGGTATTCAGCTCTTGAGGCTGTGACCAGCGGGGCCCACCAACGCTGCCACACGGGTGCACGCGCGCACCCACGTGGCTAACTTCGCGCGATTTTCAATAAGTTAGGGGCTAAAATCCAGGGCGAAGAAAAGACGCGTTGCACCCGGAGAACCCACGTAGCCAGCTAAGTTATTGAAAAAAAAGAAGCTCGAGTTGGCGGAGAGGGTGGGGATTCGAACCCGACACGACCGTTTAGATTCTGTAAGTTACACATTCTACAATGCCAGGATTGCCGTAAATGCCAGCGATGCCGTGGCGCCTTGCACCGGATTGCACCGAGGCGGTCGAGCTGCGGTGGTCCGCCTTGGCGGGTCACCGCGAGGGTCCGTGCCGCGATGGGACGTGCTTTCACTTCATCAACGCTCCTCCACCAATGGTTGCGTCGCTCAGATCGGACGGGCTATCAGCCGGCTATTGCGTAGCCGTACGTACACCGGCTACGTTGTGTATGTATAGGGAGAGACACATGGGCACTCCGACAGTCCGACGCGTGGGACGACCCAAGACGCGACAAGATGCGCTTGAAACGCAAGAACTACCGCCTGCAGCAGTCCAAGCTGGACGCCGCGCGCCGCGTGCTCGGCACGACGACGGAGACCGAGACGATCGAGCGTGCTCTGGATCTCGTCGTCTTTGGTGAGCGCCTGGCATCTGGGACGACGCGCGCGCGTGGACGCGCCTGGAACGACGTCGGCGGCGAGATGGACCGGATCGCACCGGGGGCGTAGGTGCCGAAATACGTGGTCGACACGAACGTGTACGTCGAGGCGATCACGACAGATGAGGGTAATGCGGCGCTTGCGGCGTTTCAGCGGCGTTGCGTGCCGCTTCTGTTCCAACACTCGACGATTGCCCAGGAGATTCTCGCCGGTGCCCGAGACGAGGCAGACTACCGGGAGTACCGCGAGGACTGGGTTGCCCCGTTCGAGGATCTCCGGCGCGTCATTACCCCCAGCCATACGACCTGGACGCGGGCGGCGCTCATTGTCGCTCGACTGCTTCACCAACAGTTGAGGCGTCGATCCCACGCGCACGCAGGCCGCGCACGACCGCGTTCGGTATGTGTTCGTCGGTGAGAAAACTAGGCCTCGCCACGCAGCGTGCGGAGCTTCTGGTCCCGCAGGGAGGGCGTGCGTGCGCGGAGCGCCTCGGCGAAGGCGCGGTCCTCCGTCATACGCGCGTCGATCTCCTCGCGGTGGTCGAAGTAGTAGGCCAACGCCGCGTACACGTCGGCGAGGGTGAGGTCGTACTCGGCAGCGATTTCATCCGCGCTCTTCCCGAGCCGTTCGTGCCAAATCGCGATGTCCTGCACGGTGATGCGACGACCACGGATACGAGGCTTGCCGCCGGCAGTGTCCAACGTCAACTGGATGTGGTCGTCCAACGCTTTGCTCGACATAGGCCCATTCTAGCCCGCGAACGGCCTGCCGCCGATCGAGCTCCGTGATCGTCGTGTCGTCCCTCTCCAGCTCGCCCGTGGTGAGAAAGACTCGCAGCAGAGCTGCTTACGCCGGAGGCGCAGATTCAGCCCCACGCCCGGAGCACCTCGTCGCTTCCGATCGGGCATTGGCCCTGAAATCGGGCAGCGACGGGTGCGTCGATCCCTCAGTAGACAGCAAAGCATTAAGGCTGAAGGCTTTATGAGGCTAGTATGCGGGTGCAACGCTGATTGCTGCTCAGCCCGCAACTTGGATGGCTGTGGCTGTGGAGCCCTTCGACCCCAACGAAGCGTTAGCCCGCACTCCCGGCTCAAGTTTTGCCTGAGTGCGATCAGCCGATTGTCGGCGGCTCCTGCAGGTGCCTCGGGGCGGCGAGTCGGTAGCGTATGAACCGCTCGCCCGCGATCGTCATCTCACCGTCGGGCCGAAAGCCAAGCTTTAGAACTCCGCTGATGCGCGTCCGGCTTGGAGGGAGGAGGGCGATGACCGAGCTGAACCCGAGTTCTCCGAAAGCATGAGCGATGATCTTTTCATACAGCACCCTACCCGCGCCCCAGTGTTTCGGATGAAGCACGAGCCCTACATCGGCTTCCCCACCTTCCGGCTGAATCCCGCCCCACCCGGCGAACTCACCGTCGATGATGAATGCCCAGGGCCCGTACCCGCGTTCTTCCCAAAACCGCTCCTTGGCGGCCACGAATCTCTCGCATTCGGGGGGGCCGAATTCGCCGCGAGCAAGCGGCATGTGCCGTCGCACCAGGGGGTGATTCATGAGCTCGATAATGGCCGACTTGTCGACGTTAGCGAGCCGCGTGAGCACTATCGTCGCCCGATCGCGAGCCATAAGGCGTCTTGACGTCCCTGTCTTCGACCGGCCAGAAACCTCTGTGGCCATCTGAAACCGGCAATTGATCGCATATAAGCCCGGTGATTTCTGAGACGGCCGAAACCAGTCAGTTCTACTTCGTCGGCACGACAGTGTGCAAATCGCTCTGCCCTGACGATGCAAGCAAAAGCGTTGAGTCCGAGGGCTCCGGATCGATTTGACGCCACACTCATAACATCACCAGCTGGCGTCAAGTCGAACACGACTATTGTCGCCGTGTAATGCGATGTCGACGGATTGGCCACAGGGGTTCTTGCCACACCCACGTGGCCCATCTCGCTCGATTTTCAATAAGTTAGAGGTCGAATTTGAGGGCGAAGAAAAGACGCATTGCCCGCGAAGAACCCACGCAGCCAGCTAAATTATTGAAAACAAAGGATCGATGATTGGCGGAGAGGGTGGGATTCGGTGCCGGCGATCCCGTTCCCGTCAACAATTTAGGCCCGTTTTCAATCGCTCAAATCGCTAGAATCGCTCAAAACCTGAGTATCAGGTACAAAACAGGTACACCACAATCGGCGGCCGAATGCGGCGTTCTCGCCGCCTCCACGGCGTTGCCCATCGTCCCCGCGTGCCGCTTCCCTGTCAAGCCGCTCGAGCGATCTGTTGCCGCACCTCGGGGCGCCGAACCTCTCACTTTTTCAGCGGGCTGAAGCCCAGACATTCGTAGCGTCGGGTTCTCACGGATGTCGCCGCTCGCGGTTCGACCGGATTTCTCTACACAAGGCGACTGATCAGGACCTATCCGCCCTTGCGGCAGCCCGTCTGGCGCTATGCTGCGAGCCTCGCAGGATCGGCCGCGACATGCCGGCCGACCTACTATTGGTTTATACGCCACGTGCGGCAAGTACGGGCATCAGTAGTGAAGCGAGGGAAGGAAGGATATGACGCTTAAACGGATGGACAACGTCCTCATCGTTGTCGACGATCTCGAAGCCGCCAAGGCATTCTTCATCGAACTGGGCCTCAAGCTCGAGGGCGAGTCGACAGTCGAAGGGCCTTCGGTCGGGAGCCTGATCGGGCTCAAGGATGTCCGGGCCACCCTCGCGATGATGCGGACTCCCGATGGGCAGGGCATTGAGCTGGACAAGTTCCACACGCCCAACGCGATCAGGTTTGGGCCCGTGGACGCGCCGGTGAACACGCTGGGCATCCGTCGCGTCATGTTCGCCGTCGATGACATCGACGCCGTCGTTGCGCGCGTGCGCGCCCACGGGGCCGAGATCATTGGCGAGATGCAGTACGAGAACATGTACCGGTTAGCCTACATCCGCGGGCCTGAGGGCATCATTGTCGCGCTGGCCGAGCAGCTCGGCTAACGCATCCCTGGTAGCAAGCGAGACTCGGGTTGGCAACCATGGTGTATGACAAGTCGTTCGAGCCGACCGCTCGGCGGCTCAACTGCACCGTTAGTAACGATCAACGCCGATCCGGCGACGAATGTGGCTGTCGCCGCCAAACTCCAAGGCGACAGCGTCGAGTTGCTCCCTCGCTAAACGATTCACACACCCGTTTCGGCATCGAGCTGCATAGTCCTCGTGCGCGCTTTCCCCGTCGGCAATACCGGTCCACTTTCGCGAGAACCAGTCGTTCACGGTCGTCGATGGATGGGGCAACCTTGCGGATGTGATCTGGGTGGAAAACCCACCCTCGTCGCAAGAATGCGCCTGTTTTTGCGCGCTTTTGTAGGCGAAAGGTGGGGCGAAAACGAGGGGCCAGGTACAGCCAGAATTTTGGATCGCTTAACCGTCTTGTTTGCAATGATTTAGGATGGCGGAGAGGGTGGGATTCGAACCCACGTGCCGAGCTCTTCACCCGACAAAGCGCTTTCGAGGCGCCCCCGTTACGACCACTTCGGTACCTCTCCGTAAGATCGGACTCTTGATCCTACCACAGCGCCATGGGCCCGCTAAGCGCCGTAACTACGAGGAGTTGCGGGAAGGACTGATTCCGCGAGGCGAATCGCCCGCGTCGTCCGATTCGCCTCGCCGCGTGCGAAAGAACACCTGCATCAGGGCCCGCGCATCCTCCTCGAGCACGCCCTCCACCACATCAACACGATGATTCAAAGCCGGGTGCTCGAACGCCCGCATCGTTGAACGAGCCGCGCCGGCCTTCGGCTCGCGCGCGCCAAAGACCAGCCGCTTGACCCGCGCGTGCACAGCAGCACCGACGCACATCAGACATGGCTCGACCGTGACGAAGAGCTCTGCGCTCGTGAGCCGGTAGTTCCCGACGTGTGACGCGGCAGCACGTAACGCTTCGACTTCCGCGTGCGCGGTCGGATCCGACGAGGTAACGGGCCGGTTGTGGCCGACACCCACCACCTCGTCATCGACCACGACGATGGCGCCCACCGGCACCTCGCCTTTGTGGGCCGCGGTGCGGGCCTCGTCCAATGCGTGGCGCATGAACCGCTCGTCGCGCGTGCGTGTCGTCATGAGTCGCATGCCACCTGTGGCGAAAGACATAGTATGTGCCAATCTGTATGGCCATGAAGCGGGTTGCGCTGTTGACCAGTGGTGGCGATGCGGCAGGGATGAATGCCGCGATCCGTGCGGTCGTCCGAACCGGACTGGACAACGGCTGGGACATGTTCGGCGTTCGCGGCGGCTATGCGGGTCTCGTCAGGGACAACATGACGCCACTCACCGTGCGCGACGTTGGCGGCATCATCCAGCAAGGCGGCACGGTCCTCGGTAGCGCGCGGAGTCCGGAGTTCGCGACCGAGGCGGGTCGTCTACGCGCGCTCGCCACGTTGGAACAGCAACGGATCGATGCGCTGGTCGTGATCGGAGGAAACGGGTCGCAAGGGGGTGCGGCCGCGTTAACGGAGGCGGGCTTCCCGGTAGTTGGCGTCGCTTCCACCATCGACAACGACCTCGTGGGCAGCGACATCACGATTGGCGTGGATACGGCCCTCAACATCGCGCTGGAAGCGATCGACCGGCTCAAGACGACCGCGTCGTCTCATCAGCGGGCCTTTCTGGTCGAGGCGATGGGACGCAAGTGCGGCTATCTCGCCTTGATGGCCGGGATCGCCGGAGGTGCGGAGGTCGTCGTGCTGCCGGAGACGGACACGACCCCGGAGCAGGTGGCGCAGGACCTGCAAGCGGCGTACGACCGCGGCAAGGCACACGCACTCGGCGTCGTCGCCGAAGGCGCCCGCTCCAACGCTGCGAGCTTGGCGGCATACTTTCGAGAGCACGAAGCACGCATTGGCTTCGAGCTCCGAACGACCACGTTGGGCCACGTCCAGCGCGGAGGCCGACCAACCGCCTACGATCGAATCCTCGCGACGCGTCTCGGCGCCGGTGCGGTCGCGGCACTGGCGCGCAGCGAGACAGGCGTGCTCGTTGGGATGTTGGAAGGGCGTGTCGCCGTCACTCCGCTGTCGGAGGTCGTCGGCCGGCAGAAGAGGATCGATCCGGAGCTGTTCGCGCTCGCCCGAATCCTCGACCGATGAGGCAGACACGTTGCGCGATCGCCCATCCCGTCGTAGTCACACACAGTCATGACTCGTCCTCGGTGCTTGGTTCTTCGGGCTTGGCGCGTCCGCTCACAGATGGGGTTTTCAAGCGACATTCCGGATCGCCGCAGCGCTCGTGTTGGCCGCCTCCGGCGTGCCCGCGGTCGCGCGACCGGGCCGACCTGTGGTCGATGAACCTCCGCTTCGGTTGGTTGCAAGCCGCCAACACCGGCCTCTTCATTGTCTACA
Source organism: Luteitalea sp. (assembly GCA_009377495.1). GTDB lineage: Bacteria > Acidobacteriota > Vicinamibacteria > Vicinamibacterales > Vicinamibacteraceae > WHTT01. The sequence goes on from WHTZ01000007.1 coordinate 157,838, forward strand.
CCGATGCGCATGGTCGACGTGCTTCGCTAGCAAGACGGGACTGGTCGCTCACGCGGTCGCGGCAACCCTCCGCAGAGCGACATACTGCATCTCCGTGAATCCCGCCACCGCGACGGCCTGCACGAGGATGAACGCGTAGCCCAGACCATTCGGCGCGATCCATCCGCTGAGCAGGAGCAGCACGCTTCCCACGACCCACAAGGCATTGAGCCCAATGACAGCCTGGACGACGCCTCGCGGGAGACGCTCGCGTCTCGTCAGATAGACGAGCAGCGCGGCGAACGGGAGCAAGCTGAAACCGGCGTATCGCAGGATCTCGGCCGGCACCGCGAGGCCTCCCTCGAGGACGTCGGCGCCGAACAACATCAGCAGTCCCGCTGCGCCGCTGATGCCCGCGTCCGCTACGAGCGCGCGTCGGAGAAACGATGAAGTGGCAGGGAACGACATGAGTTACCTCCTTGTCTGACGTGTGATATCCGCCCACGAGACCCGAGACGGCCCGCGGGCTCGTGTGCATGATGGCGCACTGATGGCGGTCAGTCGATTACGTCAGAGGTAATCGGTCATCTCTCTCGTTTGCGCTATCGTCGGGCTATGATGGGTGCCGTGCGACCAGCGGGTGATCTCCTGCGTGAATGGCGCCAGCGTCGGCGACTGAGCCAGCTCGATCTCGCCTGCGAGGCCGACATCTCGACCAGACACCTCAGTTTTCTCGAAACAGGCCGCTCGCAGCCGAGTCGGGAGATGGTGCTCCATCTCGCGGAGCGGCTCGACGTTCCGTTGCGTGAGCGCAACACATTGTTGATGGCGGCGGGCTATGCGCCGGTCTTTCCAGAGAGACCCCTTGACGATCCGGCGCTACTGGCCGCGCGGAGGGCCATCGATGTCGTGCTCGCCGGGCACGAGCCGTATCCAGCGCTCGCCGTCGATCGCCATTGGACGCTCATCGCGTCCAACGCTGCGCTCTCGCCGCTGCTCGCGGGTGTCGAGCCGTCGCTGTTACAACCACCTGTCAATGTGCTGCGTGTCAGCCTGCACCCGGAAGGGTGTGCACCGCGGATCGTCAATCTCTCCGAATGGCGCTTACACGTGTTCGAGCGTCTGCGCCGCCAGATTGACCTCACGGGCGATCCGTTGCTCGTCGAGCTCCTGGGCGAGCTCCATGGCTATCACGTGTCAGACAGCGCCGAAGCCGCGCGCCCCTCAGCGGATCGCGATTACGCGGGCGTCGTGGTTCCCCTTCAGATCCGAACCAACGGTGGCACGCTCTCGTTCTTCAGCACGACCACGATCTTTGGAACACCCATCGACATCACGTTGTCGGAGCTCGCCATCGAGTCGTTCTTCCCCGCCGATACCGCGACGGCAGAAGCACTCAGAGCTGCCGCCGCCACGCGGAGCAAGAATCGCCCGCACGACGCGGACGCGGTCGCGAACAGTGCGTCCTGAGCAGCTCCGCCGCTCAGCCATCGCGCTCTCGGCCACGCGCGCATCTCAGCCCTCCTCGGCCGGTCGCATGATACGGCCGATCGCTTCGACCAACTGGTCCCACTTCGATTGCTCCGCGCTGAGCTGTCTGCGTCCGGCGGGGGCGAGCCGGTAGTAGCGCAGCTCGCGGTTTCGCTCCTTGCTCAGCTCCCACTTCGAGGTGATCCAGCCCCTGTGTTCCAGGCGCCTGAGGGCGGGATAGAGCGATCCGGTCTCGACCTGCAGCACGTCGGCCGAGGTACGCTGGATGTACTTGGCAATGGCATGGCCGTGAGCGGGGCCGAGACGCAGCGTCTTCAAGATCAACATATCGAGCGTGCCTTGCAGGAGGTCGATGCGGGGTCTGTTCTTGGACATGGCCTGGATCCGTAGGCTAGATTGTAGAGACTCTACTGTAGAGTGTCAACTGACACGTATATGGTGAGTCTCGCGACCGTCGGCCGTCTTGATCTGGTGGGGTTCTTTCCGTCTATCTTCCGGCGCGCCGCGCTACGCGCGTCGATCCGGTCATCGCGCTACGTATGGAGTGAGCGGCAGGAGCACTCTGCTCACCTCTGCTCGCTGAGAAGCTCGAAGCAACGCCGAGCGTGGGAACCGCTTCGACCCGTGGCGCCCGCATCGAGATCGCGCGCCTTCCCCTTCTCTTCTTGGCCCAGATGACGACGCCGGTCGCCGATAGGAGCGCGACGACAAGGCCCGTGATGCTGATGACGATGCGCCCCGGCAACCCGATGATCTGACCGCTGTGCAGCGGGAACATCCACTGCATGAAGACATCTCCGGCTGTTCCCTCCCCCGGGACGGTCTGGCCCAGCACACGACCGCTGTGCTGGTCGAAATACAAGAACGGCACGCCCGTACCGGGTGCATGATGATCGCCGAAGCCGACGCCGTAGACGCCAAACTCCGGGCTATAAAACGCATCGAACGGCGGCTGCCAGCCGCGCCGAGCCGCCTCTTGCGTCGCCGTCGCCACGATGGTGGTGAACGACACAGCCGGGTCGTCCCCTGCTGTCTCGGGCGCCGGACGCAGCTCTTCAAAGGGGCTCGGCGTGATCGGCATCACGAGCGACAAGACAGGACGAAAGACCTCGAACTGCAAGGTGAGATAGACGCCGCTCACGGCAACCGTGAACAGCAGCCCCCAGAACCACAGGCCTCCCGCGCGGTGCAGGTCGAAGTTGACTCGATATGGCCGCGCACCGAGCTTGACCTTCCACGCCGGCTTCCAGCGCCGCCAGAACGATGGACGACTGTCGCTCTTGGTACCTTGAGCCCCTCGTCCCTCTGATCCCCCAGGCACCTCGCCCCTCGCCCCTCGCCCCTTCCGTCGCGGTAGCGTCAGATAGAAGCCGACGAAGCAGTCCAGCATCCAGACCAGCGCAATCGTACCCATCACCCACAGGCCCCAGACCTCGGGCAAGTGCAGGCTGTAGTGCACAGAGTAGAGAAACGGAATGAGTTGCTTTCGTTCGAAACAGCAGGAGCCCCACTTCCGTTCGCCGAGACGCGCCCCTGTGATGGGATTGAGAAAGACCTCGTCGTAGCCGAGGTCGTCCGGCGTGCCGGAAGTCGGATCACCACGCCCGGCGACGCCGAGCACGAGCGCATGCCCGTCTTCGACGTGAAGCGGCACATACGTGACACGCAGGCGCGGTTCTGCCGCTTCGACGCGTGCGGCGAGGTCGAGCGACGAAATCGGCGCGCCTCGGCTCTGCACCCGGAAGAGGTCCGGATTGAGCCACTCGTCGAGCTCGTGGTTGAACGCAATGACACTGCCGGTCAAGCCGGCCACGACGAGGAAGAGCGCTATCGCAAGACCAACCCAGCGATGCACACGAACGAGCGCTTGACGGAGAGACATGATCGGCGCGCTAGTAACGGAACCCCGCCGTCACGGCGACTCTACGCCGATTGCCATACCAGCAATCGCCGCGATCGATGCAGGTGGCGATATAGAGCTTGTCGAACAGGTTGCTGGCGTTCACGGCGTAGCGCCAAGGGCCATGGTCGAACGAGAACATGGCATCGACCAGCGTGGTCGACGGCGTGGCCAGAACGTCCGTACCGTCCCAGCTCTCGCCGACGTAGCGGACACCCAGGCCTGCATTGAGGCCACGAATACCCCGGAGGCTGAACTTGTGGACCGCCCATAGCGAAGCCGAGTGCTCGGGAATGCTGTGCAGGCGCTTGTTCAAGTAAGGGTCGTCCGGTTCGCTGCTGGCGGTGATCTTCGCATCCGCATAGGTGTAGTTGCCGACCAGATCCCATGCCGGCAGGCGCGCCGTGGCTTCCAGCTCGGCACCGTTCACCGTCACCTCTCCCTGCTGCACCTGGTTGAGAGGATTGTCCGGATCGGTGGTGGGACGGTTCTTTTCGTCCAGCGTATAGGCAGCGGCGGTGAAGACGAGGCGCTCGCCCAGAGGCGACCACTTCACACCTCCCTCCCATTGCTCGCCGCGCTTCGGTTTGAACGGCACGCCGTAGAAGTCGCTGCCGGTGAAGACCTCGAACGAGGTGCTGTAACTCGCGTACGGCGCCCAGCCGCCAGCGGCGAGGTACACCGCGCCCACCCGATGCGTCCATGCGCTGTTGTCAGCACCTGCCGCCGGCGAATCCTCCACGTCCACGTCTGCTGAGTCGTAGCGCAGGCCCGCCACGAGCACCCAGCGCTCATCGAACTTGATCTGATCCTGGACGGTCATCCCGATCTGCCTCGTACGCGTCGGATCACCGGAGTCAAACTCCAGCTCAGGCAGCGGGAACGTGCCGTACACCGGTGCATAGAGATCCAGCGGCGTGGCGTCGCCGCCGACGGTCGGGTTGACGTCGCGCGACCACAGGCCGTCCACGCCCAACAGCACGGTGTGCCGCGTTCGGCCAAGGGTCAGCTTGCCCTCGGTCAATACGTCCGCGTTGGTGATGCGCGTGTCAGTGCGGGTGGCATACCAGGTGCGATTGACAGCGCGCCCATCATCCAGGAAACCTTCCCAGTAGTTGGCATACATGCCACGGAGATGCCCGCTGACATCGTCATAGCGCAGGTTGTGCCGGATGCTCCATGTGTCATTGAGCTGGTGATCGAACTGATAGCCGAGGCGCGTACGGTCTCCTCCGTAGGTATCCCAGTCCGGTTCACCGATGAAGGTGTCATCCGGAATACGACCGTTGGAAGCGGGAAGCAACGTGCCCTCCCAAGGGAAGAAGCCTACGGTGTTGTTGCTCTCGTCGCGCTGGTACTGGCCGTACAGGTTGACGAAGGTGGTCGCGCTCGGCCGCCACGTGAGCGAGGGCGCGACGAACTGGCGCTCCTCATCGGCGTAGTTCACCTGCGTGCCACTGTCCTTGCCGACGGCCACCAGCCGATACAGGAGGCTGCCATTCGCGTTGAGTGGGCCGGTGAAGTCGAGCGCCAGCTGCTTGTGCGCATGATTGCCCAGTTGGACGCTGATGTCCCGTCGCGCGACGGCCTGGGGCTTCTTCGATACGAGATTGACGACGCCGCCAGGCCCGTTCTGGCCGTACAACACCGAGCTTGGACCACGCAGCACCTCCACCTGCTCGAAGGCGTACGGTTCGTTGCGAACATTTCCGTACCAGCCGCTCAGCGGCAGCCTCAGGCCATCGAGCAGCGTCGAGCCTTCACTGCCGCCGCGCAGGGTGAACCAGTCACCCCGATTGTCAGGGCCGTACATCTCGGCGCGCACGCCTGCCGTATAGCGCACGACCGCCTCCATGGTCTTCGTGTTCTGCGCCTCGATTTGCTCGCGCGTGATAACCGAGATCGACTGCGGCGTCTCGATCAACGGCGTGTTGGTCTTGGTTGCAGTCCTACTGCGGGTCACCACCCCGGACGATGCGCTGACCGTGACGGCATCGGTGATGTGCGCGACCGTGAGGGCCACGCTCAATTCCGCGTCCCGATCGGGTGCGACGATGATCTGTTGATAGAAGGTGTCGAAGCCCGACCTCTCCACGCGCACCTCATAGGTGCCTGCGGGTAGTTCGAGGGAGAACGCGCCGTCCGAGGCCGTCTGGTCCTGGCGCGTAAACGTACCGCACTCGGCCGTAACCGTCGCGTCAGCGACACGTGCCCCTTGTGCGTCGGCGACAACACCGGAGAGGGTCCGCGCTGGCTCACCGGCCGAGACGGTACAAGGCGCCGCACGGCTGCCAGGAGCTATCTGGGCGCCCGAGCTGGTGGCCATGGCGACCGCGGGTAAGGCGCTGACCAAGAGGGCAAGGACCAAACAGGGCCCCTTGCAGAAGTCGGCCCCGAGATTGCGACGACGAATCATGACTGCGTATTTCCTCGCGATGGCAAAAAGGATCGATATTGAGACTCAATCTCAATACAGGGCCATCACTCTACACAGCCATATCCGACCCGTCAAGTCCGATATGCCAACAGTCCGACACGCCAACATCTCTACGCGGCCTTGTTCGCGCGTGCCGCGGCCGGTTCGAGGCACGAAATATCGCGACGGAGGGCCAGCCAGGCAATCGCTGACGACGCGAGCGTCAGCAGCACGCCGCCGTACTGGATGGCGTCGAAGCCGACGCCGCGCTCGAGGAGCAGGCCGATGATCGGCGGGCTTAGGGCGGTGCTGATGATCGTGAGACCGGCCGTGACGCTGCGAACGGCGGCCACCTGCGACGCGCCGTACAGCTCGGCCCACAGCGCCGACATGACGCTGCTGCTCGCCCCGGAGGTCAGCCCGACGAGACAGAGGTACGCCAGCGCGATCCAAGGCGCAGCGCCGGCGCTCAGGATCGCCATGCTCGCAAGGAGCGGCACCAGGTGCAGCGGTAGCACGCGCTTGGCCGTCCACCGGTCGATGAACGGTCCGACACCGATAGACGCGAGCGCGCGGCAGACGGCGTAGCCGGTGAAGGCCGTGGCGAG
>WHTZ01000080.1 GCA_009377495.1 Luteitalea sp.
GTGCTGTGGGAGAGTAGGAGCCGTAAGTGAACGTGAGCCCCTACCGATTGTCAGTTAATTGTCAGTCGCCACTCGAAAATGTGGCGCGCCCGGAGGGATTCGGTCTGCGTGAGCCGAAGGCGGAGCAGACCCAACGAACCCCGCGGACGCTAGCCGGCTCGCGAAGCGAGGTGGCGCGCCCGGAGGGATTCGAACCCCCGACCTGCGGCTTCGAAGGCCGACGCTCTATCCAACTGAGCTACGGGCGCGTACACGAACAATCCATGATTTTACCATGAGCCTCGGCGTCCATTCGGCACCCAGGGTCTGTGTCGCGGGGCCTAAAAGGCCCGCGCGATTCGTTGCGCGGTTGTTGCGGCGAGAGTAGTATCCTACGCCCGCCTCGCTTCGATGACACTTGAACATCCTCGCGGAGATGCTTCCGATGATGACGGTTGACACATGTCCTCCTGCCAATCTGCAACGACAGACTCGGCTCATCCTGGCGTTGGTCCTTCTGTTACTCGGCGCCGAGCACGCGCTGGCGCAACAGACGACCGGCAGCGTGAGAGGGGTCGTGCGGGATCCACAGGGGGCTGTTGTCCCCGACGTGGAGATCGAGCTGGTCAGCGCCAACACAGGTGCGACACTCACCCAAACGAGCGGCAGGGAAGGCCTGTATGTGTTCAACCTCGTTCAACCCGGCATCTACGTGCTGACCGCAGAGGTGACCGGCTTCAGACCCACCGCCGTCACCGACATCGTCGTGGAGGTCAGCAAGGTGACGACGGTTGACGTGCAGCTCGAGACGGGCGGCATCCAGGAGACCGTCGAGGTGACGGCCTCGAGGCCGCGTATCGACACCTCGTCGGCGCAGGTCAGCACGAACATCGACAGGCGCGATATCGAGGCGCTGCCGTCGTTCAATCGGAGCGTCCTCGAGCTCGTGGAGCTCGCCCCCGGCGTCGATTTCAACCTGGGCGGCACCTCTGGCGGCCAGGTGCTGAACATCACGGGCGTGGGAGCAAGCGTGAGCGGCAACCGCAGCGGCCGCAACGGCTTCTATTTGGACGGCGTCGACAACACGGGCGCGTTCCGTAACCAGGGCTTGAACTTTCCGAATCCAGACACGGTGCAGGAAATCCAGGTGGCCACGAGCAACACCTCCGCTGAGTTCGGCCGTCAGCCCGGGGGCAGCTTCAACGTCGTGACCAAATCGGGTACCAACCAGTTCCGTGGTACCGGCGCGTACTTCTTTCGCAACAAACAGCTCAACGCCAACACGTGGGCAAACAATCGCAACGACGCGCCGCGCCCAGACGATGACCGCAAGAACACGTCGGTGAGCCTGGGTGGTCCGATCCGACGAGACCGAACGTTCTTCTTCGGATCGTTCATGGACTTTCGCGACAATGATCCGGGCCAGCAGAACAACACGCGGTTTCCGACGGAAGCGATGGCGCGGGGCGACTTTTCCAGCGTACCGGTGCAACTGCTCGATCCGGACTCCGGACAGCCGCTCGCCCGGAACCAGATCCCGAACGGACTGCTCGATCCGGTCGCGCTGCAGCTCGTCGGGCTGATGCCGAAGGTCGAGAGCTACGATGATCGGTTCTTCTGGAGCTTCGAGGGCCCGGCGCGAAACGATGAGCTGCTCGCCAAGATCGATCATCATCTGGGCGCTGCGCACACGCTGCAACTGACGTACTTCACGACATGGGGCAGGCAGACGATTCCAAATCCCGGCGGGCGCCCGTCGGCGACCACCAACATTCCTGCCTGGGGGCCGCAGCTCAACGAATCGCGACAGCACACCGCCGCATTTCGACACACGTGGATTCTCGGCCCTCGGATCGTTATGGAATCTCGTGTCAGCGTGGCCCGTATGGACGCTGATCGCACAACCGAGAACATCGGCAGAAACCTTGCCGACTTCGGCGCCCAGAACTATCCGATCAGCCAGGACGGGGCGCGCAGATACCTACCGCATCTCACGATTGAGAGCGGTCCCAACGGACGCAACGGATTTTTGAGCCTCTTCAATCAGGCGAACTACCAGGCCGTGTCGAGCCTCTCTTGGATCGCCGGCCGCCACAACGTGAAGTTCGGTGTCGAGGTGCAGCGACAGAACATCCGCCAATACGACGACACCGAGCGCATGTATTTCGAGTTCGACGGGCGGCACTCTGCGGGGCTCGACGCGCCACCACAAACCGATCAATTCGCATTCGCGTTCGCGGACTTCATGATGGGGCGGACGACCCCGGCGGTAAGCTACTCGGCATCGGGCATTCTCGACTACGACGTGGTCAACTGGAACATCTTCGGGTACGTCCAAGATGAGTGGCGGCTCACGCCTCGTCTGACGCTGACGCCAGGTCTCCGGTACGAGGTCTACCTGCAGCCGCACGAGCGAGAGGACAAGCAGGTCGCGTTTCGGATGGGCCACCAATCGAGCCGGTTCCCCAACGCGCCGACGAATTTTGCCTTTGCTGGTGACGCCGGCCTCGAACAGGGCTTCTTCGAGCCAGACCGCAACAACTTCGCGCCGCGGCTAGGCCTGGCTTGGGATGTGCAGGGCGACGGTCGAACGGCCGTGAGGGCAGGCGTAGGCTGGTACTATTCCTACAACCCAAGTCAGTTCTTCATCTGGAGCGCCGAGAACAACCCGTGGCGGCCGGAGGTGTTCGGGAGCGGCGGCCGAGTGAGCGATCCGTGGCTGACTAGCCAGGAGCCTGTGTACTCGTCGCCGCCGACGCCGCTGACGAGCGAGAACATCGCCAACTTCCCGTGGATACCACCATACGGCGCGACCGGCTACGCAGAGAACTTCGAGACGCCGTACAGCCTGCAGTGGAACCTCACGGTGGAGCGGGAGATGCTCGAAGGCCTCTCCGTCACAGCCGGCTACGTCGGCAATCGGGGGCACAAGTTCACGCAGCTTCTCCCGATCAACTTCGCTGAGTACCGCGAGGGCGCCAACGACACGACAGCGAGCATCAATGAGCGTCGGCCCATTCCCGATTTCGCAGACGTCATGGAGATCAGCTCCACGGCGCGGCTTTGGTACGACGCGCTACAGCTCGGCTCGACGTGGCGCGGCCGCGGCGCGACGGCGCGCATCAGCTACGTGCTGGCCAAGGGCTACGACACCGCAGCTGTCGACCCGACAGGGCAAGGCAACCAGCAAGCCGCCAATCCGCTGGACATCGCCGGGGAACGTGGACCGAACCAACGGCGCCACACGTTCCGCGCCTTCTTCGCGTGGGAGCTGCCGTTCCTCCGCGATCGCGACACGCTCGCGTCGACGCTCGTCGGGGGCTGGCAGATCTCCGGTGCGGTGCGCGCTCGGAGTGGGAACCCGTTGAACGTGACGCTTGGCCGCGACTGGAACTTCGATGATGTTCAAGGTGATCGGCCCGACCTCGTGGGTGAGATCCAGTATCCGCGGGCAGAGCTCGAGGAGGGCAGATACCAGTGGCTCGACCCAACCGCGTTTGCGCTCCCTGGGGGCGGGACCGATCACAACGTGTTCGGCACGCTGCCGCGCAACGCAATCGTTGGTCCGGGCGACTGGAATGTGGACGCCGCGCTGCTCAAGCAGTTCCGCTTCGCGGCCGACCGTCGCTTCGAGCTGCGGTTCGAGGCGTACAACCTGTTCAACCACCCGAATCTCGACGACCCTGAGGACGACATGAGCGACGCCGACTTCGGCCAGATCACTGGGCGCTCCGGTAACCGCCGCATTCAACTCGGAATCAAGATGTATTTTTGAGCTGGCGGGGGCGCGGCCAACGCCTGGGCGGCGCGGCTAACCGCCTCCGCCAAGGCTACGGCGGTCTCGCCGGAGCGCGAAGCGCGAAGGCGGAAGCCGCGCCCTACCACACTATGCAGGTGTGCCGGTAGGGCGGCCCTTTAGGGCCGCCATCCATGCACACTGCACGCCTCACGCCTGCGCTACGATTGCTGCAAGCGCTCCAACACTGCGTGCATGTCGGGCGGCGTTGCCGCGCGGAGCGGCGCCCAGAGATCACCAACCTGTTCGAACCGTGTCTCCACGTTCGTCAGCGTGAAATCCTCGGGTGCGATCGCCTCGTCCAACTCCTCCCAGCGAAGCGGCGTCGAGATACCAGCAAACGCGCTCGCGCGCGCACTGTAGGCGCATGCCAAGGTCTTGCCCAGAATGTTCTGCAGGTAGTCGATGTAGACGGTGCTGCCGCGCGCGCTGACCTGTCGCTCCACCGTTGCGTGCTTCGGATGTTTGGTCGCCACGAGGGTTGCAACAATCTGGCAGAGAAGCTGACCGGTCTGATAGCTCGTGCCCGGCGGCAGGGGGACGTAGATGTGCAAGCCGCGCGAGCCGGACGTCTTGGGCACGGCAGGCACGCCGAGCCTCGCGATCTCGTCATGCACCCAACGTGCGACATCGAGGACGAGGCCAAACGACGCGCCGGGCATGGGGTCGAGATCAAGCGCGGCGAAATCCGCGACCTCGCGCGACGCCACGCGCGAGAACCAGGGGTCTTGCGAGATCGCGGCGAGCTGGGTCATGTAGAGCAGCGTGTCCAGCGAGCCACCGATCAACCGGGGTGTGCGTTCCAGGCCTTTGTCCGTGCGCTCCTCGAACACCTCCACGTGCACGCGGCCCGGTGCTTCGTCTGGAGCGCGCTGCTGGTAGAACGCCTTGCCGTTCACGCCGTTGGGAAACCGCTTCATGACGAGCGGCCGATCTTCGAGAACCGGCAGCAACCAGGGCGAGACCCGTACGTAGTAGCGAAGGAGGTCGCCCTTCGTGAGGTGGTCCTGCGGCCAGAACACCTTCGAGAGATTGGTGACGTCGAGCGTGTGGCCGCTGGGCAACACAAGCGTGCCATCGCGGCGGGTGTCTTCGAGCGCGCGAAGCTGAGAGATGAGCGCGTCTCGCGCGGGGTCGATCGGAAGCGCGCGCCGGGTCTTGTCCTTGGTGGCCGTGCGCCGTGACCCGCGCCGCGACGTCGGCGTCGGCCGAACCTTGACGTCGGGCAACGCGGATGAACGTTGACTGGTCGGGATACGAATCAGCGGGCTGACCGATTGGGCGTCGCCAACCTCGGGCGCGCGACGCTTCGCGCGCGTGGCGGGAACCGACGTCACCGGCTCGATGACGACTTCGTGCGGGGCCGTGTCATCACGTAGTCCGAGATAGATCGGTTGACGGAGCTTACGTTCGTCGGTCCATTCCGTGAACCGCACCTGCGCCACGAGCTCGGGCTCCACCCAGTGTGAGCGCGGTGGCGTCTCGTCCTCGTTGACGAACGGGCAACGTCGTGTGGTGCGCACGGTGAGCAGCTCGTGGACGCGGCCAAGCTCTGCGTCGGAAAAGCCGCCTCCAACGGCGCCCACGAAGAGCAGCGGTTGACCCGTCGGTGCGGCGGCCTCGCGGGATCCGCGCCGGTCAGTCGCCCACACACCCAGGAGCAGCGCCCCGAAGTGCAGGCGCGAGCCGCGCGCGTCGGTCCAGCCACCAATCACGAGCTCCTGTTGACGCAGGATCTTGATCTTGCGCCACGCCGTGCTGCGGCGACCGCTCTCGTATCGCGAGTCGGCGCGTTTGACGAGGAGTCCTTCCAAGCCACGCTGCAGCGCCTCATGATAGAGCCTTCTTCCGTCGCCAGCCGCGTACGACCCGAGTCGGACGCTCGACGAGGTGGCCGTTGCGAACAGCCGATCCAATCGCGCGCGCCGTGTCGTGAGCTGGAGCCCTCGGACGTCGTCGCCGCCGTCGCGCAACAGGTCGAACAGCACGAGGGCGGCGGGCTGCTCGCGCACGCGCGCGTCGATGGCGCGCGTCCCGGTGATGTGCATCCGCCCCTGTAGCCGCTCGAAGCCGCCCGGCTCGCCCCGTTCATCGAGGGCGACGATCTCGCCGTCGAGGATCAAGGGCTTTTCGAAGCGCGGCCCGAGCTGCCGCAACTCCCGCGCAATCTCCGGAAACTGTGCCGTCTTCTCGTTGCCGTTGCGGGAATAGATGGCGACCCGTGGCGCAGGCGCCGCCACCTCGATCGTCACGATGGCCCGGATGCCGTCATACTTGGGCTCGAAAATGACCGTGTCATCCACGAGATCCGCCTCAGAGACGAAATCCCTCGCCACGGCCAACATCGGCCGTACTCGTGAAGGGTCCTCACGCCAGGGTGTCCCTGCGGGTGGCATTGATATGGCAGTGTATAAGGAAAAAGGAACCGGGTACCTTTTCGTAATGGTAGGGCGCGGCTTTAGCCGCGCCGGCAACGGGGTTGGACCCTCTTCCAGTAAACCTTGAGCTAACATTAACCGATAGCAGACGAGAGACCAGTGGAGGAGCATTGATGGCTGCACGACCCACGTGGAAGGGATTCCTCAAGGTGAGCTTGGTCAACATTCCGGTACGGGTGTTCCCGGCCACCAACTCGGCCGCCTCGGTCAGCTTTAACCAGCTCCACGAGGAGTGCCAGACGCGCGTCCAATACAAGAAATGGTGCCCGACCCATGACCGCGAGCTGTCGAAGGACGAGATCGTACGCGGCTACGAGTTCGAAAAGGGGCGCTATGTCGTGGTCGATGACGCCGACCTCGAGAAGGTTCGCCCACCGTCCACGCGCGTCATCAATCTCGTGCAGTTTGCCGACATCGAGGAGATCGACCCCGTCTACATCGACCGGCCGTACTACCTCGCGCCGGATGGCCCCGTGGCTGCCGAGGCGTTTGGCGTCATGCGCGAGGGCATGAAGAGGAAGGTCGGCATCGGCAAGCTCGCCCTCTACGGCCGCGAGTATCTCGTAGCCGTCGCGCCACGTGCGCAGGGGCTCGTCATGTACACGCTCCGCCGCGCGGAGGAGATTCGCCAGATGGGCAATATCGATGAGTTCGAAGGGGTCCCCGCCAAACCGAACGCCGCCGAGGTGAAGCTCGCGCAGCAAGTGATCAGCTCGTTCGAGGCTACGCTGGATCTGGGGCAGTTCCGCGACGAGTACGAGGAGGAGCTTCGGCGGATCATTGACGCCAAGATTTCGGGTGAGGAAGTTGTCGCGGCGCCCGAGGAGACTCCTGCGAAAGTGGTCAATCTCATGGACGCGCTGCGCAAGAGCCTCAACCAAGTGAGCGACACACAGAAGCGAACTGCCAAAGCCGAGCTCGCCAAGCCGCGCGCCACGCGCACCGCGCCGCGCAAGCGCGCCCGCGGTTGAAACCAGGTGCCAGGTGCGAGGGGGTCAGGGGCCAGCAGGGATCAGGGCTGCGTCGCGCAGCGTATCAGGGCTGCCCCTACAAAGATGCCTGCCATCTTTTGCATAGGGGAACCACACCGTGCTCGATCTCATTTCGCTTACTCCCATTGCGCTCGGATTGAGCGGGCAGGCTGCTGCGCCGGTCGGTGGCGATCTGGTCAGCCTGGCGAGCCTGATCACGCTGATCACGCTCGTGACGCTCGAGATCGTTCTCGGCATCGATAACATCATCTTCATCGCCATCCTCGCTGGTCGGTTGCCGGCCGCCGAGCAGCCGCGGGCACGACGCCTCGGCATCGGGATGGCGGTCATCTCGCGTATCCTTTTGCTGCTGGGCATCTCGTGGGTCATGACGCTGACCCGCCCGCTGTTCACGGTGGGCGGCGCCAGCCTATCCGGCAAACAGCTCATCCTCATCGTTGGGGGCTTGTTTCTCATTGCCAAGAGCACCTACGAGATCCACGACAAGCTAGAAGGCGGTGACGGTCACCGACGAGCGGCTCCCGCCGCGTCCGCGCTCACGGCTGTGGTCTTCCAGATCATGCTGATCGACATCGTCTTCTCGCTGGACTCCGTGATTACCGCCGTTGGCATGACGCCCCACGTGCCGCTGATGGTCATTGCCGTGCTGACAGCGGCCGGCGTGATGCTGGTGTTTGCGGGGCCAGTGAGCGATTTCGTTCACAAGCATCCGACCATGAAGATGCTGGCGCTGGCGTTTCTCCTCCTGATTGGCGTGATGCTCGTGGCCGAAGGATTCGGACAGCACGTCAGCAAGGGGTACATCTACTTCGCGATGGCCTTCTCGCTGTTCGTCGAGCTGCTGAACCTGCGGCTACGTGCCAAGACGCAGCCGTTGGAGCTCCGGCACTCGACGATGCACTAACGAAGGGGTCAGGGGTCAGGGGTCAGGGGTCAGGGGTCAGTAGGGGTCAGAGACAAAGGGATCAGGGCTGCGTCGCTTCCTTTTAGCGTGCCGCCTCGCGCGACTCGGTGGGCTCGGCCAGCACGACCTGGCCGATGCCGTTCTCAATGCGGACCGTCGTGCCGAACGGTGCCGACAGTCGCACGAGATCATCGAGAATCTTCTGCGCGAGCGATCCCTCGGCCAGCATGGGTCGGCCGCGCACCGCGGGCGGCTGACCAAAGCCAAGCGTGATGGGGTAGAGCTCCAAGGCCACGAGACGGTCACGGTCCCAGGCTGGCACGGCCACCACCGACTCCCAGATTTCCCGTTGCGCCGGGAAGCCGCGCTTGTCGAAGTCGTACCGGGCATCGTTGAAGTCAGCGACCTGCGCATCCGCGTCGAGATCGTACGCCTCGTAGTTCTCGCTGGGCAGCCGCAGCAGCGTCTCGTTTTGAAAGATGAAGTCGCCGAGACTGTAGAGAATCGGTCGTCCCTTGTACATCTCGATGCCGCGGACGACGTGCGGTCCGTGACCCACGAAGACGTCCGCGCCGGCATCGATCATCGCCCGTGCGAACGTGACGAGGAAGCGCGCCGGCAGGAACCGATCGCCATCGCCTTCGTGCGCGTGGATGGTCACGAGCACGTAGTCGGCCAGCCGGCTGGCGCTCCTGACCACCGCCGCAATCGCCTCGAGGTCTTCGGTGAGCGGCTCGGTGACGACGTCCGGCTTCTCTCCCAGGACGAACCGCTCGCCGAAGACACGGAGCGTGTCACCCCCCGTGGGAGCCCGCTGACCGAGTGCCTCGAGCGTTCCGCGCACCGCCTCGAACTGGTCGCGCGTGACCACATACGTCGTGGTGAAACGTAAGGGGTTGAGACCCGGACGCGGTGGGATGTCGCCACGCGTTCGCCCGGCGCGCGAATGATCGGGGAAGGTCGACGCCACCGAGACGAGTGCGACGCGTCCGTTGGTCGTTTCGAGGAACGTCGCTTCGCGTGCCTCGGTGAGGCTCTCGCCGACACCCGCCTGCACGAGACCGGCCTCGTCGACGTACTGTGTCGTCCGCCGCATCGCGTCCACACCGTAATCGCCCGTATGGTTGTTCGCCCGGGAGACCATGTCGAAGCCTGCCCAGACCAACTCTTTGACCAGCGCAGGCTCAGCGCGCATCCACGTGCCGCCGCTCTCCTGCATCGGCCACGACTCGTAATCGTGGAATAGCATCTCGAGGTTCGTGAAGGCGACGTCAGCGCGGCGGATCAGATCGACGAGCTGGAGAAACGGCGGCTCTTCGTAGACGGAGAGGCGGCGTGTGATGATCGAGTCGCCGGTGAGCGCCATGGTGAAACGCGCGTCCGCGCCGCGCGACGCTTGCCCGCCGCCGCCGAGCGACGGCGCCGCGGCCAGCGCCGTGGACACGCAGACGAGCGCCACGATCATGGCGCCGCGACAGGACACTGGCATCCAGACCTCCAGACTCTGCACGGGTGGGCCATCTGGCCTCGGGTTGCGGCCAGCCGCGCCGTGTCATTTGTGCTGGTCCTCGGTTCTTGGTGTCGTGACACGCTCGTCCGTCTCGACGGAGAACTTGCGGTAGTCGAAGTACTCGGTCGTCGTGTGGAGCGCGAACTTCCTGAAGATGAAGGTGCGGCCTGACATCTTGATGTGCATCAGTGAGGGGAGCCAGATCTCGTCGTTCACCTTCGTCCGCTGGAACAAGAGCTGGCTGCCCTTGTGGAGTCGTCCGACGATACCCCAACCGACCTTGACGTCGTCGACGACTTCGACGTCCACTCGTACGAGCTCGAAGTCTTGCTCATTCACCCATGCGCGTCCACGCATGTTCTTCATGACCTTGCCGATGCGGGTCTTTGGCTTCGCGTCCTCCTTCGGGGTGAGATCTGCCACAATCATCTGACGCCCATCGAGGATGTCACGCCCAATGAGGTGAAACTCGAACACCCGAAACGCATCTTCGAGCTGCTCTTGCTCTTCTTGTAGCGCCTTCTCTTCCTTGGCGAGTCGCTCGGCGCGCTCGTCCGGCGTTTCGTCGTCGAGCTGCTCGTGACGCTCAATCAGGTCCTCGCGATGTTTCCGGTCTCGTGCCGCCAGAACTTCGGGATCGAGCGGCTTCCCGTCGATAGCCATGAGGCGCTTGTACGTTTCACCTGGGATCGACGACGGATACACCTCGAACTCACGCGTCGGGCCCAGCGTCACCTTGCCAAGCTTGCTGACCTTGATGTCGCGCCGCCGCTCGCGATAGGTGTATCGACGGAGGAGCTCCGTATCGGTCTTGACGCGCGCGCGTACCTGCTCGAGGAGCCACTCCGTATCCGGCAGCGGCGCGTCCATTTCCACGGACTGCCGGAACGGGGCGATGTCGAGCGGTTCCTGCGTGTGCGCGCTCGCGACCGTGACCAGCAGCACAAGCGACACGGACACGAGCGAGCGGACCGACATTCGGGTTCGCGCCACCACATGTACGATTATAAATAGAGATGGCGGTAGGGACGCCTCGCCAGGCGTCCGTCCGTTTTCGCGACCCTCGGTGGACGATTCTTTCCGCTTAGAATGGGCCGAATGTCTGCTCAGCCATGCCGGACGCGTATCGCGAGCCTGGCCCTACTCGTGTGGCTGGTCGGTGTGCTGTCTGCGGCGGCCCAGGTAGAGCGGAGCGCCGAACTCGCCGCGCGTGCGAAGGATGCCATGGCGGCAGGTCGGTTCGAGCAGGCCGCCACAATCTACGAAGAAATCCTGCGTGCGTATCCGAACGAGGCCGGGCTGCACATGAACCTGGGCATGGCGCGAGCCATGGCGGACCAGCCGGGCGCGGCGCTGCCCGCCCTGAAACGTGCGGTTGAACTGGATCCTTCCCTGGTCCCTGCACAGCTCTTCCTCGGCACCGTGTATCTCGACCTCGAGGAGCCGCGAAGCGCTGTCGCGCCCCTCGAGAAGGTCGTCGGAGCCGACCCGAGTAACACGCAGGCGGTCCACGCGCTCGGCGAAGCTCTCCTCTTGCTCGAGCGCTTCGACGAGGCGGCGCAGCGGTTCGAACAACTGACCGACGCGACGCCAGACTCACCGCGTGCGTGGGCGGGGCTCGGCCGCAGCTACGAGGGCGACGCACGGCGCAGCTTTGGAGAGCTGCAGGAGGTCACGCCAGACTCGCCGTACGTATCCCTGATCGTTGCCGAGGTGCTCGTCGCGGATGGCAAGCTTCCGCAAGCCTTCACGCTGTACCGGGAGGCACAGGCGGCGCTCCCGAAGCTACCGGGCATACACGAGGCGATCGCCGATGTCTACGACGAGGCGGGCCACGCCGACTGGGCGGCAACCGAGCGGCGGCGCGCGCGAGAGACGGCACCTGACTGCACGCGCGAGAGCGCCGCGTGTGCGTTTCTGAAGGAGGATTTCGAGCGCACGGCTCGACTCACAACGCGCCCGCGCACGGCGGAGGCGTGGTACTGGCGCACGCGTGCGCTCAATCAGCTCGCCAGGCGGGCGTTTGCGCGGCTGGAACGACTGCCGCGCTCCGTGGAGCTCCACGCGGTGCGGGCTCGGGTTGCCCAGGATCAGAAGCGGCCGCTGGAGGCCGTCAAGGAGCTTCGAGCGGCGCTCGAGCTTGCGCCAAACGAGCCGGGTCTCGAGCGCGAGCTGGCCTCGGCTCTCTATCTCGCACGCGATCACCAAGCGATGCTGCCCATCGCCGAAAAGCTGCTGGCCAAGGCACCCGATGCGCCCGACTTGCTCTTTCTCTACGGCGGCGCGTTACTCGAAACCCAACAAGTGGACCGAGCCGTTCCGCATCTCAAGCGTGCGGTCGCGGCAGACGCGTCGCTGATCGAGGCGCGCGCGGCGCTCGGCCGAGCATTCATGCTGAAGGGTGATGCCGCCGCCGCCATTCCACATCTCGAGGCGGCGTTGTCCACCGACCAGGATGGAAGCCTTTACTATCAGCTTGCCCAAGCCTATCAGCGAACCGATCGACCTGCCCAGGCGCGCGCTGCGCTCGAGAAGTACCAAGCCATCAAGCGACAGGTGGACCAAGAGAGCGGGCCTGGGACATCAGCGCCGAAGATCACGCCGCCGTGACAAGGCGACAAGGTGTCCCCCCTCACCGTGTCGCCTCCCTGACCCTGACGACCGCATCTGCCTTGACGTTGCGGAGCACCTGCGACACACCACTTGGCCAGCGAATCCTCACCTCGTCAACCGTTGTCCGATCACCCACGCCGAAGTGGACGCCGTCCTTGCTGGACGAGGCATAGCCGACCGCGGTCGTCATGCTGTTGGTCTGTTTGCCGATCTGCACGCGCACGCCAAGGCCGTCACGATTGCTCGTCGTGCCCTCGAGCTCGAGGCGCAGCCAATGCGCGGCAGGCCCGAGGTTTTCCCAGAGCTCCGGGGCGTCACCAAGCGCCGTCGTGACGACATCGATGCGGCCGTCGTTGTTGAAGTCGGCAAATGCGGCACCACGGTGCGCAGCAGCCGTGGCTGCAAACGATTCTCCAACGCGGGTGGAGCTGTCGTCGAACGTGCCGCTCGCGTTTCGGAAGATGCTGTTCGCTTGGCGATACGCGGACGCCTCGAACTGGTCGACCAGGTCGTTGACGTGCGAGTTGGCCGTGAAGAGATCCTTCCAGCCATCGTTGTCGAGGTCGACGAACGCGTTTGCCCAGCCGCTTCGCCCAACCGACGCGGCTCCTACGCGGCTCGGGTACGTCACGTCCTGAAACGTGCCCGCGCCCTCGTTGCGAAACAACGGGAAGGTCTCGCCGGCGAGGGCCGTCACGGCAATATCGGGCCGGCCATCGTTGTCGTAGTCACGGAAGTCGACACCCATGCTCGACACGGCCCGGCCGTGCGCTGGCAGCGCCACGCCCGCGAGGAGCGCGACCTCTTCGAACGTGCTGTCTCCGCGGTTGCGGAAGAGAAAGTTCGGCACACCGTCGTTGGTCACGAACACGTCCGTGCGCCCATCCTCATCATAGTCGGCAAAGGCAACACTCATGCCCTTACCAACGTGGGACAGAATGCCGGTCCGATCCGAGACATCTTCGAAGCGACCGTTGCCCAGGTTGCGGTACAACGTGTTGGGCAGGCCTTCGTAGAATTTCGGGTGACAATAGACGCGAAGGTTGCGGGCACGGTCACCGCAAAAGCGTTCCGTTTGCGGGTCCCACTGGACGTAGTTGACGACAAACAGGTCGAGGAGACCGTCGTTGTCATAGTCGAACCAGCCTGCGGCGACAGACCACACCGAGCTCGTGATGCCCGCCTTGGCCGTGACGTCCTTGAACGTGCCGTCTCCCTCGTTGCGGTAGAGCACATTACGTTTGACGCCCGCCACGAACAGATCAGTGTGACCGTCATTGTCGTAGTCGGCTACCGCGACGCCGATGCCGTACCCCGCGCCAGCGACGCCCGCCTGCTCGGTGACGTCCTCGAACTCCAAGTTGCCGCGGTTCCGATAGAGGCGGTTCCAGAACGCTGGCGACGTCTTCTCGAGCGAGGGCTGCTCGGCGCCATTGACGAAGTACACATCGACGAGCCCGTCGTTGTCGTAGTCGAAGGCCGCCACACCACCTGTCATGGTTTCGATCAGGTGCTTGTCGGCAGTCGCGTCGTTCTCGAGCCGCGCGGTCAGACCGGCGGCTTTCGCGGCGTTGCGGAACTGCGGCGAGGTGTCGGCGGTGGCGAAGACGTTCGGTCCCAGCGCGGCCGCCCTCAGCAGCTCATGGCCACGCCACGTCGAGGTGAGCAAGACAGTCGCAACGACCGCGACGGCAAGCTGGCTGCAGCAACGCATTCGACTTCAGCTTCCGTCCTGCCGGTGCGGCACCCAGGCGAGCGCCAGCAGGGTGACCGTGATGTCGTACAGCAGCACGCCCTCTTCTGGCGTCTTGTTGGAGAGGTCGTACGGGCGGCCAAGATAGAAGGCACCGAGCTTTTCGAAGTCTTCCATAGGTCCTCCGCCACGGCGGTGGGTCTGCGCTTCGTCCGTCATCACTCCGTCGCGCACCCTGACGATCATATGTCCGACTGTGGCAAGATTAGGGCTCGTCCCGGACGAATCCTTGAGCGCCAAGGGAGGAGGAGGCCATGCGGAGATGGAGGGTGTTGGTCACGGTGGCCGTCTTGTGGGTCGCGCTGGCGATCGTGGGCCTGCAGGCGCAGCCTGGACAACAGGGACGGGAGCGGCGCCTCGTTGTGGCGAGCTACAACATTCATCACGGGAGCGGCAACGACGAGTGCACGACGCCGCCAGCCGAGCCGGGGCAGCCTCCCAATCCTGACTGTAGTCTTGACCTCGGGCGCATCGCCCAGGTGATTCGCGCGCTCAACGCAGAGGTCATCGGCCTGCAGGAAGTGGATCGGTTCTGGGCGCGCAGCGGCGACGTGGACCAGCCACGCGCGCTTGCCCGCATGCTGCACATGCATCCGTGCTATGGCGCCAATCTCGATCACCCAGCCGACAGTCACGCGAACGTACCGCATCAGTATGGCACGGCAATCCTGAGCCGTTGGCCGATCCATGGGTGCGAAAATACGCTGCTGCCGCGCACCGACCCCGGCAACGAGCAGCGCGGACTTCTCGAGGCGCGGATCACGGTCCGGGGCGTACGGCTCCATTTCGCCAACACGCATTTGCAGCACGACAGTGTGGATGATCGGATCGTGCAAGCCCAGACCATTGCCGACCGGATTGCGACGGTCGAAGAGCCGGTGATCCTCGTTGGTGACCTCAATGCCATTCCAACCGAGGAATCACTCCCGCCGCTGTTCGGGCTGCTTACCGATGCTTGGGTCGTGGGTGGCGACGGCGACGGCTTCACGATCCCCGCGCGACCGGGCGTCCTGCCGGATCGGCGCATCGACTACGTGCTGGTCTCCCCGAGCGTCAGCGTTCACGCGGCGATCGTGGCCATCACTGACGAGACCCGACTGGCATCGGATCATTATCCCGTCGTCGCCGGTATCGCGGTCCCCAGATGAACACAGATAGACACACTTCGGCTAATCGGAGCCATGGTTCTCGCCCTCGTTGGCTCAGCGTTCTCAGCCTGTGTGCGCTCATCGCGGCGCCGACAGCCGTTCCTCTCGCCGAGTCAGCCCGCACGTTCGCCATCGTCGGGGCGCGGATCATCGACGGCTCGGGCCGAGAGCCATTCGAGGGGACCGTGCTCGTGCGCGACGGGCGCATCGCGCAGGCCAGCCCCAACGTGGACTTGCCCGCGAACGTGCGCGTGATCGACGGGCAAGGGAAGACGGTGCTGCCCGGTTTGTTCGATCTCCACGTTCATCTGTTCGGGCGCGGCGTAGCTCGGCTGACACCAGATCTCGGCAAGCACTTGGCGGCCTATCTCTATAGCGGGGTGACGACGGTCGCGGAGCTGGGCACGAGCCCCACGCACTTTGCGGCGGTGCGCGAGGCGCTGAGGTCGGGCATGATCCAAGGTCCGCACGTTGCGCTGGCCGCGCGTTTAGCGGTGCCGGGAGGTCACGGCACTGAAGGTGGATGGCCGTCTGCACACACGCAGCACGTGTCGACCCCGGAGGAGGCGCGCGAGGC
The DNA here is from genome assembly GCA_009377495.1 of Luteitalea sp. Classification (GTDB taxonomy): domain Bacteria; phylum Acidobacteriota; class Vicinamibacteria; order Vicinamibacterales; family Vicinamibacteraceae; genus WHTT01. The sequence goes on from WHTZ01000080.1 coordinate 15,711, forward strand.
CGTTGACCGCGTGGCGGCATATCAGCCTGATCTGCTCAAGGTTTTTGCGGACGGTTGGCGATACGGTGTCAATCCGGACCTCGCCAGCATGGACCTCGACACGCTCGAGGCACTGACCAATCAGGCGCGCAAGCACGGCTTGCGTGTCTTGACGCACACGGTCACGGCCCAGGGTGCGCGGGTGGCGGCCGATGGGGGCGTGGCCGTGATCGGACACGGCATCGGCGACGAGGTGGCGGACACGCGGCTGGCGAATGGTTTGCGTCAGCGCAACATGACGTATGTCCCCACACTCAGCGTCTACGAGCCGCGCGACCGTCGCCGTTGGACGCCGTTGTTGTGGCACTTGGTGGAGCGGCCTACGCGCGAGCGGCTCGAGGAAGACGCGGCCGCCGCGACAGGCTCTCAGGGGAACGGCGTGCAAGCTGCGGCAGTCCGAGACCCATCGGCCGCGGCTGGACAGGGTAACCAGCTTGCGCCGCGCGAGAAACGATGGCGTGTGCTGACGGACAATGTCGCGAAGCTCCGTGAGCAGGGCGTCCGCTTTGCTGTGGGCACGGACGCCGGCATCACCGGGACGCCGCACGGCTGGTCGACGCTCCGTGAGGTGCAGTTGCTGACCGAAGCGGGGCTCACGCCGCTCGAGGCGATGACCGCCGCCACGGGCAACAGTGCGTGGGCGCTCGGCGTCCAGGAGGATCGCGGGTTCATTGTGTCGGGCAAGCGCGCGGATCTTCTGCTGGTCGATGGCGACCCGGTGGCAGACATTGCCGCCATCGAGCGGGTCGAGCACGTCTTTCTCGACGGACGGGACGTCGATCGTGCAGCGCTCGAGCGATTGATGACGGGTGAGGCGCCCACACCCGTGCCAACCGTTCGCGTGACGGGCCCGCTCATCGACGACTTCGAGCGGCAAGGCGGCCAAACGGTGCGCGGCACGCGATGGATCGATCGGACCGAGCGTGGGGCGCACCCCAGCCGCGTGAGCATATCGCGTGTGGCGCGGGGCGGGGGGCACGCGTTGCGTCTCGCGGCGACGATGAGCGACGCGAAGGCACCCTTCGCCCGTTTGTCCGTACCGCTCGCACCGGGTGGGCTTCAGCCGGTGGACGCGAGCCGATTCCGTGGCATCCGTTTCGAGGCCCGTGGCGAGGGGCGCTACCGCGTGGTGTTCGAGACACGAGGCGTTCGCGACGAGGCGTACCACGAGTCCAGCTTTGCTGCGTCCTCCAAGTGGATACCGGTGGCTATCCATTTCGAGTCAGTCTCGCAACCACGTTCCAGTGTGCGTGAGCCTTGGACCGGGAAGGATCTCATGGCGATCAGGTTCGAGATCGAGCGGGAGCCCGGCTCGTCAGCATGGCTCGAGATCGACAACTTGAAGTTCTACTGAAGGTTGCCTTAGGTGAGGGTAGGGCGCGGCTTCCGCCTTCGCATAAAGCTTCGGCGGACAAGTCCGCCATAGCCTTGGCGAAGGTGGACCGCCGTAGCCTTGGCGGAGGCGGTTAGCCGCGCCGTCGCCGATGGATCCAGATGCGATCGTAGAGTGGGGTGCTGTTGGACGAAGGCTGTGTGAACGCGACAGTGCGTGTGTGCGTGGTGGGAAGCCCCACCTCGTCGGCTGCCTCGATCAACGTCTCACGTGTTTCGTTGTGTACGAAGTGGCCGCCCGGCGCGAGCAGGCTTGCCACGTTGGCGACCGCCAGCAGCACCTGCACATCGTCGAGGTAGGTGAGGACGTTGGTCGCGATGACGAGGTCGTATGGAGGTCCGTCCAGGCGCTCCGTGACGATATTCGCGCGTGTGGCGTGGACACGAGCACGGGTGGCAGGGGAGAGCCTCATCGATCGGCGAAGATGGTCTGCGAGTCGCCTTGGTAATGCGGGCGTGGCGACGGCGGTGCCAACCGCGCGACCCCATCTTTCAAAGTACATGCGGTATTCAGGCGTGAACGGTGCGGGCGGCGCGTCGGGAACGACGGACAGCAGTAGCAGCGGGGGGGAATCTTCGGCTGTTCGTTGCCGCTCGAGATAGGAGACAACGCGCGGGCTGATGTCCACGCAGTCGATCCTGGCGTGGGCGAGCTCGGTGAGACCGAGCGAGAGCATGTCGTCGAGCACCGCGTATGGCTGGTAGCTTTGGGGCGGAATCTCTTCGACGAATCCGGTGCGTGGGGCCAGCGTCAGGCCGGGCCCGATGACGAGGACGCGTCGAACGCGCGCGGCAGGATTCAGCGATTGGATGACGCCGAGGGCCTGATGAACCGCGTAGCCTGCCTCCACCGCTGTGTCGGTGCTGTGACCTCGTCGTTGATAAAGCGCGGGACGTGCCTGCGTTGCGGCCCCTGATGTCTCGCGTGGGGTCACGAACTCCTTCTCGTACAGAAACCGCATCACACGCTGGTACTCGGCGATCAACACGGGCGCGATGCCGCGCGGGGTCACGCGCGGGTCGTCGGCGACCAAGCGGGTGAAATAGTCCAAGCGCTCGTCGGCCACCGTGGCGGGAGAAAAGATCTGCGCCAGCGCCTCGACGCGAGCCCGCGCGTTGGTCGGTACGGCGCGCTGCTCGTGATGGGCCTTCGCGCTCAGTGCGGGTTCGATCGAAGGGAGGGACGTGAAACGGCGCGACTGAAGCGCATAGTAAACGAGGGCTTCCCACTCCCCGTCGCGCAAGCGACTCGCGGTCTCCGCCTCGATACGCTCGAGCGCGGCCGCGAGACCCGATCGATCGATGCCCTCCGCCGCTAGTCGCCGTTGCACGGCGGCTGGAAGGTCGCTCCAGGAAGGGCGGCTGGCTGGGTCGGTGCAAACCGCAGCCACGGACAGTACGACCGCAGCCATTACCGCCGTTGTGTGCGGACGCATGGCGACCAGTCGATCCTATCGTGCTTCGTCCGCGGTTGCTCGTAAGACGCGAGGCGATGGGGCACGAGGGGCCTAAAAAAGGCCCCTCGCTACGGCCGTCCTACCGCAAATGATGAAGGTAGGGCGGGGCTTTAGCCCCGCCGTCCGCGCGCTCAAACAATCACCAGAGCAGCTTGATACCGAGCTGTATCTGGCGCGGGAAGTTCGACTGGCGCACGTTCTCCTTGTCAATCGTGCCAAACAGCGAGCTGTCGAGGTCGCCGTTGTAGTTGGCCTCGTCGTAGTTGGCGATGTTGAGCAGATTGAACACCTCGGCGCGGAACTGCATGCGCAGTCCCTCAGTGAACCGGAACGTCTTCGCGAAGTTCACGTCCACCTGCCGGTACGGCGGGCGGCGCACGTCCCAGTCGCGCAAGGGCAGCACGCGCGTCGAGAACGGTGGCCGGCTGATGAACCACGCCTCGTCACAGCCTGCGTCGTTATACGGGCCCCGCGGAATGAGCTCGCCGCTATCGTCGTAGCGCGCCGTGCATGGGGCCGTGACGGCGCTGATGACATCGGCACCGTAGTCGATGTCCTGATTGATCGCGGCTGGATTGATGTGCGTCTGCTCGCCGTTCGGATCGACGTAGACGTCCGGGACGTCCCAGGGGCGCCCGCTGTTGTAGACGAAGAGCCCGGCAACCTCCCAGCCGCCGAGCACCGCCTCGGTGATTCCACTGGCCGTGCTGAGCAGCGCCCGGCCGCGCCCGATCGGCAGCTCATAGACGGTCGACAGCGTCAGCCGGTGCGGGCGATCCGACCAGTAATATCCCTCTTGCGGGATCATGCGCTGCACGTCGAGCCACCCCCAGCGCTCGGTCATCCGCGAGAAGGTATAGGTCGCGTTGATGGTGATGCCGTCAGAGAAGCGCTTGTTCAACACGGCCTGGAACGAGTTGTAGTTGACCAAGCCATCATTGCGCTCGAACTCCTCGATGCCGTCGAATTGAGGGAACGGTCGGGCGAGGGCGAATTGATCGAGCGTATCAGCTGTGTAGCGGGTGGTCCCCTCGAAGCCCGACACCCACTGAAACGGATTCGGGACGCGCTCGCGGCAGTTGTCCACGTCGCCGCCGAGGAGCGGGTTGCACGCGTCGCGGAACTCGGCCGAGGGCTCGTTGATGCCGTTCCACTGTGTTTGGAGCTTGCGGGTGCGGCTGCCGACGTACGACAATTCCAACGTTGCGCTCCAGGGCAACAGGCGCTGGACCCCAATGTGGAACTGATGGACCTTCGGGATCTCAAAGTCCGGATTCGAGTACCCGAGGCCGCGCCCGAGGTTCGTTTCGGGCCCGAGCGACGAGCCAGGCGGCTGAGCGACGCTGTCGGGGAATGGATTCGACAGGCTGGCATTGGGCGTCTGGCCGCCGTCCAGCGAGGAGAGCACCGGCGTCGTGATGTTGTAGCCCGTGGTGAACGTGACCCCGGTCGGGTTCATGTAGTAGAGCCCGTACCCGCCCTTCATGATGGTCGAATCGTTGAGCAGGTAGGCAAACCCGACACGCGGCTGCACGTTGTTCCGGTCCCAGCTGTATGGAAACTTGTCGGGTGCACCGGCCTGGCCAATGAACCGAAGACCTCCGAAGACGTCGTCAGGATACCGCGAGTGGTCGAGGCGATCGCTCACCCCGTTTCGGACGGTGGGATCGAACGCGTACGACATCCGATTTTCTTCTTCCCAGACCGGTGAGTTGAAGTCCCAGCGCAAGCCAAAGTTGAGCGTCAACCGGTCGCTCAGCTTCCAGTCGTCCTGGATCCACGGCGCGTAGTAGTTCCAACGGAAGTCGGGGAAGAAGTCGTTCGCGATCGATCCGTCGGTCGGGATGCCCAGCAGGAACGACGCGAACCCACTTCCCGACAGGTCGTCGGCATCATCCCAGACCTCGCGCGTGAATTGATCGTTGAAATCGAGCTGGATGCCGCCCGGACCGCGGCTATCGCGCGTGTACCAGGTCATCCGCATATCGAGGCCGGCGCGAACGTTGTGCCGGCCCTTCGTCCAAGAGAGATTCGGCTGGAAGCTGTAGACGGTCGTCGTTTCGCGGCCGAACCCGCCGCGGCCGAGGCTCGCGAACCCGCTGATGTTGGTGCGAGGAAACATGGGGAAGGGGAGCTCGTCGACCAGCTCGCTCGGGAAGCCGAGCTGCGTGGCATCGTAGCCAAACCCGGGCTCGCTGCGTGCCGCCTCGATGTACTGATTCAGCCCCGAGCGGAGATTTACCACCAGCGACGGGCTCATCGTGCGGACCCAGTCCCAGACGCCTGTGTAGTTGATGCGGTCGAGAGGCAGCTGCCCATCCTGGGCCGGGCCCTCGGTAATGCCGTTCGTCCAGCGGAGCTCCTCGCGATCGTTCTGTGCGTAGCGCACGAACATCTTCGTCTTCTCGCTGAAGACGTGTTCGACCTTGCTCGCGAAATTGTAGAAGGTGTCGGTCGCGAGGTTCGGCGCGAAGAAGTAGTTGCACTCGTAGCTCCCGCAGCCGGTGTTCGGCTCCGAGTTGGGGAACGGGTAGAAGTCGAGAAACTGCTCGGCCATCGGGTGGATGCGGTCCTGGGGAATGATGTTGTTGGGGAACGGGTCGCGCACCCAGTCACCATCCTCGTTGAAGCGTCCCGTGGTGGGGTCGTAGACGGTGATCAGACGGCCGCTGTCGTCGCGATAGTCGCTGAAATCGCCGTTGCGGAGCTCTTGGCTCGGGTAGCTCAGAAAGCCGGGGTTCGGCGTCTTCTCCTTGTAGCCCTCGTAGTTGAACATGAAGAAGGTCTTGTTCCGGACGATGGGACCATCGACCTGGAAGCCATACTGGTCGAGCTTGTGATCCGCCTTCTCCTCCCCGCGCCGCTCGAACAGGTCGTAGTTCGAGTCGAGCCACCTGCGTCGGTAGAACTCGTAGATCGAGCCGTGGAAGTCGTTTGTACCCGACTTCAGCGAGACGCTGATGGTGCCGCCAGCCGACCGCCCGTGCTGGGCGTCGTAGCTGTTCGTGATGATCTTGAATTCCTGGACGGCGTCCACCGGCGGCACGTACGCGATGTTGTTGCCGCCCTGCACGGAGTTGTTGGGTGCGCCGTCGAGCACGAACTCGTTGTTGCGGTTCCAGCCACCGTTGATGGACCAGTCAGCAATCGCGCCATTGTCGAACGGACGATGGTAAATCGCCGGTCCGTTGAACGTGATGCCCGAGGACAGAATCGACAGCATGAAGGGGTTGCGCGTATTGAGGGGAATCTCCGTCACCCGCTTGTTGTCGATCACCATGCCGCGATCGGCCCGACTCGCCTCAATGGTGTCAGCCGTGACGGTGACCGTCTCGGTGAGTGCCCCCACTTCCATGGAGATGTTCACCGTGGCTGTCTGGCCGACCTGAAGCTGCAGGCTTTCCCGCGTGTATCTCTTGAACCCGTCGAGCTCGGCCGTCAGCGAGTAGACGCTCGGTCGGAGGAACGGCAGCGAGTACGCGCCTTCGGCATTGGTGACTGCCGTGGCGGTCTCATTGGTTTCAGTATTGGTCACGACGATGGTGACACCCGGCATGGCAGCTGCCGACTGATCGGTCACGCGTCCGGTCACGGTTGCACGGAACTCCTGCGCCGCGGCCGTGCGCAGGGGCGACGCGCCGACCAGGATTGTCAGCGCGATAACCCAGGAGATTCGCGTGTACTGCATGGTCCTCCTCCTCCTCAATAGAGCAATGGCGGTGCGCCATCGGGCAGATTGAACGGCCCTGGATCGAGGTCGTCACCCGCGGCGAGCCGCGCTGAATGGTCTAACAAGTTGAAGCGAGGTGACTGTAGCGTAACCGCAAGCAGCGGTCAACCGTAATCGAGCACGGCCGCGAGAGAACTGGCTTCGCCGAGTTTGGGCGGCAAACACGTGAGGCTCGCAGGAGCTGATGACCGTATTAGCTGGCCTACTGAATGGTATGACCAGCCAGCGAGCGTGCTCGAAAGGGAGCTGGATCTCGTCCTACGAATGCGGTCTTTCGGCGCCCGGCGCCATGGCGAGCTTGTCGAAGCGTCGGTGGAACTCCTCGACCGGCATCTTGCCCGCCTCCGCCAAGCGAGCCACCCAGTCGACCTTCTCGAAGTCGCGTGGCCCCAGGCGGACCATGTAGTCGCGCGCCACCTGGTACCCCTCGGTTTGCACATCGACGGCGCGCAGGCGGCCGCGGCCGGTCGCAGGATCCAGAATGTCGCGGAAGGCAATCGGCTGCATTTCGCCGCCCTGGATCGTCACGAGCGCGCCAGAGCCACCGGCGATGAGGTATTCGACCGCGGCGTACCCGAGATCGCGCGCGTACTCGGCGTCGAACGGAATTGGCGGCGCCGAACGGAGCTCGTAGCCAATCGTCTTGTCGACGAGGGTCACCTTCACGCTGCGGCGCTCGAGTCTTCGCTCGACCTCCGCCTTGACCTTGCGTCCGAGGTCGACCTCGGTGACGCGGATGTTGCCCTGGGCGTCTCGGTCGACATCCTGCAGCTCTTGCACCTCGCGCGGGTCGAAGCGCTCCACGAGCGCTTCGGAGAGCAGGACCACTCCGTACGACCGCCCGAGCGCGCGCCGCTTGATGATGGCGCCTTCGACAATGTCGGCGACGTCACAGAGGCCGATCGACCCCTCCGGAAACTCCTCGGGAATAATCGTGCACGTGACGCTTGCCGCCTTGCCAATGCCGAGCGTGAGGTGGCCGGTCGGTCGGCCCATGGCGACGCCGAGATACCACCGCCCTGTCGTCTTTGCATCCTCCATCAGCGCTTTGACGAGCTCAACGCCCACGTGCCGCGCCGTCTGGTAGCCGAGCGTGGGAACCGGCAACGGCATCCACAGGTCATTGTCGATACTCTTGGGCACCTGCACGATACGCAAGCCCCCGCGCGCGCGTGCCTCGAGCGCGACGACACTGCGGACGAGATCATCGCCGCCAATGGCGACGAGCGCGTCGATGTGGAGCTTCTTGAGGGCGGCCAGCGTGTTGTCCAACGCTTCAGGATCGCGCGTGAGGTCGGTGCGCGAGGTGCCCAGCAGCACGCCGCCGTCGAGGTGAACGCGCGACACCTCGTCGAGCGACAGCTCGTGCTGCTCGTCGGTGTAGCGCTGCGCCAACCAGGAGAAGCCGTCGTGAAAGCCAATCGGTACCACGCCGGCATTCAACGCTTCAATGGCCGCGGCGGAGATGACGCCGTTGGTCCCCGGCGCCGGGCCGCCCCCCACGACAATCCCAATGCGTTTGATATCCAAAGCAGAACCCTGCGGATTCACCGTGTCGCCGTGTCAGTGTATTCACGACTGGCCTTGTCCGGCGTGTAGCTTCCCAAATGTTCGAATCGCTCCCGGAATTCGCCAACCGAGAGATTGGCCGCTTCGGCGAGCTTGGTCACCCACGCGTTGTGCGCGAAGTCTTCGCGCTCGAGGCGGATCATGTAGGCACGCGCGACGCGATACCCCTCTGCCGCGGTGTCCACCAGACGAACGCGCGTCTTGCCCGTCTCGGGATCGTGCAGATCGGCAAACGGGATTGGCACCAGTCGGCCTCCTTGAATGCTGACCATCGCACCACTGCCGCCCCCGACGAGAAACCGAATCGCCCCGTAGCCAAGGTCGCGGCAGTATTCGGCGTCGAACGGCGTGGGATCGCAGCACCGGAGCTCGTAGCCGAGGTTCTTGTTCGTGACGGTGAGCTTGATGTCTCGTTGGCTGAGACGCCCCTGCACCTCCGCCTTGACCTTCCGCGAGAGGTCGATCTCGGCAAAGCGAATGTGCCCGTGCTCGTCGCGCTCGACGTCCTGCAGCTCGGCCAGCTCCTGCGGATCCAGCTTCTCGATAACGCCCTCGGCGACGACGGCCACGCCATACGACCTGCCCAGCGCGCGTTGCTTGATGATCGCGCCCTCCACGATGTCGCAAATGTGCGAAAAGGGCATGCGCGCCTCGGAGAACTCTTCGGCAATCACGGTGAGCGTTGCGCCCGCGGCTTTGCCGATGCCGAGCGCGAGGTGACCCGCCTTCCGCCCCATGGCGACCACGATGTACCAACGACGTGTCGAATGCGCATCCTCCATGAGATTGCGCACCAGCTCGACGCCCACGTGCCGCGCGGTTTGAAAGCCAAACGTGGGGATGTGCCGTGGCAGCGGCAGGTCGTTGTCGATGGTCTTCGGCACGTGCACCGTACGAATGCGCCCGTCAGAGCGTTCAGCCACCGTGCGCGACGAGAGTGCTGTGTCGTCACCGCCAATTGTGACGAGGGAGGTGACACCAAGCTGCTCGAAGGTCTCGACCACCGCGCGCATCGATGCGTCCGCCTTGGTGGGATTTTCACGCGACGTGCCGAGAACGGATCCGCCACAGAGGTGCAGGCGCGACACATCGTCAATCGTCAGTGGGCGGACCTGAGACGTGTCGCGACGAACGAGGTGCTTGAACCCATCTCGCACGCCGAGCACGGTGAACCCCTGATTGATTGCTTCAATGGTGGCAGAGGAGATGACGGCGTTGATCCCGGGTGCGGGACCGCCGCCGACGAGAATCGCGAGGGTGCCTCGAGCCGACATACTTCTTTGATTCTAAGGGAAAACGAAAAACGAGAAAGGAACCGGGTACCTTTTCCGCCCCGGTTCCTTTTTCGTTCCGCATCCTGCATGATGGCACTGGGAGGCTTGCTCGAGATCCCATGCGTCGTTGGCACCTAGTGCTTCTCGGAGTCGGGCTGGTGCTCCTTGGCTTGGTGGCGGGAGCCGCGTGGCTCCTGGTCCGCGTGACGAGCCAAGCCCGGGAAAAAGTGATTGCCTATCTCGAGGAGCGTCTCGACAGCAAGGTCGAGCTGGCGACGTTGGAGATCGATTTGTGGCCTTTTCCATCCATCGCTGGCCGTGGCTTGGTGGTGCGTCATCACGGGCGGACCGACGTCCCGCCGCTCGTCAGCATCGACCGGTTCTCTGCAGACGCGACCTTCAGTGGCCTGCTCGCCCGGCCGCGGCGGGTGCGGCGCGTCCGCCTCGAGGGACTGGAGGTCCACGTACCGGCAGGGGGCAGGGGTCAGAGGTCAGGGGTCAGTAGGGGGCAGAGATCAGGGGTGAGGGTGGAGCCAGTGAGTGCCCAAAGCGCCTCTGAGTCACCGGCGCCGCAGGCCGAGCCGGCCGTCGTGGTCGACGAGATCCTCGCGGAGCACGCGCAACTCGAGATCGGAACGCGCCGGACCGATCGGCCGCCGCGCGTCTTTGACCTCCATCGGGTGCACCTGCAGGAGTTCGCTCTCGAGCGCCCGACCCAGTTCGACGCGGTCGTGACCAATCCACAGCCGCCGGGACGGGTCACCGCATCCGGGACGTTTGGTCCCTGGAGAGCGCAGGAGCCCAGGACGACGCCGCTTGGTGGAACGTACACGTTCGATCGCGCCGACCTCGGCGTCTTCAAGGGCATCGACGGCACGCTCAATTCCCGCGGGGAGTTTGGTGGTGTGCTCGAGCGCATCGATGTGCGCGGCAAGGCAGACGTGACCGACTTCGAGGTCAGGGTCGCGGGCAACGCGGTGCGCCTCGTCTCGGAGTTCGTGACGACCGTCGACGGGACCAACGGTAACACCGAGCTCAGACAGGTGCACGCCACGTGGTTGGACTCCGCGCTCGACGCGAGTGGCACGATTGCGGGCCAAAGGGGCGTGCGCGGCCGGACCATCGCGCTCGACGTGACCATGAATCAGGCCGCGTTGCACGACGTGTTGCAGTTCGCCATCAAGGCATCGGACATGCCAATGGAGGGTCTCCTCGACCTCAAGACACGATTCGTGCTGCCGCCCGGCGAGGTGGACGTGATCGAGCGCCTCGAGCTCGACGGCGACTTCGTGATTGCCCGTGCGAAGTTTCTCAGCGTGAACGTGCAGAAGGCGATCGCCGAGCTCAGCCGCCGCGGGCGCGGAGAGATCGAAGGTGAGAGCGGCGAGAGTATCGTGTCGGACCTGCGCGGCCATCTCACGTTGCGTGATGGAGACGCACGCTTCTCCAAGTTGACCTTCAGTGTGCCGGGTGCGGAAGTTCGACTGGCGGGTGTCTACGCCATCCCGCGCGAGTGGCTGGATTTCCGCGGCGAGCTCCGGTTGGACGCGACGGTGTCCCAGACACAGCAAGGTTGGAAACGCAACGTGCTGAGAGCAGTCGACCCCTTGTTTCGGCGAGACGGTGCCGGCGCCGTTGTTCCGATCAGAATTAGTGGGCCACGCGCGAAGCCGAAGTTTGGCGTGGAAATGAAGCGGCTCCTCCAGCGATGAGCACGCCTTCGGCGATCGGCGCTTCGGCGCCCCTAAAGGGGCGCCCTACAAAGGGGGACCTAGAAAGGGGCGCCCTACCTGGGATGCTGGCGCGCGCCGCCTCGCCGGAAGACAAGACAGTAACGGTTGTTGCGCCAATCGTCGATACGCTGGTCGAGCGCGAAGCCAGCAGCCGTGAGCTCTTCGATGACGAGCTCGGCCGGCACGCCGTGTCCGCCGCGGTTCGCAGGAACGTCTCTGACCGGAAAGAAGAAGGAGAGCCACCGGCTCGGAGGAAAGTCGATGATTGCCAGCCGCCCGCCGGGCCGGAGCGCGCGAAAGAGGCTGGCGTTGGTCGTGGCGGGTTGGGTCAAGTGATGATAGACACCACGCAGGAATACCGCGTCGCAGCAAGCCTCCGGCAGGCCAGCGTCCGCTTCGCCCCCTTCGATGACCGTCACGTTGTGCAAGCTTGCATCCGTCGCCGCTCGACGGATCTGTTTCAACAGCTTCTCGTCGATCTCGGTGGCGAACACCTGCCCATCGGGGCCCACCTTGCGCGCCAGCTCGATGCTGAAGGTGCCCTTGCCGGCACCGACGTCTGCAACTGAGCTGCCCGGCTCCAGTTGGAGCGCTGACGCGATGTCTGCCGCTTCGGCACGGTTACCGGCAGCGATGAAGCGTGTAACGCCCACGCCTCCGCCAACCAGCACCAGCAGCGTTCCGCCGAGAACCACCTGCGCTTTGCGTCCAAATCGCCCCATGTCTTTGGAGACGAGTCGAGCCTACCCGCAGTTCGGCGCATCGATCGCGCAGCCGGTAAGCTGTCAGCTCGCTGATAGACCCTCGACGAGCGCTTCGGTCAGTTGCCAGATCAGCTTCTCACCGACGTTGTCCGGTGAGTAATCCGTCTCGGGCATGTCCTCGACAGTGATTGCCAAGGCAATGGGGTCGGCGTCGGTATAGATGATCCCCACGTCGCTCCGGAGCGCGTTGAGCGAACCGCTCTTGCTGGCAACCGTCCATTGCTGGGGCGCATGCCGGCCCGACGCGGCCGTGATTTGCTGCTTTTTCAGGATGTCGATGACATCGTTCGAGGCGGCCGGGCTCACGATCTTGCCTTGATGCAACCGCTCCAGCAGCGTCACCATCTGGCGCGGCGTCGACACGCCCAGGCCGAAACGCTTGTTCTCCTCGAGCGACCCAGCTCTGCTCCAACCCGTGGGCGGAGAGTCGCCGCTGACGATCTTGCGGTTCAATCGCGTCTTGGTGAGGCCAAGCGTATCGAGATAGTCGTTGACGGTATCCGCGCCGATGCGATCGATGAGAAGATTCGTCGCGGTATTGTCGCTGACAATGATCATCAGGATCGCGAGGTTCCGGACCGTGAGATCAGTGCCCTCGGCCAGGCTCTGAAGGACGCCCGAGCCGGATACCTTCTCTTCGGGCTTCAGGACCAGCCGTTCGTCCCACTTCACCTTGCCGTTAGTGACGAGCGATTCCAGCGCACAGAGAACGGGAAGCTTGATCGTGCTCGCCGTGCGCACGCGGGCGTCGGGGTCGGAGGCGAGCTCTCTGCCCGTGTTCAGGTTCTTGGCGTAGAAGACGACCGTCCCCTTGAATCCCTTCGTCAGCGCGGCAATCCGGTCAGCCACCGGATCGGCGGCCACGGCAGGCGTCGCGAGCTGTGCCAGCAGCAGAACGAGTGAGCCAAGCGGTAGGCGATGCATGCCCAATCTTGCCCGAGCTCGGCAGACTACTTCAAGACGCCGCCGAGGAGGCTCGCGGCCTCGCTTGCCCCTTTGTCTTGTACGAACTTGGTCAGGACGGGCGCCATCTTGCCTGCCATGTCGGGGGAGAGCCCGAGCTCGTTGAAGCTGCCGGCCAGGCTAGCCAGGCCCATCGCGCCGCCGCCGAGGCCGGCCAAGCCCGCCGCGCCCTTCACCGCTGGCGCTGCGCTCAGCAGCGCGTCGGTGCCAGGCACGGCAGATGCGACCTTGGCGAATTCCTCCGGTTGGAGGCGCGTCTTGGCGAGCCCGAGCAGCGCGCCCGCACCGCCTTGCGCCTGCTGCGGCGTGACGTCCAGTTCATCGGTGATGGCACCCACCAGCTCCGGACTGGCCGAGTCTTCCACGGCGAGCGCCTCTTGTGCCGCCTGAGCATCCGGCTGCGGCGTGGTCGCCGGATCCTGTGGCGGCGCGGCCGCGCCCGCGGCGACTCCGAGGACGAGCAGACCGCAGAGACGCAGGACGATGGTCATTGGGGTTCGCATGAAGTCAGTCTCCCTTTGGACATGGCGGCCGGGTGCCTCCCGTAGGGCGCGTGTCCACCGACCGCTGGCCAACAAGTGTAGCAGTCAGTGATGCCAGCTCGGACGGATGTGCGCGTTGACGTTCGCTTCCCGATGAGCTTGCGTTCCTAGGCCCGATGATGCGCATGATCGCCACTGGGTCGCAACCGGAAAGCAACAGGCGTTTGTTCGACTGGGAGGTGAGTCCATTGCCCGAGCACGCGGATAGCAGTGGAAAGGCGATCGGCCGCGACACCCACACGGGGCATGACGAGCCGTCCGGTACTCGCGACAAGAGGCGACACGGGATCGCGCGGCAATTCCTCGTCCTGGCCACGCTAGGGCCGCGCCGCTTGGCATCTCTGCTCTACGAGGCTTATAACGAGTGGTCGGCCGACGGCGCCGCACGACTCGGCGCCGCGTTGTCCTACTACACCCTCTTCTCCGTCGGCCCGTTGCTGATCGTCATCGTCGGCACCGTGGGTCTCATCTTCGGCGAGGCAGCCGCACGTGGCGAGATCGAGCCGCTGCTGACAGATATGGCGGGAGCGGAGGCGGCGCGCGCCGTTCAGGAAATACTCAAGCAAGGCGCCAGCAGATCTGGAGGTGTGATTGCAAGTGTGACCGGCGCCGTGACGCTGTTTTGGAGCGCGTCGTTCCTCGTGAACGAGCTGCGGCAGCAGCTCGATATCGTGTGGAAGGTCCGGCCTGCCGCACAGGCTGCGACGCTGATTGGCGTAATCGCCGAGTTTTTCCTCCAGCGGCTGTACGCGTTCTGCCTCGTCGTCGGGGCCGGCCTCCTGCTGGTGATGTCCGTTCTGGTCAACACAGCAGTTGCCGCAGCGGGCTCCTATTTCAGCGCGTGGCTACCGATGTCCGAGCTCGCGCTGCAGGCGATCAGCCTCAGCGTCGCGTTCGCGATGTCCACATGCGTCTTCGCGTTGATCTACAAGGCGCTGCCCGACGCGGAGGTGGCCTGGGGTGACGTGTTCGTCGGCGGCGCGGTGACCGCGCTGCTATTCGGCATCGGTGGATTCCTCATCGCCACGTTCGTGGGGAAAGCGGCGGCGGGGTCGGTCTACGGCGTCGCCGGCAGCGTGCTGGCGCTTTTGCTGTGGGTCTACTATTCCTCTCAGGTGTTTCTTTTCGGCGCCGAGCTGACGCGCGTGTTCGCGAATCGCTACGGCGGCTCCGTGGTCCCGAGGCGCCAAAGGCCCGTCGGCTTCATTCGGGGCCGGGCCCGCGCGTGAAGTGGAGCTCGGCGCGAATCCGAGCACAAGTATTCTGTCCCGGCTAAGGGCAATGCCGTTCACTTAAGGCGCGGGCCCACGCTCGTGCGCCCATCACGGTGAGGCCCGCGTGGTCGAACGACGGGTGTGGTCCACCCCAGACTCGCGCG
>WHTZ01000081.1:0-10873 GCA_009377495.1 Luteitalea sp.
CGGTGTCGCCCGACACAATCAACGTAGCGTCGCGCGCGAGGGCAATGAGATCCACCAGCTCCGTCGCCGGCGCCATACGTGCCGCCCCGTGAGAGAGCCGCTCGATGGTCGCTGCAAGCGACTCCTCTGCGGGCCCCCACAACACCACGCTCCGCATCGCACGCCGTGTCTCGAGACGCTGCGCGAGCTCAGCGAAGCACTCGGCCGGCCAGCGCTTGTTTGGCCACGCGCCGCCCGGGTTCAACAAGACAAATCCGTTCGGTCGGCCCGCCACTTGTCGCGCGACACTCGGTACGGGAGATGACACGACACGCAGGGGAAACGCCTCGACCGTGCGCGGCATGCACGAACGCGAGATCCCGATCGCCTCGAGCAGGGACAGGTTCTTGTCGATGACGTGCCCTTCGTCGCGCCCACCAGTTTCCGTGTAGAAGAAGCGGGCTGCGGGCTCACGCAGCGAGTCGCGCGGAAAGCCCACGATACGACGCGCGCGGCTTGCGCGCGCCAGGAGGGCCGATTTCACCAAGCCTTGCAGGTCGAGACAGATGTCGTAGCGTGCGGCGCGCAGGCGCGCCATCGTTCGACGAAGCCCCAAAGGGCCACGTATCTTGCTCGGTCTGATCGGCACGATCTCGCCGAGCCCCTCCACCAGCTCGACGAGCGCCAGATGCTTCGCCTCGACCAACCAGTCGATGCGCGCGTGAGGCCACGTCGACTGTAAGGCGGCTACGGCTGGCAGCGCATGGACGATGTCGCCGAGTGCCCCCAGCCTGACGATCAGGATGGCGGCTGGGGCCCGCGGACCGGGACTCGGCGCATGGTCTCTGGCGTGCATTCTTGTGTGGTGGACGAGGACTGTCCCAGGCTATTCCCGTTCTTCAGTTCAGGCCTCTTGATCCATTGTCGCGATCCTCGCGAGGAGGTCGCGCGTCGAGTGATCCTTGGGATCGCCCACGATGGCAATGCGGCCACCGTACGCGGCGACAATCTCTCGTTCGGGCACTGACATCGACGTATAGTCGGTCCCCTTACAGTGGACGTCTGGTCGGAGTCGCTGAATGACCTCGACCACCGTGCGGCCGCCGAAGATGGTGACGTAATCGACGCCGCGCACGGCGGCGACCATCTGGGCCCGCTCGGCCGCGGCCAGGATCGGGCGTCCGGCTCCTTTGAGCTCAGCGACGGACGGATCGTCGTTGATCGCGACGATGAGGCAGTCTGCTTCGGCGGCCGCCGCCTGAAGGTAGCGGAGATGCCCCACGTGCAGCAGGTCGAAGCATCCGTTGGCGAGCGCGATGCTCCGCCCGGCCGCCCGCTCGGTGACCCCGACCGCCTCCAGGTCCTCGACCGCCACGATTCGAGCCATCACACCATTGGACATTGTCATTGAGCATTGGGCATTGGACATTGAGCGTTGCTATGCGAACCGTCTCTGTTCAGCGGTCCGCCAAGTCCATCCGTACGGCCCGGCGCAGCTCGTCGGCCGAGACCGTCGCCGTATTCCGCTTCATCACCACGATGCCACCCGCGTAATTCGCGAGACGCGCCGCGTCCGCGAAGCTCGCACCGGCCGCCAGGGCCTGCGTCATGGCCGCAATCACCGTGTCTCCAGCGCCGGTGACGTCGGCCACTTCGTCGGTGCCGAAGATGGGAATGTGGATCGTCGCGCGACCCGGCTGGAACAACGCCATGCCACGGCTGCCGCGCGTGACAAGGACGGCAGCCATGCGGGTGCGCGTCAACAGCTCACGCCCCGCCCGCTCGAGCGCCCGCGGGTCGTGGTCGATGGTCCTGCCGACGAGCCGCTCGACCTCCGCTTGGTTCGGCGTGCAAGCGGTCAGGCCGCGATAGCGATCGAGGTGATAGCGCGAGTCGATGAGGATCGGCACGCGCCGCGGTGCGAGCGTCTTCTTGATCTCCGCAACCAGGGACGGCGAGCTGAGGCCGAAGCCGTAGTCCGACACGAGCACGCCGTCGCATCGCGCGAGCGCACGCGCGAGTCGGCTACGCATGCGTGTACGCACGCTCGCGACTGGCAATTGGTTCGTGAGGCGATCGATCCGGACGATCTGCTGTTTTGTGGCATGGACGCCGCCGGCAAGGACGCGCGTCTTCGATGGCGTGCGAAAACCGGGGATCGGGATGAGGCCACTCGTCTCGACCCGTGGATGAAAACCGGCGAGGAGACGCGCCCCGATCTCGTCGCGGCCCACGTAGCCAAACGCGTAGGTGCGTGCGCCCAGCGAGGCAGCGTTGTTGGCCGCGTTCCCCGCACCGCCAGGCAGGATTTGCGTCGAGTCGTACTCGAGGATCAACACTGGTGCTTCGCGCGAGATGCGGGCCACACGTCCGTAGATGAACTCATCGGCCACACAGTCGCCAACGACGACCAGCCGAAGGTTGGCGAACCGATCGATGATGTCCAGCAGGCGCTCGCCTGCTCGTCGGTCTCCGCTCGTCATGCGTGCCGGAGAATCCATCCGGTCGCTTCCATCAAGTTCGCCACGATTGCGTCAGCCTCGATGCCATCGTGCGGCTCCGAGGCGGCGGACTCGCCGTACCCGGTCCGGACGAGGACACCGCGGGCGCCGCAGGCAGCAGCCAATCCCATATCCAGCCAGCGATCGCCGACCACCCACGACCGGTCCAGGTCGAGGTCCAGCTCGCGTGCCGCACGCTCCGCGAGGCCGGCCTTTGGCTTTCGGCAGGCGCAATCGCTCGCGTACGGGGCCACGGTGCCGCGCGGGTGGTGCGGACAATAGTAGTAGCCGTCCATCCGCGCACCGCCTGCCCGCAGGCGCAGGTCCAGCGCCGCATGGGCGGCGATGACCGCCGGCTCGTCGAGCAGTCCCAGTGCGACGCCCGATTGATTCGTCACGACGACGAGCTTGAAGCCTGCGCGCTGGAGGAGACGGAGGGCGTCCACGGTCCACGGGAACAACTCGAGCTGCTCGACGCGTCGAAGATAGCCGACGTCCACGATGAGTGTACCGTCACGATCGAGGAAGACGGCAGGTGTAGACATCCGCGGACGAATTGTAGCGCACACCCAGACGAGGGCTCGTTATTCGGCGGCCTGAGGCAGCTCTGTCACCGCCTGTACTAGGCGCGCGGGCGGGATCTGGCGCATGCAGCGATGATCGATGGGACACTCACGCAGCAGACACGGCCGGCACCACACGGACGCGCGCACGATGACGTGTGGACCGATGGGTGCGGTTGCCCGTTCGTCGGTCGACCCGAAGATGGCCATAACCGGCGTTCCCAACGCGGCCGCGATGTGCATCGCGCCCGAGTCGTTCGAGACGAATGCCCGGCACAGATCCGCGAGCCCAACCAGCATGGCGAGGTCAGTCTTTCCGATCAGGTTAACGAGCCGGGTGCGCGTCGCTCCCGCTGTGTCGAGCGCCGCCACAATCGTCTGCCCCGTGGCTTGGTCCTCTTCGGCGCCGATCAGAACGGGTGTCCAGCCCGTCGAGACGAGACCGCCGACGAGGGAGGCCATCAGGTCGGGTGGATATTGCTTGGCGCGACCGTATGCCGCGCCAGGCGCGACGCCAACGAGCGGTGTCGACGGATCCCAACCGTGCGCCACGAGTCTTTCACGCGCACGCGCGCGCGCCTCTTCCGTCGCACGCAGATAAGGCGTGTCGGTCTCGCGATGGCGCCCCTGAAGGGGCGCCCTACTGTCCCCTTCCGACAGATCTGCGGTAGGGCGCGGCTTGAGCCGCGCCGCATCTGGTTCCTCCGCCAAGCCCAACGCCCGCACCAGCGCCAGGTAGAACTCCGCGTGGTGTGCGCTCTGTCGCGTCGCGTCGCGCCGCCGTACCGCGCGGGTCAGTAGCGGTCCCCGCGCGTCGGTCCGATAGCCCCAGCGCTCCGGAATGCCTGCCCGTGACACAGCCCACGCCGAGCTGAACGAGTTGGTGAGCAGCAGGGCGACATCCGGCCGCGCCGCGGCCAGACTCGCGACGTCATCGGAGAACAGTCGCAGGCCGCGCAGCCCCTTCGCCCCTGGAAGCGGCACGACCTCGTCGACATCCGGCGCAAACGCGAAGAGCGTTGCCGCACCCGCGGGCGCCGCCACCGCAACGTGCGCCTCTTGCGCGGACCGGCGGACGGCACGAATGGCCGGCAGCGCCATCACCATGTCGCCCAGCCAGTTGGGCGCGCGTACGAGGATCCGGCCGATCGACATCAGCTTTCCAGCTCTTCACGGGCGCCAGCCGGGAACATTCCAGGTGTGCGCTCGTGCTGTACCTCGTCGCGCCACCGCCGGTGCATCCACAGCCACAGCGCCGGATACCTGCGCACGTACATCTCGAGGACGTCCGTGCACCGCTGCGTGAACACACGCACGCGGTCCGGCGTGTCGGCGTCCGGCGGTGGCACAGCGTGCTCGTAGATCATGCGATAGCGACCGTCGCGCAGGGGCACGGCAAACACAGGAATGACCGGTGCGCCAGTGCGGAGCGCCAACGCCGCGACAGCCGAGGTCGTGGCAGCTGGGCGATTGAAGAAATCGACCACGACGGCTTCCGAGGTCTGAATGTGCTGGTCGATGAGCAGTGCGACGCCTTGGTTCGCGGCCAGCAACCGCAGGATGCGCCGCAGGCCACCGCGTCGCTGAATCACCGTGTTGCCTGTCGCGGTGCGCACCCGTTCGAGTAACGCGTCCAGTAGTGGATTGTCGAGCGTGCGTGCCACCACGGCAATCGACGGGAACACGAGGCTGTGCGCGAGGGCGTGAATCTCCCAGAACCCGAAATGGCCCGTCACGAAGAGCGCGCCGCGCCCCTGCCCTAAAGCGCTTCGGACACGGTCCTCTCCCTCGAACTCCACCAAGGCCAGCATCTCGTCGCGTGAAAGGCCGCTGAACCGAAGGAGCTCGAACAGCAGGCGTCCGAAGTGCGCGAACACGCCGCGCGCGATAGCTCGATGCTCACCGACCGTGCGTGTGGGAAACGCCGAGGCGAGGTTGCTCAGCGTCAGGCCGCGATGCTGCCAGTCGAGCGCGTAAAATGCGAGGCCAAGCAGCGTCCCGAAGGCGAGCGCGACCCGCTGTGGGAACGCGCGCACCAGGGCGGCGACGCTGCTGACACCCAGGTACTCGAGACGATGACGAAGGCCCGGAGTGGCCACAACGTGAGCTTAGCGTACCAGCTCTTGACCCGTGATAGCCACGCGTGCCGATTCGACCCGCTCGGCGAGCCACGCGAAGAACGCTTCCGGCGGATCGATGCTGACGTCGAGCGGAACAACGGCCACCGGGAACGGCAGCATGCGATCTGATTCGGTAGGGTGGGCCTTTGGAGCCGCTAGGCGCACACCATCCTTCTCTGTCGTCAACACCGCCACGGCAGCGGCCTGGTGCAGGCGCGCCCCTATGTGCTCGAGGTCCTCGTGACAGAAACGATGATGATCCCGAAAGGTGAGCACGTCCGCGACGTCCCAGCCAGCCTCGCGGAGATCATCGAAGAAACGCTGTGGCTCAGCAATGGCGGCAATGGCAATGATGCGCGCGGGTGGCGCAAGCGGCACCATGGGTGGGCTCGCCGCGAGGGGGCGCGGCCGACCGAGCCGATGTCGCACGATGAACTGAGCCGCGTGCGTGTCATGTCTTTGCCGAGCATGGCTGGCTTCGTTACCGGGGCTCTCGATCCAGATCGCGGCGTCTGCCGCGTCGAGTGCGTCCAGTGGCTCGCGCAGCCGGCCGGACGGCAAGACACGAGCGCTCGTCACGTCCTGCGGGTGGACCACAACCAGATCTACCTGGCGCGCTACCCTCAGGTGCTGAAAGCCATCGTCGAGCAGGTGGACCGTGCAGCCCAGTTGCGTTTCGGCCAAGCGTCCGGCCGCATAGCGATCCGAGCAGACGAGAACCGCGCAACCCTCGAGCATCTGTGCCAGCATGAAGGGCTCATCACCAGCTTCGGCTAACGGCGCAAGCACGCCGCTGACGTCGCGCACCACCACCACGCCCTCCCGAGGATGCTCGCGCCCGTAACCGCGAGTCAGGATCGCCGGGCGCTCACCATGGTCGACGAGCCACCGCGCCAGGGCAGCCACGAGCGGTGTCTTGCGCCGACCACCCAGCGCGATGTTGCCCACGCTGATGACCGGGCCGCGCAGTGTCCGTTGCGCTTCGGGGTGCAAGCGATACCATCGCCGCCGCAACCGCGCCGCCGTCGCGTACACTGCCGAGAACGGGGCTAGCAAAAAGCTGCCTGTCATCTTTTTGCTAGCCACGCCGGAACGGGACCACCGACGCGTGTCCCCCTGTCTCGACTCGTCCACGCTCGTCGCGGGGCGGGGGAGGCAGCACGCGTTCGATCTCCTCGAGCGTGCGCTCCTTCGCCCCGCGGTTGGCCTCGACGAGCGCGCGCGCCGCCGCGCCGAGGCTGGCGCGACGCACGGGATCGCCGGCCAACTGCAGGACCTCCGTCGCGAGATGCGAGCCGTCGCGCACCTGCAGGCCCGCGCCGTTTCTCACGAAGGCGTCGGCGATCTCCGCGAAGTTGCGCATGTGGGGCCCGAACAGGACGGGCTTGGCGAACAGCGCCGGCTCCAGGATGTTATGGCCCCCGCCATCAACCAGACTTCCCCCTACGAAAACCACGGTCGCGATCTTGTAGAGCCGCGCGAGCTCGCCCATCGTGTCGAGCACGATGACGCCCGCTGCGGGCTCCCGGTCAATCTCCAGCTCCGTTCGCCTGACCACGCGGTAGCCCTCCTGGGACACGAGCTGGACCACCTCGTCGAAGCGCTCCGGGTGCCGCGGCGCCACGATCAGCAGCGCGTCCGGCACCTGCGCCTGCACGCTCCGGAACGCCCGTAGCGCCGCCAGCTCCTCGCCGCGCAGCGTGCTTGCCGCCATGATCACCACACGCGATTCGGGCACTCGGAAGTACCGCAGGATCCGATCGCGACCCCGGGCAACGTCGCCCGAGCTCGCCGCCGACCAGTCGAGGGAGTCGAATTTCAAGCTGCCGGTGACAATCACACGCGTCGGGTCCGCGCCGAGCGAGACGAAGCGCTGCGCCGATGTCTGACCCTGCACCAGCAGGAGGTCAACGTCGGCCAGCACATGCCGAAAGAACGGCCGCACGAGTCGATAGCGTCCATGCGAGCGCGCCGACAACCTGCCGTTGACGAGCACCGTGCGCACACCGCGAGCACGGCACGCTCTGAGCAGGTTTGGCCACAGCTCCGTCTCCATCATCACGAAGAGCTGCGGGCAAACGCTATCCAGGGCCCGGCGTACCGGGCCCGTCCAATCGAAGGGAAAATAAAAGACGCCGTCGAGTGACGCCAGGCGCGCTCGTGCCACCTCCTGCCCGGCGCGCGTGGTGGTCGAGAGGAACAGCTTATGGTGCGGATAGCGCGCGCGGAGGCCGTCGACCAGCGGGCGAACGGTGAGCGTCTCGCCCACCGAAACCGCGTGAATCCAAATCGACGGCTCACGGTCGGCGTTGAGCGATTCCGGCAACGAGCCGAGCCGCTGCGAAATGCCGCGGATGTACTTGCCGTGCCGGAGCGCCCGGTACGCGAAGTACGGCGTCGCGAGAACAAACGCCACGAAGCTCAGGGCACTGTAAAGTAGGTACATCGCCGGCAAGAACAGGACAGTCCGGTGGCCCCTATCAGCCTGTATTAGAATACGAGTTTCTGGGCGCGTCCGTCGCCCTCTTCATCCGCCGTAGCGTTGGCAAAGGCGGTAGCCGCTTCAATTCCGGAGGAATGCATTCATGGCAATCAATGTAGGCATCAACGGCTTCGGTCGTATTGGCCGCAACATCTTTCGCGCGTCCATGGCATTTGACGATGTGAATTTCGTCGCCGTCAACGACATCACTGATGCGCCGACGCTCGCTCACCTGCTGAAGTACGACTCGATCCTCGGCAACCTCGACGCGAGCATCCGTGCCAACGACAGTACGATCACCGTGGATGGCAAGGAATTGCAGGTACTCTCGCAGCGGGATCCTGCGGCCCTCCCGTGGAAAGATCTCGGCGTGGACATGGTGTTCGAGTCCACTGGACGGTTCACCAAGCGTGACGATGCCGCGAAGCATCTCGCGGCCGGCGCCAAGAAGGTCATCATCACGGCGCCAGCGAAGGGTCCGGATCTCACGGTCGTGATGGGCGTCAACGACGACCAGTACGACCCCTCGGCGCACCACGTGATCTCCAACGCCTCCTGCACGACAAACTGTCTAGCGCCGGTGGCCAAGGTGCTCCACGAGAGCTTCGGCATCACGAAGGCGTGGATGACGACGGTCCACTCCTACACGAACGACCAGCAGTTACTGGACCTGCCGCACAAGGATCTGCGCCGGGCACGCGCGGCGGCGCTCTCCATCATCCCGACGACGACGGGCGCAGCCACAGCGGTGGGTGAGGTCCTGCCAGCGCTCAAGGGCAAGCTGGATGGCTTCTCGATGCGCGTGCCCACACCGAATGTGTCGGTTGTCGATCTCTCTGCGGTGCTCGATAAGAAGACGTCGCGGGAGGACGTCAACGCGGCGCTCAAGTCGGCAGCCGAGGGCCCACTCCAGGGCGTGCTCGCTTACACGGAAGAACCGCTCGTCTCGATCGACTTCCGCGGCAACTCGAGCTCCTCGATTGTCGATGGTAGCTACACGGACGTGATGGAGGGTGACTTCGTCAAGGTGGTCTCCTGGTACGACAACGAGTGGGGTTACAGCATGCGTTGCGTCGACTTGCTGCGCTATATGGCAAAGAAAACGCGCTGAGGTTCGAGGTTTGACCGTGGCCAAACGAACCATCAAGGACCTGGATCTGCAGGGACGCCGCGTCTTCATCCGCGTCGATTTCAACGTGCCGCTCGAGAGTGGGGTGATTGGCGACGACACGCGCATCCGCGCGTCGTTGCCAACGATTCGGTTCGTGCTCGCGCGGAACCCGCAGGTCGTGGTTCTCGCGTCGCACCTCGGCCGGCCGAAAGGCGCGCCCCGTCCTGAGCTGAGCCTGCGACCGATCGCGGATCACCTGGCCGACCTCCTGAACCGGCCCGTCACGTTTGCGGAAGACTGCATTGGCGAGCCCGCGCGTGCGGCGCTGAGCCGCGCCGGAAACGGTGGCGTGGTGCTGCTCGAGAACTTGCGTTTTCACAAGGAGGAGGAGGCCAACGACGAGGCGTTTGCGCATGCCCTGGCCGCGCTGTGCGATGTGTACGTGGACGATGCGTTTGGGTCGGCGCATCGGGCGCACGCCTCGACCGAGGGCATGGTGCGCGTGGTCGACACGGCGGCTGCGGGCCTCCTGATGGCGCGCGAGATCGAGTATCTGAGCAAGGCGCTCGAACAACCGGAGCGACCCTTCGTGGCCGTGCTCGGAGGCGCGAAAGTCTCGGGCAAGCTCGAGGTGATCGAGAACCTCCTTGCGCGTGTGGACAGCTTGGTGATTGGTGGCGCCATGGCGTACACGTTCCTCGGGGCGCGTGGGGTGCCGGTCGGTAAGTCGCTCGTCGAGAAGGAGCTTGCCGGGACGGCGACCGACCTCGAGCGGCGCGCGAAGGCGCGACACGTCACGCTGGCGCTGCCAGTTGACCACGTGGTCACCGACGAGATCGCGCCGGGTGCTCGAGGCGAGGTGCTGACCGTCGGCGATTCAGCGATTGGCGACCGGATGGGGGTCGATATCGGTCCGGACACTGTCAAGCGTTACGCGGCGATCATCAGAAGCGCGAAGACGGTTGTATGGAACGGCCCGATGGGTGTATTCGAGATCGATGGCTTTGCAGCAGGCACCAACGCCGTCGCGCGCGCCGTCGTGGAGGTCCGGGGCACGACGATCATTGGCGGCGGCGACTCGATCGCGGCGGTCACCAAAGCGGGCGTGGCGGATCGCGTGAGCCACATCTCGACCGGCGGCGGCGCGTCGCTCGAGTTCCTCGGGGGGCGCACGCTGCCGGGCGTGGCGATCCTCCCTGACGCCTGAAGACAAGCGAGAGTACTCCCATGCGTGTGCCGTTCGTGGCAGCCAACTGGAAGATGTACAAGACGGTGCACGAGGCCGTCGCCTTCGCGAAGCAGTTGAAGAACGCGGCGAAGGACATCGTGGACGTCGAGATCGTGCTGGCGCCGCCATTTCTGGCGGTCCACGCGGTGGCCGACGCGGTGCGTGCCAGCGGTATTGCCGTGGCCGGCCAGGATCTGTACTGGGAGCGCGAAGGCGCTTTCACGGGGGCGGTGAGCGCACCCATGCTACGCGAGGCGGGCGCGGAGCTCGTCATCATTGGTCACTCGGAGCGTCGCCGCCTTTTCGGTGAGACGGATGAAACCGTGAGCCGCAAAGTGCACGCCGCGTTCGCCGCCGACCTGACGCCGATTGTGTGCGTCGGCGAGACACTCGAGGCGCGCGATCGTGGCGAAACGCTGAGTGTGCTGGACCAGCAGCTCACGCGCGACCTGGATGGGCTCTCGAGCGAGCAGGTTGGCTTGCTGGTTGTGGCGTACGAGCCGGTTTGGGCGATTGGCACGGGCCGCAACGCGACACCCGAGCAGGCAGCAGAAGCTCACCAGCACATTCGGCAGCGCCTGCGAGCCTGGTTTGGTGCCGATGCGGCGGACCAGTGCCACGTGATCTACGGCGGGAGCGTGAAGCCGGACAACACGGCCGATCTCATGAGCCAGCCGGACGTCGACGGAGCGCTGGTCGGCGGCGCGAGTCTCGACGTGACCGGTTTCCTCACGATTGTCAAGACAACGCACCGCGTCGCCGCGAGCAAAAGGACCTAGGCGGACACCGCGCGGCCCGAGGGCCGCGACGCTAGCGCCGTGGGACGGCTCGCGTTACAATCGAGTCGTTATGCTCTATTACGTTCTCGTCACCGTGTATGTGGTCGTTT
>WHTZ01000081.1:10883-29767 GCA_009377495.1 Luteitalea sp.
GATGGTGGTGATCCTCCTCCAGCAGGGACGCGGCGACGTCGCCAGCGCCTTTGGCGGCGCCGGCACACAAACAGCATTTGGCGCGCGCCAGGGCGCGACGGTTCTCACCAAGGCGACCACCGTCCTCGGCGCATTGTTCATGATCGGCGCGCTCGTGCTCGCCATTGTCGGACACCGCGGTCCGCGCTCGATCCTGAGTGGTGTCGGCGCACCGAAGCCCGCCCAGCAGAGCGCGCCGGCGAAGCCTGGGGCCACCAAGCCAGCATCACAGGATCCAAGCGGAACGTCGCAGCCATCACAAGCCAAGCCGTCTGGCGAGTCAACGCCGAAGGCGCCAGCCGACAAATCGCCGTCAGACCAGGAGAAGCCCGGCCCCCAGCCGCCGCCGAAGCCCTAACTGGCGCCGAAGGGGCGGGCCAGGAGGCAAAGGGGCCCGCTCAACTGAGCAAAGTTCTGCTAGACTTTAAGGTTTGCGGCGAGTCAGCACGGTACCGCGCACGCGGCCGGTTCGACGCGCCAACCCACCGACACGCGGAAGTGGCGGAATTGGCAGACGCACCAGCTTGAGGGGCTGGCGGTGGCAACATCGTGGGGGTTCGAGTCCCCCCTTCCGCACCATATCTAAGCCACTCACCAGGGTCCGCAGACTCATAGTCGCTCTGGGAGGCCGCCCTGCCGAGCGGATTGCGTGGCCGGCCGTCAAAGCCACGATCCAATCGCGGATCCTGCACGGCTGGCGGCCGAGTGCTCGTTGTCGGGTGGCCCGATGTCATGCCGCCTTCAGGAATTCGCGAAATTCACGCAGCAGAAACGGCGAAACAGGTCACGGATCGATACCTGTTGGGTCTCGCACGTCGGTACGGTGGTCGTCTCACCACGTTTGATCACGGCCTCGTCGACGTTGGCGCTCGAGACGTCCTTTGTCTCTTTCCCCCACGGACGTGATCATCGAGGCTGTCATTGCGCCCGCTCTGCATAAGACGCAAAAGCTAGACGACCGGAGAGGCCCTGACAGGCGAGCAGGTGCTGAAGGCGCTTGGTGACGGTGAAGTTCACTGCATCTTCAACCGTGACCGTGTCCGGAAACTCGCCCTCGGATTTGCCGAGCTCGTTCTGGTCCCCACAAACGAACCGTCCAACGCACCCTGCTTTCTGAGTTCTTCAGAAACCGGGCGAACCGACCGATTTTCTGCCTCGGCTCGCTCGGCCGCCAACGCCGACCCGAATCAAGAGGACAATGACGGTCAACACACCTTGCATCCCGCGGTGTACGTGTCTCATCGCGCGCCGCTTTCCGCACTTCTCACCAAAGCACTCGCAGGGCGACTTGGATTTGCCGGGCGTCCGCCGCTGACGTCACCTGTCCAAAGTTCCCTGCCGCGACGTTCGTTACGGGCGCGCCAAACTGCGTATGGTTGAACGCATTGAAGAAGTCCGCCTGAAAGCGCAGACGCACGGCCTCGAACGTCGTGATGTCCTTGCCAATCGACACGTCCCAGTTGTTGTCGCCCGGCGCCGTCACAATGCCTGTGCCGGCATTGCCAAAGAAGCCAGCTGCCGGCTCCTCGAAACAGGCCGGGTCCAGGTATTGTGGGTCCTCTCGCAGGTCCACGGTGTCGACCTTGACATCTCCGGGACAGAGCCTGTTGGCCCGGAAGTTGACCACGTTGGCCGGCGTGCGATTCGGCGCGGTCACAGTGAGCGGCACACCGCTGGCAAAGGTGCCGATCGCGGCGACTTGCCACCCGCCGAGGATGCCATTTAGAAAGGGGCCGAGATCGTCGCCCACGGATCTGCCACGCCCGAAGGGGAGCTCCCACAACGCGCTGACCGTAAACAGGTGTCGACGACTGAAGCTGGCCGGGCCACGATCGGCAGCCCGTCGGTTGCCCCGCTGATTGCCGTTTTCGATGCCACCCGCCGAGTCGATGACGTTCCCGAAGGTGTAGTTCCCCAAGACGCTGAAGCCACCCGAGAACTGATGGTTGTACTTGACGTTGAGCGCATGATAATTCGAGCGTCCTGCACTGGCGGAAACGAAGACACCTTGGCTGAACTGTGGCCATCGGATCGCTTCCGGATCACACCGCAGGGAGTCTGGTCGTGAGCAGTCGTTGGCTTGGAAGCGGGTGTTCAGACCGATCGCCTGATTACCGAGATAGACAAGCTCCAGCACGTCAGCTCTGGTGAACCGATGTTGCAGCGAAAGATTCCACTGCTGCACGTATCCCTGTCGAGAGCTCTGGTCCAAGGCGAACAGCTCGCCGCTCAGGTTGTCCGCGAACTCTCGGGTAATCGGCTCGGCAGGCGTCACCGGAAAGAGATTGTCTCCGAGCACAAACTGCGGACGCGGCTCGGATTGAGGGTTCGCGATGGCGATGCTGTTGGTGACGCCGGGAGCGACGATGCTGAACTGCGCCGTGTCAATGGCTTGCCGATTCAGGTAGTTAATCGTAAAACCAGCTCGAATGACGTCGTTGTCGGTGAGCCGCCACGCAAGCCCGATCTGAGGCGCTACGTTGTTCGTGTCTGTGTCGAACACCTTGGGATCGATCTCGTCCAGTGCGGCAAAGAGCACCCGCCCTGTCTCGAAGTCAAAGGCGTGCGGGAACATCTTATCGTCACCAGAGGGGCTAGGCGGTGTTTGCAGGAAGTAGGAGATCCCATAGTTGAATGTCAACGTCGGGGTGATCTTCCATGAATCACTGATAAACGCCTCAATCGTCGTCCAGCGATAATGCAAGCGCGGCTGAGAACGAACCTGCCCAATCGTCGGAATCCCCAGTAAGAAATCAGCAAACCCGCTGCCCGTGTTCGGCACCGGGGCGAAGCGCCCTTCGGCGTCACGAGCGAGCTGTGCCGTGAACACGCTCTGGAAGCTCAAGTTGCCGCGCGCATTGGCATTGGCATTTTGCTCGATGCTACGGGCGTAGAGGAGATCGAACCCGAACTTGACCTGATGGTTCCCCCGGCTATAGCTGACCGTATCGTGCACCTGATAGAAATTGTCGACATTCCCTAACAATCCTCTCGCGTTCCCAAAGTTATCGAAACCGTCAATCCCGATCAGGGGAACTCCATTCGGATCTCCCGTTCCCGTCACGCCCAGCTCCTCTTGGATACCCGGCTCGGTCTCGCCGCTGAGGAACGTCGAATCGCGCGTCCAGCCCCCTCGAAGCTCGTTCACCCACCGACGCCCAAAGGTGGATGTCACGCCGATCATTGCGAGCTGCCCGTTCAACGGACGATCCTCCCCAGCCAAGGGAAACAAGGTCGGCTGCGTCAGTGACGCCTCCTCGTGACTGACCTGCCCAAAGAACGTGTGCCGTGGATTGATGACGTAGTCGACCCGCACACTGAATTGGTCGGAGTCTCGTTCGACGTTGGGATTACCAAACAAGTTCGACGGTTGCTCCGAAAGGCTGGACCCGGCCCGATAGAAGGCCAGCAGATTTCGAGACACCGGATTGATCATGTCCTCGGGAATGATGTTGTTTGGGAAGGGCTCCCGCTGGCCGGTGTTCGGATCGAAGCTGAACGGATTGAAGATCGGGGTCTCCAACTCCGAGAAATCGCCTTCAAACATGGCGGCCGTCGGCGTGAACGCGTTTGCGGAGGCCGCCCGCCGCTCTCGCAAGAGCTCTAGGTTGCCGAAGGCGAACAGACGGTTCCTCATGATCGGGCCACCGACGGAAAAGCCGAACTGGTTGCGAAGAAACTCACCCGGTTCGTCATCGGGGTTGAAGAAGTTCCGTGCATCGAGGTTGTCATTTCTGTGGAACTCGAACAGTTCCCCATGGAAGCTGTTCGTCCCCGATTTGCTCACGACGTTGACGACCGCCGCGCCGGCACCTTCTCCGCCTTCGAGAAAACCTTGGCGGACTTTGAACTGATCGACAGCGCCAGGAGAGAGGTTGAGACCGAGATGCCCGAGGCGGCTCCCTGTCACGACCATGCCGTTCACCTTGATCGTCGAGATGCGTGGGGGAAGCCCGGAGACGCTGATGGTGCGCCCAGGATGTCCTTGCTGATCGGGGCCTGTCGGCAACGTCGCCCCCGAAAGCAGGCCCAACTGGAGAACGTTTCTTCCGTTCAGCGGCAATTCTTGGACACGGCGGCTATCGATCAACGTCCCCAGCTCGTTCGACCTGGTCTCCAACGCTTGGGTCAGCCCGCCGGCCTCGACCGTCACGGTTTCAGTCACGTCACCCGGCGCCAACGTCGCATCGATCGTCACGCGTTGAGAGACCGAGACGACGAAGTTTGATTCCTCGAACGTGGCGAACCCTGGAAGGGTCACTTGCAACGAGTATCGAGCAACGGGAACCGACGGGAAGATGTAGCGTCCGGCCTCGTTCGTGACGGTGACGCTCGTCTCGCCCGTCCGAAGGTTCGTCAGCGTGACATCGGCACCCGATATCACCGCACCACTTTGATCGGTCACTCTCCCTTCCACCGAGGACCGTAGGGCTTGCGCGAACAGGGGCGACCCGACGCCCAGCACCAGATGGATGACAAAGACGATTCGCAACGCCCAGGATCCGGCGAACGTCGCCTTCCCACGGGTACGTCTCAACATGGTCACCTCCGCTCTCGAGTGGGGGAAGCCTGGCGCAATCGCTCGGGGCGGTCAAGCGCTTCGCGTGCCGCGTGCAGTCGTTTCACGGAGCGACATGCGATCGGTGGACGCTGAGGTGGAAACAACCCAACGTTTGACGGTGCATGGGTCAGGGCCGCCGATCCTCTTGTTGCACGGTTTTCCGCAGACACACTTGATGTGGCGCAGTGTCGCGCCGTTCGTTGCCCGCAGGTTTACGCCGGATTAGTCGTCATGGCCGCAGAGGGAGACCCTTACCGTGACGCTAATCCGCTGCCGCCCGCTGAGCCTGTGGTTGTGTCCCGTGAACACTAGAGCCCGTCACATTGCTGTTTTCTTTCCGTAATCCTTTCGACACATCGGTCGAGTAGCATCCTACCCGCCTCGGCGCTGGCGCATCCCAACCCCGTGCGCGAGAAATACCCACGAGGCGCGGCATTCTGCTGACAGATCAGGATTGCGGCAGCTTGGGTCACCCCTTTAGTAGGACGGAATCACGTATGGCCAGCGCTGAGGCCGAGAAGTCCAGCTATTCGCTTCGTCGTCGTTGATGAAGCGTTCCTTGAGGGGATCCCAGAATAGCTTCCGCTTTACCTTCATGGCCATGTGATGTAGCAGGCACGCAGAGCAGGAGCGATGGGCAACTTCGGCCGGGGCAATCGGCGGCTGCCTCGACCGGATGCTCTCCAGCCAGTTGCCGTGGTGCTCCTTGCTGTCGATCAAGTGGATCTCATTCGCACCGATGACCGACGTGAGGATCTTCGGATCACTGGCGGCCAAGGCGCGCGTGTCCTTCAGATTCGCTGCGGGATCGCTCTCGGTCACCTGGTCGACGCGGTTGACGTAGATCCAGCCATCGGTGCCCACGAATCGCACACCGGTCTGCAAGCCGTCGCTCACAATCATCTTCGTGCCGTTGGCATACAGAGCTTCTGTTCGGAACGGGCCGTGAACGTCCCACAATCCCCCTGTCGGGAACTCCGCCGTTCCCCAGATCTCCACCGGTCCCGTGTACTCTGCGCCCATGCCCCAGTGCGCGGTGTCGATGTGATGCGCGCCCCAGCCGGTGATCATCCCGGCCCCGAACTGCTCGCACCGCAGCCAGCCGGGACGGCTGTACCCCTCCTGCGGATGTACACGCTGCTCCGTGTAGTACACGTATGGTGTCGACCCCAGCCACATCTCATAGTTCAGGTGCGGCGGAATCGGCATCTCGGCCTCGGCCTCGCCCGGAGGATCGGCCGCCAGCCCCACCTCGACAGCCTTCAGCTTCCCGATCCGCCCGTTGCGAACCAGCTCTGCGGCGTAACGAAACTGCGGCAGCGAGCGATTCTGACTGCCGATCTGTAGGATGCGTCCCGTCCGATGGACTGCGTTACTCAGCGAGCGGCCTTCCGCAATCGTGAGCGACGCAGGCTTCTGCAGGTACACGTCCTTGCCCGTTTCCACGGCATGGATCGAGACAGGCACGTGCCAGTGATCCGGCGTGCTGACGAGCACGGCGTCGATATCCCCGTTGGCCAGCAGCTCGCGATAGTCGCCGTATGTCTGCACCCCTCGGTAATCGCGACCCGCCTGCCGGCTGTAGAAGTCCTCGACGAAGCGCTTCCCGTCCTCCAGTCGGCGACTGTCCAGGTCACACACGGCGACGACCCGTGCCGTGTCGTAGTTCAGCGTCTCAGGCAAGTCGTGCCCGCGTGCGATGCGGCCGGTACCAATCGCCCCCACGTTGATCCGGTTGCTCGGCGCGGCCTTGCCGAGCACCGAGGCGGGAACGATGGCCGGAGCTCCGCCAACCAGAGACGAGGCGACCACGCCCTTGGTCGCGGTCCCCATGAACGTCCGCCGCGAGACCGGCATTCGTACTGTAGTTGCCATGACGTCACTCGTCACTAAAATTGAATCCGCAGCCCGAGCTGAATGGCGCGCGGCGCATCCACCGAGTTTGCCGCCACGTGCCGCATGAAGTTCGTGTTATTGAGGTCGTCCGTCGGTCCTAACCAGCGTGTATGGTTGAACACGTTGGACGCTTGAGCCCGAATCTCTCCGCGCAATCGACCGATCGGGATGATCCGGAACACCGAGAGGTCGAGATTCCAGACGGCCGGACCGCGGAACGCGTTGCGCCCGGTGTTGCCCCACTCGAGGCCGGACGGATTCGCAAAGGCTGACGGGTCGTAGAAGGGCTCGTCCGGGCCAGGACTGCCGACGCGCCGCAGCTCGCCGATTTGATCGGCGCTGATCAAGCCCGCCCCAGGCGCCAGCAGCTCCGGATTGTTCGCGCTTATCGAGAACGGCGTCCCGGAAAACGCAGAGAAAGTGCCGTTCACCTGCCAGTTCTTCAGAATGTGCGCAACGGGGCTCGCGCTCGCACGCAGGAAGGGCAGCTCGTATACGAAGCCCATCTGAAAGATGTGCGTGCGGTCGTAGCCCGCTTTCGCGTAGTTGCGATGCTGTTGGTCCGGGATGTCCCAAGTGAGGCCGGTCCAGCCATCTTCATCGGCCTCGTTCATGGCCTTGCCCCAGGTATAGGCACCCTTGAGGAGCAAGCCGTTCTTGAACTGGCGATTCAACGTGGCCTGCAACGAGTGGTATCGGCTTCGCGTGCGCGCGGCCCAATCGAGGATGGCGGTGTTGCCCGCCTCGGCGAAGAATTGCCGCCCCTCATTGCCCGTGCCCGGCGCCGCCCAGTTCAGATCCACATCCGCATAACCGCCGTCGGTGCGTGTGCCCACGTACGCGACGGTCGCGATCAGATCCAACGGCAGGCGGCGTTCCAGGGTGATGTTCCACTGCCGCAGTGTGGCGCGGTCGACGTCGTTCGGATTCGGCGTGCGCATCTGAACGCCCGATGGCAACGGTACCCGGCCGGTGCTGAGATCGGGGACGGGCACGTCGGGGATGCCAGCCTGCAGCGTGCTGAGATAGTCGAACCCGACGGCCGCATCGCCAAAGCCGACGGTCAGCGGATAGAAGCCGCGTAGCGGGCGCGACCAGGGGAGCGGGTTGTAGGTCACGCCGTAGCCGGCTCTGAACACGGTGTGCTCGTCGAGCCGATACGCCGCGCCGATGCGGGGCGCGATATAGAGCGTCTTGGCGTCGATCCCCACATCCTCCGGCACGTCCCCACGCCCACCCAGCAGCACGTCGAACGTCTCAAAATCGAGGCGCTCGATGCCGCGGTCCGCCCGCGTCATCAACGGATAGATCTCGAAGCGCACGCCGCCATTCAGCGTGAGCTTGTCGCTGACCTGCCATCGGTCACGCACGTAGAAGGCGTGCTGCCACTCACGTGCCGTCATCTCCTCCGCCTGCACGCTCTTCCCGTACTCGCTGGGCAGGCCAAGCAGAAATCCTGCAAACGCATTCCAGCCGCCGACAGGCTGATAACCGAGGGCCCCGGTCACGTTCCCGCTGAAGTCGAAGCGACCCCGGGGGCCGGCACCAACCTCTGGCTGCCAGTGATCGAGCGTCATGTAATGCATGTCGTAGCCGGCACGCAGCTCATGACGGCCGGCCACCTTGGTGAGCGCCTGCGAGAAGGAGTACACGCGTGTGGTCCAGAAGTACGGGCGTGTATTCATCGAGTTCCCGATGCCGCTCAGGCCGTTGGCGAAAAAGGGAAGGCCGCTTTGGCGCGGGTCCGGGCCGTTCGTGCCCGGAATGCCAAACAGGTCGAGGCCGTAGTTCTGACCGAAGTCTGGCGTGGTGCCCTCTTGATCCGAATAGCTCACGCCAAAGCTCCCGTCGAGCACCACCGTCGGGCTGAGCGTCCAGGTGTGGCCAACCACCGGCGATGTGACCTTGGTCGTCTCGACCGCAGGCTCGTCGAACCCGAGCAGAAAGACATCCGCCACGTCCGCGTGGAGGTACGAGATCTTGCCCCAGATCTGGTGCGCCGCGGTCCGGCTGAAGGTGATCTTCGCGTCGAAGTTGTCACGCTCGAACGTCGGCTGCCGCGCAATCGCATAGTCGTCCGCCAGGCCGTTTCGATTGGGGTCGGCGGCCGCATTGGGCAACGGAGACCACTCCAGGACGCGCTGGGACACCTCGTGGAGACGGTCGGTCGGAATCCGCACATCGGCAAACTCCGCCCGTCCCGTGCCGTCCGGATTGCCCGTCAACGGATCGAAGAGGCGAAACTCCGGGAACACGGCGCGGACTTCGCGGAAGTCGCCCACGCGCATCGCGTCAGTCGGGACGGTAAACGTCTGCTGATCGCCGCTGCTCTCGTCGAAGCGCTCCCAGGCGCCGAAATAGAACAGCCTGTTGCGCTTGATGGGACCGCCAAGCGTCCCACCGTAGATCGAGTTGCGCATCTCCGGCTTGTCCAAGTCGTTGGCGTTGTCGAAGAATGTGCTCGCGTTGAGCTCATCCTGGCTCCGGAAGAAGAAACCCGATCCACGCAGCTCGTTCGTCCCCGACTTGGTCACGACCGAGATGGCCGCGCCACCCGCCATGCCGGTGTCGGCTTCGAAGTTGTTGGTGACGATGCTCACGGTGTCGATGGTCTCGGCTGGCGCCACGTAGCCGGCGTGGTGCGGGAGCCAGAGATTGATGCTGGCCGCACCGTCGATCCTGGTGAGGTTGTTATTCGGATTGGTGCCGTTCACGAACGTGCGCAGCGATCGCGCCGGCGTGGCCCCTCGCGAGTTCTGGAACGTCGCCGGTGTTGCGCCCGGGACGAGGTTGA
The DNA here is from genome assembly GCA_009377495.1 of Luteitalea sp. Lineage (GTDB taxonomy): Bacteria > Acidobacteriota > Vicinamibacteria > Vicinamibacterales > Vicinamibacteraceae > WHTT01. The sequence continues at coordinate 20,174 of WHTZ01000081.1, forward strand.
CGAGCGACTGGTAGTTGCGGAATTGGTTCAGCGGCAGATTGATGATTTGCTCCGCCTTCAGCTCGACGCTGACGTCAGCCTTGTCGGTCTGAAGCGGCGCTTCCTCGGTGGTCACCGTGACCGACTCGCTCAGCTCACCAATCTCCAGACGTCCGTTGATGCGGATGATGCTGCCGGCCGTCACGGGGATCCCAGTTTGGACGAACGTTTTGAAGCCCTCGAGAGTGGCGGTCAGCGTGTAGGCGCCTGGCGGGACGTTGCGCACGGTGTAGCTGCCTTGCGCGTCGGTCACCGTTTCGACCTGCAGTCCCGTGCCGTCGTTGGCCAGGATGATGGTGACGCCAGGCACGCCGGCGTCAGAGTCGTCGGCCACGGTGCCGGTGACGCTTCCGTACAGCGCTTGGGCAAACGTGCGGCTTGAGAGCGGCCCGAGCGTGGCCGTGAGCGCGACGGCCAGGCCCAACGCGCGGCTTGTTCGGAGAAACGCCATACATCCCCCTCCCCACGGCTCATGCCTGTCACGCCACTCGGCACGACTGCCCGACGCAAGGGGGCCGTTCGTTCCGCCTCACGGAGTGGAGCGGCCGCGTCGCGGCTCGCACGCGTCCGCGGCGCCCGTACGTTCAGGACATGTGATCGCCGTTGATGTGATAGAAGATGGCATAAATTGAACAATTGTCAAGAAAACTTTTGCACCTGCCGGCTGGCACTGAGGGACCTCGTCCCCGCCGAAACAAAGCGCTTGTCATTTTGGGAATAATCGCATTTATGCCAGCAAATAAACGAGATTGCGCGCAGACGGGTCAGCCGCCTTCGCGCGCGCGCGCCGCGTGTCAGCCGGGGCCCTGACTTCTCGACGTTTCCTCATGATCGGCCGTTAAATCCTGCTCAGGTTGGCAATGTCATGAAAATTTTCTTGACCCGATGGGAGCGAATCGACAACCATAACGCGACTCGCCAGGGCAGCACGATGACCACGCTCGGGAAGGTGCGCTTACAAGATGTTGCGCGGACGGCCGGCGTCAGCGCGTCGACGGTCTCGCGGATCATCAATGGGACCGGCCGCGTCAGCACCGAGATCGAGCAGCGCGTCTACCAGACGGCCGAGCGGCTGGGATTCGACCTGCGACGCCGAAAAAAGCCCCGGCTCATCGCCTTTCTGCTCGGCAATCGCCATCTTCTGCATCCGTTCCATTCCCGGATTCTGGCCGGCGTCGAGGCGTACTGCGCCGAGCGCGGATACCACGTGCTGTTTCTCTCGCTGCACTATCCGCTGCGCGTCGGCTGGCAGGATCTGCAGGTCCCGCACATCGTCCAGCGCCGCGATATCGTCGACGGCTTCATTCTCGCGGGCGCACACGCGCAGAACCTGCTCGATCTGATCACGCGGACGAAGCTGCCCTTCGCGCTGCAGGCCAACAGCGTGCTTCGGGGGTGGCGGGAGGCAGACTACGATGCGGTGTACTACGACGACATCGATGGCAGCTATCAAATGACGCGCTATCTGCAGGCGCTGGGCCACCGCGACATCTGGTTCGTCGGCAACCGGCAGTTTCCCTGGTTCGATCGCTGTTACGACGGGTATGCCCGAGCCATGTCGGAGGCCAAGACCGCGCCGCGGTCCGCCGGCCCGGACCTCGATCAACCACGCGAAGCCGGGTATCTCGGCGCCAAGGCGATCCTCGCGCAGGGGGCGTCGGTCACGGCCATCTTCGCGGGCTCTGACGCGACCGCGCAGGGCGTGTGCGAGGCATTGCGCGACTCCGGATTGCGCGTGCCAGACGATGTCAGCGTGGCGGGGCTGGATGACATCGAAGCGCGGACGATGCACCCTCGCCTGACGACCGTCCACGTGTACCTCGAACAGGTCGGGAGACAGTTGGCCGAGCTCGTCATCGCCCGTATTGGGGCCCCAGGGCTGCCGCCACGCCACGTGCTCGTCCCGACGAGCCTCGTGAAAGCGGAGTCCTGCCGCGCGCCGGCCGCCGACCGCCTCGGGGACAAGCCCGCGAGGTCGCCGTCCGCGCTGGTGGGGCGGTAGCCTCCGACAGGTGTCCCCACGAGCCACTATCCGATGACGCTCTCCCCGCGTCTTCATCGACAACACATGGGAGCCAAGACACGATGCCGGATCCGGTGGAGCGCTTTACGGTGGACGAAGCCACCGTCCTCGTCTACCCCACGACTGCGGTCATGAGCCAAGCGGCAGCCAGCCGCGCCGCGGCCATCCTCAGAGACGCGATTGCCAGCCGTGGGTCGGCGAGACTGATCGTCGGCACGGGCTCGTCACAGCACGCCTTCTTCCGGGCGCTCGCCGAACGTCCCAACATTGATTGGGATCACATCGAGCTCTTCCACATGGACGAGTACGCCGGCATGCCCGTGAGACACCCCGCGAGCTTCCGTCGCTGGCTGGACATCCACCTCGCAGGCGTCGTTCGTCCGCGCACGGTACACTACCTGGCCGGTGACGCGGCCGACGTGACTGCCGAGTGTCGCCGATACGCCTCGCTCCTCCGTTCCGCTCCTATCGATCTCAGTTGTATCGGATTCGGCGAAAACGGCCATCTGGCCTTCAATGATCCGCACGTGGCCGACTTTGCGGACCCTGAAGCGGTGAAGCTGGTCGATCTCGACGAGCGCTGCCGCCTGCAGCAAGTGGGCGAAGGTCACTTTGCGGTGCTCGATGCGGTGCCGCGCACGGCCCTCACGATCACGTGCCCCGCGCTGATGAGCGCCGAGCACGTGATTGGCTGCGTGCCGGAGCGACGGAAAGCCGAAGCTGTAAGAGACGCGCTAGAAGGCCCTATCTCGCCGGCGTGTCCGGCATCGTTGGTCCGCACGCACCCGAAAGCCGTTCTGTATCTCGACGGCGACTCGGCTGCGCTGCTCAGCAGACCACCCCGTGCCGTCGCAGAAGCCGCACGGTTCCGCCCGTAGCCCTGTCATGGATCGGCCCGCTTCCGTGGCTCGTCGGCCCATTCGGCATCTGCGCTGGTACATTGCCGTTCTGCTCTGCTGTGCATCGGAGCTGAACTACCTCGATCGACAGGCGCTCTCGGTGCTCGCCGATACGCTGCAGCGCGAGCTCGGTCTCACCACCCGCGACTACGCCAACATTACCTCCGCGTTTCTCATCAGCTACACGGTGATGTATGCCGTGAGCGGCCGGATCGTCGACGTCGTTGGATCGCGTCGAACGTTTCTCGTGTTCGTCTCCGCCTGGTCCGGCGTCACCATGCTGCACGCGCTGGCGCGGAACGCAGTCCAGTTTGCTGTCGTGCGGTTTCTACTGGGCATGGCGGAGCCGGCAAACTTTCCGGCCGGCGTCCGGGCAGTCTCCGAATGGTTTCCTATGCGCGAGCGCGCACTGGCTGTAGGCATCTTCAACGCGGGCACGGCGCTCGGCTCGACGGCTGCGGTGCCGGCAGTCTCTTTTATCGCCTTGTACTATGGCTGGCGTCTGGCGTTTGTCCTGTCCGGCGCGCTTGGCTTCATCTGGGTCGCTATCTGGGCGGCCGTCTACCGCCTGCCGGCAGAACATCCCCGCCTGGCGCCCGAAGAGCGCGCGTTGCTTTCTGAAGGCCAGAGCAGCTCCACGCCGGACCGCCCTCCGGCCATCACCCTGCTGCTGCGGCGGCCGCAGACCTGGGGATGCGTGGCCGCCCGAGCGCTGACTGATCCGATCACCTACTTCCTAACCTTTTGGATTCCGGTGTACTTGCAGCAGGAGCGTGGCTTCACGCTCAGCGACATTGGGGCGTATGGCTGGATTCCGTTTTTCGCGTTGACGATTGGTAACATCGCGGCCGGTGCCATCCCGCGGGCGCTGGTCGCGCGCGGCTGGGCCGTGGACCGTGCGCGGAAGACGACGATGCTGACCGTATCGCTCGTGATCTTGGTGTCCTATCTTGCGCTACGCGAGATGACAAGCCCCACCTGGGCGATGGTCTGCATCACCGCGATCTTCTTCGGTCATGCCGCATGGGGCAATATCATCTTGCCGGCCGAGATCTTTCCAGCGCGCGCCGTGGGTACCGTCTCCGGGCTTGGCGGTTCGATTGGAGGCGTGGTTGGAATCCTGACGCAGCAGGCGATCGGCCGCGTTGTGGAGACCGCTGGCTACGCTCCAGTATTTCTGGCGGCCGCGTTCGTCTATCTCGCTGCTTACGGGCTTGTGGTGTGGCTGTGTGGCGAGCTGGGGCAGATCATCCCGCTCGGCGATGAGGAGGAAGCCCGCGCGTGATGAGCACCGAGCGTCGGAGCGGTCATGAAATTGTCCGTCCTCGATCAGATTATCGTCGTTGCCTATCTTGCGGTGATCATGGCGATTGGCTACGCCATGAAGCGCCGAGCCGGCCGTAGCATGAGCGCGTACTTTCTCGGAGGACGACGGCTGCCGTGGTGGGCGCTGGCGATGTCCGGCTCCTCGTCGTATTTCGACATCACCGGTACGATGTGGATCGTCTCCACCTTCATCGTGCTCGGCCTGAAAGGCATGTGGGTCCACTGGCTCTGGGGATTTCCCATCACGGCGTTCTACCTCGCGTACATGGGCAAGTGGATTCGGCGGAGCGGCGTGCTGACCGGCGCCGAGTGGATGCACACGCGCTTCGGCGCTGGACCTGCGGGCGACCTGGCTCGCCTGTCATACACGCTGTTCGCTATCGTGACGATTGCAGGGCTGCTCGGTTACGGCGCGATCGGGATGGGCAAATTCGGTGCGGTGTTTCTGCCCTTCGAGCCCTTCACCTGCGCCGTGCTGATTCTCGGCGTCACAGGCATCTACGTTGTTGCGGGTGGCTTTCATGGTATCGTTCGCGTCGAGATCCTGCAGACGATCATCCTGAGCGCGGGGGCTCTGACATTCGCGGTTATCGGGTACCGTCACTTCGATGCGGCGGTGTTCGGCGCAGAGGTGGCCCCAGGCTGGCTGTCGATCATGCCCGCATGGCGGCCGGACGAGCTGCAGGGTGTCGTGGCCGCGGGCACCGATTACTCGCCGTTTGGCGCGCTCGTGGCGGTCTGGCTCGCAAAAGGGCTCCTCTTGTGTCTGAGCGGTCCTGAACAGCTCTACGACTTCCAGCGGTTCCTGGCGGCGCGAGACGCGCGCGACGCCTCGAAGCTCGGCGCACTGTGGGGCGTCATTCACACGGTGCGGTGGCCGTTTGCAATGGCGATTGCGGTGATGGCGATCATGGGCGTCGGCAATCCGCAGATCGACGCCGCGTTGCGACAGGACCCGGAGAGAGCGCTGCCACTCGTGATTGGCTCGATGTTGCCAACCGGACTGGTGGGATTCATGTTGGCGGCGCTGCTCTCCGGGTTCCTGGCGACTTTCAGCTCAACCGTGAACGGCGGCGCGGCGTACCTGGTCAAGGATCTTTATCAGCGTTACATCAATCCGCGTGCCAGCCAACGGACGTTGGTCCGAGCAAGCTATGTGGCATCGGCGGCGCTGATCATCGCTGGGCTCGCGATCTCCGCGCTGGGCACGTCCATCAACACCGCATTCCTATGGATCTTCGGCACGCTCGCAGCCGGTATCCTTCCGCCAAACGTGCTCCGCTGGTATTGGTGGCGGCTCAATGGTTGGGGCTACGCCGCAGGCGTGCTGAGCGGGATGACGCTGTCGCTCGCACAGGTCGTCGTCGAGACGTCTGTCGTGAACGTGTCGTTGCCACTCTACGTGGGATTTCCTTCGATAGCGCTGGCCTCTACGCTCGTGACGGTAGCGGTGACACTGACGACTCCTCCTACGGACATAAGCGTGCTCGAGTCGTTCTATCGCTCGGTTCAGCCTGCAGGTCGGTGGGGACCGGTGATCGCCTCGACGGCAGACGCGAATCCGGGCGTCAGGCGCTCATCGTTTCGACGCGACGCGTTCAACACTGGAGCGGCTCTCGTGGCCATCTCGACCCTTTACGTGGGCACGCTGTATCTGGTGGTCAACCACCACGCTGCAGCGCTCTGGTGCCTTGCGACGACGCTCGTGCTGGCCGGCGTTCTGGCTCGTACGTGGTATCGATATTTGCCACCGCCTGAATCCGTCGCCGCGGATCAGGGCGGCTGATAGAGACCCATGGAGTTCGACGGAAGGGTGGCCGTGGTCACAGGGGCCGCGACCGGTATCGGGCAGGCGACCGCGACCATGCTCGCCACGCGTGGAGCGCGGGTGGCTGTTGTCGACGTCAACGAGGTTGACGGGGCGGCAACGGTCTCGAATATTCGCACCCATGGTGGTCGGGCGAGCTTCTATCAGGCGGACGTGAGTGCTTGGCGAGAGGTCGAGGCTGCCATCGCTCGAGCCCGGCACGAGCTCGGCCCTGTTGACCTGCTCGTCTCGAGCGCTGGCATCCAACGCTACGGTGATGCGCTCACGACGAGCGATGCGCTGTGGGACGAGGTGATGGACGTCAACCTGCGTGGTGCATGGCACGCGGCTCGGGCCTGCCTGCCCGACATGCGCCACCGAGGTGGAGCCATCGTCAACGTGGCATCCGTGCAGGGGCTGGCAAGTCAGCGGAACGTGCTCGCCTACACGGTCAGCAAGCATGGTGTGATTGGTCTGACGCGCTCGATGGCGATGGACTTTGCGGGTGAGAACATTCGCGTGAACGCCGTCTGCCCGGGGACCGTCGATACGCCAATGCTGCATCGGGCAGCCTCGCTCAACCCGAAACCTGAGGCGGTCGTTGACGCCTGTCGCGCGATGCATCCGATTGGTCGCATCGCCACACCCACCGAGGTTGCTGAAGTGATTGCCTTTCTCGCACACGAGCGCGCCTCGTTCGTCACGGGCGCTGTCTGGACCGTCGATGGCGGGTTGCTCACCTTGATCGGAGGAACACCCCGTGTGGCAGAGGCGTGAGCGGCGAGCACGGTAGGAGACGTACACATTCACTGTGCCAGCGCTCCCTCGGCGTCGATCCGCACAGTCGTGTAGCCGTTTGCCGTGAACGGCACCGTGATAGAGCTGCTGGTATGTTCCAGCCGTTTCTGTGGAACCTCCACGCCGTTGCACAGGTGGGCATCCTTGATTTCCAGTGTGGGGAATTTCAGTTCTACCGAGCCGGAGCGACCGGCCGTCTCGCGAAATCGCAGAATATAGCCTTCTCCATCCTCGGCAGCCTTGAGAACGACCATTTGCGTATTCGGCGCAGCAGCAGTCATCAGTGACTCCGCTACTGGCGAGAGTGGCCGATCTGTATGTTCGACGCTTGCAGAAAAGCTCGAGAACAAGCTGTATGGAAAGACCGGAGCTCTAGCGTCCGCATCGAACTGACCCAGATCCTCCAGCGACATTCCAGACCCACTCGTCAGAGAATAGCTGAACGAGAACTCGCCGCCCTGCGACGCCTTGTAATTCGTGAACCAGTAGTTGTTCATCACGTACGAGAATACGTGGCCGTTGGTGACGTCCAGGTGCGTGAGCCATTTGCCCCGGTTGATATCCGTCAACGTGACGAGCGGCGCATCCGGGCTGGCCCATGCTATTGAAAAATCACCGTCTTGGACCCTTACGAGATTCTGGGTGGCAAACCACTCACGGGCCGCGCCGGGCAACTGGTCTTCATTTGGGCGCACCCAACCGTTTTGAATCTGGTAGCTGAACGCTGGCTTCCTGGCGGCAAACGGAAAGGCGAAGTACACCGCTTCCTTGGAACGAACCGGCTCCTTCTGCAGCTCGTTATGGATGTCGACGCGCTTCAGCTTGTCGTACACGACATACTCCGTCCTGATCGTCGGGGTGTGCTCCGCCCGGACCTCAACCACAACCCTTTGTCCGTAGGGCGTCTTGACGTTTTCAATCAGCCTTCCGCCAGCCGGCGAGTGCACTGAGAGCTGCGGCTCCCGGCGCCCGTAGAAGTTCCTGAGAATTCGGCTGTCCTGACCGCCGGTGACGTATAGGTACTGGTTCAGAAGGTAGCCAGCATCGTTGTCGACGAGCTCCCTCCCGTCTTCTTTGTCAACCAGGCTCCGGACCGCTCCAGTGCTTTCGTCCACGACAAGTCGGTAGTAACGGCTCTCGATGGTAGCGCCCGAACCGACCGCGTTGAGACCCTGGGCAGTCGTCCCCTCAGCCTCCAGCGCTCGCACGCCATACCCTTTGTAGCCCATCGGAGGCACGCGCTCCGCCAAGAATCGGATGCGCCGGTACTTGTCTTCTTCGTAAAGCTCGTCGAACGGCACTGGTTTGTTCGTTGCGAGCTCGACCAGGTACTTCCCCTCGTCTATTTCTACCTCCACAGGCCCAGACCGCACCCAGTTCTGAAGGTTGAACACAAAGACCATGTCCCGTTCAACCGCCACGTGCTGCACGAGGCGATTGAGCGACCGCGCCAGGATGTTCCGGGCGGTCAAATTGGCTTCGCGCGCATAATTCTCCTTGATCTCCCACTGCCGCCTGACCAGCTCGCGCCCCGGTTGCTCGATACTCTGCAGAGCCCCCCAGGTGTGCTCGTCGTAGAACATAATGTTGTCCCAGGTCTTCCGAAGCGCCTCCGCCGGATATCGATAGCGAGAATCGAACAACGACCCGAAGCTGGCGATCGTCTCGGCAGCCGTCATCACTTCTTTGGTATGTCGGTTGATCTTCGTTGCCTTGGCGCTCGAGGCCGCACCATCCTCCCAGTACGCTCCAGCATCCCCACGATAGACGGGAAGCTGGTCCCGGAACGTCGAATCGATATAGTCGAAATACTCCGAGTCCGCTGTCACCAGCAACTTGGGATATTCATACGTCGAGTTCCATCGCTCAATCAGGGGAGCCAGTCCGTCCACGGGAATCGCCGCATTGTCCACCCAGGCGCCATACACCATGACCGCATCAGGGATGTACTCTTCCCTTTGGAACCGTCGCATGAACTGGGGGATACTCCCGCGCAGATATTCCATGCTTGGCGAGCCGACGATTTCCCCGGTCAAGATGCCGAGCTGTAGATACGATCGGGAGTACCACTTCAGGATACGTTCACCATTCATTCCCTCCCAGTGGAAGGGAGACCGCTCGTTCAGATCGCTGTGCTGCAGTATGGGGGCTCGCGTTTGATTGCTTCCAACGGCGAACGCGTTGATGCCGATATCGCTCAGGAGCGTCGGCAAGAACCAACTGTGCGACGGCGCGTCCGTGAGACAGGCGAAGTCGAAGTTGCTCCCATGCTCGCGATGCAGCCTATGGGCGAAATAGGTGGCGCGATACAGCTCCTCCCCGGAGGAGATGCCGGTTAGAAGATTCAAATAGAAGGCACTCACAGTCGCCCTTCCCTTTCGGGCCCACTCGAAGAACTCGCTGCGAGCCTCCTCGGTTCTGGAGTCGAGATAGTTGTCCACCAGCCATCCGGTTTCGAAGTTGAAGATGTAAAACGGATACGTCGCCAATATGTCCAGCACGGTATCCGTATTCCGAGTGTCCAGCTCGTTGACGTGAGGCTGGATATCCGTAAACCCCACGTCATTGTGCACCTTCGGGTTCACGTAGAGCTTCCATTGTTTCTCTGGCCTGAGAGGTTGCCGAGCATCGATGGTCTTTCCGTCGAGCGGGCCGTGTCAACGATTTTGAGACAACCTGATTCAGCAATTTACTGTAGCGAC
>WHTZ01000082.1 GCA_009377495.1 Luteitalea sp.
CGCGCGGCGCGCATCGCCGGGATCAGACCGGCTGCAGCGGCGACGATGGTCAGCCTTAGCACGGCGACGCCGATCGTTATCGGATCCCTTGGTGTGACCCGTACAACTCGCTCTGCACGTACCGACTCAGCCACCGGGCCCAGAGTACCTTCATCGTCCGTTATCCGCAGTCGTCCGCCCCGGCCACGGCCCTGCTGACGGCGGCGTTGAATCACGGAACGATGGTGGCGTCGCTCGCGGTGCGGGCTCCCTGACCGCTACGACGCGACCGGGCACGACCCGTACTTACGCATGACGACCCACACGCGGAGGAGCTAAGCTAGGCGCAGAGGCTACGATTCCGGTGACAGCCGCCATCATGACGCAAGCCGACAAGGGACGAACCTTCCGCGCGCTCCACGAGCGTCACCGCGCCTTCATCATTCCGAACCCGTGGGACGTCGGCACGGCGCGCCTGCTCGCTCACCTGGGCTTCGAGGCGCTGGCTACGACCAGCATGGGCTACGCGTTCTCGCTCGGACACCTGGATAACTCGCTCGATCGTCACGAGACGATCGCGTATGCCGCCGCGATCGCGTCGGCGACCGAGCTGCCGGTGAGCGCCGATCTGGAGAACGGCTTCGGCGATACGCCCGAGGCCGCGGCCGAGGCGATCAGGCTCGCGGCCGCCACCGGCGTGGTGGGCGGCTCGATCGAGGATGCGACGGGACGTCCGGATGATCCCATCTACGACCGCGTGCACGCGGTCGACCGCATCCGCGCGGCGGTGGCGGCAGCGCGCGCCCTGCCGGTCGACTTCACGCTCACTGCGCGTGCGGAGAACTACCTGCACGGCCGGCCCGACCTCGCGGACACCATCGCGCGGCTGCAGGCGTATCAGGAGGCGGGCGCCGACGTGCTGTACGCGCCCGGGCTCGTCAGCCGGGAGGACATCGCCACCGTGGTGCGCGCGGTGGATCGTCCCGTGAACGTCGTGATGGGCCTGCAGGGCGCTCAGCTCAGCCTGTCGGAGCTCTCCGACATCGGCGTGCGGCGAGTCAGCGTCGGCAGCGCGCTGGCCCGCACCGCGCTGGGCGCCTTTCTCCGCGCCGCCCGCGAGATGCAGGAGCACGGCACCTTCGATTTCGCGAAGGAGGCCGCACGCCCGCGGGAGATCAGCAACATCTTCCGTAGATAGCGATCAGAGGTCGCCAGTGAGAGCACGACCGGTGGCTCGTGCCGGGCCGTGGTAGGCCCACCGCCGGAGGAGACCGCATGGACACGTATCGGCACTTTGTGGCGCGCGTCTTCGTGGCGCTCATCTGCATCGTCCCGGGCGTCGGTGGCATTCTGCTTGCCTCTGGCGGCATCTCTACGTCTGTCGCCGCTTCCGACCGGCTGGTCACGGTGGCCGAACGTTCCGGGTATCAGAAGACGGGCCGCTACGACGAAGTGATCGCGCTGTGCAGAGCGTTCGAGCAGACGTTCCCGGACGCCGTCCGCTGCACGGAGTTTGGCCGCACGCCAGAAGACCGGCCGATGCTGGCGCTGGTCGCGTCGCGCACCGGCGCGTTGACCGCAGAGGCCTCGCGCGCCCGTGAGCTGCCGGTTCTGTTGGTGCAGGGCGGCATCCATGCCGGCGAGATTGACGGCAAGGACGCCGGGTTCCTCGCCTTGCGCGAGGTGCTCGAAGACCGTGCCGCCCGAGGCGCCCTCGACAACATGGTGCTGATCTTCGTGCCCGTGTTCAACATCGACGGACACGAGCGCTTCGGGCGATGGAACCGTCCGAACCAGCGCGGGCCGGAGGAAATGGGCTGGCGCACGACCGCACAGAATGTGAATCTCAATCGCGACTACGCTAAGGTGGACGCACCGGAGATGCAGGCGATGCTGCGGCTCCTCCACGCCTGGGACCCGCTGGTCACCGCCGACCTGCACGCCACCGACGGCGCCCAGTTCGAACACGACATCGCGATCATGGTCGAGCCGCTTCACTCTGGAGACGCCGCGCTGCGCCAAGCGGGCCGTGCGATGCGAGACGCGCTCATCTCCAAGCTCACCGCGCACGGTTCGCTCCCGCTGCCGTTCTACCCCGCATTCGTCACGGAGGACGATCCGGCGTCGGGCATCGAGGACAGCGTCTCCCCGCCGCGCTTTTCAAACGGGTATCTGCCGCTGCGCAACCGCTACGGCATCCTGGTCGAAACCCATTCGTGGAAAGACTACCCTACCCGCGTGCGCATCACGCGCAACACCATCGTTGCTCTGCTGGATCTCGCCGCCGAGAGCGGCGCATCCTGGCTCGAGCTCGGCAAACAGGCGGATGCCCGCGCTGCGCAGCTCGGCGGTGAGCGCGTGCCACTAGACTACGCCGCGACGGATGAGGCCCGAACCATCAACTTCCGCGGCTATGCGTACACGCGCACGCCATCCGAGATCTCCGGCACGCTGATGACGCGCTACGACGAGTCGAAGCCCCAGATTTGGAAGCTGCCGTTGCGTGACGATGTGCAACCGAGTGTGAGCGTTGAAGCACCCAAGGGCGGCTATATCGTGCCAGTCGCGCACGCCGCCTGGGTAGGCGCGAAGCTGAAGCTGCACGGCATAGAGTTCCGCGCGCTCACCGCCGCACAGTCCGCAGCGAGCGTCGAGACCCTTCGCGCCGAACGGGCCACCTTCGCGCCGCAACCGCTCGAAGGCCATCAGCAGCTGACGCTCGAGGGTGCCTGGAAGCCGGAAACCCGTGACCTTCCCGCCGGTTCGCTCTTCGTGCCGATTGCACAGCCGAAAGCGCGTCTGGTCATGGCGCTGCTCGAACCGCAGGCGCCCGATTCCTTGGCCGCCTGGGGCGAGTTCAACAACGCCTTCGAGGAAAAGGAGTACATGGAGGACTACGTAGCCGAGCAGGTCGCACGCGACATGTTGAAGAGCGATCCTGCGCTGAAGGCCGAGTTCGCGCGCAGACTGGCCGAGGATTCGACCTTTGCCGAAGACAAGGCGGCGCGCCTGCAGTTCTTCTATCGCCGCCACAGTTCTTGGGATGAGCGTTACAACCTGTATCCGGTGATGCGAACGGCGACGGTACCGTGAGATAGACGTCTCAAGACCTTGGACTGTGGCCTTCGTCTCCGCTCGCGCGCAGGACCTTGATGAGAGCTGCGAGCTCCTGATCCCCGTACCCGGCCGCCAGCGCTCTCTTGAACAGCCCCGACGCAAACACTGGAAATTCGGCGTTGAGTCCGCTTTCACGCGCCGCCTGCGCCAACCGTTCTGTAGCTTCGGCGGAGATCTTCAATGGGCTTTCAGAGATCCGATAGTCTCCCGACTGGATCACCGCACCCTCGTGTCTGAAGAACTCTCCGAACGAGGGAGAAATCTCGGCGACCAGCCCTCCGTAGTGATCCACCCGGAAGCCCTCCGATTCGGCGATACGCGCGCCGTGGAAGAATCCCAGCGCGGCCCCGTAGACATACGACAGCGTGGCCAGATCCATCGTGGCTGCTGCGCCGACCGGCTCGCCCAGGTATTTCACGTTTCCGCCGAAGACGCTGAGCACCGCTTCACTCCGACGGTACGCCGACTCTGCACCAGACACGAGGATGGTCGTGTCCGGCCTCGCCATCTGGCTTGGCGCTGCCTGGATGGCGCCGTCGACGTAGTCGGCACGGTGCCGCCGCGCCCAGAGCTCGCTGTCTCGCGCCTCCTGCGGACTGCCTGTCGTCAGTTGAACGATCACTCGCCCCGCGAGCACCGACTCGACGTCCTTCGTCGCGAGAATCTCGTTGGCTGCCTTGTAGTCGTAGACGCACACGACCGCGACGTCGCTGGCCGCAACGGCGGCCGCAGCGCTGGGCGCCACGACCACTCGGTCTCCACTCAGCGCATCAGCCTTCGCGCGCGTTCGGTTCCACACTGTGACGCGGTAGCCGCTGCCGAGCAGGAGCTGCGCGAGTGTTGTGCCCATGGTTCCCAAGCCGATAACCGAAACTGTCCGTTCGTCTGTCATCGCGAATCTCCGTTCAATAACAGGAGTACCCCGCAACACATCCGCCTGTCGCGCACGATCGGACGATTGCAAGCACGTTCGGACGAGAAAGAAACACGGGAACGCGGGAACCCTTGCCTCGGACAAAGCGTCGGATAGTCAGTTGAAGGAGCGTGACGTGAACACTCAGGATCTGGCCTCAGCGACGACGAACGATGCCGGAGCTGCTCCGGGTCCCCGGGGATTGTGGGAGGGGCCACGACCCCGAATCGGGCTACGCGTTGACCTGCGTACGACAGCGCCCGGTGTGGTCGAGCTGAAGGCGCTGCCCGAGCATCGGATCAAGGTACATGCCGGACCGCCTGTTCGCGGGACGTGTCAGTTCGATCGATTTCTCTACACTCGCGGCGACGTCGACATCGTTCCGGCTGGCGTGTCGGACGTGTGGCACGAAGAGGATTCGAACACGTCCATCGTGCTGGAAGTTACGCCCTCGCTGTTGCGTCGCACGGCCGAGGACATCGGTATCGACCCGGACCACGCCGGGCTCGAGCCGCGGCATCAAGTCAGGGATCCGCAGATTGAGCACCTCGCGTGGGCGCTCGAGGCGGAGCGCGCGGCCGGCTACCCCGGCGGCCTCATTTACGCGGAAAGCCTCGGATCAGCGCTCGCGATCCACTTGCTGGGCCGCTACCCCGCGCCGCTGACGTCCAACGGCGGCCTGTCAAGGCCGCAGCTTCGGCGCGTGACCGCGTACATCGAAGAGTACCTGGATCAAGACCTGTCTCTCAAGCGGTTGGCGGACGTCGTGGGGGTCAGCCCGTCGCACCTCAAGACGTTGTTCAAACGTTCGTCGGGACTTCCCGTGCACGAGTACGTCGTACAGCGCCGGGTGGAACGGGCGAAGTGGCTGCTCTTGCGCGGCGACAGGCCCGCGAGCCAGGTGGCCGTCGAAACGGGCTTTGCGCATCAGAGTCATATGGCTCGGTGCATGCGGCGAATCCTTGGCGCGACGCCAGCATCGCTGATGCATGCGGGACGACAGGTTTCCCGCTGGAGGCCGTAGACTACCCCCCGCCCACGAAGCGCCCGAGCCGGTGCAGCGAGATATCGTGTCGTGTGGTGCCGTCCGTTGCAAGGTCTGCGAGGATCTCGCCAACGACGCTTGCGAACTTGAACCCGTGCCCGGAGCAGGGTGAGGCGACGATGACCTGCGGAAGCGACGGCAGCATGTCGAGCACAAAATGCTTGTCTGGCGTGTTCGTGAACATGCACGCGTGCATCGCGGTGGTTGGGCCTGCGGCCGCCGGAAAGTAACGATCAGTGAACGCGCGCAGCAGACGCTCGTCTTCAGGATGACACGCCCAGTCCATCGTGTCGGGATCGACGACTTCGTCACGATGGTGGTAGCGGCCGACCTTGAAGCCCGGAATGCCGAAGACCGGGAACCCGTAGTAGCGCCCCTCCTCGACCACGAGGTTGAAGACCGGGAAGCGCTCCGGTCGAAAGAGATCAGGGCGAAGCGGCTGCATCCACGCGAGCACTTGCCGTTCGGGCACGGCGAGGCCGCTGAGGGGTGGCACCAGCTTGCCCATCCAGGCGCCCGCCGAGACGATCAGCTTCTCCGCCTCGTACACACCACGCTCGGTCGTGACCACGACGCCGCGCGGGGATGGTTCCCACTCGAGGACCTGTTCCCGCGCGTGTACCTCGGCGCCCGCGCCTTGCGCACCGATCACGTGATACGAGATGCACAGCTCCGGAAGCAGAAACCCGCCCTGAGGCTGAAGCACGGCGACGAATTCGTTCGGAAGCCAATAGCCGGGGAATCGCTCGGTCAGCTCGGTTGACGTCAACACCTCGTGAGGAAGATCGTGCTCCTGGCACGACTGAAGAGAGCCCTCGACGACGGCGCTGGCGGCGGGGCCGGCGTCTATCGACCCCGTCGTATACCGTAACGGGATGCCGGCAGACCGCTCCAACTCGTCCCACAGCTCGTACGCGCGCCGCAGTAACGGGACGTAGGACGGATGCTCGTAGTACGCCAGCCGAATGATGCGGGTAATCCCGTGTGACGAGCCCCGGTCGTGCGGGATGTTGAAACGCTCGAGCCCCAGCACCGTGCAGCCACGCCGGGCGAGATGAAACAGCGCGGCGCTGCCCATCGCGCCGAGCCCAATCACGATCACGTCGTACGGACGCTGGATCAAGACCTGTCTCTCAAGCGGTTGCGGACGTCGTGGGGGTCAGCCCGGCTGTGATCCTAACCGGTAGACGAGCCTCGGAACGCGACGACCGCCAGGTTTCTGGCGTGATCGCGGATATCGACGGGCCAGGTCTCCACCAGCGCGTCGAAACGCTCCTGGTTTGCGGCAAACAAGGCTCGGGTCGCTTCCTCGAAACCACGTTCGTTGCCGGCCATGGCGGACATGAACCTGTAGGCTGCCTCTTGCGACCGCCGCACGCGATCCCTGCCAGCATTGGCGCGTCTCGTTTCCTCAACCAGCCGGCGGAGGGCAACGGAGGCACCTCCCGGTTGACTGTTCAGCCACTCCCAGTGACGCGGCAGCAGCGTCACCTCGCGAGCGACGACGCCCAACTTCGGCCGGCCTGGCCCGCGCGGCGCTTCCTTCTCCGTCGGTGCCGAAGCGGCGCTTGGGGCGTCCCGGCTCGTCATGGCCGCAGCTCTCTGCAGAACCTCGTCCGCGGTCCCCCGGAAATCCACCTCGATCAGCTCGCTGGTGGTCTCGTCGAAGATCAGGATCGGCGAGTATCCTTCTCGGTCGATCACCTCCTTCGTCTTCAGGGCCACCTGTTGCAGCTCACCAGACGCGATGCATCTGGATCCCTCAAAAGCTATGCAGCGGGCTCGAGGCTGTCTGCCCATGTTGGGATCTTGTGTCGCAGCCATGCCGGCAATTTTAGCCGGGTAGAATTATCGGGTCAATATCACCCGGGTGATATGTCCCTTCAGGGGCTACGATAAACCGCAGCCATCGGCAACCTTTCCGTAGGTGGGTCCGTCTATCAACAACAAAAGGAGAGCGATTATGCCGACGCGTACCGCGTGGCGCTGGTCCGCACTGCTGCGCGCAACCACGTTGCTTGCTCTCGCGGTGGTGGCTCTTCGAACGGAGGCCGCGGCCCAGTGCAAGGACGATGGTCCGGACGAGAGCGAGACGGTTTCGAAGGCCTTGGCGTTTCCTGACGGGGGTAGGCTGGAGCTGAAGTCGTTCTCCGGTTCGGTCACCATCCGAGGAACCGCGAGGAACGATGTGGCGATCAAAGCGGTACGTCGCGCGCCGCGCGAGCGCCTCGAGCGCGTCACGCTGTCGATGGAATCCAGCTCATCTGGCGTCCGAATCGAAGCCAACAAGCACAACGACGACTGCAAGAATAACAACGTCGTCGAAACACACTTCGAGATCGAGATGCCGTTAGAGGGTGGCATCGACGTCTCGGTCTTCAGCAGCCCGGTGACGGTGGCCGATGTTGCTGGTGACGTCCGGGTACGTAGCTTCTCCTCGGCGATCAAGCTGTCCGGCGTGAGCGCGCCGGTCCACGCCAAGGCGTTCAGCGGCACTCTCGACGTGAGCCTCGCGGACGCCACGACCGCGCCAGAACTGATGCTGGAAACGTTCAGCGGCGATGTCACCGTTCACGTGCCAGCGTCGGCACAAGCCGGCGTTGAGTTCAACTCATTCAGTGGAGACCTCGAGAGCGATCTACCGCTCGTCCTTCGGAAGCGCAGTGGTCGCCGACTCGAGGCAAGCCTGAACACGTCGGATGACACTAGCTTGTCGAACCACATCAAGGTGAAAACCTTCAGCGGCGACGTCGCACTGAAGTAACGGGCGATGACGCTGGTATCTGGCGCCCTCGACGCGCATTCGGTAGAGAGGAGGACCTCATGTGTGCGGGTCGAGCGGTCTCGTCGTTATCAGGGTCGGTGTCCCTGGACCGTACTATTCGTCCCGGTCGCGGCCAACGAAAGATCTACGTGGCCTCTGGCGAGGGGACGATTGCCGTCCTTGCGCCAGGCGACGAGCTCAGGGTCATGGCCAGGAACGATCTGGACAAGCCGATCTATGCCACGCCCGCCATCGTAGCAGGCACACTGTACGTGCGCACCGCCGGCCACCTCTACGCGTTCCGGTAATCGCCTCCTAACCTGCCGTTCGAGTAGTGCCTCCGTTCAGGAAAGGCACAAGTCGGGGAATGACCTGATCCGGCCCTAGTGTCTCTGGTAACATGACCGCGGCACTTAATCCATTGTACGCGGCGTCGCGGCTCTCTATCTTCCGGATCTTTGTTAAGCGGAACTGTGTCGCTACGTTTCTTGCAGATCCAGGCTGGCGTGAGACTCGTCCTTCGCCGGGACCAAGCGTGACTCCTTTTCTCACGCGACTCCTTATCTCGCTCGTGGCGCTTGCTGGCTTTGTCGTGCTTGCCACGGCCAACGCCGTCGGCTACCGCTACGGTCTGGACGATCAATTGGGTTACCTCCCCGCGTTGTTGCGCGCGCTCGATCCTACGCTTTTCCCACGCGACGACGTGCTAATCGACGCGCAGGGCAGCCTGATGCTCTTCGACCAACTACTTGCGGTCGCCGTACGCCTAACAGGCGTGTCGCTCCCGATGTTAATGCTGTGCGGCTACATTCTGTCACTGTCGTTGATGCTCGGGGCGGGGGTGGCATTCGCGCGTCCCTTCCTTGCTTCAGGGTGGAGCGTGGCTGCCTTTTGCACCATCCTCACGCTGCGGCATCGCATCGCTGAAACCAGCACCAACACGCTGGAGGGGTACTTCCACCCACGCGTTCTTGCGTTTGCCCTCGGCATCGCCGCCCTCGTCGTCGCGGTCAACGGATTGCGCGCAAAACGCGGACGGCCCCCGTCTTCGGAGACTGACGCTGCCGAAAACGAGGACTGTCCTCGTTTTCCTTCTCGGCTCCTTGCCTCGTCGCTCGTCGCACTGATGCTCGTGCTGGCGGCGGGCCTCATCCATCCACTGACCGGCTTATGGTTTGCCATTTGGCTATGGGTGGCGCTCTGGGTCAACGAGCCTCGCTTACGTGGTCCACTGGCAGTGGTTGGCCTCACCTGCGCAGTTGGTGCGGTTTGGGCGCTAGCGGTCGGTCCGCTCGCCCACAGACTCACGCGTGTCGATCCAGCGTGGGCTGGGGTGATCGCCGTCAAGGATTACCTGTTTCCGGCGCGCTGGCCGGCTGAAATCTGGATCCTGCACTTTGGCGGCGTCTTCCTGATCCTGCTGACCTGGTTGGTTCGTCGCCGCCGCGGGCTCGCTCACGCCCACGAGGCGGGAGTCGTCGCGGGCTGCCTCGCGCTGGTCGCGATGTTTCTCCTCTCGCTTCCGTTCATCGAGGCGCGCATCGCGCTCGCCGTCCAGCTTCAAACCTCACGCGTGTTCTGGACGGTGGATTTCCTCGCGACGCTGTACGTGGTGTGGTGGTTGACCGAAGGCGCGCGGCGCGGCCGCCCACGGCTTGTGTTTGCCGCGGTCCTGCTCTTCTCGGTGGCACGTGGCTTCTACATCATGAATATGGAGCGTCCGGGTGGTCGCACCTTCGCGCAGGTTGACGTCGCACCCGGCCCGTGGCGGGACGCGGGCCTGTGGCTGCGCGCGCACACGGCACGCGACGCCTATCTACTGGCCGATCCGGACCACGCGTGGAAATATGGCGCGAACCTGCGACTCACCGCCCAACGCGACGTGTTCGTGGAACGGATGAAGGACACGGCATTCGCCATCTTTGCGCGCGACGTTGCCTCTCGCGTCGGTGAGCGCCTCGCCGCGACCAGGTACTTCACATCGTTGAATGAAACCGCGCTACTCCGCCTCGCGCGCCGCTACGACCTCGATTATCTACTCACCGATCGCAAGCTTGCGCTCCCAGCGGTGTACCGCAATCGTCGATTTCACATCTACGACCTACACCGCGCGCGCGGTCAGGCGATAAGACGAGGACACTAGCTTCACACGGGCCATCCGTGGATCACTCATACCGAAGCGCCCGCATGGGATCGACCCGCGACGCCCGGTGCGCCGGGATCCAGCCCGCGCCCAGCGCGACGAGCGTGAGCGCCACCGCGGCGACCGTGAGCACCATCGGGTCGTGCCCCTGGAGCTCGAACAGCAACGCCTGCGCCGCACGGCCGAGCGCCACGGCAGCGGCCAGGCCCAGCACGCCGCCGACGGCTGTCATTACCGCCACCTGACGCAGCACCATGCCACGGACGCGACCCGGCGTCGCACCGAGTGCCATGCGCAGGCCGATTTCGCGCGTGCGCTGCGCCACGGTATAGGCGAGGACGCCGTAGAGCCCGATGGCGGCTAGCAGCGTGGCCAGCATCGCAAAGGCCGTCGAGAGCCCGCTGATGAGCCGATCCAGGACCACGTTGTTCCGCACCTGTTGCTCCATCGTCCGCACGTTATCGATCGGCAGATTCGGATCGAGCTTCGCCACGACCTTCGGCAGCGTGCCGATCATCTGTTCCGGCTCGAGCGCCGTGCGGACGTAGAACGTGAGAGCCCCAAGGTCCGATCCGATTCCTTGCCGGTACGGAACGAAAAAGACCGGCGGCACGTCCTCCTTGACGGCGCTGTAGTTGGCGTCCTGCACGAGTCCGACAATCTCTCTCTCGAGCTCCTCATCTTCACCACCCCAGGCCATGCGCTTGCCGACGGCGTTTCGCCCAAGACCAAACTCCGTCGCGAACGCCTCGTTGATCAGGGCGACCCTCGGCCCGCCAAGCGTATCAGCAGGCGTGATCTCGCGACCCGCAAGCAGCGGGATCCCCATCGTGTTGAAGTACCCTGGCGCGATTGCGGTGTAGAACGAGCCACCGTCGATATCGGGCCCGGACTTGGATCCCTGGACGCGAACGCCGGCACCCCATGTTCCCCCGCCAATGGCCGGCACGTTCGAGGCGGTGACGCTCGTCACGCCCGGCTGCGCTGCCAGCTCGTCCTCGAGCCGCTCGAACAGGACACGGGAACGCTCCGGTGTGTAGCCATTCAGCTCCGGTGAGATCCTGAATGTGACGAGGTGGTCGATCGCCAAGCCGAGGTCTACGCGACTCACGTTCATCAAGCTCTTGATGAAGAGGCCGGCGGCGACGAGCAACGTCATCGAGAGCGCGACCTGCGTGATGGCGAGCGCCGTGCGGACGCGCGCCGCTCCGCGCCCGCCGGCCGGCTGTCCGGATGTGCCTTTCAACGTCGACACGAGGTTGAGCCGTCTGCTATGGATGGCTGGGAACATACCGAAGAGCACGCCGGTGGCGAGGGTCACCGCCGCCGCGAAGAGGAGCGCGTCCACGTCGATGTGGAGGAGCGTGGCGTCGTCCCGGCCCAGCGACACGATCAGGCTCAGCGTCAACTTTGCCACGACAAGCCCGGCCAAGCCGCCGAGCGATGCCAGCAAGCACGACTCCGTCAGCAACTGCACAATGAGGTGCCACGGGCTCGCACCGAGCGATAGACGCACGGCCATCTCACTCGCGCGCGTTGCCGCGCGCGCCAGCAGCAGATTCGCGATGTTGGCACAGGCGATCAGCAGCACGACGCCGGTGACCGCGAGCAGCAAGGTCAACGGTGTCCGCATTGCGCCGCGCAGCTGGCTTTGACCCAGGCGTCCCGGCTCCACGCCCAGCGTTTTCGCCTTGAACTGGGCCAGCATCTCCCGGCTCATGCCTTCTTGGAGGGGGGCTTCGACCTCGTTGATGATCCCCCGGTACACGGTGTTCATCGCCGCGCGCGCCTCGTCGATGCTCACGCCTGGTCGGAGGCGGGCAAACAAGTAGACCCAGGCGTTGAGGCGATTGTCGAACTCGTCCCAACCGGGGTTCATGTGCCCGTGCATGGTGATGGGCGCGTACACCTCTGGTCGCCTGCCGATCGTCGTTCCCTCGAAGCCGTGCGGCGCGACCCCGACGATCGTCATCCTGCGACCGTTGACGATGAGCGTGTCGTTGAGCACATTGGGATTTGCACCCAACCGCTGCTGCCAGTACGCATGGCTCAAGACGACGACGTCGGGCTCGCCGATGGCGCGAGCCTCGTTGCATGTAGGCTCGACCTCTAGGTCCAGCCATAGAATGTAGGACTGATGCCTACCTTCAATCGGATCCTGCTCGACATCAACGCGCTCGACGATGCGCATCCCGCGGTTACCCTCGCGCTCGACCTCGCTGGGCGGTGTCAGGCTCGGCTCAAGATCGTAGACGTGGTGCCTGAGTTGCAACGCCAGCGAGAGCACCACCTGCCAACTCACCTGGAAGCCGACGTCGTCGCACACCGCCGCGAACGACTGGAGCAGCTTGCCGCCGAGGCCCGCTCGATGGGCACCGTCGTCGAGATCGATGTGCTGCGCGGCAAACCGGCGCTCGCCGTGATTGGGGAGGTGCTCCGATCTGGCCACGATCTCGTCATGCGTGCGCACGGGCGCGCCCATACTCCACCGGGCCCGTTTGGTCCTGTAGACCAGCAACTGCTGCGAAAATGTCCCGTCCCCGTCTGGTTGATTGGCCCGGACGCGAAGCGTCCCCGCCAGGTGGTGGCGTGCGTGGACGCGAGTGCCGACGATCCGGTCGAACAGCGGTTGAACGCTCAGATCGTCACCCTGGCGCGCGCCATCGCGGGCCTGGAAGGTGGAACGGTCACCCTCCTACACGCGTGGTGGGTCTTCGGTGAGGAGCTGCTCAGGTGCCACATGCGGGAAGCCGAGCTCTCGGAGGCTGTGGAAGCCGTTCGCCACGCAGCCGCAGACGGCCTCCAAGCGCTCGACGACGGACTCGCCGAGCCTATGCCCGGCACCAAACGCGAGCTCGTCAGAGGTCGACCCGAGAATGCGATCCCGGAATTTGTGGAGGCACACCATGTCGACCTCGTGGTCATGGGTACCGTGGCGCGCACGGGCATCGCGGGCTTCGTGATGGGAAATACCGCCGAACGCATCTTGCAGCGACTGCGCACCTCGGTCATCGCGCTGAAGCCCGAAGGGTTCGTCAGCCCTGTGCAGCTCGACGCGCCATCTTGATCCCCTGCCCGACCACCGCCGGGACCACCGCGAGCGCGAGCACTTGCAACGTGCCACGCTCGTTCCTGCATGACGTCATCACGCCGTGGACTGGACCATCGCGGGTGTCACCAGATTCCGCGGCTCATGGCCTTGCTCGAACGTGCGGATATTGTCGAGTGTGGTCTCCGCGATGTTCCGGAGGGCGTCGATTGTGAAGAAGGCCTGGTGCGCGGTGATCACCACATTGGGAAACGTGAGAAGACGCGCGAAGACGTCGTCCTGGATGACGTGATCGGAAAGGTCGCGAAAGAAGAGGTCGCCTTCTTCCTCGTACACGTCTAGCCCAAGATAGCCGATGGCGCCAGACTTCAGCCCCGCGATGACCGCACGCGTGTCGATCAGCGCACCGCGGCTCGTGTTGATCAGCATCACACCCCGTTTCATCGCCTCCACCACCGCTCCGTCGATGAGATGATGGGTCTTCGGCGTCAGCGGACAGTGCAGTGTGACAATGTCCGACTCGCCCAGCAGTTCCCTCAGCGGAACGTAGCGCGCCCCATTTCGCTCACACTCCGGGTTGGGCGCGGGATCGAACGCGAGCACCCGGCAGCCAAAACCACCCATGATGCGGGCGACGACCGTCCCGATCCGCCCGGTGCCGACCACGCCCACGGTGCGGTCGTGCAGGTCGAAGCCCAAGAGCTGACCGAGCGCGAAGTTCCCCTCGCGCACCCGCGCGTACGCGCGGTGAATCTTCCGGTTCAACGTGAGCATGAGGGCGACCGTGTGCTCCGCGACGGCGTGCGGCGAATAGGCTGGCACCCTGACCACTGTCATCCCCGCGTCATGGGCCGCACCGACATCCACGTGGTTGAAGCCCGCCGACCGCAGCGCCACAAGCTGCGTCCCACCGTCGGCCAGCCGCTGGATAACGTCGGCGTTCACCTGGTCGTTGACGAACACGCAAATGGCCGGAAAGCCGTCAGCTAGCGCGACCGTCGTTCCGTCGAGTGACATCTCGAGGAAGGTCAAATCATGGCCGTAGCGACGGTTCGCTTCTTCGAGATACTGGCGATCGTATGTACGGGTGCTAAAGACGGCAACTCTCACGACGCACCTCGTGCTCCAGGGTTAGCACCAGACCCGTCGCGACGACGGCAGATGCTCGGCGTGTTGGACGCGTACCCGCGCGGCGTCTATCGGTTCGATTCGTTTGAGGAGGCGGATGAGTGGATGGTCAGGATGATGGCGCGAACGCACGTGAGCCTCAAGTCGAAGATCTGATTCGAATCTGTCGCTCTCTCAACGCCGCCGGTGCGCGCGATGTGTTGATCGGCGGATTCGCGGTCATTGCGCACGGCGGTGCGCGGACCACCAAAGACATCGATCTGCTCGTTGATGCAATGCGAGGACGTCGACGAACGGTCCACATAGCAGAGCGGCTACCTCGCCACGCGGTGATACCAGCGGGTGTGCTCTCTCGGCGTCGCGAACCATTGAGACAGCCCACGACTACCCGTGCCTGACGCGCTCCACACCATCGAGGAGCACATACGTGGCAGCCACGGCGGCCCTCACGGCCTGCAGCACCTCAGCCTCCTTCCCCGCACCCAGCCGCTCGATCTGCTGCCGCTCTTGTGTGCTGTGTGCCACGTCCAGCGTCT
Source organism: Luteitalea sp. (assembly GCA_009377495.1). Lineage (GTDB taxonomy): Bacteria > Acidobacteriota > Vicinamibacteria > Vicinamibacterales > Vicinamibacteraceae > WHTT01. Next base: position 14,675 of record WHTZ01000082.1, read on the forward strand.
CGTGCACCTCGAAGTAGTCGTGCCCGTCGGTCACGTCGTAGAACGTCGACAGTCCTTCGCGCTTGACCCGCATCACGTCGGGCTGCTGTGCCTCGTACGCGTAGATCGCGGCGAGCCCCGCCACCGCGGGCGGTTCCCGACAGATCGTGCGGAACGTGTGGATCGCCTGCTGTGTCTCCGGTAAGAGCGCCGCGGTGCGCACGGCTTGGCGTTCCAGCCCGAGCGCGTCACAGAAGCGCAACCACAGCCCGGGATGATTCGATCCACCCAGCTCCTCGTCCACGAGGTTGGCGACGAGCATCTGGCGCATCGCGATGTCTTCACAGTTCGCGTGCACCGCGCTGAGGTATGTGGGAAACGCGAGGACCCAGTGATAGTACTGCGTCGCATAGCGCCTGAGTGCCTCGGCGGTGAGCTCCCCCTTCGACCAGGCCACGTAGAACGGATGGTCGAGCAGTCGCTGGCCACCAATCAGCTCCGCGGTGGCATTCACAAGTGTCATGTCGGACACGGGACCCTCCTATCGGCATCGGTCATGTCGTTGAATGCGTTCGTCGGCGAGAGCCGCAGGTCCACACTATCACGCGGTTCAACCTAGCTCGCGGAGTTGCCTGTCCTGGTGCACATACGCCGCTTCGGCCAGCGTGTCGGAGAGGCGCCCACACACCTCCTTGAGCCGAGTCGCGAGGCTACGGCGCACGCCAGCCGTGTAGCGCGCTTTGGGCACACCCACGGTGATGGCGGCGCAGATGGCGCGCTCCGCGTCGAAGATCGGCGCGGCGAGAAAGACGGCCCCGATGATCGTCTCCTCGTCGTTGATGGCGATCCCGCGCCGCGCGACCGCGTTCCACTCCGCCTCGACCTCGGCGGGTCTCGTGCGCGTCCGTGGTGTCTGGGCCTTCAGCTCGATCCGCCCCAGCAACGTGGCACGAAGCGCCGGCGGCAGATGCGCCGCATAGAGCTTGCCCGCAGCGCCGGCATGGTAGGTGGCATCCCGCCCAAGCGGCCTGACCAGGCGCAACTCGCGGCGCCGCGCGCCGCACATCTCGACGAACACGCCCCGGCCGCCCCGCAGCACCGACAGATACGCGTTCTCATCGAACGTGTCGACGATCTCACGCAGAAACGGGCGCGCGTACCGCACCAGCTCGATGCCGTCTTGCCACGCGCGGACGAGCAGAAGGCACTTGATGCCGAGACGGTAGGGACCCCCGGCGACCGGCTGCTCGACGTAGCCGTGCCACTTGAGGTTCGCAAGTATCCGGTGAATCGAGCTCTTCACGTACCCCGTGCGCGTCGCCATCGCCTGGAGCGTCACGCCTTCGGGCGCGTCCCGGAGCGCCTCGAGCACCTGCACGACCTTGTCAACGAGCTCGATGTCGTAGACGGGCCGCTGCTGAGCCTGCTTAACGGAACGCATCTCAGAATGCAGAATACCGTACGTTCCGTCGAATTGGTGATCGCGGATCTGTCTTAGGCGTGGCCGCCCTTGGATTACCAATCGAGCCGCAGGCCGAGACGCATCTCGCGTGGCCCTCCGGCATCCTGAAGACCGCGAGCGCCGGCGGCGCCGCCCACTTGCGTGATGCGGCCAGCGTTCTCGGTGTTAGACAGGATCACATTCGGGTTGCTGTAATTGGGCGTGTTGAACACGTTGGTCGCGGTCCACTCGAACCGCAGCCGGACCCGGTCACGAACGTGAAAGCTCTTATAGAGCCCCAAATCCACGACGGCAGAGCCCGGACCTTCGATGATGCCCACCCCCGAGGTCCCATAGCGGCCCACGCTGGTGCGTGCGGTCCCACTACAGAAGGGATCGGCGTCCGGACAGCCCGGATCCTTAAAGGCTGACAGGTCGAACCACTGGTCAATCGTCTGCTGGTCGGACGCCAGGTTCCCATCGGCGATGCGATCCGGTCGCAATGTGACCACCGGCGGCGTCGAGCTGGTGGTAAACGCCGTGTTCGTATGGATGTCTGGAGCGCTATACACGGGCGTAAGGTGATCACCACTTTGGAGGCTCACGACGCCTGCGAGCTGCCAGCCGCCCAGCATGGCGTCGACTAGGTCGTGCCATGACGAACCGAACGGCCGTCCATGGCCGACCGGAAGCTCCCACATGAAGTTGCCCGTCAACCGATGGTTCGGGAAGCGCAAGAGCTGACCGCGTTCCCTCCCCAGGTCAAACGGATTCTCCGGCGCGTCCTGGTTGTTCCCCAGCTGCTTCGACCACGTGTAGCTGACTTGGTATGACACGCCATTGGCTAACCGCCGCTTGACCTCTGTGGTCAGGCCGTTATAGGTGTGCGCGAGGGCGTTCTCTTGCACAGTGATCGCGCCAAAGTCTGGGAACGGACGGGGCTTGTCGATGTACGGAATGGCGTTGGCCTCGGGAATATTGAGGTTCCGTTCCACCGGCAGGGCGCGGCCAGCCGTGCCCACGTAGGAGACACGGATGGCCGTGTTGTGGATCTCCTGTTCCAGTGTCACGTTCCATTGGTGCGTGTACGCATCGCGGAAGTCTGGGTCTCGCGCATCAAAGGAGGGAAACGCCACCGCGCCGGGCGTCACGCCGCTGGTCGGGTACCCCAACGGCCAGACCAGCTCCGGGGCCTCGGCCGGATTGATAAAGGTGGGCTCGTCGAGCTTGAACGGGCTTCCGCCCGCGCCCATATCCACAGGGGTGACGCCGTAGAAGAGCCCATAGGCTCCCCGGATCACCATCCGGGCGTCCCCCCGGGGCCGAAAGGCCAGACCCACACGCGGGGCGAAGTTGTTCAGGTCGGACCTGATGAGCGTGTGCGAGGGCAGGCCCGCCTCTGAGGCTTCAATGACGTTCACCTGCGGGAACACCTCACTGAACAACGGACTAATCTGATCCGACGCGCCATCGGGAATGACGACGCTCGCCGTGTTCAGGTCGAAGTTGGACACCAGGCCGTTGGCCTCGGTCCAGGGCGGGTGATACTCATAGCGCAGCCCGAGATTGACGGTGAGTCGGGACCCGAGCTGCACATCATCCTGCACGAACAGCTCGAGCTCGTTCCGCTGCTGGCGGGTCGGCGGATTGGGAAACGCGCGGCTCGCTTGCGACGGGAGGCCCAGCAAGAAGTCGGCGTACGGCCAGCCGGTATAGCGGTTCGTGAACAGCCAATCCCCAAACAGGCCCCTCGGGTTATTGACCTGGCGTTCCAGCCTGGCGCGCGCGAAGCGGACGCCGAATTTCAGCGATTGGCGTCCCCGCACCCAGGTGAGCTGATTGGAGACCTCGAGCGTCGTGTCCAGGATTCTTTGGTTGTTGAGAGTAGGCGCGATCATCGTGTTGAGGGCTTGCACGGCGCCGGTTCCGGAAAACCGCACGGCCGGCATGCCGCCGGCATCGGCTGGGATGTCGGGCGCGAGTCCCTGGATGCCGAATTCCTCCACCAGCGGCAGGCCCGGAAACGCCCGCTCGGAAAAGTCGTTCAGGTCGCGCGCGTTGCCAACGCGGAGCTCGTTGACGACGGTCGAGCTGAACACATGCGTGTCCACCACGGAGACCTGCGACATGTCCCGCACTTGCACATTCTGGCCCATGGTGGGCAGGCCGCCCAACCACCCATCGCTGTGGTCCTGCTGGAACACGACGCGGCCAAAGATGGTATTCGCATCGGAGAGCTTTTGGTCCACGCGCACCGTCCGGTTGCCCGGATTCCGTGCCGAGGGACGCACTTGCCCACGCCAGTTTTGCGCACTGAAGACGTTGGTGTCCCCAAAATTGGGATCCGGATAGAACCGCTCCTGCATCTGGGCCGCCACCGGGTTGATCCGGTCCGTCGGGATGATGTTGCCGGCAAACGGCGCGCCCGTCGCCGGATCGCGGAGCTCGACCGGGGTGGACAGCTCGAGCAGGTCAGAAAAATCCCCCTGCTTCCACGACGCCAACGGCACCGTGGGCGTCAGGTTCCCCACGCGCGCGCTGTCGCGCACGTCCATATACGTCACGTAAAAGAACGTGCGGTTCCGGCCGTTATAGGCCCCAGGAATCCAGATGGGGCCGCCGACCGAGCCACCATACTGATTGGTGATCGTACTGTTCTTTCCAAAGGTAAACGGGTTCGAGGCCCGGAACGCCGGCGTGGAGTAGGCTTCAAACAGGCTGCCGTGGAGCTCGTTGGTACCCGAGCGTGTGGTCATCGTCACGGTGCCAACCGCGCCCGACTCGGCCGAGTTGTTCGCGAGGTCGATCTTCAATTCGCGGATGTTTTCCAGGTTGTTGGCCAATGGTCCGATCTGGGTGCCGGTGGTGGTGTCGCTCATGGTGACCCCGTCGATCTCCCAACGTGCCCCCCGCACCAGGCTCCCGTAAAAGGACGTCGTAGCGCCGACCGTATTGCCGATCACCCCGGGTGAGAGCGAGAGGGCGCGATACGGCGAGATCGTGTTCAGCGGTAGGGTCCGCAGCTGCTCGCCGGACCGGACGTCCGAGATGCGCCCGGTCTCGCTTTCGACCAGCGGCGCGCCGCCGACGACGGACACCTCCGCCTCCACGCCACCTAACGTGAGCTCCAGATCGACGCGCGCCACCTGGCGGGTTTCGAGCGCAAGGCCCTCGCGCACGAGCGGCGGAAACTCGGAATGTTCGGCCTCCACCCGATACTCACCCGGCGGAAGGCGCGCTACTTCGTAGTACCCCCGTTCGTCGGTCGTCGTCTGCCGCGCCAGGTTGGTGCCGACGTTGACCACACGGATTTGAGCACCAGGCAGGACCGCGCCGCTGGTATCGGTCACCGTGCCGAGAATCGTGCCGAAAATGCTCTGCGCCCAGGCAGAAGGCGCCAGCGTCATCAACAGCCCGGCCACCAGGGCCCACTGACGCATTGACCTTCCCATCATGGTTTCACCTCTTCCAAGCACGTGATCCCTCCAGACATCTCCTACCAATCGAGCCGCAGGCCGAGACGCATCTCGCGTGGCCCTCCGCCGTCCTGAAAGCCGCGAGCTCCAGCGGCGGCACCTACGCCCGCGATGCGGCCCGCGTCCGTCGTGTTGGACAGGTTCACAGTCGGGTTGCTGTAATTCGGGGTGTTGAGCACGTTCGTGGCCGTCCATTCGAACCGCAGCCGGACCCGATCACGAATGCGAAAGCTCTTATAGAGCCCCAGGTGCACGACCTTCGAGGCCGGGCCCTCGACAATACCCACGCCCGAGTTGCCGTACCGCCCCACGCTTGTGGGGTTGCTACAGAAGGGATCGGCGTCTGGACAGCCCGGATCCTTGAAGGCTGCCAGATCGAACCACTGGTCGATTGTCTGCTGGTCGGTCGGCAGGTTCCCATTGCCGATGCGATCCGGCCGCCGCGTGACCTCAGGAGGCGTCGAGCTGGTCGTGAACGCCGTGTTCGTATGGAGATCTGGGCCGCTGTACACGGGTGTCAGGTAGTCTCCGCTTTGGAGGCTCACGACCCCGGCGAGCTGCCAGCCACCCAGCACGGCGTCGGTCAGGCCGTGCCAGGACGACCCGAAGCGCCGACCGCGGCCAACCGGAAGCTCCCACATGAAGTTGCTCGTCAGCCGATGGGTGGGAAAGCGGTCGAGCAAGCCCCGCTCCCTCCCCAGGTCAAACGGATCCTCGGGCGTGCCCTGATTGTTCCCCAGGTGCTTCGACCACGTGTAGCTGACTTGGTACGACAAGCCCCCTGCCAGACGCCGCCTGACCTCTGTGCTCAGGCCGTGATAGTCGTGCGTTCTGGCGTTCTCCCGCAGATTGATCGCGGAATAGTCCGGGAACGGACGCGGCTTGTCGATGTACGGAATAGCATTGGCCTCAGGGATGTTGATGTTCCGCTCTACCGGCATGGCTCGTCCAACCGTGCCCACGTAGGACACCCGCACGGCCGTGTTGTGGATCTCCTGTTCCAGCGTCATGTTCCACTGATGCGTGTACGGAATGACGAAGTCAGGGTCGTGCGCCCGTAATTCGTCGGGAAATGCCTGGGCGCCGGGCGTCACGCCGGCGGTTGGGTACGCCAGCGGCCAGACCAGCTGCGGGGCGTCCGCCGGATTGGTAAAGGCGGGCTCGCTCAGTTTGAAGGGTGACCCACCGGCGGTATTGCCCAGCGGGGTGACGTCGTAGAAGAGACCATACGCGCCCCGGATCACGGTTCGGGCGTGCCCAAATGGCCGAAACGCCACGCCCACACGCGGCGCAAAATTGTTCAGATCGGTCCTCGCCAGCGTCTGTGAAGGAAACCCCGCCTCTGATGCCTCGATGACGTTCACCTGCGGCAAGGTCTGACTGAACAACGGGCTGATCTTCTCCAGCGAGCCATCCGGAACGACGAGGCTCGCCGTGTTCGGGTCGAAGGTGGAGTACAGGCCATTCGCCTCGTTCCACGGGGGGCGATACTCGTAGCGTAGCCCGAGATTCAACGTGAGCCGCGACCCGAGCTGCACATCATCGTGGACGAACAGCTCGAGCTCGTTCCGCCGCTCGCGAGTCGGGGGAGTGGGAAACTCTCGGCGCGCTTGCGACGGGAGACCCAACAAGAAGTCGGCGTACGGCCAGCCAGTATAGCGGTTCGTGAACGTCCAAGCGCCAAGCAGCGCAGCGGGGATATTGACCTGGCGTTCCAGCCTGGCACGCGCGAAGCGCACGCCGAATTTGAGCGACTGGCGTCCCCGCACCCAGGTGAGCGTATCGGACACCTCGAGCGTCGTGTCCAGCACTTTTTGGCCGTTCCCAGTATTGAGGCCCTGGACGGCGCCCGTTCCGGAAAAGCTGACTTGTGGGATAGTACCGGCATCGGCTGGGATATCGGGCGCGAGCCCCTGGATGCCGAATTCTTCGACCAACGGCAAGGCCGGGAACGCCCGCACGGAAAAGTTGTTCAGATCGCGCACGTTGCCAAAACGCAGCTCATTGACGACGCGCGGGCCGAACACATGCGTGTCGACCACGGAGACGAGCGACATGTCCCGCACCTGCTGATTCTGTCCCATGGTGGGCAAGTTGCCGAGCCACCCATCGCCGTGGGACTGCTGGAACACGACGCGGCCAAAGATGGTATTCGCATCGGAGAGTTTTTGGTCCACCCGCACCGTCCGGTTGCCCGGATTGCGCGCCGAGGGACGCATTTGCCCGCGCCAGTTTTGCGCGCTAAAGACGCTGGGGTCCCCAAAATTGGGATCCGGATAGAACCTCTCCTGCATCTTGGCCGCCACCGCGTTGATTCGGTCCGGCGGGATGATGTTCCCGGCGAACGACTGGCCCGTCTCCGGATCGCGGATCTGGACCGGGGTGGCCAGGTCGAGCAGGTCGGAAAAATCACCCTGCTTCCACGACGCCAGCGGCACGTTGGGCGTCAGGTTGCTCACGCGGGAGTTCAGCCGCCAGTCCATGTACGTCACGTAAAAGAACGTGCGGTTACGCCCGTCATAGCCCGGGAGTCGGACCGGCCCGCCGACCGAGCCACCATACTGATTGCTGATGTCACTGTTCTTCCCAAAGGTGAACGGGTTCGAGGCCTTGAACGCCGGCGAGGAGTAGTATTCAAACAGGCTCCCGTGGAGCTGGTTGGTGCCCGACCGTGAGGTCATGGTCACGGTGCCGATGGCGCCGGCTTCGGCCGCGTTGTTCGCCAGGTCGAGCTTGAGCTCACGGATGTTTTCCAGGTTGTTGGCCAGCGGGCCGATCGAGTCGCCGCTGCTGGCGGTGCTCATGGTGACGCCGTCGATCGTGTAACGCTCCTGGAATACCAAGCTCCCATGAAATGAGCGTGTATTGCCGACCACATTCGAGATCACTCCCGGGCTGAGCGCGGTCGCCCGATAGGGCGAGATTTGGTTGAGCGGCAAGGTTCGCAGCTCCTCGCCGGAACGGACGTCCGAGATGCGCCCGGTCTCGCTTTCGACCAGCGGTGCGCCGCCGACCACGGAGACCTCCGTCTCGACGCCACCCAGCGTGAGCTCCAGATCGACACGCGCCATCTGGGTCGTGGTCAGCGTGATACCCTCGCGCACCAGCGGCCGGAACCCGGACAGCTCGGCCTCCACCCGATAGTCTCCGGGCGGGAGGCGCGCCACTTCGTAGTACCCCCGCTCGTCGGTCGTCGTGTGCCGCGCGATGTTCGTGCCGACGTTGACCACGCGGATCTCGGCGCCAGGCACCACCGCGCCGCTGGTGTCGGTCGCCGTGCCGAGAATCGTGCCGAAAATGCTCTGTGCCCAGACATGAGGCGTGATCGCCAGTAACACCCCGGCCATCAACAACCACTGACGCGTTGAACTGCCCCTCATGCGCTCACCTCTCTCTTTCCCAAGAACCTGACCTCTCCGCACGTCAGTACCCGGGGCAGATACATCACGAGACGCATCCCTCGGGCAGGCCTCACTGGCAGGCAGGCCTCCCGGGTACGCACGCCACCCTCCTCGGTGACGTGTCGGGTCTAGCCAGCGGAGAGGAACATCAGCCATCAAGCGAGCAGGTGGCCCAATGTCTCACGAGCTGACCGTGCTGTCAATCCCTTGATTCTATTCCATAGACTAGATTCTGTCTGGTGCCTATACTGTGGAGTCCCCTTCAATAAAGTCGTTCTGTTTATAGGAACTAACTCTTTTGAATAGAATTACGTCTTGATCCCCGATCCGGCTCGTGCGATATTGGGTTGATTGTCAACATCTTCGAGCGAGCCGGCAAAGGCCCCACACGAGATGATCGGTCGGACGCAGCACGCGCGCGGCATCCTGACGGCGGCGCTCGATGCCGTGACGCTCGTCGCGGCGACCGCCATCCTCATCGCCGCCGCAGAGCGGCCTCATCCGGCCGCGACGCGCGGGGAGCGGAACCACCAGGCCGACTCGCAGCGCGGTCTGACGCTGAGCGACTACGATCCGGTCTCGATGCTCGAGGTCGCATCCGACGTCGTCACCAAGGCCAAGGTTCCGGCGGTTGATTTTCACAACCACATCAACCACGATGAGCCGGAACGCCTGCTGCACGTCATGGACGCGTGCAACGTCGCCGTGATCGTCAACTTCACGGGCGGTTTCGGTGAGACGCTGCAGGCGCAGGTGGCAAAGTTCGCCCGGCATGCGGATCGCTTCCTCGTGTTCGCCAACGTGAACTGGGACGGGATCGATGAGCCAGACTTCGGACAGCAGGCCGCGCGGCAACTGGAGGCTGACGTGAAGGCGGGTGCGCGCGGGCTGAAGATCTTCAAGAACCTCGGCCTCGGCGTGAAAGACAACACAGGCACGCTCGTGGCCATTGATGATCGCCGGCTCGACCCCGTTTGGGCGAAAGCCGGTGAGCTGGACATCCCCGTCGCGATCCACACGTCCGATCCGGATGCCTTCTTTCTGCCCGTCGATCGCTTCAACGAACGCTATGAAGAGCTGCAGGCCCACCCTGACTGGAGCTTCCACGGTGCTCAGTTTCCGTCAAAGGCGACACTGCTCGAGCAACGGAACAACGTCATCGCGCGCCACCCGCGTACGACCTTCGTCGCGTTGCACGTGGCCAACCATGCCGAAAACCTGTCCGAGGTGGCAGCATGGCTCGATCGCTACCCCAATCTCTACGTCGAGATCGGCGCGCGCCTCAACGAATTGGGCCGTCAGCCCTACACCGCCCGCACCTTCTTCGTCACGTATGCAGACCGCATTCTGTTTGGCGTCGACTCGAGGCCGGCCGAGAGCGTCTACCATCCCTACTTTCGTTTCCTCGAGACCTTCGACGAGCACTTCGACTACTTCACGCACCCGAGGCAAGGTCGCTGGAAAATTTACGGCATCGGGCTCCCAGACGAGGTGCTGGAGAAGGTCTATCGCCGCAACGCCAGGAAGCTCCTGAGGCTCGACTGATGCCGGACGCGACGCGCGACACGGCAACGACCGGACGCAGCAACCGGGTCAGGCGCTGGCTGATGATCTGCTTGGCGAGCGTGGCGGTTGGCAGCGTGCCCTGCGGCACGTTGGCATGCGCGCGCGGGACGGATGATGCCCATCAAGGCGCGACGCCGACCGAGGAGACTCCGCAGGCCGAAGAGGCACCCGCGCGGCGCCACGCGATGGTCATCGAGCACCTGAAGAAGACGGCCGCCGAGATTTCAGAGCGCTCGCTGACGGACATTCGTTCGCTGGCAGACTGGAAGCGGCAGCGGCCAGCCCTTCGGCGCGAGCTGTTGTACATGCTGGGCCTCGAGCCCCTGCCCCAACGGACCCCGCTCAACGCACGAATCACCGGCACGTTGGAACGCCCCGGCTACCGCATCGAGAAGCTCGTCTTTCAAAGCCTGCCCGGCCTGTACGTGACGGGGAATTTGTACGTCCCCGCGAACACGTCAGGCCCGCTGCCGACGATCCTCTACGTGTCTGGTCATGCGCCACATCCCACAGGCGCGAAGGTTCAGTACCAGGACCGTGTGGCGTGGTTCGCCGCCCACGGCTACACCAGCTTGATTCTCGACACGCTCGAGTTCGGTGAGGTCGCGGGTATTCATCACGGCCTCCACGACCTGAACATGTGGCACTGGCTCTCGCTCGGCTATACGCCCGCGGCCGTGGAGGTCTGGAATGCCATGCGCGCGATCGACTATCTGGAGACCCGCCCGGAAGTCGACCCTCAGCGGATCGGGATGACGGGCGTCTCGGGAGGCGGCGTGACGACGTGGTTCACAGCGGCTGTGGACGAGCGGGTGGCCGTGGCCGTGCCCGGGCTCTCGACCTACACGGTCGGCTCGCAGGCCGCCCACTGGGTCGCCGCCGGGCAATGCGATTGTATTTACTTCCACAACACCTTCCTGCGAGACTTCCCCATCGTCGGCGCGCTCATCGCGCCGCGCCCCCTGCTCTTCTTCGACGGGCAAAAAGATCCCGACTTCCCACCTGATGGACATCACCAGGTGTACCGCCGCGTGAAGCGCATCTACGAGTTGTATGGCACGAAGCGCTCGGACAGCGTCAAAGCGGTGGATGCGGATGTCGGGCACTCAGACGCCCCGTACTTTCGCCGCGAGACCCGTCAGTGGATGAACCGCTGGCTGAGGAACGACCTCTCGCCGCTTGCCGAGGAACCGAACCCTCCGAGCGGGAACGAATCGGCCGAGGCGTTGGCGTGTCTCCTGAGCCCGCCGCGTGATGCGATCAACTATCAGGTTCAGGACGTCTTCACCTCGCCGGTGGGCGTGGATGCATTCAGCGTGGCCGCTCGACCCAAGCGCCGGCGCGAAGAGCTGATGAGGCAACTCGAGGAGAAGGTCTTCCGCTGGTTCCCGCGCGAAAGGATTCCGTTTGACACCACGGTCAGCCCGTACGACGGTGGCTGGGCCGCGCGATACGCCGAATACCAGGAGGTTGAGCTCACCAGCGAAGAAGGTGTCCGGATTCATGCCGAGCTTCTGCGGCCCAAGGGCGAGGGCGAGGCCCCGCTGCTGATCTATGCCAAACGTGCCGGCGATTCCTTCTACCACATGGATCTCGACGAGCTCCTGCCGTTGCTGGGCCGTTACGCGATCCTCATCCTCAACCCTCGATTCACCGAGCACCCGGTCACGGCATTCGAGCACGCGGAGATCCAGCGGAGCGCCGCCTGGGTGGGGCGCACCGTCGGCGCCATGCAGGTGTGGGACATCCTGCGGGCGATCGAGTGGGCGCTCGGCGACGCGAAGCTTTCCGCCCGTGGTCTGTCGCTCTACGGAAAAGGGGAGATGGGGGTCATCGCGCTCTATGCGGGCTTGCTCGATGAGCGCGTCAGTCAGGTGATTCTGCGCGATGCCCCAGGTTCGCACCGGCAGGGGCCGGCCCTGCTCAACATCCTCCGGATCACCGACATCGCCGAGGTGGCAGGTGCGCTCGCGCCGCGGCGACTGGTTTCCTTGACAGAGCTGCCCGACTCGTTCGACTACGCGCGGCGCGTGTACGAGCAGCTCGGGGCATCCGACCACTTCGTGCGCGCGGAGAGCCTGCCCGAGGCGCTGGCCGTCTGGAAGTATCCGGGACCGTGAGACGTCCGACTCAGACGTCCTCGTCTTCGCCGAGCCGGAGCTCACTCGCGCCCTTCGGAAGGTCGAAGCAGACGATGAGTCTTTCCTGCTCACGCCACCAGGTGCCGCTGCGGAGATCGAGCCGTGTTCCAACCTCGCGTAACGCCGTGGCCGGGCCACCACCCGCGGCGAAGCGCGGCCGCGCGCCGCGCGCGCCTGGAATCTGCACCGTGAACTGCGGACAGGCAAACGGGGCCCGAAACGCCACGCGTCGATCCACCCGGTCAATCCGCGTCAGCTCCTTTGCCGCCCAATAGCGGGCAACCTCGCTGAGCTTCATCCAGACGAGATCGTCGAAGCGGGCGTGCAGGCGGCGGACCACCTCCTGGAACACCTTGAAGCCCAGCTCCTGCCCGTTCCAATAGAAACCGGTCCAGTGCGCTTGCATCACGGCGGGCTCGCCACGCTCGACGACCTCGACCACCCGGCCCGACTGGAGATCTTCGGTGATGAAGCGGTCCGCGCCGGCCGGGGGCTTATTGTCCCAGCCCCCGGTCCAATCCCCCGTGCAGGAGACGATGCTGACCACAGCGCGGGGGTCCGGACCGTCGAGGTCGCCGGCCAGCTCGACGCGCGGCGCCACGCTCTCATCGCCCTTCGCATAGGCGTGACGAAAGTAGTGGGGAATCTCTGCGCGGAACACGTCGCGGACCGCCTGCAGCGTGGCTTCGGCGAGCTCCGGCAGCGCCTTGACGGCAAAGCCGCCGGGTGTGGTGATCCCGTCACACGGCAGGCCGACGTTCTTGAGGATCTGCAGGGCGTACACCATGTACTGGGCGATTTCGTCGGCCGACCGTCCGGTGGTCCACTCCCAGTTTTCCATGAAGCGCAGCGAATGGTCCGCGTACGGGTGCCCCGTCTCGAGATCGATCACCCGCGTGTGCGTGACGATCTCCGGGTGGATGTCCCAGTTGGGGAGCAAGAGTGACCGTACGAGCTCCAGGCTGTCGGCGACCTCGCGCTGGGTCCAGCCGGGCAGCCCGCGATCCAGACGTCCGACGCAGGCTGGATACGGGACGATGCTGTACTTGCCCTTGACACCCTGGTCGGCACACCACTCACCGAATCGGCGCACGAAGCGATCGGGGATCTCGACAGGCCATTCGCGCCATGGCTTCTTGTACGCCTCGTTGGCGCCACCGAACGCCTCGTCGAACTGCGGCATGGCGAAGCGGTTCAGGTTCACCAGGCAGGTCGAATCGTCGATGATCAAGCCGACCGGGACGCGGGCGCCCGGATTCAGCACCGACACGTCGTGTGCCCGCGCTGGGCGCGCGCCCAGCACTTGAGCCCCGATCGTGCCGATCTCGTCAACCAGCAGGCTGGCGGCGAGGCCGTCGAGGGTCCGGGTCAGGAAACGGCGGCGGGTGAGTGAGCTCATCGGCATCTGTGATATGTGCACCAGAACGAGCGACTCCGCGGCGTGTGAGTCACGCGTCGGTCAAGGAACCTGCACGGAATTCTCGTCAATTGGCGTCTGAGACCGCTCCAGGAAACGCTGGTACTCTTCCAGAACGTCCTCCCGTCCCGACCAGGGCTTGTAGACTACACGGTAAATCAAGCGGTAGACGCGTCCGGTTTTGGGAGATTCGATGAACCAGTGGAAGTCCCACGCCGGATTAGCGGGTCCTCTCAGGGTCGTACGCTGAGCATAGGAGTTAGGGCCAGGTATAGCCACTAGCCATGCGCCGATCAGCCCCAAGACAACCCCGAGTCTGCTTATCTTCACTCTCCCTCCGTGGATAGACTCCAAACCTCCGTCGCGTCGATCCGGGCTTCCCTACTTCGCTTTTCCTAGTACCGGGGCTCTCGATGTCGCGAGTGTGAAGGGGGAGCCCGTGAAGCTATAAGTTAAGGCCGGCTTCGGCCGGACCGGTCGATCTCTTCGAGCAGTGACTGCAGGCGCTTGACCACATCAGGATGGTCATGCCAGAGATTCACACTCTCGGCCGGATCTGCCTCGAGGTCGTAGAGCTGGCCCGGCGGACGGTCCGGGTCGTCGGGATCGTTCGGGCCGGACGCGTCGAGGTTCGACTCGCTGCTTTCGGAATCGACCGCCGTCGCCAGCGGGTCCGCCTCCGGATCGGCAAATCCACCGGATCCCAGCCCCTCGATCAGCTTCCAGCGCCTGTCCTGAAT
>WHTZ01000083.1 GCA_009377495.1 Luteitalea sp.
TCCCCTTTTTCCGACCCTCCAGATCTCGCGACCCCCATTTCCGTTAAGCACCCCAGGATGATGACGTCACGAGGAAAACGAGGGCTGCCCGGACTGCCCCGTTTACGATTTTGGAAAAACGAGGGCTGTCCTGGGCTGTCCCGATTTTCCGCAGATCGTTAGCCGCCTCGGATTCGTATATCCAGGGTAGGGGTGCCCTCAGGAGGCTACGATGACGTGCGCCAAGTGTTTTAAAGAGATCGAGCCTGAATCGGCCTTTTGCCGCCATTGCGGCGCGTCTGTGGCTCCACAGTCCCCGCCCCGACGTCTGAGACGCCTGCCGGGTGAGGGACAGCTCGCGGGCGTCTGTGCCGGGATCGCCAACTATCTCGATGCCGATGTCACGCTGGTTCGGTTGGCCTGGGTCATTCTGTCCATCGTCCCCGGCGCGCTCATCGGGGGGCTTATCGCCTACATCGCCGCTGCGTTGCTGATGCCTGAGGCGGAGGAGACCGAGCAGCACCCACATTCTGGGAAGCGCCTCATCCGGTCCCAAACCGATCGAAAGATCGCAGGCGTCTGCGGCGGCATGGCGGAGTATTTCGGCGTTGACTCAACGCTCGTGCGCGTCGCAGCCGTCATTCTGGCCATTTATCCTGGCGGGATTATCTGCGGCGTGATCGCGTATCTCGTCGGCTGGATAATCATTCCTTCGCCGCCCGCCAAGCCGCTGCAACCCGTGACGTCGCCACTCTGAGCCCCACTAACCCTTGCCCTCAGCTCCCGTCTAACCCCTACCGGATGGCGCTCTCGGACGCGGCCGTCGTCGCGCTCGCCCGCGACGGCGATAGTGAAGCCTTTCGTGCGCTGGTCGAGCGCCATGGCCGGGCTGTCTTTCGGCTGGCCCACCGTATGACCGGGAGTCGGACAGACGCCGAGGACATCGTGCAAGAGACTTTCATCAGGGCGTATCGACAGCTCAGCCGGTTCGAGTCGCGTGCCAGCTTTGGCACGTGGATTCACCGAATTGCCATGAACTGCACGATCGACCTGCTGCGCTCGCGCGGCAGCTACCACGAGGCGGCATACGACGATGAGCTGTTGAAGGAGCCATCCATCCAGCAGACGGTGCCGCGCGCGCCGTCGCCGGAGCGACTGATCCTGAGTCGCGAGGTGAAGGATGCCGTCCAGAATGCCATGGGTGCGCTCAGCCCACTGGAGCGTTCGGCGTTCGTCCTGCGGCACTTCGAGGGTCGGTCGCACGAGGAGATCGGCGAGGCCCTGGGGCTTGGGACCAGCGCCACGAAGCACAGTATCTTCCGAGCCGTACGCAAGATGCGTGTCGTGCTCGCGCCGTTTGTCGAATCATGACGCCACATCTCACCGAAGACGACCTGCTGCTGCACTACTACGGGGAGACCGACCCGTCGCGCGAAGGCATCGTCGCCGCGCATCTGGGCGCATGCGCCGAGTGCCGCGCATCGCTGGTCGGCCTCGAGCGGCTGCTGGCCATGGTGAATTCAGGCGTTGACGTCGATCTGCCCCAGACCTTCGAGCGCGATATCTGGCGCCGCCTCGCGCCACACGTCGTGCGGCCGCACGCGTCTGTGCTGTGGTCGACCGTGCTTACGCCACGGTGGCTGGCCTGGGGCGCGGCAGCCGCGGGGGTCGTGCTGGCCGTGCTCCTTGTCGTTCAGCTCCGGCTTCACGGCCCATCGCCGCGCAAGGCGGCGGACGAGGGGCCCCATCGTGCGCCCGCGACCGCGGACGTCTTCCGTGAGCGCGTGCTGCTCGCCGATCTAGAGAACCACTTCGAGCGCTCCGAGATGATGCTGGTTGAGTTGGTCAACACTTCTCATTACACGCCCGCAGAAATTCAACGCGAACAAGCACGGGCCGAGGATTTACTCGCTGCCAATCGTCTGTATCGCCAGACCGCCGCGAATGTTGGGAACGCCCCAGTTGCTCATGTGTTGGAAGAGCTGGAGCGCCTGCTCGTCGACGTTGCCGCAAGCTCTCCGACGGCGGCGGCAGCCGATCTGGAGGTCTTGGGACGTCGTACCGAGTCGCAAAGCCTGATCTTCAAGGTGCGCGTGCTGTCGCGATCAACGGACCGAGGGTTCGAGGGGCCGAGCACTCAGGGGTAGTCAACGTTCGAAATGGAGATGAAGTCTATGCACCGCCGGAAGCGCTCGTTCGTGCTCGCATTGATCCTCGCTCTGGCGACACCCAGCCTCGCGCTGGCGGCCACCGCGTCGGCTGATCCGCTGACCGGCGCGATGCCCTCGGAGCAACAGGAAGAAGAAGCGGATCTCTACGAAACGGGCCGGGACGCACTCAGCGAGGAGGAGTGGAGACGGGCGTTCGACATCTTCGTGCGTGTGGCGGAGATGAAGGGCGACAGAGCCGACGCGGCCCTTTACTGGAAGGCGTATGCAGAGAACAAGCTCGGTCAGCGAGCCGAGGCGCTCGCCACGCTGGCCGAGCTCGTGAAGACCTATCCGAACACGCGGTATCAGAAGGAAGCGAAGGCGCTCGACGCCGAAGTGCGCCGCGACGTCGGGCAGCCCGTGGCGCCCGAAGCAGAGGTCGACGATGACCTCAAGCTGATGGCGCTACAGGCGCTCCAACAGTCGGACCCCGAGCGCAGCGTGCCCATGCTGGAGAAGCTGCTCCAGGGCTCGAGCTCGCCCCGCGTCAAGGAGCGCGCGCTGTTCGTCCTTGCCCAGAGCGATTCGCCACGCGCGCGAGCGCTGCTGGCCGACATCGCGAAGGGGAGCAACCCGGATCTGCAAATGAAAGCGATTCAGTATTTGAGCTTGCATGGCGGCCCCGAGAGCAGAGCCATGCTCTTCGAGGTCTACCGGACGTCATCCGAGGTGAAAATCAAGCGCCGTATCTTGCACGGCTTCATGGTGGCCGGCGAGCGACAGCGCCTGCTGACTGCGGCGACGACCGAGCAGGATCCCGCGCTGCGCGCCGAGGCCGTCCACCAACTAGGCGTGATGGGCGCCCATGACGAGCTGTGGCAGCTCTATCAGAAAGAAACGTCACTCGACGTCAAGAAACGTATCCTCCAGGCGATGTTCGTCGGTGGAAACGCCGATCGACTCATCGATTTGGCGAAGAGCGAACGCAATGCCGATCTGCGCCGTACGGCAGTGCACAACCTCGGTCTGCTCGGCGCTCAGCGGTCGGGAACTGCCCTCACGGAGATCTACGCGACTGATCGGAACCCAGATGTCCGAAAGGCGGTCGTCCAGGCGCTCTTCATCCAGCAGAACGCCGAGGCGCTCGTCGCGCTCGCCCGCAAAGAGAGGGACCCCGACATGCGCCGGGAGATCGTCCAGAAGCTCTCGCTCATGAAGTCGCAGGTGGCGCTCGACTATCTCATGGAAATACTGAACAAGTAGGGCGCGGCTTTAGCCGCGCCGAACACGAGGGCTGTCCCCATTTTCCTAGAGGTACGTAGCGCGGGGCCTTTAGGCCTCGCGTAGGGAGATGTCCAATGTCGCACATGTTTCGGCGTTTGGCTCTTATCGTGGTCGGCCTCGGGACCGCGACCCTGATGCTGCAGGCTCAGGAGCCACACTTCACCAACGCTCGACTCGTCTCGAAACCGGTGACGAAGCTCGAGGCGGAGTTTCGGACGCTCGTCGCTGCGCAGCAGGATGCGGCGTGGATTGGCTACTCGATGCCCATTGTCGAGGGCGAGCGGCGCATGTGCTGCGGCAACTGGAGCGATGATGGCGCCTGCTGCGGCGGCTGCCGGTTGGAGACCGGATCGCGCGAAGGAACGTCGCTGAGCACTCGCGACCGTGGCGCCGTGAAGCTCGAAGGCCCGGTCCGCTTCGTCGTGCTCTTTCGCGTTGCGAATGGACGCGTAGAGAAGATTCGCGCGTACTCGGAGGATTGCCGCCTCGATGCCGGAGGGCGGACGGTCTACTGGTTGAGCGGTGTCACGCCTGAGGAGAGCATTCGCGTGCTGCGAGGCTTCGTCTCCACCAGCGGGACGAGTCGCGACGAGCTGTGGGACCACGCGATAATGGCCATCGCGATGCATGGCGACACGGCCGCAGACGCGGCGCTCGACGCTCTCTCGGCGTCCGGGCAGCCTGTAGCGGTTCGGAAGAAAGTAGCGTTCTGGCTGGGGAACGCGCGTGGCCAGCACGGCCTCCAGACGCTCCAGCGCATGCTGCGGGAAGACCCCGAGGACGAGGTTCGAAAGGCGGCCGTCTTCGGCGTCTCGCAGAGCGCGCAACCGGACGCCTTCGAGACACTCGCTACCCTGGCGCGTACGGACCGGAGCGAGAGGATTCGCGGGGAAGCGCTGTTTTGGATGGCTCAGAAGGGTGACAAGCGGGCGGGCCCCGTGATTCTGGAGGCGCTCGAGAAGGATGCATCGCCCGCGGTGCGCAAGAAGGCCGTCTTTGCGTTGAGCCAACTGCAGGACGACACGGGCGTGCCACACTTGGCAACGGCGGCGCGCACGCACGAAGGTGCCGACGTGCGCGCGGAAGCGCTCTTCTGGCTGTCGCAAAAGGCGGGCAGCAAGGCTGCGTCCGCCATTTCGGATGCCATCGCGAACGATCCGGAGACCGACGTCAAGAAGCGCGCGGTCTTCGCGCTGAGCCAGCTTCCGAAAGACGAAGGTGTGCCGCGGCTCATCGATGTGGCTCGGACGAATCGCAATCCGGTCGTGCGCAAGCAGGCCATCTTCTGGCTGGGGCAGTCAAAGGATTCCCGCGCGCTTGCGTTCTTCGAAGAAGTGCTCAAGTAGTACGCTGCCGTTTCTTCGTCAACGCGTCCAACACGGCGACGCCAACGAAGCCGCACAGCACCGCGGTGAGAAACGCGCCCGCCTCGGTGGCGACGATGGGCGCCGGCAGTTGCAGGTACCCGACGCCGAGCACCGCCGCGACAAACGCCACAAGGCCCACGACGACTCCCTCTATCACGCGCCGGCTCGCCGCCGCGCGGCGCGCACCCTTCACGAATCGACGCGCGTATCCGCCAAGTGATCCGCCCAATAGTGCCGCCACCAGCGGCCCCCACGGAAAGCGTTGCTCGATGACCGCCGCGCCCACCGAGCGGCCGGCCGTCGCGCGAACCGTCACGGCCCCGACACCGGCCGAGCGGAGTTGAAAACTGGCACGCGATTCACCTGGGTTGAGCGTTAACGCCGCGGGCTCGGGCGTGGCTCGCCCATCTACGTCCAGGACGATGGCCGTGGGAGTCGTGACAGACGCCACTTCGCCGTGCGGATGGACGTTGCTCACGGTCACGTTGACGCTCGCGAGCCCGAATCCCAATACCGCGCGTTGCACCGGACGCACATCCAGCCGCGGCAGCGCCGCGATCTTGAGGTCCACATCCGATAGCGTCGAGCGAACGAGCAGCTTCGGGTCGCGCCGCACTGGCTCGAACCGCAACTCGACCGTCTTCTCGTGCTCCAGGCCCACCGCCTCGATTGTGATTGGTGGCACGGCCGGCCCCGTGAGCCCATCGAATTCCAGCTTCACGATCACGGGCCGCTCGAGCGTGATCGCTTCACCCCCGTTGTCCGGCGGTTTCAATCCGAACGTCAGCCGCGTGCTGTACGCCCCGCTCGTCGCGTTCCACGGTACCGGCATTGGACTCGCCGCGAGCGTCAGCCGAAGCCACGAGAGCCGAGCCTCGGATGTGAGCCCGGCACGCTCGGCGCGCGGCACCACGATGCCGCCCGGGAGGAGCATTTGCTCGGCGGTTTGCAGTGCCAACGAGGTGATGGTGCGCGTCTTGGCCACGAGCTGACGCTGGGGCAGCGTGTCGAACGTCACTCGGCCTTGCACGTCCCGCGGACGGACCTCCTGCGTGACATCGCGTCCCTCGAGGTCGAACAGCCTCAAGTTGACGACGGGTCCGGTCCAGCCCTCGAGCACGGCGCGCCGCCCCGTTGGCGACGTTGGTGGCTTCGACGGCAGCCGCTTTGTCGGTTGCGCCGGCTGCATCCGCCTCGTCCGAGCAGCTTCGTTCTCGCGCTCAGCAGCCGGCGCAGCGCTGCCGGTCAACACACTGGCAAGTACCCACCAACCCAAGCAGGCGCGTGCGTGCATATCAGTGGACCTCGAGCGGCTTCGCCGTGGGTAGGGATCAGAGAATGGTCGACAGCGCTTGAGGTTACCACAACCCCCTCCACAACCCCCCTGTGCCAGTTACTCGGTTCGCAGGAGCGACGCCGGGTCGATGGTCCAAGCGCGTCGGACGGCGCCAATGCACGCGGCCGTCGTGACGCCAAGCAGAAGCAGCGCGACGCCGATGTAGCTGGCAGGATCTCGAACGCCGACGCCGTACACGAAGCTCGCGAGCGCGGTGCTCGCCGTGGCTGCGACCACCAAACCAACGAGCACGCCCACCAGAGCAGGAATGAGCCCCTGCCTGAGCACGAGATGCATCACGTCGCGTCGGCTGGCTCCCATGGCCATTCGGATGCCGAGCTCTCGCCGCCGCTGGATCACGAAGTACGTCGTGAGCCCGTAGAGGCCGAGCACAGCCAAGGCAATTGCGACCAGCGCCGAGCCGGCTGCCGCCCACGCCAATAGCCGCTCCTGTGCCATTGACCCTTCGACCGTGTCGCGAAGCGTCGTCGGCTTCGGAGCCGGAAAGCGAGGATCGAGCGCGCGCATCGTTCGGCGCAGAACGTCCGCCATCCGACCGGCCGGCATCGCGGTGCGCAGTAACACAGTGGGTATCGTCCGGTCCACGTGAGTGTGCGGTACATAGACATGCGGCTCTGGCGCCTCGCGCATGAGCGTCGTTGTTGCGTTCTTGGCAACAGCAATGATTTGAGCATCGAACGACTCATCGCCAAGCCGTAACGTCAGGTGCCGTCCAAGGGGAAGCCCGTCAGGCGTAAGCTGCGCCGCGAGTAATTGGTTCACCACGACCGGCATGGACGTGTGGCCAGCATCGGTCTCTCGAAAGCTTCGGCCAGCAAGGAGCGGTAATCCGATCGTGCGGAAGTAGTCCGAGCTCACGACGGTGTACGGCACGCTGCGCTCCGGCAGGGAGCCGTCCGCAGCCAACGTGAGTGCTGCCTTCACTATGCTCAGCGGGGGGCGGTCGGCTACGCTTACCGCCTCCACACCAGGTTGGCCACGCAGGCGCTCGAGCAGGTCACGCCGCAGCGCACGCGCGGCTCCTGGGTCATCTGCGACACCATCGGAGACGGAGAGATCGATCGACGTCATCAGCACCGGGGCATTGCTATCGAATCCTGTATCCACGTCATGGAGGCGAGCGACGCTTCGCAGGAGGAGTGTGCTGACGATGAGCAGGGTTGCCGCTCCGGCTACCTGTCCGAAGACGAGCAGTCGTCGCAGAGAGAACGGTCCTCGCTGCGCGCCGGCGCCTTCGCCGCCGCGGTCGCCAAGCAGCGCCGAAACATGGAGAGACGCACCAGTGCCTCGCAGGGCGGAGACCGCGCTCAGCAGTACGAGAAGCAGTCCACTGACGGCAGAAAAACCTACGACCAGTGCGACGCTGCGCGGGTCGAGGCTCAGCTCGAGGCGGATTGGGATTCGAAACGGCGATAGCCCAGCCTCGAGTGCAGAGCTGAGGATCACCGTGCAACTGGCCGCCAACAGCGCGCTAGGCACAGCGAGCATCAACCCCTCGAGCACGAGCTGGCCGGCGAGGCGGGCACGAGAGGCACCCACCGCGTGCCGGATCAGGAACTCTCGGCGCCGCCCGAGCATCTTTGTCGTCAGCAACGTCGCCGCGTTCGCGCACGCCACGAGCCACACGAGCAAGGCCAGCGCGCTCATCACCGCCAGCACCAGCTCCACCGTCGGCCGGTGTCCCACCCAGAAGCGCGTGTACTTGGCGGGTAGAACAATGGCGGACCAGCGTTCGTTGGTGTCTGGAAACTCGCGCGCGAGCTGCTGGGTGACACGTCCGAAGTCAGCGTGGGCGGAGGTAGGCTCGACCCCCGGCCGCAGACGGCCGACGAGAAGGAACGAGCGAAACTCCCGAGTCTCGAGAAAGGACTTCCCCGAGAACATGGGAATCGCCCGGGCCAAGTGGACAACCGGGAGCCAAATGTGTGGAGCGGGTCCCCAATCCTCTGTGAGGCCCGAGAACCCTTGAGGTGCAACTCCGACGATCGCGAATGAGATCCCATTGATGCGCAAGGTACGGTCATGCGCGTCAAGGGCTCCTGTGAAGTGCTCACGCCAGAATTGGTGGCTCACCACAACCGCGGGTGCCGCTGAAGCGACATCGTCTGCGGGCGTGAGCAGTCGCCCTTGCTCGGGTCGAAGGCGGAGTACGTCGAAGTAGTTGCCGGAGACGACCTCGGCCTGCACGCCCTCTCGCGATCCGCTTCCGCCCTCCATGCTCACCGAAGCCCGCAAGTAAGCGGCAAGGTCCACGAGCGATTGATTGCGGCGTTGGAAGTCGCGAAAATCCGCAAACGAGGATCCGATGTACGCATCGTCAGGCGTCCGCGAATAGATCCCGACCAGCTCCTGTGGCTGCGGAACGTCCGGCGGCCTGAGCAACAGCACGTCGACCAGGTTGAGCACGGTCGCGGCGGTTCCAACGCCAAGGGCGAGTGAGACGACAACGCCAACGGCCACCAGCGGCGTCTTGACGTAGCTCCGCGCCGCCGCACGCAGGTCTGCCAAGATGCTCTTCATGTCACCCCTCATCACTTACCATTGGCCTTGCTACTCAGCCACGCGTCGCGGAACGCCTGTTGCGTCTCGCTGAGGGTCCCATCCGTGCTCTCGACCGGAACGATCGTGAGCCGTGGGTCTTCGACCAGCTTCACCGTGCGCTCGACGCGACCCGCACGACTTTCGTAGACGAGGCGCACCTCGTCGCCCGGCTTGTGTGCGTGCACGACCTTCGTCACCTCGTCTGGAGCGCCGATCGTCTGACCGTCAATCGAAACAAGCACATCGTCGCGGTTGAGGCCAGCGAGATAAGCGGGCGAGCCCGTCGGTGGCGCCTGTGTGACGAGAACTTTCTCGTCGCGCACTTCGAGCTCGGCGATGCCAAGCGTGGCGCGCTCAGGGTCGGCTCTCTGGAGCTGGTAGCCACCACGTTCGACGAGCGACGCGTAGTCGATCTTCTCGGTGCCTTGGATGTAGCGCGTGAAAAAGTCGGCTGCGAACTGCGGATCCCCACTGACCTCGGCCAGGCGCGCCTGCGCATCTGCAAGCGTGTACGGCTTGGCGACCAGACCCGGCGCCCGACCACCCGGCTTGCCGTACGTGGTCCACATCGCGCGCATGAAATCGTCCAGCGTGACGCGTGAGTTGGTCCGGGCGCGCAGCGTGAGGTCGAGGCCGAGTGCCAGCGCTTCTCCGAACGTGTAATAGGAATGAAAGGTGTTCTCCCAGTTCGTGCGGTCCGCCGCGACGGCGCGATCCACGAGCGGTGCCAAGCGGCTCATGTCAACCGCCGACCGGAACGCGGTGCCGGGGCTGTGGAGCGCGCCGTTGATCACATTCGCCCAGTGCGCCATACCCTCGTCTCGCCCGATCACCCCGGCACGCACCAACGCGAGCGCACCGTAGTAGTTCGTGAACCCCTCGGCGAGCCACAGCTCGTCCGAGATGTTCATGTCCTCGAAGTCGAACGGCTCGAGCGACGCGGGCCTCACGCGCTCGACGTTCCACGCGTGAAAGAGCTCGTGCGAGACGGTGCCCATCAGCTCTTTGTGTGCCTGGGCGAGGCTCTGTGACGAGGTGAGGATCGTGCTGTTTCTGTGCTCCATCCCGTCACCGCTCGCGTAGGGCAGGTAGTCGGCAATGAACGTATACGAGCCAGGCTCGAACTCAGGTAGCTCGCCCCACACAGCGCGCTGCTCGCGCACGATCTTCTGGACGTCGGCCGTGAAGCGATCGAGCTCTGCCTCCGTCCCGGCATGGTGCAACGCGACGCGAATTGTCGTTTCCGGACCACCAGCGCGCACGGATATCCGGAACTCACGCAGCGCAAAGCTGCTCAGCTCTGTCGGCGAGTCCATGAAGTACTGCAGGTTGGGCGCGGTGAACGTATGGTCGTCGTCTGTCGACGGGTCGAGGGGCGAGAAGAGCTGCGTAGCCGCGCGCCAATTCTTGCCCGTGGGCGGCACGAACGTGATACGAATCGGCCGGTCGGCCAGGCCGCGCGCCCACATGAACGCTGCCGGCATGTTGATGTGCGCATGCGTTTCGTCAATCGCCAGATACGTCCCGTCGACACGATCGCCAAAGATGCGATAGCTCACCTTCACCGTTTCATCGTGCCCTTCCACATTCCACTGATGGGGATTCGGCCGTGTCACCGTCACCGGTGCGTCCCGTCCATCGGTGAACCGCTCCATGAACACGTTCTTGGCGAAGTCGTGTGCGGCATAGCGTCCGGGCGACGCGCGACTCATGCGAACCTCTAACGTCTCGGCAGAGACGTCGGGAAAGGTCACCTCGACCAGCATCCAACGGTGCTCCGGTTCCGGGAAGGACACACGGTACTCAATCGCCGCTGGTGCGGTCTGCGCCCAGCTTACGAGGCCGACGAGCAGGATGACGATCGCGATGAGCGGGAAGCAATGGCGTGAGGTGATCCGCATGTCGCCGATAAGCTAGAGCTCAGGGTTCCACCAGAGGTCGATGGGGCGCTGCGCGCGAGAGGCAAAGGGCAACGCCACCTTGTGGCCAGAGGCCGCGGACTGATAGGCGGCGAAGATGGCTTCGAGCACCACGCGCCCATCATCGCCCGTGACGAGCGGCGGCTGGTCGTGCAGCACGCAATCGACGAAGTGGGCCATTTCCTGGGGGAAGCCATAATTCCACGCCTCCTCGTAAATGGTGAACGACCAACCGACTGTCGAGCCGCCTTTCTCCACAGCGTAGTCGTAGCCAATCGCACTGTAGGTCTGAATGGCGTTGCCGTGGAGCAGATCGGCAGAGGCGACGCCGTGTGAGCCGTGCACTTCGGCCCGGTCGTCCATGCCGCCAAGCTTGGTCCAGCTCTCCTCGGCGAGGCCGACCACGCCGTTCTCGAACTCGATGAGTAGGATGGCGTTGTCGTCACCGCGCGTCTTCTCGTGGTGTACGCGGCGGCTCATCTGCGCGTATACCGACGCGATCTTCGGCCGGCCCAGCATCCACCGGAAGAACTCAATCGCGTGACATCCCATGTCCATCGTGACGCCGCCGCCAGAGCGCGATACATCCCAAAAGTGCGCCGCGTGCGGACCGTCGTGTTGCTCGGATTGCTTGATAAGAGTCGGTTGACCGAGCGCGCCGGAGTCGAGCAACTGTTTCAGCCGCACGTACTTCGGAGCAAAGCACAGCTCCTCTGCATACATCAGCTTCACGTTCGCCTGTTGGCACGCCTCAATCATGCGGTTTGCTTCGTCCAAGTTCAGGCAGAGCGGCTTTTCACAGACGACGTGCTTGCCGGCGGCTGCAGCGTCGACGGTGATGGCGCAGTGGAGGTCGTTCGGCGTGCCAATGACGACCATGTCGACTTCGTCCATGTCGAGAAGCGCCCGGTAATCGGTAACGTGGTTGGGGATCGCAAACCGCTCGGCGAAGGCCGCGGCGTGTCCGGGAGTTGGAGATGCGACGGCGAACAACTCAGCCTGCGCGCAGCGTTGGAGAGCCTCCGCGTGAATAGCAGAGATGAACTGCGACCCAATCACGCCGACCCTGACGCCCGCCCCGCGCGTCATGGCCTGATTTCCCAGCCTGAGCGGAAGTCCGGTTTGATGAATGGGTCGGCCTCGGGCACGCCCTTCGCGCGCATGTTCTCAGCGTCCCATTCGATGCGCTTGCCAGTACGAACGGCCAAGAGGCCGATGAGCAACGCTTCGGTAAGCGTCGACGCGTAAGCGAAGTTCGAAAGCGCCTGACCTTCGTCTTTGCACGCGCGAATCCACTCTTGGTGATGGCCGCTCTCGCCCCGAACGGGCGGGCGCGACAGTGAAGGCGTGGGCGGGATCGAGTCTGCAAAGGTATTGCGTGGCAGCAGCAGGAACATGTCCTCGTCTGTTTCCCCGCCGTGCCACGTACGTGTGAACAACGTGCCCTTGCTGCCGATGACGAGCGATCCGTTCGTTGGTATGGGCTCACCACTGAAAAGATCGCGCGGGGGCTGTTGCTTGCCGGAATAGAACGTCATCGCGACTGGTGGCCGCCGATCGCGCGCTGGGAAGTTGAGCTCGATGATATCCCACTCGGGTGGGCCTTCAGCGCCGCGGCGCGACGAGTCCATGAGCTGGGCGGATGAGGGCAGGCCGAGCTCGAGCGCCCAGAACGCCGCATCGAGATTGTGCACGCCCATGTCACCAATCGCGCCGGTGCCGAAATCGTACCAGCCGCGCCACACAAAGGGCACATATGCCGGATGGTACGGTCGCGAAGGCGCCGGGCCAAGCCACAGCTCCCAATCCAACTGCGGCGGCACGGGCGGCGTCCCGCTGGGGCGTTCCACGCCCTGCGGCCACCAACCGGCTGGACGGTCGGTCCAGACGTGCAGCTCGGTGACGTCGCCGATGACGCCCGCGCGAATGGTCTCCACGGCGCGTCGCGAGCCCTCGAGCGCATGTCCTTGCGTTCCCATTTGCGTCACGACACCAGTCTCGCGGGCGACCTGTCGCATCATCCGTGCTTCCCAGATCGTGCGCGTGAGTGGCTTCTCGCAGTAAACATGGAGACCTCGGCGCATGGCGGCAATCGACGCCACCGCGTGTACGTGGTCCGGCGTGCTGACCACGACCGCATCGAGTGCCTTTTCCGCATCCAGCATGCGGCGGAAGTCGCGGTATCGGCGTGCCTGCGGGTATCGCGCGAACGCCTTGGCTGCCTGTCGCTCATCCACGTCGCACAACGCAACGATGCGTTCAGTGCCCACGCCGGCCAGGTTGTCGGCACCCCGGCCGCCAGCCCCAATGATGCCGATGTTGAGCTGGTCGCCTGGCGCGACAACGCGTCGGGCACTTTGGCGCGAGGCCCAGCCTGAAGCCGAGAGGCCCGCTGCGGCGAGTGCCGAGCCGCACAAGAACTTGCGCCGTGTGATGTCAGACATCGCCCACCGCCGCTTGATCGCAAAGGCACGTCGCGGCTCCGTGGAGCCACAGGAACGAGGCTGGAAACGACGTTGTGATAGGCCCGGTCAGCAGCCGGCGAAGCACCACGCGCTTGTGCCGGCCGAACACCAGCAAGAGAATCTGCCGCGCGCGTAGGATGTCTGCCATACCAAGCGTCAGGCCGTACGACGGCTGTGTGCGTGCGCGCGCGAGCATCGGGTGCTGGCGCGAGCTATCGGCCAGCGTGGCGCTATGGCAATAGGCCTGAAGCTCGCTGCCAGGCTCGTTGAGCCCGAGGTGGCCATTCATGCCAAGGCCGAGCACGCAGACATCGATCGGACCGTGCGCCTCCAACCACCCTTGCACCCGGCGACACTCCGCGTCGGGTGCCGCGGAGCCTCCATCGAAGCCTACATAGCGTTCGTCAGGTATCCCGAGCGGTCGGCGGACGTGCATACGGACGAACGCCTCGCACGAGCCCGGGTCGTCGAGGGCAAGACCACCCCACTCGTCCAGCTTGAGAACGCGCAGGCGCTCGAAAAGCGTCGGTTCTGCTGCCCGGCGCGCCCCGAGCAGCTCGTACAAACGCTGTGGGCTCGAGCCCGTCGCGACCGACATCAACAAGTCCGGCCGCGCCCGCAAGGCATGGATGATGAGGTCGGTCGCAGCTTGGCTCGCCGCTTCTTCGTCTGTCGAGACGCGAAGGTCGAAGCCGCTCTCTGGACGGACGATTGGTAACGCGGCTTCAATCACCATGGCCTGTCCCAGACGGACGCCTCGGCGAGGCGTCCCTACCGCCATCATCGTAGGGCGCGTTCGCCGAACGCGCCGTGTCTAGGATCTGCTCCACATACTGCGCTTCGGGAAGCGCGCCCAAGATCTCGCCTCGGCCATTGACGATGGTTTTGGGCACACCGGTGACGTGATGTTGGTGCACCAAGTCCGGATAGTCCACAGCGGAAATGGCCGACGTCCGAATGAGCTCGCTTTCGAGGGCGAGGCGGTTCGCCAGGCTGACCGCCCGGGGACAGTGAGGTCACGTGGGCGTCGAGAAGACCTGGAGGTGAATGGGCTCGGTGAGCCCGGCGACGCGCTCTCGGGTCGTCGCCGAGAGCCCTGAGTCGTTCGCCGATACGGCGAGGACGGCGTCGAGTAGCGACACCAGCTCGTATCCTTCAGGCGCGCCGTAGAAGCGGACACCGGCATCACGCTCGCCGACGAGGGCGACGGCAGGTGCCCACTCGATGCCCATCGCAGTGGCTGATTCCTTGTCGAGCACGAGGTTGTGCTCCTCGAGTGTGACGAGCGGGCTCGCCGCGGCCACGCCCTCGAGGATGCTTTTGGTAGCCGGGCAACTGTCGCAGCCGATAGACTGGGTGAAAAAGTCGAGGCGGACCGGCGACGGCAGTGATTGCAGCCGGTCGGCGAGGACGCGCGCATCGGCATCGGAAAAATACGCCATCACGGCCGATTTTACGGCAAAAGGAGATCCGGCGTCGTTCTGAGGACCGAGGTGACGAGCTGACCGGGTGGGGGGCGACTGGGTGGGTGGGTGGACGCGGTGGACGCCTGAGATTTGACAGCTTGTGAATCTTTTCACATCATGGCGTGTGACAGAATGACGCGCGGACGATTGCCGGCGGCCGGCCGGCCCACGAGACCATGAGCCAAATTTTCCCGAAGAGTGCCAACGCGTGGGCTCGGTTCTCGCTGTTCGGCTTGCTGCTGCTCATCGCCCTGGGAGGGTGGTCGATTCTCCTCCTGCAGCGGTCGGACTTCGTCACGGCGGCCCGCGCGCACGTGCAACAGCCAATTCAGTTCAGCCATCTTCACCACGTGGGCGGCGAGGGGTTCGACTGCCGCTATTGCCACACGTCGGTGGAGGAGTCCGCCTTTGCCAACGTCCCGTCGACGAAGATCTGCATGAACTGTCACTCGCAAATTTGGCTGGAGAGCCCGTATCTCGAGCCCGTGCGCGAGAGCTTCAAGACAGGCCAGTCACTCGAGTGGATTCGTGTGCACGATCTGCCCGATTTCGTGTATTTCAACCATAGCATCCACGTGAACAAGGGTGTCGGCTGCGAAACGTGCCATGGCCGGGTCGATCAGATGCCAGCGATGCAGCAGGTTGCCTCGTTGCAGATGGAGTGGTGCCTGGATTGTCACCGTAATCCGGAACAGTACCTACGGCCGCGGGCCCAGGTCACCGCGATGGGGTACGTGCCGGAAGGAGACCAACTCGAGATCGGGCGGCGCTTGAAGCAGGAGTACAAGGTGCTGGACGCGCAGACGCTGACGTCCTGCTCGACGTGCCATCGTTGACCAAGAACGAACGAACGGAAAACGGGGACAGTCCTCGTTTTCCTGGGAAACATGTGGAAAACGAGGGCTGTCCCCGTTTTCCCACGTACCAAGCACCAAGAACCGCGAACCGATGTCCAACCTCGATCCGTCGGCCCTCCGGGCCCGCCTCGCGTCGACGCATGGTCCTACGTATTGGCGCAGCCTCGAAGAGCTGGCTGACACCGAGGAGTTCCGGCGGCACCTTCAGCGTGAGTTTCCTGCCACCGCTGCCGAGCTGAGCGACCCACAGGGGCGGCGGCAGTTCCTTAAGCTGATGGGCGCGTCGATGGCGCTCGCCGGTGTCACGGCGTGCACGCGCCAGCCGGCCGAGAAGATCATTCCTTACGTGGACGCGCCCGAAGAGCTCGTGCCAGGGAAGCCGTTGTTCTACGCGACCGCGCTGCCACACGGCGGGTTCGCCACACCGGTCCTGGTCGAGAGTCACGAGGGGCGACCGACGAAGGTCGAGCCCAACCCCGATCACCCTGCCACGCGCGGCGGCACGGACGTCTTCGCGCAAGGCTCTGTGCTCACGCTCTACGATCCCGATCGGTCACGAACGATCAGGGAATTTGGCGAGATCCGATCGTGGGACGCGTTTGTCTCACGTATGCAAGGCGCGGTCTTGGCACAGAAGGCGACGGGCGGGGCGGGGTTCCGTCTGCTGACCGAGACCGTGACGTCGCCGACACTTGGATCGCAGATCGAGGGGCTGCTCCAGACGCTGCCCGGTGCGAAGTGGGTGCAGTACGATGCGATCTCGCGTGACAACGCGCGGGCTGGCGCACGGGCGGCGTTCGGCCGCGACGTCGAAACCCGCTATCGCTTCGACCAGGCTGACGTCATCCTGTCGCTCGATATGGACTTCATCGAGGACGGGCCTGGGCGGTTGGCGTACGCGCGCACGTTCATCGATCACCGTCGGCTGGTCGACGGCCGCACGGACATGAACCGGCTGTACGTCGTTGAAAGCCAGCTGACCAATACCGGTGCGAAAGCAGACCATCGTGTGGCCGTGCGTGCGTCGGACATCGAGCACGTGGGGCGCGCGGTGGCGGCCAAGCTGGGGGTCGCTGGCGTTGCCGCCTCGGCGTTGCCGAGCGGCGTGGACGGCGCATGGGTCTCGGCGTTGGCCCGAGATCTCTCGGCGCACCGTGGGCGCAGCGTCGTGGTGGTCGGCGACCGGCAGCCTCCCGTCGTACACCAGCTCGCGCACGTCATCAATGCGACGCTGGGCAATGTGGGGCAGACGGTTGAATATACGGCGCCCGTCGAGGTGCAGCCGCAGGTGCAGGTCGAAGCGCTTCGCGCGCTCGCAGGAGAAATGGTGGCCGGTACGGTCGAAGTGCTGGTCATCATGGGCGTCAATCCGGTCTACACGGCGCCGGCCGACCTGGAGTTCGGGGAGCGTCTGAAGAAGGTGCCGCTGGCCGTGCACGTTGGCCTCTTCGAGGATGAGACAGCACCGTACTGCCGCTGGCACGTCCCGGCGACGCACCCGCTCGAGGCGTGGAGTGATCTGCGGACCTTCGACGGCACGGTGACCATCTGCCAGCCGCTCATCGCACCGCTGTACGACAACAACAAGTCAGCACACGAGGTGGTGGCCGCCCTCTCCAGCGCCCCGACCCAAGACGGTGCGGAGATCGTCAAGGCGTTTTGGCAGGGCGAGTTCTCGGCCCCGTCCGGTCGGTTTGGCGACCTCACGAACGTCGATGGCCAGCCGTTTCCCGACTTCGACCCCTTCTGGCGGCAGACGCTGCACGACGGCTTCATGGTGGGCAGCGCCCTTGCCGCGACCGACGTGACGACGACGTCTGCGCCCGTGCCGCCTCCTTCTCGTCCGGTCCAGAGCTCCGCCACCGAGATTACGTTTAGCGCCGATCCGACCGTGTACGACGGCCGCTTCGCGAACAACGGCTGGCTGCAAGAGTGCCCCAAGCCATTCAACAAGGTGGTCTGGGACAACGTCATCACCATGAGCCGAGCCATGCGCGAACGCCTCGGTCTGCCCAAGCCTGACCTGCTCGAGCAATGGGCGCCGACGGTGACGGTCAGATGGAAGGGCCGAGAGATCACCGGTCCGGTCTATGAGCAGCCGGGACAACCGGATCACTCGATTAACGTGCAGCTCGGGTACGGCCGAACGCGCGCTGGACGGGTTGGGAACGGCGTCGGCTACAACGCGTATGGCATCCGCACGACCGACGCCCCCTGGTTCGGGGTTGGAGCCGAGATCGCCGGCACGGGCGAGTGGTACCGCCTCGCGAGCACGCAGACGCACTTTCAAATGGAAGGGCGGAACCTGGTGCGTGGCGCGTCACTGCCCAGTTATCAGGGAGATCCCGGTTTCGCCAAGCACGCCGAGCACGTGCCGCCGTACGAAGAGACGTTGCACGGCAACGAGTGGAAGTATGACAAGGGCTACGCGTGGGGCATGGTCATCGACCTCAACGCGTGTACTGGGTGCAACGCCTGCGTCGTCGCGTGCACGGCGGAAAACAACATCCCGATCGTGGGCAAGGACGAGGTGGCGACCGGCCGCGAAATGCACTGGATCCGTATCGACAACTACTACCAGGGCGAACCTGACCACCCACGCTCCGTCGAGACGCAGCCGGTCACGTGCATGCAGTGCGAAAACGCGCCGTGCGAGGTGGTCTGCCCCGTCGCGGCGACGACCCACAGCACCGAAGGCCTCAACGACATGGTTTACAACCGCTGCGTGGGCACGCGCTATTGCCAGAACAATTGTCCCTACAAGGTGCGGCGGTTCAATTTCTACCTCTATGCCGACTGGAACACGCCGACCCTCAAGATGGCGCGCAATCCGGACGTCACGGTGCGCAGCCGCGGCGTCATGGAAAAGTGCACCTACTGCGTGCAACGCATCAACGCCGCGAAGATCCAGTCAGAGCTCGAGGACCGCGTCGTGCGAGACGGCGAGATCGTGACAGCCTGCGAGTCGGCGTGCCCGACGCGTGCCATCACGTTCGGCAACATCAACGATCGCGAGAGCCGAGTAGCGAAGCTCAAGAACGAGCCGCGTAACTACGGCCTCCTCGAAGATCTCAACACACGGCCGCGGACGACGTATCTGGCGGTAGTACGGAATCCCAATCCGGAGCTGGCACCGGAGGGAGGTCAGGGTCAGGGGCATAGCGGATAGTAGGCGCGGACCGCCGTAGCCTTGGCGGAGGCGGTTAGCCGCGCCATCGGGTCACGCGCGACACACAGCACGTGGCGCCCCTAAAGGGGCGCCCTACAAAGGGCCACAACGGATAGCGAGAGGTCTACGTTGCTCGAAAAGGCTAAGCACGCCGATCCACCCGAGACGCGATTCATCGCGCCCGGGCATACGTTCGGCAGCGTTACCGAGAAGATCAGCTCGGCGGTCCTGACCAAGCGGACGCCGGTGAGCTGGTTCATCGGGTTCGCGGTAGGCTTCGCGTTGCTGCAGGCGTTGGCGCTCGGCGTCACGTGGATCCTCGTGCGGGGCGTTGGCCTCTGGGGCCTCAACCAGCCGGTAGGCTGGGGGTTCGCCATCATCAACTTCGTGTGGTGGATTGGTATTGGCCACGCCGGAACGCTGATCTCGGCAATTCTGCTCCTGCTCAACCAGAAGTGGCGCATGTCGATCAGCCGGGCGGCTGAGGCCATGACCATCTTCGCCGTCATGTGCGCGGCCATGTTCCCGTTGTTCCACACGGGCCGGCCGTGGCTGGCCGCCTACTGGTTGCTGCCGTACCCGAACACCATGTCGCTCTGGCCGAACTTCCGGAGCCCTCTGGTCTGGGACGTCTTCGCAGTGTCGACGTACTTCACGGTGTCGCTCGTGTTCTGGTACACGGGCCTCATCCCGGACCTCGCTTCGCTGCGTGATCGCGCGAAGCATCGCCTGCTGCAGATCGCCTACGGTGTGCTCTCGCTTGGCTGGCGCGGTTCGGCGCGCGACTGGCAGCGCTACGAGCTGGCGTCGCTCTTGTTAGCGGGTCTCTCGACGCCGCTGGTCCTCTCGGTGCACACTGTGGTGAGCTTTGACTTCGCGACCAGCTTGATTCCGGGCTGGCACGCGACGATCTTCCCGCCCTACTTCGTGGCTGGCGCCATCTACGCGGGCTTCGCGATGGTGCTGACGCTGATGATCCCGCTGCGGCGCATCTACGGCTTCGAAGATTTCGTCACCATGCGGCACCTCGAGAACATGGCAAAGGTCATGTTGGCGACCGGGCTGATCGTGTTCTACGGCTACCAGATGGAGGCGTTCTTCGCGTGGTACAGCGCCAACCCCTACGAGTGGTTCATGATGAAGAACCGCTGGACGGGACCGTACGCGTATCTGTACTGGACGCTCATCTTCTGCAACGGCGTCGCGCCGCAGGCCTTGTGGTTCAAGAAGATCCGCACCACACCGTTGCTGCTCTTCGGCATCTGCATGTTCGTCAACGTCGGCATGTGGATTGAGCGGTTCATCATCGTCCCGACCAGCCTCAGTCGAGATTTCATGCCCTCGTCGTGGGGCATCTATCACGGCACGCGTTGGGACTGGATGGTCTTCGTCGGCACGATGGGATTGTTCCTGACGTGCTTCTATCTGTTCATTCGGGTGCTGCCCATGCTGTCGATCTTCGAAGTGCGCACACTCTCGACGTCGGCGGTGGCGAAAGAGGAGTCTGGCCATGCCTGACGACGCGGCCCCGCACGCCGCGACTACGGCGGCTGCGCTCTACGGCGTGGTGGCGGAATTCGAGACGGTCGACCAGCTGCTCGCGGCCGCGCGGCGCGTGCACACGGAGGGCTTTCGCAAGATCGACGCCTACACGCCCGCCCCCGTGCACGGGCTCGCCGAGGCGATGGGCTACAACGATCGACGGCTTTCACTGCTGACCTTGCTCGGTGGCCTCGCAGGTTGTGTGGCCGGGTTCGGGCTTTGTTACTGGACGTCGGTCATCGACTATCCAGTCAACACGGGCGGGCGGCCGCTCAATAGTTGGCCCTCGTTCATCGTGCCCACCTTCGAGACGACGATCCTGTTTGCGGCGCTGTCGTGCTTCCTCGGCTTGATCCTGCTTTGCGGATTTCCGCAGCCGTATCACCCGGTGTTCAATGTAGCCGCCGTGCGGGAGCGCGCCACGAGCAATGGCCTGTTTCTCGCGATTGAGGCTGTCGACCCACGGTTCGATCACACAGCCACGCGGCAATTGCTCGAGAGCGCCGGCGCGAAGGATGTGTACGACGTTGAGCCCTGATCCACAGATGATGAGGCGAATGACACGGTTGCGCAGTCGCTCTGGCGGATCTCGTGGGCGTGTGCGGGCGGTGTTGGTGATGCTCGTCGGCCTCGTGATGGCCGGGGCCGCCTGCCGACAAGATATGCACGATGCACCACGCTTCGAGCCGCTCGAGGAGAGCGACTTCTTCCGCGACAAGCGCTCCGCGCGGCCGCTCCTCGAGGGGACCGTCGCGCGCGGCCACCTCCGCGCAGAGGAGGCCTTTTACACGGGAAAGGTCAACAACCAGCCAGTGGTCGAGCTGCCAATGCCGCTCACACGCGACCTGTTGGAGCGGGGCCGGGAACGCTTCAACATTTACTGCTCGCCGTGTCACGGGCACACCGGCGAGGGTCAGGGCATGGTCGTCCGGCGTGGCTTCAAGCAAGCGGCATCCTTCCACGATCCACGGCTACGCGGGATAGCGATCGGCTACTTCGTGGACGTGATGACGAACGGCTTCGGCCAAATGCCGGATTACCGCACGCAAGTCGCCCCGCGCGATCGCTGGGCCATTGCGGCGTACATCCGAGCCCTGCAATTGAGTCGCAGCGCAACCGTTGATGACGTGCCCGGCGAAGAGCGGCGGAAGCTCGAGACCGGCGGGACTCCGGGCGCGTCCACGTCGGACGAGGAGGGATCGACCTCCCATGAGTGAGCTTCGCACGCAGGCGTTCCAGGCTCCCCCCGATGTCGACCGCATCCAGCGCGTCGCGCTGGCGCTCGGCGGTGTGGCCTTGCTGGTGGCCCTCGTCGGCGCGGTGGTCGACACGGAGCAGTTCTATCGTTCGTATTTGCTCGGCTATATCTTCACGCTCGCCATCCCGATGGGTTGCCTGGGTCTGCTCATGATTCAGCACCTCACGGGCGGCGGCTGGGGCATGGTGACGCGGCGGACGCTCGAGGCGGCGGTCCGGACGCTTCCGCTCATGGCGCTCTTGTTCGTGCCGATCGCGCTGGGACTCTCGCACCTCTACGAGTGGACCCACGCCGAGATCGTGGCGACAGACCGAGTGCTGCAATGGAAGGCCCCCTATCTGAACCCGACGTTCTTCGTCATTCGTGCGGTCTTCTATTTCGGGCTCTGGACGACGATGGCGCTCCTGCTCACCAAGTGGTCGCGTGAGCAAGACGCGACGGGTGGTGACGACTGGCGGCTGCGGCTGGTGAGCGGGCCGGGCATCCTGCTCTTCGGACTGACGATCACCCTGGCGTCGGTCGACTGGGTAATGTCGCTCGATGCGCATTGGTACTCGACGATCTTCGGTCTCCTCTTCATGGTGAGCGAAGGCCTCTCCGCCCTGGCGTTCGTCATTTTGATGACCTTTTTCTTGAGCCGCACGCCGGAGATGAGCCGGGTGCTCACGCCGAAGAGATTTCATGATCTCGGCAAGCTCCTTCTCACCTTCGTGATGCTCTACGCGTATTTGGCCTTCTCGCAGTTCTTGCTGATCTGGTCGGCGAACTTGCCCGAAGAGGTCACCTACTTTCTCATCCGAACGCGTGAGCGCTGGCAGTGGCTCAGCGTCCTCGTCATCGTCGGGCACTTTGCGTTCCCGTTCTGTTTGTTGCTGCTGCGTGACCTGAAGCGTCAGGCGAACCGTCTTGCCATGCTTGCAGTGATTATCCTGGCAATGCGGTTCCTCGAGACGTATTGGCTCGTGGTGCCGAACTTCCGCGCGGACCAGATGAGCGTGCACTGGCTGGATGTCACAGTCGCCCTTGGGTTGGTCGGGTTGTGGCTCGCGGCATTCTGTTGGAACCTGAAGGGGCGCGCGCTCCTGCCCGTAGGCGATCCGTATTTGGAGGAGGCGTTGGCCGATGGCCACCACTGATCCGCATGATACGCACGTCGCCCCTGAGGGAGGGCACGAGCGGTCAGACGTCGATGTCTCGCGCACGCCCTGGCTGGTGATTGCGTCTGCGGTGTCCCTTGCGGTCGTGATGGCGGGTATGTGGCTGATGTTCCGCGTCATGGAAGGACAGCTGGCGTCAAGTGATCGACCGTTGCCGATGGTCACTGAGCGCCAAGCAGGCCAAGATCGGCAGCCACCCGAGCCGCGCCTGCTAGCCGACGAGCCCGCCGACCTTGCGCGCGTGCAACGAGACGAGGAGGCGGTGCTCAACAGCTACGACTGGGTCGACCGATCCCAGGGCACGGTGCAGGTGCCGATTGACCGCGCCATGACGCTGCTGATCGAGCGCGGCGTGCCGACGACGCCGGAAGCGCCGTCGCCGCCGCCGTCGAACCCAGGGGCGGGGAGTCCCGCGCGGGCGATCGCGACGCTCGACGGTGCAGCGGCGAAGCGGTAAGGAAGCGGTCAATGCCCAATGCTCAATGCCCAATGCCCAATGAAACTGGGGTTGGTGTCACGTCGGGGGCTGACGAGACACGACGCGGCCGCTCGACCGTCCGTTGTGGGCCAGCGCTCTTCGTCGCTGCACTCATTGTGCATTGCGCATTGTGCATTGTGCATTCTTCTGACGCCTTCGCGCAGCCAGGCGGCCACGACCTCACCGCGCCACGGGAGCCCGCGAGTGAGCGCCCGCGTGCGCTCGAGGGCGTGGACATCGAGCAGAAGCTCGATGCGCAGGTGCCGCTCAATCTGTCGTTTGTCGATGAGGAGGGCCGCACCGTACGGCTGGGCGACTACTTCGGGCGTCGGCCGGTCGTGCTGGCGCTCGTCTACTACGAGTGCCCGATGCTGTGCACGCAGGTGCTCAACGGCTTGACCGGTACGCTCAAGACGCCCGGGTTCCCCTTCGAGGTCGGGCGAGACTTCGACGTCGTCGCCGTGAGCTTCAACCCGAAAGAGGGGCCAAAGCTGGCCGCGCTCAAGAAGCTCGCCTACGTGGATCGCTACGGCCGTCCGGCCTCGGAGCGTGGCTGGCATTTCCTCACCGGTGAGCAAGAGGCCATCACGGCGCTCACCGATGCCGTTGGGTTCTCGTACAAGTGGGACGACCAGGCCCAGCAGTACTCGCACTTGGCGACCACCATTCTGCTGACGCCGTCCGGGCGCGTGTCGCGCTACTTCTACGGGATCCAGCCGGCGCCCCGTGATGTGCGGCTTGGCTTGGTCGAGGCTTCGCACAACCGAATCGGGACGTTGGCCGATCAAGTGCTGCTCTACTGCTTTCACTACGACCCGACGACAGGACGCTACGGTTGGGTGGCGTTGAACCTCATCCGGGCGGCCGGGGGACTCCTGCTCGTCGCGGGTGTGCTGTTCGGGGTTGTGATGTGGCGCCGCGAGCGACGCGGCGTGTATGCGCGGATCTTATGACATTTCCGTTCATGCCGGAACAGGGCTCCACGATGGCGGCGCGCGTGGACAACCTGTTCTTCTTCTTCCTCGCGGTCTCTGCCTTCTTCGCGGTGCTGATTGCCGTGCTGGTGGTGGTGTTCGCCGTGAAGTACCGGCGCCGCGACGAAACATCGGTCGGCGCGCCGATTCACGGCGGGCTTGCGCTCGAGCTCACGTGGACGCTCATCCCGTTCGCCATTGCGATGGTGATGTTCGTGTGGGGCGCAAGCGTGTATTTCGACTTGGCGCGGCCGCCGCAGAACGCCGTCGAGATCTATGTCACCGGCAAGCGTTGGATGTGGAAGGTGCAACACCTCACGGGCCAGAAAGAGATCAACGCCCTGCACGTGCCCGTCGGGCAGCCGGTGAAGCTGATCATCCAATCGGAGGACGTGATCCACAGCTTCTTCATCCCGGCGTTTCGGACGAAGATGGACGCCGTACCTGGCAGGATCACGACGCTGTGGTTCGAAGCGACGAAGCCGGGGCGCTACCATTTGTTCTGTGCGGAGTACTGCGGCACGAATCACTCGGGGATGACAGGGTACATCGAGGCGATGGAACCGAACGCCTTCCAGACCTGGCTCGGTGGTAGTCCGGAACAAGAAGGCTCGCTGGCCGATGCGGGCGAGCAACTCTTCAACCAGCTCGGGTGTGTCACGTGCCACAGCGGCGACTCGCAAGCGCGCGGCCCCGATCTCCGTGGGCAGTTCGGCACGACGGTGACGCTGGCCGACGGTCAGCAAGTGCTGTTCGATGAGGAATACGCGCGCGAGTCGATTCTCAATCCGCAGGCAAAGATGGTAGAGGGCTACCTGCCGCTCATGCCGACCTTCCAGGGCCTGGTGAACGAGGATGGTCTCGCGCAGTTGATCGAGTACGTGAAGTCGCTTTCGCAAGGCGGTGAGACGCCCACGCCCGCGGCGGCGCCGGGTGGCACGCCGAAGCCTAAGACCACGCCAGGCGCGGCCGAGCGCTAGAGGACACGGCCATGCACGATGTACGCAGCACTGTTCCGAAAGGCGAGGCTTTCGAGGCCGAGGCGGGCTTGCCACGAACGCATTACCTGAATGCGACACACGGCACGGCCGCGTGGCTCTTGACGAAGGACCACAAGCGCATCGGACTGCTCTATCTCTTTGCGATCTCGTTCTTCTTTTTCCTGGGCGGCCTGTTCGCCATGTTCGTGCGGCTCGAGCTGCTGACGCCGGAGGGCGATCTCCTGACCTCGGAGATGTACAACACCTCCTTCTCGATGCACGGCATCATCATGGTGTTCTTCTTCCTGGTGCCGTCGGTTCCGGCCGTGTTCGGCAACTTCTTCCTGCCGATCATGATCGGCGCGAAAGACGTGGCGTTCCCCAAGATCAACCTGCTGA
The DNA here is from genome assembly GCA_009377495.1 of Luteitalea sp. GTDB lineage: Bacteria > Acidobacteriota > Vicinamibacteria > Vicinamibacterales > Vicinamibacteraceae > WHTT01. Next base: position 25,343 of record WHTZ01000083.1, read on the forward strand.
GCTGGTACATCGCCATGATCGCCGGCTTCATGATGCTGACCACGCTGCTGATGGGGGGCGTCGACACGGGCTGGACGTTCTACCCTCCCTACAGCACGACGGGTTCGAGCTCCAATGTCGTCCTGGCCGCGTTGTCGATCTTCGTGATGGGCTTCTCGTCGATTTTGACGGGGCTCAACTTCATCGTGACCGTGCACACGATGCGCGCGCCGGGCATGACCTGGGGCCGACTGCCACTCTTCGTGTGGGCGCAGTACGCGACGAGCCTGATCATGGTGCTCGGAACGCCGGTGCTCGCCATCACGCTTGGCCTCGTCTTCGCGGAGCGTGTCTTCCATTTCGGCATCTTCGACCCCAAGCTCGGCGGCGACCCGATTCTGTTCCAGCACTTGTTTTGGTTTTACTCGCACCCGGCTGTGTACATCATGGTGCTGCCGGGCATGGGTGTCATCAGCGAGCTCGTCGCTGCGTTCTCGCGGAAGCAGGTCTTCGGATACTCCTTCGTGGCCGCCTCGAGCCTTGCGATCGCCCTCGTGGGGTTCCTCGTATGGGGCCACCACCTGTTCACCAGCGGGCAGTCCGCTTATGCCGCGCTCGTCTTCTCGTTTCTCAGCTTCATCGTCGCGATTCCTTCGGCTATCAAGGTGTTCAATTGGACGGCCACGCTCTACCGCGGGTCCATTTCGCTGGCCTCGCCGATGCTCTACGCGCTCGGGTTCATCGGCCTGTTCACAATCGGGGGGCTGACGGGGCTGTTCTTGGCAGCGCTCGGGCTCGACCTCCACATGCAGGACACCTACTTCGTGATTGCGCACTTCCACTACATCATGGTGGGCGGCACGCTGCTCGCGTACTTGGGCGCGCTACACTACTGGTGGCCGAAGATCACGGGCCGTCTCTATACGGAAGCCTGGGCCAAGGTGGCGGCCATCACCGTGTTCGTCGGCTTCAACCTGACCTTCTTCCCGCAGTTCATCGTGGGTTACCTCGGCATGCCGCGGCGCTACCATACCTACGTGCCAGAGTTCCAGGTGCTCAACGTGCTCTCAACGGCCGGCGCATCGATTCTGGCAGTGGGCTTCATCCTGCCAGCCTGTTATCTGGTCTATTCGCTCTTCAGGGGAGGGGTCGCGAGTCGCAATCCGTGGGGCGCGTACGGTCTCGAGTGGGAGACGACGTCGCCGCCGCCGACGTCCAACTTCCTGGTGACGCCGATTGTGACGCGTCCGGCGTACGCCTACACCCACGCCGACGTCGTGAGCCCCTACGCGGGCAGCACACAAGGCGAGCGCGACACGGGGACGGAGGAGACACAGCGTGTCTGACGCGGTACATGTCGAGCACGCCGGAGCGGTCGGTCACGCGCATCATCCTGCGCTGCAGCATCACTTCGACGACCTCGAGCAGCAGCAGCGTGCGGCGATGCTCGGAATGTGGGTCTTTCTGCTCACCGAAGTGCTGTTCTTCGGCGGGTTGTTCATGGCTTACATTCTCTACCGTTCCTGGTACCCGGAGGCGTTTCACGAGGCGAGTCGTCATCTGTCCGTCGGGTGGGGCTTCTTCAATACGCTAGTGCTCATCGCGAGCAGTCTCACGATGGCGCTGGCCGTGCGCGCGGGCCAGACAACGAACCGCCGCGGGCAGCTCCTGTTCCTGACCCTGACCATCGTTCTGGGCGCGGCCTTCCTCGGCGTCAAGGTGATTGAGTACGGCGACAAATTCGCCCATCACCTCGTGCCGGGTCCGGACTTCCAGTTCACCCCGGCTGAGCTCGCGCCCGCCGCCGAGATCTATTTCTCGTTGTACTTCGCGATGACGGGGCTGCACGCCTTGCACATGATCGTGGGCGCCGGGATCATGCTGGTGATGCTGTACATGGCGTGGCGTGGGAGGTTCAGCACCGAGTGGTATACGCCGCTCGAGGTGTCAGGCCTCTACTGGCACTTCGTCGACATCGTTTGGATCTTCCTGTTCCCGTTGCTCTATCTGATCGGCGGATTGTCTGTATTCGGTGGTGGGACTGGGCATTGACAAGAATCTAGGTCACCATGTCTGCACATATTGTTCCCGTGCGAGTGTACCTCATCATCTTTGGTGCGCTTCTCGTGCTCACCGTGGTGACGGTCGCGGCCGCGGGCGTCGAGCTCGGTTGGCTCAATACTCCCGTGGCCCTCGGCATCGCCGTCAGCAAGGCCACGCTGGTCGTGCTCTTCTTCATGCACGTGAAGTATTCGACCCGTCTCGTGAAGCTCACGGCGTTTGCCGGCTTTTTCTGGCTGGCGATCATGATTACCTTGACGCTGAGCGATTACCTCACCCGCGATATCCTTGCGGCCGGGAAGTAGAGTCGGAAACGGGGACCGCCCTCGTTTTACGAAAGACGTAAAACGGGCCAGGCCCCTTTTCCCGGGCACGCATTGAGGAAAAGGGGCCTGGCCCCTTTTACGTCTTTCGTAAAACGAGGGCGGTCCCCGTTTCTGTCGGGCTCAATTACTGCTCTTCTTCACCCAAATCGGGCTCGACCAGGCCATTTCATTGGTTGGATAGGCCCAGGCTCCCCTAGAAAACTCATCCACTTGCGAGACCCGTACGTAATAGAAGCTGTCTTCGGTGAAGTCGTTGTCCGTGTGCTCGAACAAGCCGACTTCTGATTCCGGTTGGCGCTGCCAGATAATGTGATAGCCGCGACTGTCGTGTTTGACGATCTCCACGGACCGGATCTTGTTGGTCCCTGCCACGCTGATTACGAATTCAGGGCGCTGATCGGTGCGTACGCCTCGCCCATCTGGTGGCCGTCGGCAGTGACGCTGAGCAGAATGCGCACGCCAGACGTGGCATAGGTGCGCCGAGCATGAAGGGCTTCCCAGATGGCCTCGCGGGTGTTGGACGTCGCGAGCACGACGACCAGACCGCCGGCGTGCTGCGTGTAGGCGGTGTAGTTGTTGGCGCCCGGATGGCCGGTGTGGTTATCGTACGCGAGCTACGAGGCGCTCATTCAGGATTCAGATATCGAGGTCGTCCACA
>WHTZ01000084.1 GCA_009377495.1 Luteitalea sp.
GGAGATCGGCGTGCGCATGGCACTCGGCGCGCCACCGAGGAGCATTGTGTTGGCCGTGATGAGGCGGACACTCGTCATCGCACTCGCCGGAATCCTCGTGGGGCTCCCCGCCGCACTCATCTGCATGCAGGTTTTCCGGAGCTTTCACTTTGGTATCACAGCCAGCGATCCGGCGACGATGATCGTTGCTGCGGCGTTGCTCGCGCTCCTCGCTGTCGCGGCGGGTTACGTTCCCGCGCGACGAGCGTCACGAATCGATCCGCTGGAAGCATTGCGCCAGGAATGAATAACTTGGCGCTCGACGCCTAACTCTGTCGCCGCGATCTATTCGGATCGCAACGCTGTGACCGGGTCGATGCGCAGGGACTGACGGACTGGTCGCCAGCACGAGAGTGTTCCAATCGCGACCATGAGCGCGGCAACGGCCATCATGACGAGCGGGTCGCCGGGGGAGGCCTGATAGACGATGTTCGTGAGCAAGTGACCCGTCGCGTGTGCCAGAAGGAAACCGAGTGCCGCCCCGGTGGCGAGCAGCGCTGCCATCCTTGCGAGGACGAGCCGAATGATCTCCCACGGAGTCGCGCCGACCGCAATGCGGATCCCGATCTCGCGGCGCCGTCTAGCCACGGCATAGGCGACCACACCGTGGATGCCGGTCGCCGCCAGCATCAGCGCGAGCAGGCCGAACGCGCTCAACGCGATCGCCGCCGCCTGGCTCGGAAACCGTACGAATCGCAACAGTTGCTGCAGGCTTCCGGTCCCGTACAGCGGCAGATCCGGATCGAGCCCAGTCACGACTTGGCGCATCTGTGCGACGACCTGCTCCTCGGGCAATGCTGATCGTGCGACTAGTGTGGTCGTGGTGTTGTCGAACTGGAGCATCGGCCAAAACAGGACAGCGGGCGTCGCTTCGGTGAGCGTGACATACTTCCCATCCTCCACAACACCGACGACCTCCACCGAGCCCCCGCCCCAACGAAAGCGCTTACCGATTGCGTCGGTCGTCTGGAACACACGCTCCGCGAAGGTCTGGTTCACGATCGCCACGCGCGATGACCCAGGGCCGTCACGCCATTCGAAGTCGCGACCCGCGAGCAGCCGTACCCCGAGTGTGCGAAAGAAGCCCGGTGAGACTTGATAGTAGTTGGCACCGACGCCTTCGGAGGAGCGGCGGTCCGACGCGTCATCTGAAGACACCCGCGTCGTCGATTGGTCGATGCTCAACGGGAGGGAATTGGCATAGGCAGCGGACTGGACCCCCGGCAACCGCGATACCGCCGCGAGCGCCCGTTTTCGAAAGGCTCGACCCTCTTCCTCGCTATATCCCGCCAGGCCGAGCTCGAATGAAGCCACCGACACACCCTGCGGCTCGAATCCGAGGGGCATCGTCAACGCGTGTTGAAGGCCCTTGAGCGACAGCAGGCAGGCGGAGAGGAGCACGAAGCAGAGAGCAACCTGTAGCGCGACGAGCGCATCGCGAAGCGCCCATCGGCGCCGCCCGCCACGCGCGCCATCGACAATCCCCTTGAGTGCGGTGTTCGGGTCGATCCGCGACGCTTGTCTAGACGGAGTGAGGCCAAACGCGACGGCGGCCACCAGCGACACGCCGAATGCGAACAGAAAGACGCTAGCATTCGTCTGCACGTCGAGCTGCACGGGAAAATCGGCGGGAGCGCGCCAGGCGCTCAAGCCCTTGGATAAGAGCGCCGCGAGGGCGGCACCTGCCAGGCCACCCGCAAGCGCAAGAAGTAATGCCTCGGTCAGCAACTGACGTACGAGGCGTCGTTGCCCCGCGCCGATGGAGAGGCGGAGCGCCATCTCTCGCTGGCGGTCAGCCCCACGCGCGAGCAGCATGGTCGCGAGGTTGGCACTGCTCGCCAGCAGAACGAGGCCCGCGAGTATCAACACACCTAGGGTGAACGCCTTGACCGGCGTGCGCAACGCATCGCCCATGAGGCCGGGCCGAGTGAGTCTAATCGTTGGCTGGTCCCGTTGCGCCTCCCGCTCCCGCGCGACCTCGGCGGCAATGGCGTTCAGGTCACCTTCTGCTGCGGCCACGGTGACGTCTGGCTTCAGGCGGCCAGCGATCCAGGTGTTATGCGTGCCTCGATTGTCGAGCCAGGAACCGCGCGCCTCGATCTGTGGCTGCATCATCATCGGCACCCAGATCTCGGCGCGATACCAGAGCTCTGTTCCGTGGAAGCCGCGTGGCGCTACGCCCAGCACCGTATACGCCAGTTGGTTGATGCGGATCGTCTCGCCGACGATTCGGGGATCGCCGGAGAAGCGACCTTGCCAACAGTCGTAGCTCAGGACAGCGTACGGGCTGGCGCCCGGCGTTCGGTCGTCCTCTTGAGGAAAGACGCGACCTATGACAGGGTCAACACCGAGGACGTCGAAATAATTACCGGTGGCCAGGTAGCCCCACACGTGTCTCGCGCCGCCGCCGGTCTCGAGGCTCATCGGCGCGATACGGTAACCGATCAAGCCTGACAGCGTGCTGTTGTGGTCACGATAGTCTCGGTAGGTCGGAAAGGAATGCGAGACCCCAGGGCTTCCTGATTGCAGGAAGACGACTTGCTCGGGCCGATCGATCGGCAGCGGCTCGACCAGCAAGGCGTTGACGACACTAAACACCAGTGTGTTCGCGCCGATGCCGAGCGCGAGAGAGAGGATCGCGACGAGCGCGAAGCCCGGATTTCGTCTGAGAAGTCGACCCGCGTACCGGATGTCCTGCCACAGCGACTCGATGGCGCGCAGGCTGTTCATCTCGTACCTCTATCCTAAGACGGCAACTGGGCGGTAGACTCTCTCTCGACAGGTTCACGGATGCACGTTCCACGCCTCACCGTTGGGCTCGTGTTCTTCGCGCTGCTCGTCTACCTCGATGCCTCCATCGGTGCCCAGAGGCTAGTGTCCTGTCCGCGTGATTCGTCACATACGTCCCGGGCGGGGCATCCCGGCTCGCGGCGTTGCTCGTCGGTCGAATACGGCCTGTATGCTCCCTCCTCGCGCCTTGCGAGCCGGGCGCCGCGCTCCGGGACGTATGCAACGAATCACGCGGACAGGACACTAGCAGCGAAGGTGCCCGAGCCGAGGGAGGTCTTTGGCTTTCGGCCGGGAGACGACTACAAGCTCGCGAATCACGCGCAGATCGTCGAGTACTTCCGTCGGCTCGACCGAGCCTCCGACCGGATTGTTGTCGAGGAGATCGGCAAGAGCACCGAGGGCCGGCCGATGATCCTCGCGCTGATCTCGAGCGCAGCGAACCTCGAGAACCGCGCCCGCTACAAAGAGATCAGCCGCCAACTTGCGCTCGCCCGGGGAGTGGATGAAGCGAAGGCACGCGCGCTTGCGAAGGAGGGCAAGGCCATCATCTGGATCGACGGTGGCCTGCACGCCACCGAGGTTGCCCACGCGCAGCACACACCTGAGTTGGGTTGGTGGCTCGTCGCATCGGAAGGGGATGAGGCGCAGCGCATTCGTGAGAACGCTATCCTCTTGCTGATGCCGGTCATGAACCCAGACGGCCTCGACCTCGTGCGAGACTGGTACTACGAGAATCTTCGCACGCCGTACGAAACGACGAGGCCGCCAGCGCTCTATCACCACTACATCGGTCACGACAACAATCGCGACTGGTACATGTTCACGCAGGTGGAAACGCAGGCGGTGGCACGACAGCTCTATCACGAGTGGTTCCCGCAAATCGTCTATAACCATCATCAGGCCGGGCCGTTCCCCGGGCGCATCTGGGGACCGCCGATGAAGAATCCGGTCAATCCGAACCTCGACCCGCTCATCGTGAGCACGATCAACCAGATTGGCGAGCACATGCGCAAGCGGTTCGATGAGGAGCGCAAGCCTGGATACGTCAGCGACATCCAGTACGACATGTGGTGGAACGGCAGCATGCGCGGAGCGCCAGACTTCCACAATATGGCGGGGTTCCTCACCGAAACGGCGCTCTACCGGTATGCCACGCCGAAGTGCTACACACCCGACGAAGTGCCCGAGACGTTCGGCGAGCGACACGGGAATATGGCCGCGAAGATTCCGAGCACCAACTACACCAATCCGTGGCTCGGTGGATGCTGGCCGCTTCGGCAACCGGTCGAGTACATGCTGACCGCGTCCCGCGCGACGCTCGATATCGGTGCGAAGCTGAAGGAGGATTTTCTCCTCAATATCTGGCGCATGGGATCCACGCAGATCGCTCGGGGAGAGCAGAGCGAAGGTGGTCCGTACGCGTATGTGATCGATCTTGCCGCGCAACACGATGCGACGCGTGCCGTCGAGTTTCTCAGGACGTTCCGCCTAGGCGGCGTGGAGATCCGGCGAGCCGAGGTGCCGTTCACGGCTGGGGGCACCGAGTATCCTGCCGGCGCGTACGTCATCGGCCCGCAGGCGTTCCGACCGTATGTGATCGACCTCATGGAGCCAAAGGAATTCCCGGAACGTCGGCTGTACCCCGGCGGACCACCCGATCCGCCGTACGACATGACGGGTTATGAGCTGAGCCTGCAGATGGGCATCAACGCTGACCGCGTCGAAGGGGCGTTCCCCTTGCCGCCCACGGTGATCGAAGAGATTCCACCGCCGCCCGGGGGCGTTCAAGGCAGCGGTAGCGGCGGATTCGCCATGTCGCCGAATCTCAACCTGGGCGTCAAGGCGGTCAACCGGCTCTTGAAGGCGGGCGCTCGTGTGGCGCGGACGCCGGATGGCACGCTCATCGTGCAAAACGTGCCACGCGATCTCGTAGACAAGGAAGGACGAGCGCTAGGCGTCTCGTTCGATGCGCTCGAGACACTGCCCGAGGGGCTGCGACCGCTGCGTGCGCCGCGTATTGGCCTCTACAAGAGCTTTCTGGCCAACATGGATGAAGGCTGGACGCGGTGGCTGCTCGAGCAATACGAGTTCGCGTTCACGAACGTCTCGAACGATGACCTCCGTACGAATGATCTCTCCGAGTACGATGTGCTCCTGTTCGCTGACGAGGCCGCGGAGGACATTCTCAACGGGCATCTCGAGGGAACGATGCCCGAGGCGTACGTGGGAGGGATTGGCGTGGAGGGGGCTGCGAACGTCCGGCGGTTCGTGGAGAATGGTGGCTGGCTGGTCGCCTGGGACCGCGCCGCAGACTTCGCCATCCTCTCCCTGGGCTTACCATTGAGAAATACCGTCAAGGACACGCGACCGCAGGAGTTCTTCATTCCAGGGTCGCTGCTGCGCATCACGACGAGGCCCGACCATGCGCTGACTGCAGGAATGGAGGCCAACGCGATTGCCATGTTTTCCGGCAGCCAGGCCTTTGCCGTCGTTCCAGCTGCGGCTGAAGGCGACGCGCAAGCCCCGCGCGACATCGACGTGTTCGTGGAGTACGCGCGTGAGGACTTCCTTGTGAGCGGCTGGGAGCTGGGTGGTGCGCGCTATCTGGCTGGGCGGGTCGCGGCCGCGCGCGTGCCGGTGGGGAAGGGGCAGGTGGTCGTCTTTGGCTTTCGGCCGCACTGGCGCGGACAGCCCCACAACACGTTCAAGCTGCTGTTCAATCCACTGTTTCTGTCGACACTCGATGGAGGGTTGCCGGCAACGCCGACGCATTAGCAAGCAGTAGGGCGCGGCTTCCGCCTTCGCATAAAGCTTCGGCGGACAAGTCCGCCGTAGCGCGAAGCGCGAAGGTGGACCGCCGTGGCGGCCCGCTCGAGGCGGGCCGCTAGCCAGCACTGGCTTGTCGGGTCCCGGACGGGACCCGACGTGGCGGAGGCGGTTAGCCGCGCCGTTACGGAATACCCAGGACGGACATTCAGACCCTCTGAGGGAGGCGAGATGTTGATACGCGTTCGAGCTGTGCTGATCGCGGCGCTGTTGCTGACGATTGCCGTCGTTGACGCCTCGGTCGGACCGGAGTCGGGGCAGGATGGAGCCTCCCGCGAAAGCGTGCCGACGCCGGAATCGGTCATCGGGTTCGCTCCGTGCTCCGATTACAAGCTCGCGAATTACGAGGCCATCGCCGACTATTTTCGCCAGCTCGACGCCGCCACCGAGCGCATGCAGCTCGTCGAGATCGGGAAGACCGCCGAGGGCCGAACCCAGCTCATGGCCATCATCTCATCTGAAGCCAACATGAAGGAGCTCCCGCGCTACAAGCAGACGGCGCGTGCGCTGGCGTTGAACCGCGACGAGCAGGGCCGCCCGCTGACCGACGAGCGCGCGGCGCAGCTGGCCTCAGACGGCAAGGCCATCGTCTGGGTGGACTTCGGCCTCCACTCGACGGAGGTGGCGCACGCACAGACCGCGCCTTGGATGGCGTGGAAAGCGGTGACGGAAGAGACAGAGGAGATGGCGTTCATTCGAGACAACGTGATCTTCATCCTGGTGCCGAACATGAACCCAGATGGCACGACGCTTGTGGCCGACTGGTACATGAAGCACGTGGGCAAGCCGTGGGAGATGAGCATCCCGGCCCTCTACCAGAAGTACGTCGGCCACGACAACAATCGCGACTGGTTCATGTTCAATCAGCCGGAATCACGAAACATTGCCACACAGCTCTACGAGGAATGGTTTCCGCAGATTGTGTACAACCAGCATCAGACCGCGCCATTCCCCGCGCGCATCTTCGTGCCACCGTTCGAAGATCCGTCGAACTTCAATATCCCGCCGCTCGTGATCCGCGGGGTCAACACCGTGGGGGATGCCATTACGCGACGCCTCGATCAGGAAGGTAAAGTCGGCGCAATCTCGAGAGTGCAGTTCGACACGTGGTGGAACGGCGGCATGCGGACGGCCCCCTACTTCCACAACATGGTCGGCATCCTCACCGAAACGGGTCACGCCTCGGCAACACCAGCCGACTACGACGTCAAGACGTTCCCCGCGCGCTTCGCCAACGGCGAGTCGACGACCGAGCCCAGTACGTACTACCCAAGCCCCTATCTCGGTGGTCACTGGACCCTGAAGATGTCGTGCGAGTACATGAACACGGCGTCAATGGCCGTCCTCGACATTGGCGCCAAACGGCGGCAGGAGTGGCTGTTCGACGTCTACCAAATGGCGCGCGACAACATGAAGGCGGGCGCTGAGGAGACGTATGTCGTGGCCGCGGACCAGTGGGACACGGGCGCTGCGGTGCGAATGATCAACGTGCTGCGTGTTGGTGGTGTGGAGGTCGAGCGAGCAACCGCCCCGTTTACGGCCGAGGGCAAGGAATATGCCGCCGGGAGCTTCATCATCCACGGCGCCCAACCGTATCTGCCGTACATTCGCGATCTGCTGACGCCCCAAGCGTACCCCGATCGACGACTGTCTCCGGACGGCCCGCCCGAGCCGCCGTACGACATCAGCGGCTGGACGCTGAATCTCCAGATGGGCGTCACGGTCGACAAGATCAGCGAAGCGGTCACGGCTCGAACCGAGACCGTGCAGGAAGCTTCTCTGGAGGCCACAGCCGTATCGGCCGCCGCTCGCGGAGCCTATGCCATCGATCCCCGGACGAACGACGCCTTCATCGCTGTCAATCGCCTCTTGAAGAGCGGTGACACGATCTATCGAGCCACGACGCCTCTTACCGCGGCTGGCCAGGAGTGGCCCGCGGGTGCGTTCGTGGTAGCGGCTGGTCCGGAGACACACGGCCGGATTGCCGCGACCTCTGAGCTCGGTCTCTCGCCGGCCGCGCTGGACACCATGCCCGAGAAGACGGATCTCGTGCGCGTGGAGGCTCCTCGCATTGGCCTCTATAACGCGTGGGGCGGCAATATGGACGAGGGGTGGACGCGGTGGTTGCTCGAACAGTACGAGTTCCCGTATAGCACACTTCGCGACAAGGACATCCGTGCGGGAAGCCTCCGCGAGAAATTCGACGTCATCGTGCTCCCAGATGCCTCGTACGACAGCATGTTGAAGGGACGTGCAGCGGGCACCATGCCTGACGAGTACGTGGGCGGGATGACACCACGCGGCGTTGCGAACCTGTACGAGTTCGCGGCGACCGGGGGCACCCTGGTGGCGCTCGACACCGCGAGCGAACTGCCGCTCCACACGTTTGGACTTCCCGTCCGGGACGTGCTCGAAGACCTACGCGAGCACGAGTTCTACGCTCCAGGAACGATAGTGAAGGTGAATGTCGACAACACGCACCCGATTGCCTGGGGCATGCCGACGGAGGCGGCAGCGTTCTTCGCTGAGAGCCCGGCCTTTGCCGTCGGCTATCCGCAGAGACGACCGGGCGATGAGCGAGCCGCATTGGCGCCACCGGCGAACGTGAAGACTGTCGTGTCGTATCCTGACGACGACGTGCTGATGAGCGGCTGGTTGCTCGGCGAATCGTACCTGCACGACAAGGCTGCGGTCGTCGAAGCGGGCGTTGAGGAGGGACGCGTTGTGATGTTGGGCTTCCGCACGCAACACCGCGGCCAGCCACACGGCACATTCAAGCTACTGTTCAACGCGTTGCTGCTCGGCGGGTCCGAGGCCGCGATGGGCACGAGCTCTTCCTCTGCGTCACGCCACTAATCCCAGAGCTCAATTGTATGACCGGTAGGGCGGGGCTTTAGCCCCGCCGATCATGCCCCGCCGATCATGACTGAAACGGAGGCCTCTATGTCACGAGTCTCCCGCCGCCATCTGCTCGGCAGCGTCATGCCATTCTCCGCCGGTCTTCTCGGTCTCCCTGCACTAGCGACGGCCGTTCAATCGGCCTCCTCGCCCTATCGACGGCCCAAGCTCAAGATCACGGACATTCGAACCGCGGAGGTCATGGGCCACGGCTATCAACTGCACGTTCGCATCTACACCGATCAGGGGGTCGTGGGGCATGGCGAAGGCACCGACGCCGTCCAGGGCGGTGTCCCGTTGGTCCGGATGTTTCGCCGCTTCCTGATGGGGCAGGACCCGCTCAACGTAGACTTCCTCTTCGAGCGCATTCGAACGAGCGGCATCTTTGCTGGCGCGCAGGCGGGGCAGTACGTCGCCACACTGACCGCGGTTGAGACGGCGCTGTGGGATCTGGCGGGTAAGGCGCTCGGCTTGCCCGTGTATCAGCTCCTCGGCGGGAAGATGCGCGACCGGGTGCGCGTGTACTGCGACTCACAAACGAACAGGCGTGATGATCCAGACGCGGCGGCAAAGATTCAGCACATTCGCGATCTTGGCTTTACGGCAGTGAAGATCGACATCGACGAGAGGACGGATCCAATGCGGTGGGATGCGGTCAACTGGACCGCGAGCAATGCCGAGATCGACAACATGCTCGATAAGGTCACCTTCATTCGCGAGTCGTTCGACAAGCGCGTCGACGTGGCCGTTGATATGCACGGGCGCTACGACTTGACGACAGGGAAACGCGTCGCGAAAGAGGTGGAGTCGTTCAAGCTGTTGTTCCTCGAGGAACCGGTGCCCGCTGAGAACGTCGACGCGATGCGCGACATCCGCGAGTCGACGGCGACGCCCATCTGCTGCGGCGAGAACCTCTTCCTCCGTCACGGCTTCCGCGAGGTGCTCGAACAGCGCGCCGCCGACATCATCATGCCAGACCTGCAGAAGTGTGGGGGATTGCTCGAAGGACGGAAGATCGCCGACATGGCGCATACCTACTACATACCGTTTGCTCCGCACTGCGTCGTGTCGCCGATCGGCACGATGGCGTCCTGCCACGTCTGCGCGGCGGTGCCGAACTTCCTCGTGCTGGAGTGGCACTGGATTCCGCGACTCGAGCTGTGGCGAAGCTTCGTGCAAGAGGGAGACATCATCCAGAAGGGCTTCGTGACGTTGCCAGATCGCGCAGGCATCGGCGTCGAGATGGACGAGGAGGCGGTGCGCGAGGCTCAGGTACCGGGGACGCCCTGGTTCGAAGCGTCGGGAGGAACACAGGAATGAACAGAGCACGTGCGACGAGGAAAACTGGGTGGGGTATCGCGGTTGTCCTCTTACTGGGGATGGCGGCACCGGTCTCGGTGTGGCAAGCGGCGCCCGCGGTGGAAGCACCAGCCGATCCCCTGATGGCGGGGTTCGCGCGGTCGACCGTGGCGTCGGTGGCCGATGCAGTCGACCAGGTCGTCGGCCGTCGCGGCTACCTTGCATATGACATGCGGCCCTACGTGGCGGGGACGTTCGTGGGGCGTGCGGCAACGGCGTTGGTGAAGCCTGCAACGCCAGAAGAGGCGACCCCCGCGCTGGCGGTAAAGCACTCGGTCGAAATGATCGACGCCGCGAGCCCGGGAGACGTCGGCGTGATCGTGATGGAAGGCTCGCTCGACGTCGCGGCAATTGGCGGCCTGATGGGCACCGCCGCGAAAGCCCGCGGCATGGTCGGGATGGTTCTCGATGGCGCGGTCCGCGACATCGCGGAGCTGCGGGCGCTCGAGCTGCCCGTCTTCGCCCGCGCGGCGTCGCCGGCGACGGCCGTCGGCCGGTATGCCAGCGTGTCGAAGCAGGTGCCGGTCGAGTGCGCCGGCGTGACGGTTGCACCCGGTGACATCGTGGTGGCGGGGGAGGATGGCGTCGTGATCGTCCCGAAGAATCGCGCAGCCGACGTGCTCCAGCGGGCGCAGGAGATCGACGAACGAGAGATGAAGATGGTGCCGTTCATCAAGAAATACCGCTCGCTGCAGAAGGCCATCGAGGTCTTCAACCGCATTTGACGTGCAAGGGTCGAAGGAACCTCTGGGAGGTGAATGAGTCGGTGCCAAGACATCTCCTAAGGCCGGACTCGTGACCCATGAAGCAAGTTTTTTGTGCGTCCGGCCTTCGGATCTGTCTTAGGCGCGGCCGCCGGAGACGGCCGCGCATCTAGTAGCGAAGATCCGCCCGCACCGCGCTTCGGCTTGGCTCGGCGATTTGAGGCGGGGCTTCGCTACTGGCACTCCAGGTGGAAGGATCGTGTAGACAGTCTCCAACACAACTCGTAGAATATCTACACAATGAGTGGAACCGCATCGTCTCGCGTGGAGTTGCTGCAAGGCACGCTTGACCTGCTGATACTCCGCACCCTGCTCTTTGGACCCACGCATGGGCACGCGATCGCAAGGCACATCCAGCGGACGTCTGAGGACCTGCTCCAGGTCGAGACCGGGTCGTTGTACCCGGCGCTGCACCGCCTGGAGGCTCGAGGCTGGATCGCAGCGTCATGGGAGCGATCGGAGAAGGGGAAGCGAGCCAAGTATTACCGCTTGACCAGGCGAGGCCGGAAGCAATTGACCGCGGAACGGACCAAGTGGGAGACGTTCTCACGGGCCATGGGACTGGTCTTGAAACCGGTCGATCAGGAGCTGTGATGGACAGATTGCTGTCGAGCCTCCTCTTTGGTGTGGATGCGCTGGATCCGATGACCTTTACGTAGATGTCCTTTTCCTCGCTGTTGCAGACAGGAGTCCCGTCCTTTACACTCGGGATCGTGCGTCGCTGTCTCGCCGCGCTGCTTGGACTGTGTCTACTCCCGCTGACAGGGCAGGGTCTGGCGCTGCACGTTCACGCCTACGGCGACCACGATCACGTCGAGCACCAACACGGGCTCGCCGCGCATCATCATGACCCGCCGTCGCACCGGCGCGACTCGGGTGTCCGGCTCGAGCCGTGCGACCCAGCGGCGCACGCGGTTCCGCTCGTCCTGGTCGTTGACAGGACGACCAACGGCCCGGCAGTTGCGGCAGAGCCAGCGACCGCCGCGGCATTGTTCAACGCGCCCTGCTCCTGCGGCGTCGTGCCATTGATCGACGCGCGGGCGCACGGTCCACCGACGGTCACCGACGCCTCACCTCGCGCCCCTCCCGCACTGATTCCCGCCTAGTGATCTGACCGGCGTCAGGCCGGTCGGCCTTTGTCCGTCCGTTGAATACCCGAGGACTGTCATGCCAAGCCGAGCACGGGTGTGCGTCTGGCTCGCGGGGGGCCTCCTCGCCTCCGCCCCGGCGCTTGCACAGGATCGCACGGAGCAGGAGCTCGTGGACCTCATCGTGCGCGAGGGGCCGCGGGCGCGCGCGATTCGCGCCGACGCAGAGGTCACCCGCCGCGAACAGCAGGCCCGCACGGTTTATCCGAATCCGAGCGTGACGTACACGCGCGAAGGAGCGGGGTTTACGGACTTCCTTCAGCTCGAGCAAGCGCTCCCGATCTTCGGAGCGCGGGCGGCGCTGGCGGGCGCCGGCATCGCCGCGACGGCTGCGGCCGAGGCTGAGCGCGACGCCCGTCTTTGGTCGCTGCGGTCGGATGCGCGTGCCCTGGTGGCTCACCTGCTGTCCGAACAGGAACGACTCGACGCTGGCGCATCGGTGGTGCGCGCGGTCGAGCGTGTGACTGAGCTGCTGAGGATTCGTGAGCGAGAAGGCGAAGGGTCACGCTTCGATCGGCTGCGCGCCGAGCAGGAGCTCGCCGACTTGCGGCAGATTGTCGTCGACGCGACGGTGGCCGTGGCGGAGGCCCGGGCGGCCCTCGGTCGGTTGCTGCCAGATGGAACCCCGGTCGGGCGCGTCAGTGGCGTGCTCCACCGCGAGCGCGTCGTGCCGCCCGTTGAGACGCTGATGGCACGCGCGAGCGGCGCGCGTGCCGAGCTGCGTGCGCTTCAACGGGCCGCTGAACGTTTCAATCGGGAGGGCGAGGCCGAGCGCCGCGCGCGGTTTCCGAATCCGACGTTGGTCGGCGGATTGAAGCGAGCCGACACCGAGAGCGGCCGCGAACAGGGCAGTGTGTTGGGCGTCAAAGTCTCCGTTCCGCTGTTCGACTTAGGCGGCCGAGATGTCGCGCGATGGCACGCGGAGCGCACACGTGTCGAGGCCGAGCGCGCATCGCTCGTCCAGGAGATTCAGGCCGAGATCGCTCGCTCGGCCGAGGTGCTCCGCTTGAGGCAGCGCGCCGTGAGCGACTCGCGCCGGCATTTGCAGCCCGGCGACGAGCTTTTGCGAATCGCAGAAGTCGCGTACCGCGAGGGCGAAGTCGGCATCCTTGAATGGCTCGACGCGCTCCGGACTGCGGCGCGGGCGAGGTCTCGTGCGATCGACATGCGCCTCGACGTCCGCCTGGCGCAAATCGCACTCGAACGTGCTGTCGGAGAGACGCTATGGCCGTAAAGCAACGCCTGCGAAGCCTGTATTGGTTCGCCATGGTCGGGTGGCTGCTGGCCGCGTGTGGGACGCCACCGCCTTCGACGTCCACAGCCGACGACGAGCCAGAGCCGCTCAGCGTGAGCCGCTGGACCGACGAGACCGAGTTGTTCACCGAGTATCCGCCGCTCGTGGTCGGCCGCACCTCGCGTTTCGCGATTCACCTGACGAGCCTCGAGTCGTTCGAGCCCGTCAGCGAGGGCACCGTCGAAGTACAGTTGCGCCCACCGACCAGCCGAGGAGAGACCTTCCGTGTCGACGGTCCTTCGCAACCCGGAATCTTTGGCGTCGACGTTCGCCCGGCACGCCCAGGACGACGTGACCTCGTCATTGTCCTGCGGGCGCCCGGCCTGACCGACGAGCATCACGTGGGTGCCGTCGACGTGCACGCCAATGTGGCCGCTGCACGCGCTGCTGATCACGACGAAGCCGAGGACGCCGCGACGATCAGCTTCCTCAAGGAACAGCAGTGGACGCTCGACTTCGCGACCGAAGTCGTAAGTGAACGGGCGGTTCGAGCGTCCGTTCGCGTGCCAGCGGAAATCGTGGCACGCCCGGGAGGGACGGCCGATGTCGTCGCGCCGGTCGACGGCCGCCTGATCCGTGTCGCGGCGGCGGACACGGGCGCCACCGTGGCGAAAGGGCAAGAGCTGGTGCGCCTCTTACCACCACCCTCCGCGCCCGGCGAGCTGCCACAACTCGATCAGATGCGCGCCGAGGCGGTCGCGTCCCTCGAGCTCGCCCAGCGCGACCGTGGGCGCGCCGAGCGGCTCGTCAGCGTGGGCGCGGCGCCGCACAAGCGGCTCGATGAAGCCCGCGCCGCGGAAGCCCAGGCCGTGGCACGGATGCGTGCGGCGGAAGCACGGCTCGAGCACTATGGCGCCTCGCGCACGGCTCAGGGTGAGCCCGCTGAAGAGGGTCTGTTCGTGCTGCGCGCGCCGATTGCCGGCGTGGTGGCCATGCGCGAGGCCACGACCGGCGCGAACGTCGCCGCGGGATCTGTGCTGTTTCGCGTGGTCGACGCGTCGCGCGTGCACGTGCGTGGACGGATTCCGGAAGCGAGCGCGGTGCAGGCCCGGAGCGTCCGATCTGCCGAGATCGAGATTCCGGGACGCCAGCAGATCGCCCTTGCCGGCCGTCTGGCGGGCGTCGGGAAGGTGCTCGATGCGCCATCGCGCACGCTCCCGATTACGTTCGCGCTCGACAATCGTCGGTTGGAGGTTCCCGTTGGGCAAGCCGTCTTCCTACGCCTCCTCATGAACGAAACGGCGCCGCGGCCCGTGGTGCCGCCGATCGCCATCGTTGACGATGGCGGACGACCGATCGTGTTCGTGCAGCGAGCGGGTGAAACGTTCGAGCGACGGCCTGTGACGCTCGGTGCGCGTACAGGCGACCTCGTCCAGGTCATCGACGGGCTCGAGCCGGGTGAGCGTGTCGTTACGAAGGGGGCATACCTCGTGCGATTGGCGTCGCTGTCGGCGCAAGCCCCCGCACACGGCCACGTGCATTAGCCGGGCTTACAGCCCGGCTTAGTGGCGGCCGCAGAGCGGCCGCCTAGTAACGAAGCCTCGTTCCACCGAGGCTTCGTCCTTACTCGGTGGTTTGAGGCGAGGCTTCGTTACCATGATCGATGCGCTGATTCGCTGGTCGTTGCGACATCGAGGGCTGGTCGTCGCGCTGGCCGCGGCGTTCCTCGCGTGGGGCGGCTGGACCGCTTTGCGCATGCCGCTCGATGTCTTACCGGATCTCACGGCTCCCACCGTCACGGTGCTCGCAGAAGCGCCAGGCATGGACCCGCTCGAAATCGAGTCGCTCGTCGCCTTCCCGATCGAATCGGCGCTCAACGGCGCGACTGGCGTCAGACGCGTCCGGTCTGCGACGGCGGTGGGCGTGGCGATAGTCTGGGTCGAGTTCGATTGGGGGCAGGATGTCATGCGGGCCCGCCAGACGGTGACCGAGAAGCTCGCGCTCGTATCGGGCTCGCTACCGCCCAGTGTCGAACCGCCGTTTCTCGCCCCGGTCTCGTCGATCATGGGCGAGGTTCTCTTCGTCGATCTCGAATCGGATCGGCACTCGCCGCTCGACTTGCGGACGGTCGCGGAGACCGTCGTTCGCCGCCGCCTGCTCGCTGTGCCGGGCGTGTCGCAGGTCATCGCGACCGGTGGTGAGCAGAAGCAGTATGAGGTGGTCATCGAGCCTGCGGCGCTGCGCGCGCACAACGTCACGTTGGCGGACGCCGAAGAGGCCCTGGCCGCCGCCAACCGAAACGCGACTGCGGGCATTCAGGTGGCCGAAGGACAGGAACATCTCATTCGCGGGCTCGGTCGGTTCGTCGACACCGCGGACATCGAGGCGGTGGTCGTCAAGGCACACGACACCGTGCCCGTGCTCATCCGCGACCTGGGGGCGGTTCGGATTGGCGCGGCCATCAAACGAGGCGAGGGCTCACACAACGCCCGCCCGGCCGTCATTCTGGGCATTCAGAAGCAGCCGGGCGCCAACACACTGGAGGTGACCGAACGCATCGACACCGCGCTCGACGACATTCAGCGTGCACTGCCGGCGGGCATGCGCATCGACCGAAACCTGTTCCGGCAAGCGGATTTCATCGAGCGCGCTCTCGACAACCTCTTCAGAGTCCTGCTCGAGGGGGCTGGCCTCGTGATCCTGGTGGTGGTGATGTTCCTGATGAACGTACGAGCTGCCGCCATCACATTACTGGCACTGCCGCTCTCGCTGGTCGCAGCAGCCGTGGCCATGGACCGCTTCGGCGTGACCATCAACAGCATGAGCCTCGGCGGCCTCGCGATCGCGATTGGCGAGCTGGTGGACGATGCCATTATCGACGTGGAGAACGTAGCAAGGCGGCTCAGAGAGCGGGCGCGGCAGCCGCCGGCAGAGCGACTGACCGTGATCGAGGTCGTGTACCGCGCGAGCAGCGAGATCCGCGGCTCGGTGGTGTTCGCGACCGTCATCGTTGCGCTGGTGTTTCTCCCGTTGTTCTTGCTCGACAGCGTGGAAGGGCGGCTTCTCAAGCCGCTTGGCTTTGCCTATGTCGTGGCCCTCACCGCCTCGCTCGTGGTGGCCCTGACGGTCACGCCGGCGCTGTGCTCCTGGTTGTTGCCCCGTTCAGGCTTGATCGCCTCTGGCGAGGAACCTCGCCTCACACGCTGGCTGAAGGGGCACTACCGGCCATGGCTGCAGCGTCTGTTCGTGCAGTGGCGCGCGATCGTGGCTGGCGCGGGTGTGCTTCTCGTCGGGGCGGTGGTGGCCATGGCGGCGGCGGGCCGCTCGTTTCTCCCCGAGTTCAACGAAGGCTCGCTGACGATTAGCGCGGTCACCATTCCGGGAACCAGCCTCGAGGATTCCAACGCGCTGGGTAATGCCTTGGAGCGGCTCCTCTTGAGCGTGCCGGAGGTCACCTCCACGGCGCGGCGGACGGGCCGCGCCGAGCTCGACGAGCACGTGCAAGGCGTCGAATCCTCCGAGATCGACGTGCGGCTGCAAATGGGAGATCGCTCGAAGGCGCAGGTGCTGGAGGAGATCCGGCAGAAAGGCTCTCTCATTCCTGGGACCAACGTGACGATCGGTCAGCCGATCTCGCACCGGATCGATCACATGCTGTCGGGCATACGCGCGAATGTGGCGGTGAAGATCTTTGGCGACGACCTGCGCGTTCTTCGCGGGCTTGCCAGCCAGGTGCAGGCGGTGATGGCGCAGGTGCCGGGGGTGGTCGATCTCTCGACGGAGGCGCAGGCAGAGATTCCGACGCTGCGGGTTCGCGCCGAGCCTGCCGCCGCCGCGCGCTACGGGCTGTCGACCGGTGTTGTGGCCGACACGCTTCAAACGGCCCGCGTGGGCAAGCCGGTCAGCCAGGTGCTCGAAGGGCAGGTGGCGTTCCCGCTGGTTGTGCGGTACATGCCGGGAGCCTCGCGTGACCTCGACGCGATTGGCGAGACGCGCATTGGCACGGCTGACGGCCGACAGGTGCCACTCTCCGCAGTAGCGGCGATCGAGCGTGATCGCGGGCCGAACTTCGTCATGCGCGAGAACGTGCAGAGGCGGCTGGTCGTGCAGTGCAACGTGGCGGGACGGGATTTGCGAAGCGCAGTGAACGACATCCAAGCCCGCGTGGCACGGGCCGTGAGGCTGCCACACGGTTATCGCGTCGAGTACGGTGGCCAGTTCGAGAGCGAGGCACACGCGTCGCGCCAGCTCCTCTGGCTGTCGGTGGCCGTCGTGGTGGCGATTTTCTTCGTCCTGTCGTCCGCGTTCGGGTCGGCGCGCGATGGCCTGCTGGTGATGCTCAATCTCCCTCTGGCCTTGATTGGCGGCGTGATGGGCGTCTATGTGGCGGGCGGCGTCTTATCGGTCGCCTCGATCGTCGGATTCATCACGCTGTTCGGCATCGCGACGCGGAACGGCATCATGCTGGTCTCGCACATTCGGTACCTCCAGGAGCACGAGGGCGTCACTGATTTCCGAACCGCCGTCGTCCAGGGTGCGACCGAGCGGTTGGTGCCCATTCTCATGACCGCGCTGGCGGCCGGCCTGGCGCTGGTGCCGATCGCGCTCTCGGCGGGTGAGCCGGGCAGTGAGATTCAGGCGCCGATGGCCACGGTGATCTTGTGCGGGCTGTTCAGCTCGACGGCCCTCAACATGATCGTGGTGCCAGTGCTGTACGAGCGCTTCGGCCGGCGTTAAGGAACGGTAGTCAATGGTCGGGCGGCCACGCCCTACTGGTTCTCGGTACCGTCGTAGTAGCCTCGCTTCGTGCGCGCCATGAGGCCACCTCGGCTCAGTTGGATCGAGATGTTCCGCCACTGGCCGTCGTTCTGTCGAATCGCCGGCTCGTAGGCGACCAAGTACTGACTCGCGAGCTCTTCCTTGATGTCGCTGTACACGCCCTCGAGGTCCCTGGGGTCTTGTGGGAAGAACACCCGGCCGCCCGTCTGTTGCGAGAGGCGTCGCAGCACGTACGGCGCATCGCGAGGACTCCACACACCGGCCAACTGAGGCCGGCCCAACCCGATGCTGTAGATGATGGTGTCCGAGCGCGTCGCGAGGTCGAGCACATCGTCGAGGCTGACCAGGCTCGAGGTGTCTTCGCCATCTGACAGGACCACCATGACGGGCCGGCGCTCGGCGAGCGTCCGATTCTTTGGCCGCATCTTGTTCAGCTCTTTCAGCGTGATGTACACGGCGTCGTAGAGGGAGGTTGCGCCGTCCGCCGTGGTACTCCGAATCGCCGCCTCGAGCGCGATACGGCTCTGTGAGGGTCCGTGGAGAATCTTGAGCCTGCTATCGAAGCCAATCGCGGTGCCCACGTCCGTACGCCCCAGCTCTTGTACGAAGCCGGCGGCTGCAGCCTGCGCGGTTGGCAGCGCCTGCTGCATGCTCGCGCTCGTATCGAGCAGCAGGGCGAGCGCCAGCGGGACGCGCGGCTTGCTGAAGAAGGTCGGGGCCTGCTGGCGCCCATCTTCGAGAACGACGAAATCGTCTCGTTCAAGATCGACAACGTAGCGTTTAGCCGTGTCGGTGACCGTGACGTTCAACACCACGAGATCGACGCCACTCCGATATGCAGGGCGCTGACCGTCAAGTGCCGATCCGCTAAGCGTCACCAGCGCGATGGTGAGCGCGATCCAACTGCGCAGCATGGATCCCCCAGGTGGCATGGACGCAGACAGTACGCCCTTGCACGGTTTAGGTCAAGTCGACGAGCTCCTGCGACATCAGTCAGGCACCAGTAGCGTGTGTGCGAAGGGCCACAGCGCGTCACGCCACTGGGCAACCGAGCGATAGCGCGCACGCCGCGCCATGGTCGTAACCTCGTATGCATCGAACTTATGTGAGTATTCCGTGAGGATCGCCTCGCCGGCGCCGAGCTCTACGTCGAGGTCGGCCTTGCGAAGCCGCACGCGCTGGAGGCGCTGCGATTCGAGATACAGCTCAACGCGCCGATGCCGGGGTTCGTAGACGGCACGGTGACAGAACTGTCGAAGGTCGAAATCGCCGTCCAGGTCGCGATTCAGTCTCGCGAGCATGTTGAGGTTGAACGCCGCGGTGACACCGCGTGCATCGTCGTACGCGGGAAGCAACGCTTCTTCGGACTGCTGTAAGTCTGTGCCCAGCAGAAGGGCGTCGCCCGGACGCAGCAAGGCCCGCAAGTCTCCGAGAAAGACGTCGGCCGCTGGCCGCTCGAAGTTGCCGATGGTGCTGCCAAGAAACAGCACCAAGAGCCGATGGCTGCGCGGCAGCCGTCCGACAGCGTCTTCCAGTCCCTCGAGATAGAACCGCGGAATCTCGCTGACGGTCAATCCAGCAATCGTGGCCAGCTCGGCGCGGCATCGCTGGAGCGCCCAGCGCGACACTTCAATTGCGTAGTACGTCGTCGGTTGACGACGGCACAGCGCGGAGAGCAGCCAACGGGTGTTATGTGCGGTACCGCTCCCGAGCTCGGCGACCGCGAGCGGTGCGCTCATCCGGGACACGATCTCTTCCCCGTGGGCTTTGAGTAGTCGCTCCCCGGCACGGCTGAGACCGTACTCCGGGAGCAACGTGATCGTATCGAACAGCGCGGATCCGATGTCGTCCCACAGGTAAGTCGACGGCAGTGTCTTCTGCCGAGCGTGCCCGAGCCCAGCCTGCACGTCACTCACCATGCTGGCAAGCAGGTCGCTGATGGGCAATACGGGCGACGAATTCGACGTGTCCATGGGCCTACTCGCGTTGCCGCAGTTGATGGGGCGCCATTTGCGTTCGAGTGCTCATTCAATCACACAGCGAAAAGACGTGTAGATATACGGATAGTGAGGTTGAAACCAATTCCGGAACGAGCGTCGTACGAAGCATGCTGCCGTTCTGCACGAGCCACCTTTCATGACAAAGTGCTGGCCATCGAAGAAGTTGGCCGAGTAGCCCGGATAGAAGGGAAACGGTGAGAATCCTGGAAACGGCGCGAAGACGTCTCGAGTCCATTCCCAACCGTTGCCGAGCAGATCCATCACACCAAAGGCGCTGCTGCCAGCCGGGTGAGCACTGACGCTCACCGGGTTCCAGCGCACGAAGTCGAAGTTACCGCGCGTGGGATCAGGGGGCGCTTGCCCCCACGGATAACGACGCTCGCGCCCGTCCGGCGTGCCGTACGCGGCACGATGCCATTGCGCTTCAGACGGTAAACGTTTGCCGGTCCAGCGTGCGTAGGCTGCGGCCTCGGCGTGACTGACGTACACGGGCCAGTCTGGAGGCAACGGCGTCTCTTGAAACATGCTCCGAAATGTCCAGCGCCGTCCACGACGGATCCAGAACTGCGGGTGCTCGATGTCGGCGTGTACCCGCCACGCCCAATCCTCGGCGGTCCATAACGGCTGTGCGTTGTAACCGCCCGCCTGCACGAACTCCGCAAACTGTCGGTTCGTGACCGGGTACCTGTCGATGGCGAACGCCGGGACGTCAACCGTGTGCGCTCCATACTCGTTGTCCCAGCCAAAGCCATCATCCTCCTCGGCGCGGCCCAGCACTGTTGCACCAGCCGGAACGGTGACCATGTCGGCCTCGGGCGGCGCCGTTGATGGTGTGCGCGCTTCCAGTTGAGGAGACTTCTGGTCGTAGGGCAGTTGATGCACGAGGTACGCGAGCGTTTCGGCGTGCATGAGCCGATGCTCGATGGCGACCTCGAGCAGCCGCGTGTCGAGACCCGGTGTCGATGCGGCGTCCAGATCACGTAAGCGCGCGTCCAGCCGCCCTCGCAGCTCGTGGACGTACGCGGTTATCTGCGCCATCGTTGGCCAGTCTACGGGCGTGTCGCTCGGCAAGCCTCCGTCGACCGGATCGATCCCGAACGCAAACAAATCGTCGAGGTGCCGATCGAACGACGCGAGGCCGAGGGGCTCTTTCAAGAGATTCCAATCAAAGGTGTCGACGTGACCCACGTAGAACACGAGCCGGTGTCGCGCCGGAATGGGGCGTTGGCTCAGCGCGGCGGGCTGTACCAAGCTGAACAACGCATCCGTACGTTCGCGAGCGTCCAGCAAGCGCGGCAATGGGGTACGTGCTGGCGCAGGTGTCGTCTGCATAGGACCCTTCCGTGCACGGCAGGCGATTCTTGCGGAAAAGCTGGCGCCTGGGATCGAGCAGTGCATTCTAACAAGGATCGAAGCGGGCGCACAGCAGAGCGACAATCGCTCCTGCGTGAAAAAGGTCGACTCGACCGGGCATGATAGTGTGTTTCAGATACATTCACGTTACAGCTCGGCGGTGGGCTCGACCGGCGCACCCTGCTCGATTCCGGGGATACGGTCTACACACGGCCTTTCTAGGTGTCGTCGGCGTGTCGCGGTATGATGCTGCCATGCTGCATTCGGCCGAGGAGGCGCCGTGATCCGTCGCGTACTTGTCACCGGGCTTGCCATCATATCGCTCGGATCCGCGTTCGCGGTATCCACGGATGGTGTGCCACATGCCGGCGTCGAGCCCAGCGTGCCGCGTCCGCGCGTTGGCGACGCCGGCATCGACTGGCCGTCGTTCCGCGGGCCCCGCGCAAGCGGCATAGCCGAAGGGTTTGCGACGCCGGTCACCTGGAACGTCGAGCAATCCCAGGGCGTCGCGTGGAAGACGCCCATCCCCGGCCTCGGCCATTCCAGCCCGATCATCTGGAAGGATCGCGTGTGCGTGGCGACCGCGATCAGCGGCAAGACGGATCCGGAGCTGAAGGTCGGGCTGTATGGCAACATCGATCCGGTCGACGACACCACGCCGCACGAGTGGCGGGTGATCTGCGTCGACAAGAAGTCTGGCAAGGTGGCCTGGTCCAAGACCGCTCACCGCGGTGTGCCGCAGATCAAACGGCACACCAAGGCGACCCACGCCAACTCGACGTTCTCCACCGATGGCACGCATCTCGTCGCGTTCTTCGGCTCTGAAGGGCTCTACTGCTACCGCTTGTCGGATGGGCGCCTCCTGTGGAAGAAGGACCTCGGCCTCCTCGACTCCGGGTTTTTTCAAGTGCCCGAGGCGCAGTGGGGCTTTGCCAGCTCGCCGGTGATCCACGACGGCCGGGTCGTCGTCCAGTGCGACGTCCAGAAGGACTCGTTCATCGCGGCCTTCGCGATCGAGGATGGCCGTGAGATCTGGCGGACGCCGCGGCACGACGTGCCAACCTGGAGCACGCCTGGCATTCTGGAGGACGAGGAGCGCGTGCAGCTCATCGCAAACGGCTGGCACGAGATCGCCGGCTACGATTTCGCCACGGGGAAGAAGCTGTGGACGATGAAGGGCGGCGGTGATATTCCGGTGCCGACGCCCATCGTCGCGCGCGGGCTGATCTTCATCACGAACGCGCACGGCGACCTCTCGCCGATCTACGCGATCCGGCCGGATGCCACCGGCGACATCACGCTGCAAGGCAACGCGCGGTCGAGCAGGCACATCGCGTGGAGTACACCGCGTGAAGGTGCCTACATGCAGACCCCGCTGGTCTACGGCGAGCACCTCTACACCAGCAAAGACAACGGCGTGCTGAGCGTCTACGAGGCGACCACGGGCACGCGTCTCTATCAGCAGCGGCTCGCAGACGGGTCCACCGGCTTCACGGCCTCTCCCGTCGCAGCAGACGGCAAGGTGTACTTCACGGGCGAAGACGGAGAGGTGCACGTGATCAAGGCGGGCCCAGCGTTCGAGCAGTTGGCGCAGAACCGGATGGGCGAGGTGTGCATGGCGACGCCCGCGATTTCCGAAGGCCGGCTCTACTTCCGGACGCGCGGACACCTGGTTGCCATCGGCGATTGACAGGGGACTGACGTGATTGTGACGACGACTGCACTCTTGGATGGACGGCCGGTGAAGTCGTACCTCGGCGTGGTGACGGGCGAGGCCATTCTTGGCGCGAACATCTTCCGCGACCTCTTTGC
This sequence comes from Luteitalea sp., assembly GCA_009377495.1. Lineage (GTDB taxonomy): Bacteria > Acidobacteriota > Vicinamibacteria > Vicinamibacterales > Vicinamibacteraceae > WHTT01. Next base: position 23,003 of record WHTZ01000084.1, read on the forward strand.
CGGCATCCGCGACATTGTCGGCGGACGGTCTGCGGCGTACGAAAAGGAGCTTCGCCGCGCGAAGGACCTCGCCTTGCAGGAAATGCAGGAGCAAGCCCGCGGGCTCGGTGCCAATGCTGTCATTGGCGTCGACCTCGACTACGAGACCGTCGGGCAAGGCGGCAGCATGTTGATGGTTAGCGCGAGCGGGACCGCGGTCGTGGTCGAGTCGTAGCACGGACACGCCACCGACAGCACGCCGCTCACGGCACGGGTGCGACCGGTATCACAAAGACGAGTGAGAACGACCAGGCACTCACATCGTCGAGGAGGACCTCGCCGGACGGGAACACATCACCGGTCCTGGGAAGTCCGGTCGCCACGTAGTCGAGCGAGCCCTCGATTTCGACGTGACGAAGCCAGTGCGGCTCGGGCAACCAGTTGAATACTGATACGGCGGTGTCGAGCTCGACATTGAGCTTGTGCGTGTAGGTGCTCGTGTCCTGCGGTCGTTCAGCAGGGCTGAACTTATCCACGATGTCGAAGTGTGAGCTGACCCATCCGGCGGTCTGTTCCGACCGCAACCACGTGAGATTGGCCTCGAATTCCAGCTCGACGGGGTTATCGCGAATGTCGCTGACACCCAGGTCGGATGCTGTCTGTCCGGTGAAGGGGTTGACCGACGTGCTGCCGAACGGCGTCCAGATCGCTTCGACGGTGAAGCCAAGACGTGGCAGCCTCGTCGGAATGTCGAGAGCCAGGATGATCTCGAGCTCTGGCTCACGCGTCGCTGTCTCGGTCGTGCCGTCCGAAGTGTGCACACGGTGCCGGTTGAACAGATTCGCGAAGGTCACCGTTGGCTCGACGTTCAGGCTGGGCGCACACAGGAATCGACAGCGCTCCTGAGCGCTCACGGGTGCGGCGAGCATTGCCCAGGCCAGCGTCCCCCACATGAAGGTGACGAGTGCCGTCACGATCCGTCCACGATGGTGACCGGGCGACGAAGCCGCCTTGGCGAACGCTGATAGGAGGAATGTCTTCATCGTGTCGATGACTATCTTGGGCGACTATCTTGGGCGATAGACTGAATCTGTCCCTCACGCATCATCACAATCCGGTCCGCAAGCACGGCGGCGTCCTCGCGGTCGTGTGTCACATAAATCATCGTGAGCTCGAGCGCCCGCCGGAGACGCGAAAGCTCGCTGCGCAGCGTGGCGCGCAGGTCGGGATCGAGGCTGGAGAAGGGCTCGTCGAGCAGGAGCAGCCGCGGCCGCCCAACCAGCGCACGCGCCAGCGCGACGCGCTGTTGCTCGCCGCCAGACAGCTCGTGCGGGTATCGATGCGCGAGCCGCTCGATCCGGACGAGCCCCAGGGTCTCTCGTGTCTGTTGCGGTCTTTGGGACTTCGGCACCCGGACCGATCCCATGACGAACGTGAGGTGCTCGCGCACGGTCAGGTGCGGCCACAGCGCCAGGTCCTGAAACACGAACCCAATTCGGCGCTCGTGCGGCGGCACCAGGTTCCGTCCAGGCTCAGCGACCTGCCGGCCAGCGAGCCAAATCTCGCCCTGATGGGGCACCTCCAGGCCGGCGAGGAGGCGCAGCAATGTGGTCTTACCGCATCCGCTTGGACCCAGGACGACGACGCTTTCGGCCAGGCCGACGTCGAGTGAAAGAGCCATGAGCGCGGTATGCGTACCGTAGCGCTTCGTGACGTCACGCACGCGGACGAACGGCACGCTCATCGCACCTCCCGCACGGCGACACCGAGCCCGAGGGCGGCCAGAGGCACGAAGACGACCGCTGACTGGAGCAGCGCGAGCGCCGCCACCTGCGCGGGTGGCGTGTTGGCGATGATCGTGTAGATCCGGATCGGCAAGGTGGTTGCTCCGGGGGGCGCGACGAGGATGCTGGCGCCCAGCTCGCCAAACGCGAGGATGAAGGCAATGGTCCACGCGGTGAGTATGCCGAGCCGGATCTGGGGCAGGACGATGAACGTCATGGCCCGCAGCCACCCAGCCCCACCAACCGCGGCAGCTTCCTCGTGAGAAGCGGGGACATGCCGGACGCTCGCCCCGAGCACCAACGCGGCAACCGGGACGAACCGGGCGAGATACGCCAGCACTAGCATGGCGTCTGTTCCGTAGACGGCGCCGACCATCCCCGGCTGGTTCCAGAGGCCGATGAGGCCAACGCCGATCACGGTGCTCGGCGTGGCGAAGAGCACAACCCACAACACATCGGCGATGCGGCCTAGACCTCTGCTCACCCGCGCACGCGTGTACCCAAGCCACACGGCGATCGTAACCACCAGACTGGCGCCGATGGTGGCCAGCATGAGACTGTTCGTAATGGCTTCACGTGAGCCTCGGACGATCGCGGCGAACGACCGCACGCCGGACGCCTCGTATGCCAGCACTGCCAGCGGGACGACCAACGCGAGCAGGAGCACGCACATGCTCGCAACGATGGCGAAGCGCCGCCAGGCGTCGAATGAGACAGGCCGACCGGCACGAGTACCGCGGCGCGTCACAATCAATCGCTCGCCGACCAAGACGGCTGCAACCGCCGTGACGAGCACAGACACAACGAGCAGTGGGAGAGCGAGGATGGTCGCGCGGTTGAAGTCGTACAGGGCGGCAAATGCCGTGAACACCTCGGTGGTGAACACCCGAACGCGAAGCAGGCCCGGTACACCGAACTCTGAGATCGCGAGGACGAAGATGAGCAAAGCCGCGGCCGTGATCGCCGGTGCGGCGAGCGGGAGCGTGATGCGCCACAACACGCGACCCGGTCTGGCGACCATGAGCGCGGCCTCTTCTGAACGGCCGTCGACTCGCCGTAACGCCACCTCGGTGGCGAGCATGGACAGCGGAAAGAAGACGAGGGCGAGCACGAACGTCGCGCCAGCCAGACTGTAGGTCCAGGGCGAGAGCACGTCTCGGCCGACCATCCGGGCCACGAGTCCGGCGCTGCCTCCGAGATAGAGCCACGCCAAGCCCATGACGTACGGCGGCAGCAGGAGTGGGGCGATGAGCGCAACGCGCAGCACGCCTTTGAAGGGGAGCGCGACACGCGCGAGCGCCACACCCAGCGGCGCCCCGATCAACGTGGCACCGAGCGCCGTGCCGGCACCAAGTAGCGTGCTGTTGGCGAGCAGCTCGCGTTGGCGCGCATCCAGCAACAGTGCCGCCACGACGGGAGCGCCACCCTGCGGCGCACTCGCCAGCGAGCGCCACACCATGTACGCCAAGGGGAGGACGCAACACACGGCAAAGGCCGTGCCCGCCAGTGCAAGGACTGCCGCCTGGGTCGCTTGCAGCCCTCGCATCGTCATGGTGCACGTCCAGACCAAGCGGGTGTTCCAAGGGAGCGCTACAGCTCGAGAATCGACGCCAGGCGCATCGTTGCATCCTCCACGCGACTGGCCGCCGCGGCGTAGTCGAGCGTCATCGGCTTGAAGCTGTCGATGGCCGGAATGTTCTCCGGTCCGGGCACACCGGCGTGCAGCGGTATTTGGACCGCTTCGGAGTCTGCAAGCATTTGCTCGACGTCCGAGGAAAGCAGGTAGTCGATGAGGGCCCGTCCTTGCTCTGCATGCGGCGCGTTCGCAATGAGCGACACCATGTTTGGCATCATCGGGACGCCGAGGCCTTCCTTGTCCGGCAACACCATGGCGACCGGTTGTCCATCCTCGATGGCCACGTTCACATCGTCGGTGTCTGTCAGGCCCACCTTTACTTCACCCCGCGCGACCAGATCTCGCACCACGGAGTTGCCCTCGACCACCCGGACCTGATTCATCTTGAGCTTGCGGAAGAAGTCGTCCATCTTCGCGTTGCCCACGCGCGTATACAACGCCGCGACGTGAAACGACGTGGAGCCGAAGCGCGGGTCGGCCATGGCCACTTGTCCCTTCCACGTCGGATCGGCGAGGTCGAAAATGGACTGCGGCGCGCCATCCGGCTCGACGAGCGTGGTGTTGTAGACGATCACCCGCATACGCGCCGAAAAGCCAGTCCAGTAGCTCTCCGGATCAACGAGCGCATCTGGGATTCCCTGTGCACTCGGCGAGCGATACGGGGCGAGGACACCGCGCGACTTCAGCACCAACGTGCGAACCGGCTCGTTCGACCAGAACACGTCGGCGCGCGGACGGTTCTGCTCCGCAAGCAGGCGATTGGCGAGACCGGTCGACTTAGTCTCTTCGGTGTCGTAGACGGCGTTCACGCGGACGCCGGAGCGTTGCTCGTATTCCCGCAGCACCGGCTCCGAAAAGACACGATCCGTTGATACGTACACGGTGACTGTTGGCTCTGAGTCACCCGCTGAGTCAACAGACCGGCAGGCGGCGCCCGCAACGGCTATCCACAGGCCGGCCATTACCAGGCCAGGGCGGTTGAGGTGTCTGTGAAGTATGGACAGCATCGTGCTACCGCGTGGCGACCGAGAGGTCATCGAAATAGGTAACCGAGTCGGCCTTGGTCCAGACGCCAACCGCGCCGGCTTGGGTGAACGTGGTGTCTTCGACTTCGTACAGCTTACTGTCGTTGAAGTACACGGCGAAGAGCGGACCGTTGGTGACTACACGCAGCGTGCTCCACTCGCCGGACGGTACCTCGGCCTCCTTACCGTACGTGCGCCCTTCACCTTTGAGCGGCAGGTCCGTGCGTTTGCCGTTCTCCACTTTGTAGAGCACGACATTGTCTTCTAACGCGTTCGCGCGGACGATGTAGTAATTGTCCTCGTCTTGGAAGCGCCAGACGAGCCCGGCTGCTTGGTCCACCTCGCCGGAGAGGGGCTTGAAGCGCACGCTTAGCTCGACATCGACCGCACGCACCTCGTCCAGCACTGCGACAGGGAAGCGCGAGCGCGTCGGGTCGGGGTCGAGCTGGGCCAGAAACTTGTTGCCGTCTTCCTCCTGAATGGCCCATTTGCCTGGAGCGCCGACCTTGGCGGTGTGGCCCAACGCAAAACCTTTCGGCGCCTCACCGACCGTGTCCTGCTCGAAATCCACCGTGCGCGTGT